>CANQCV010000007.1 GCA_947591045.1 uncultured Clostridia bacterium
ATACAAGCAATAAGGCATAATCCAATGTATATGGAAGATTATATTAAACAATTAGATACGATACTCTCTTCTACAGGGGAAAAGTTATTAACTGAAGCTGGTACTATTAGTCATGATAAGGCAATAGAAAAAGCAAAGGCAGAATATAGGAAATATCAAGTAAAGACCATTAGCCCTGTAGAAAGAGAATATTTAAATGCTTTAAAAGAAATTAATAACAAATTAGAAAAAAAGATAGGCAACAAAAACGAAAAGATGTGAATATTTTGATTAGGCTAAATATTAAATATATTTGAATAACTTATAATAAGTAATCAAATTATTTTTTGCATATAAAAAGATTAGAATTATATTTAAAAATTCTAATCTTTTTATATTACCTTTGAATCATTATGTTCAAATCTATCTATAGCTTCTACATCTTTAAAATAAGGAGAATCAAAAAAATCTTTAAGTTCGATATTTAGACCTTCACAAATATGAATTATAGAGCTAATAGTAGGCTCTTTTACTTTTCCGCGTTTACAGTCACTAATAATTGAATTTGAAATTCCAGCACGATATGAAAGTTTATAGGCAGTCAAATTATTTTTCTTTAATAATTCACTAATTCTTAAGTTAATAGCATCAGATAGTAACATTATAAATAAGCCTCCTTTAAATATATATTTAGTATAGCAAAATTACTAAAAACAATATTCGGAACAAACCAAATATTTTTAATAAAAAGTATTGACAAAATTCAATAATAGATAGTAAAATTTAATTAATTCGGAAATATCCGAATAATATAAAATCTTAAAAATACTGAATAAGATTTTAAAATAAACCTAAAATATACATAAAGAATTAGAGAAAAACAAAGGAGGAAATAAAATAGAAAATGAAAAAAAGATTATCTAAAAATAAAAATTCTTCATTGAAAAATTTTACATCAGGAATTACATTAATAGCGCTAGTTGTAACCATAATTGTGCTAATAATTTTAGCAACAGTAAGTATAAATATGGTAGTAGGAGAAAATGGCTTAATAAAGAAAGCAGAGCAAGCAAGAGATGCATATGAAGAAAGCGCTAAAAGAGAAGAAGAAGGCTTAGATTCAATGGTAGAGGAATATGACTATTTAATGGAACTAAGAAAATTACCACAAGGACAAAATGGAAAGCCATTAGTAGAAGGACTAACAGAAATACAAAAAAGAACAGTAAAAGCAGAAGACAAAGATGGAAAAGAAGTAACAGTACCAAAAGGGTTTAAAGTAAAGCCAGAGTGTGGAACAGATGTAGATAAAGGAATAGTAATAGAAGATAAAGATGGTAACCAATTTGTATGGGTACCATGTACAGAAGAACAGTATAAAAAGCATGAATATAAAACTCAAAATTTAGATGATACAAAAGTATCAACACCAGATGGTGAAGAAAACTCATGGAAAACATATCAGTATAGAAATTATATAGATTGGAAAGATGAGGTAGACATAGATAAAAATAAGTTAAGCGTAAAAGAAAATGGAGGTTTTTATGTAGCAAGGTTTGAAGCAGGAGTACCAGACAATGCATCATTTTCTGTAAATAATGAGAGTAATAAAGAAATGGCATATTATACGGCAGATGCTACTAATGGAAATAAATCAAAAAATGTATCGCAAGAAAATGGAATAAATTTGAAACCAGTAAGTAAGCAAGGAATGCAAGCATGGAATTATATAAGCCAAGAAAACGCAGTAAAAGTATCAAAGAATATGTATAATGGAGCAGAAAATTCTTATGGAGTAACAAGTAGCTTAATAGATGGAATAGCATGGGACAGAGCATTGGAATGGATAGCAAGTGAAAAAGCAAGTATAGTGACAGATAGTAAAGATTATGGAAATTGTAACAATAATACAACACAATTAGAAGAAGATGTATTATACGCCCAACATGTATGGGCAACTGCAAGAACAGGTGAAACATCAGGATGGGTAATAGCGAACAAATATAAGACAGGAAAACCAAAATTAGGAAAAGAAGATTTAACAGATGCAAACGAAAAACTAAAATATAATTCAGCAGATTATACAAATGGTGACAAATACAATTTAACAACACATACATTTTCAAAAATAGTAGAACTATCAACAGGAGCACTAGAACAATTCAAATTAAAAAATATATATGATATGGCAGGAAATATGTGGGAGTGGACAACAGAGACAGGACACCATAGTACCACAGATAAAAACGCAACAACCGGTACAAAGTATGCAGTTCGTCGTGGAGGTGGGTTCGCCGACAGCGGGACCAATTGTCCTATTTCCGAACGCCCAGGCGACCATGATGTGATGACTTGGGCCGAGGTCTCGTTTGGCTTTCGTGTCGTGCTTTATGTACAATAATAAATTATTATATGCAAGTGTATAAAAAAGTGTGTAAATTTTTAAAAATAATAAAATTTATACACTTTTTTTAAATAGATTGACGATTAGTATATTAATAAGGTATAATACTAATGATTAAAATAAATATAAGTAGGTGGAAAAAATGAAAGATGTAATAGTTTCAGATGATATTAAATATATTGGTGTAGACGATAAAGATATAGATTTATTTGAAAATCAATTTGCTGTAAAAAATGGTATTTTATATAATTCATATATTATAATTGATGAAAAAATAGCTATAATGGATACAATAGATAAAAGAAAAACAGAAGAGTGGATAAGTAATTTAGATAAGGCTTTAAATGGAAAAGTTCCGGATTATTTAGTAATTTCACATTTAGAGCCAGACCATGCATATAATATTGGAACGATAATAGAAAAATATCCTAATATTAAACTTGTTGGAAATAACAAAACATTTGCATTTTTACCACAATTTTTTGATATTGAAAATTTAGAAGACAGAAAAGTCGAAGTAAAAGATGGTGATACTTTATGCCTAGGAAAACATAAATTACATTTTGTTATGGCTCCTATGATTCATTGGCCAGAGGTAATGATGGAATACGAAGAAAGTGAGAAAATACTATTTTCAGCAGATGCTTTTGGAAAGTTTGGAACATTAGATACAGAGGAAGATTGGGACTGCGAGGCAAGAAGATATTATTTTAATATCGTTGGAAAATATGGAATTCAGGTTCAATCTTTGTTAAATAAAATAAGTCAATTAGATATACAAACTATTTGCCCTTTACATGGACCAATACTAAAAGAAAATTTATCTTACTATATTGGTAAATATGATATTTGGAGCAAATACGAAGTTGAAAGTGATGGGATATATATTGCTTGTGCATCTATACATGGTAATACTTTTAAAGTTTGTGAAAAATTAAAAGAAATATTAGAAGAAAAAGGTGCAAAAAATGTAGTTCTTGCAGACTTATCAAAACAAGATTTTTCAGAATCAGTAGAAGATGCTTTTAGATATGGTAAAGTCATATTTGCCTCTGCTACTTATAATATGGAGGCATTTTTACCAATGAGAAATTTATTAATGAATTTGAAAGAAAAAAATTATCAAAATAGAAAAGTAGGAATTATTGAAAATGGTACATGGGCTCCAGGTTCAGGAAAATGCATGAAAGATGTATTATCTACATTAAAAAATATTGAAATAGTAGAGCCAACTGTAACAATAAAATCTACTCTTAAAAATGAAGATTTGATAAAATTAAATGAATTAGCTGATGCAATTTTAATGTAGGAACAAAGAAATTTATGGAAATTGAGGACAATATAGTATGGTAGATTTAGAAGAAACATCTAAAACATTAGATGTTCTAAAAAATAAATTAAGTGAAATCGGAGATTCTCTTTGACATAGCCAAATTAGAACAAAATCTCAAAAAACTAGAAGAACAAACTACTAAGCCAGATTTTTGGAGTGATGTACAAAATAACTCTAGTATTCTTAAGCAAATTACTAGTTTAAAATCAAAATTAGATAGCTATAAAAAAGTAGAAATTGAGCTTGATAATCTATGTGAATTAAATGATTTATTAAAATCAGAATCAGACGAAGATATGGAAAAAGAGCTATTAAAAAATATTTCTGTTATAGAAAAATCTGTTGAAAAATTAGAAATAGCTACTCTACTTTCTGATAAATATGATTCAAACAATGCTATTGTTACATTACATCCTGGAGCAGGCGGAACAGAGGCACAAGATTGGGTGCAAATGCTATATAGAATGTATACAAGATGGGCAAATAGCAATGGATATACTGTAGAGGAATTAGATTATTTAGAGGGAGAAGAGGCAGGAATAAAAAGCGTTACATTTTCAGTTTCTGGTGAGTATGCTTATGGATATTTAAAAGGAGAACAGGGAGTTCATAGATTAGTTAGAATTTCTCCTTTTGATGCAGGGGGAAGAAGACATACATCTTTTGCCTCTGTTGAAGTTCTTCCGGAAATTACAGAAGATGTACAAATTGACATTAATCCAGATGATTTAAGAATAGATACTTATAGGTCATCAGGAGCAGGTGGTCAACATATAAATAAAACATCATCAGCAGTTAGGATTACACATATACCAACAGGAATTGTAGTAGCTTGTCAAACAGAAAGATCACAAATTCAGAACAGAGAAACTGCTATGAAAATGTTAAAGTCAAAGTTATTAGCAATAAAAGAAAAAGAACATAAAGATACAATAGATGAACTAAAAGGTATTCAAATGGATATAGCATGGGGAAGTCAAATACGCTCATATGTATTTTGTCCATATACACTTGTGAAAGATCACAGAACAAATTATGAAGTAGGAAATGTGGAAAGCGTAATGGATGGCAATTTAAACGATTTTATTGATGCATATTTAAAAAGTATAGTAAAATAAATTAATAGTAACTTTACATTATATATCAAATAAAATATATATTATAGGCAATTTATAATTATATTTGCTTATGACCTTTTTATTAAAGGACTGTATGAAAATATGGAGACAATTGTTTTAAAATTTGGAGGAAGTTCGCTTGCAGACAATGAAAAATTAAATATTGTTGCAAGCAAAATCATTGAGTTTTATGCTCAAAACAAAAGAGTAGTAGTTGTTGTTTCAGCACAAGGAAAAACAACAGATAATTTGATTACACAAGCAAAGGAATTATCAGATATACCAAATGATAGAGAAATGGATGTATTACTTAGCACAGGAGAACAAATCTCAATTGCAAAATTAAGTATATTATTAAATCACAAAGGATATGAATCTATTTCTTTAACAGGCTGGCAGGCAGGAATTTACACAAGTAGCACAAATCAAGAGGCTAAAATTGAAAAAATTGATACCTCTAGAATCTTACATGAATTAGATAAAAATAGAATTGTTATTATCGCTGGCTTTCAAGGAATAAATAAGGAAGGAGATATAACAACATTGGGAAGAGGAGGCTCTGATACAACGGCTGTTGCTATTGCATCTGCAATAAAAGCTGACCATTGTTATATATTTTCTGATGTTGATGGAGTATATTCTGCTGATCCTAATAAAATTACAAATACCAAAAAGCTAGATAATATATCTTATGAAGAAATGCTAGATTTATCAAATGAGGGTGCAAAGGTTTTACACAATAGATGCATTGAAATAGGTCAAAAATATAATGTTCCAATAGAAACTGGCTCTACATTTAATAATAATATTGGAACAGTTATATGTGATAAAATAGAAGAAAGTTGTATTAAAAGTATTGTAAAAAAGGATATATCTAGGATATCTTTTATAGGTTATGGAATTGCAAATAATCATGAAATTATAAAACAGATATTAGAAATTTTAGATGTGAATAAAATAGATGTGTTGTCTGTACAAATTGATGAATGCAAAATTTGTATTATGACAAAAGAAACGGTCGACAATAAAATAGTCGAATTATTACACAGTAAGCTTATTACAGGGTAAACAAAAGTATAGAAAGGAGAGCCTAAAATTAAATTTAGGCAAACAAAAAAATGTCTTTAATATCATATGCTTTTTCGGCAAATTACAAACGCTTTTTGAAAAATTTAAAAGAAATTTCAAAAAGAGAAAACAAAAGTTATATAGGTTTAATATTCGATACTGTATATTGTGTTTTAAGATATGGTCTTGCTCTAACTGATTATTTAAATTATAAAGTATACTCAAGAACTAGAAAAGAAAGAAAAGAGATTGTTGGCTACAGAATGGCAGATAAGTTTTATCAAAAAGTTTCTCCAAGTGAGTACAAAGACACATATACAATTAAGCCAATGTTTCTAGAAAAGTTTAAAGAATATACCAAGAGAGATTATGTTGTTCCAGCTGAGAACAATTATGAGCAATTTTTGGAATTTATAAAAAAACATCCTACATTTATGATTAAACCTTTAAATGGTTTAGGAGGAAAAGGAGTTAGCAAAGAAAATGCTAATGAAATAGATGATAAAAAAGCATATTTTGATAATGCATTAAAACAAGGAATGTATTTTGAAAGTTTAGTTATACAACATCCAGACATGAATGTTTTGTGTGCAAAAAGTGTTAATACAATGCGTGTAATGACTTTTAATGATCATGGCAAACCTAGAATTCTTTGGATGTGTTTACGCGTTGGAAACGGAATTAATTCTATAGATAACTTTCATGCACAGGGAATGGCAGTAAACATAGATATGGAAACTGGAAAATTAGTTGGTAACGCAATAGATAAAGACTTAAATGAATTTGTAGAGCATCCTACAACACATGTTAAATTTGATGGTTTTCAAATACCTTGTTTTAAAGAGGCAAAAGAATTAGCATTAAAAGCATGTACGGAAAATGACAAAATTCTAGTTGTAGGTTGGGATGTAGCAATTTCGGAAGATGGACCTGTTATGATAGAGGGAAATAGACGCCCAGGTTTTGATTTGCCACAAGTTTTATCAGATAGAGGACGCATGGATATTATACGAGATGTTTTAAAAGATTTAGACAAATAATATTTAGAAGAGAAGATAATTTGAATCTTCTCTTTTTTTGTGAATTTAATGTGAATAAATAGCTTAAAAGTTCTAAAATAGACAAGTCATGAATATATATAATTTAGACTATACACAAAGGAGAGTTGATTTTTATGACAATAGAAGAAAGAAAAGGAAATTTAAATACTAATACTGGAGTCATTCAAAATATTATTCTAGAAAATAGAGAAAAATTAAGTATTTCTGGAGTATTAGATGTACTTAGTTTTGATGACCAGATTGTTATATTAGAAACTGAATTAGGACTTTTAACAGTAAAAGGAGATAATTTGAGAATTAATAAATTAAGTTTAGATACAGCTGAAGTTACTGTTGACGGTGAAATATATAATCTTGGATATAGTGAAAAAGATTCTAATCAAAAATCTGGAGGAGGACTATTTAATAAAATATTTAGATAAAAGGTGGAATTAATTTGAATGTTAATGTATATGAGCAAATATTCAATTTATTTATATTTATCTGTACAGGAATGGTAATAGGCATTGTTTTTGATATTTTTAGAATCATAAGAAAAAGTTTTAAAACACCTGATTTTGTAACATATATTGAAGATATTTTATTTTGGATTTTAACAGGTTTTATTTTGTTATTTTCAATATTTGCATTTAATAATGGAGAATTACGCTTATACATATTTTTAGCATTGATTTTGGGCTTAGTAATATATTTGCTAACTATTAGTAAATATTTTATTAAAATCAGTGTAAAATTCCTTACTTTTATAAAAAATATAACTTATGTGCCTATAAAAAAGTATATAATTCGTCCTATTTTATGGTTTTTAAAGAAGATAAAATGTCAAATTTTGAAATTAATTAAAAAATCAAATCAAAAAACAAATAATAAACTCCTTTCTGGAAATGTTTGTAATAAAATTGACGAATAAATGAAGGATTTTATTAAAAAATGTAGAAAAATATATATAGGAATATTGGATAATTTTGAGTATTTATATACTTAAATTCAAAAATAGACTTGAAAAAACTGGAGAGAAAATACATATGTTAAAGTTTGATTTTAAAAAGTTGTATAAAAGATTACTTTTATTATTATTTATGATATATTTTATATATACTTTTTTATTACAACAAAAAACATTAAATGCATATAAAGCCGAAGAAAATAAATATCAATTAGAAATAGAAGATGCTCGAGAAGAGCAAAATGAATTAATGACAACTAAAAATAACATTAATTCTGATGAATATATAGAACAAATTGCTAGAGAAAAATTGGACATGTATTTACCAAATGAGCGTGTCTATATTGATGTAGGGAAATAGATATAGGAGCATATTTGTTATGCTCTTTTTTGTTTTTTTCATTTATATTATTTTTTCTGTAAATTTCCATAAAAAATATAAAAACAATTATTATATATATACTAAGTTAGCTGTTAAGGGGGTTTTTAAATGAATATGGGGGATTATACTTTGGTTGAGTTACGCCAATTAGCAAAAGAAAAGAATGTTAAAAATGTTTCAAAATTAAAAAAGGAGGAATTGATTGAAATTCTTGAAAGCATGGATACGACTAATGAGAAATCAAATAATAAAGAAATGGCAGTAGAAGAAAAAGAAAAAGTAAATGTTGATGATATTCAAAATCAAAATGGATATAAAGTAACAAACAGTGAGGACGAGATAGTTGAAGGCATATTAGAGGTTTTACCTGATGGATACGGATTTTTGAGAGGAGAAAATTATTTATCAACTCCAAAAGATGTATATATTTCTCCTGTTCAAATTAGGCGTTTTAAATTAGATAAAGGTGATAAAATAAAAGGAATTGCAAGACTTCCAAAAGAAGGAGAAAAATTCCCTGCCTTAATTTTCGTCGGAGAAGTAAATGGAGAAGCCCCAGAAAAGGCATATAGAAGGAAAAAATTTGACGATTTAACACCAGTATATCCAGATGAAAGAATCAAATTAGAGACTGTAACAAATGAATATGCAATGAGAATGATAGACTTAATGTCTCCAATAGGAAAAGGGCAAAGGGGAATGATTGTTGCTCCTCCTAAAGTAGGAAAGACTACTCTTTTAAAGAAAATAGCAAATAGCATTACAACAAATAACCCAGAAATAGAACTTATTGTATTATTAATTGATGAAAGACCAGAAGAAGTAACTGATATGCGTCGCTCTATTAAAGGAGATGTTATTTATTCTACTTTTGATGAATTACCAGAGCATCATGTAAAAGTAGCCGAAATGGTTCTAGAAAGAGCGAAAAGACTTACAGAACAAAATAGAGATGTTGTTATTTTATTAGATAGTATTACAAGACTTGCAAGAGCCTATAACTTAGTAATACCTTCTTCTGGAAGAACTTTATCAGGAGGACTAGATCCTAGTGCATTACATAAACCAAAAAAATTCTTTGGTGCAGCAAGAAATATAGAAAATGGGGGAAGTCTAACGATTTTAGCAACAGCGCTTATTGAAACAGGAAGTAGGATGGATGATGTTATTTTTGAGGAATTCAAAGGTACTGGAAACATGGAAGTACACTTAGACAGAGGATTATCAGAAAAGCGTATATTCCCAGCTATAGATATTAATAAGTCTGGAACAAGGAAAGAGGAGCTACTTTTAAGTCCACAAGAACTAGAAACTGTGTTTGCATTAAGAAAAGCAATGTCAACTATGTCTATATCAGAAATAACAGAACAATTAATAGAGCAAATGCTTGCAACAAAGAACAATAAAGAATTTTTAGAAAGAATGTCATATTTTTTAAAGAATTTAAAATAGAAAATGCATATATAAATATTATTTAATATATTTATATATGCATTTTTATATTATTTATAAATATACTTGATAAGTAACACATAAATATGCTATAATTTATACCATATTTATAATATAAGAGGTAGAATATGGGAAAAAGGAAAATTAATATAGATATATATGAGGAAGAGTTAAACTATATTCTAATAGGTCTAGAATTGTTTAATTTGAATCTAAATAATATATGGGCAATTGATAAAGATTCAGATGAACAAAAACAAAGAAATGATATAAACTTTTACTTATATCATAGATTATTAGGATATAAAAATAATTTTGATTATTATTGTAAAGAACAAAATAAAAAAGAATAGGAGATATAGTAATATAGAAAACTATATTATTTTTTATCATGTTCTATTTGCACAAAATCAAAGTTTTGTGCAAATGAAGGTAGGAAAAATAAATTGGCTATATCCTTGCCAAATTTGTAGTAACTATTAAAACCCATATAAGAAAATTATCAAATATTTAATTTTCCTATACTATATCATATTGAATTTTGGTTGTCAATACATATTTTGAATTTTAGTTATATCCTTTTTACTTTTTTATATTTTAAGACAACAAACTATATGTCTTTTTTAAAAAAATGTCTTAAAATCGATTTTAACGCGTCGTTTTTTATGACATTTCTTTAATTTTAGAAATTATATTTTATTATCTAATATTATCTTCAATTTTAAAACAATCGCTATATTTTTAGACATATAACTTGTTGTCTTTAAAATTTAAATCGCTTAAAATCGATTCTAACGCGTCACTTTTTAATGTAATTATATAATTCCTTCTTTCAATAATTCTTCATCAGTTTCCTCATTTATAATTGGTTGATTATTTCTTGAATTAGCATATTGACTTAAAATTTGATGATAAGTATCACGAACCAAACAAATTCTTAAATTTTCTTCATTAGTTTTTGATTTTCCAGTACGCGGATAAATAAACTTATATGTATAACTATAAAATTCCAATGATCTTAAAATTAAATCCACTTGACAATCTAATAAATTTATTGTGTTTTTTCTAATTGTATCAACATCAAAATTTAATTCCATTTTAGCCTCCTTTTCCCTATTCTTATTTTTTTTTAAAATTTAAAAGATAATCATTTAACGGATTAGCTTCTACTGCTTTTTTTATTTCTTGGTTATCTATATGTAAATATATTTCTGTCGAACTTAGGCTCTTATGACCTAAAATTTCTTTTACAACTAAAATATCTTTTGTATTTTTAAAATAAAGAGTAGCTGCAGTGTGTCTTAAAGTATGTGGCGAATAGCCTTTATTAGCCATTCCTGACAATTTAAAAGCTTGTTTACAAATATGTTCAACAGTTGCCTTACTTATTCTCTTATTTCTTTCGCTAACAAATAAAGCATCATTATCAAGAGAACGCGTTTTTAGATATTCTTCTATTTTAGCTATAGTAAAATCGTTTAGATAAATAGTATTTTCCTTGTTACCTTTTGCTATTATTTTAACATTCTTATTATCAAAATCTATATCTGATATATTTAGCTTTAATAAACTAGATATTCTTATTCCTGTTTGCAAAAATAATGTAGTAATAGCATTGTTTCGTTCAGGATATTTACAATTACTATTATTAAAGATATTTTGCAACTCTTTAGCTTTTTCAAAGTTTATATATTTTGGTAATCGTTCTATTCTAGTAATACTAGGAATATTTTCAGCAGGATTTTTCTTGTTTTTAAAAGATGGATATTTTAGAGATAATAACCATTTATAAAAAGTCTTTATGCTCGAAAGTTTCCTTTGCCTAGTAATAGCACAATTATCTTTATGATAATTAAGATATACTAAAAAAGAAAAAATAATATCTTCTGTTATATCTGCAAGAATAAATACTGTTATATCTTTAATATTAATATCTAATTTGAAATACTGTTTTATATATTTAAAAAAAATTATTAAATCATCACAATACTCTTTTGCAGTAATTGGTGAATAATTTTTAGTAGATATTAAATATTTTTGAAAATCTAATAATACTTTTGGCATAATATTTCCTCCTTTCATAAGTTTACATAATATCATACAATGGAATATATTGCAACTCTCTTCCTTTATTTTTTCAACTATATTCTAATTTTTAGTAAAAAAATGTATAAAAATAAAAAAACTGTCAAAATTCGACAGATTTTTTATTTTTGTTGTTATATAATAAAAAATAACTAGCATGGGCAGTGCTAGTTATCTAAGCAATCTTTTAGTTTGTTTAGGTCTATATCTAGTATTTTGGAGATGGCTATCAACTCAAAATCTTTTATTAACACTTTACATTCTTCCATTCGTTGCAGCTGTCTCCCACTGATATGGACTCCGCAATAATTCTAGTTGCTGGCATAGAGTACTTTTTTTAAGATGTTTCTTTTCTCTTGCAGTCTTTATTAATTTGCCAGTAAAATTCTTATTACTATTAAATTTTGTTGTCATTAAAATAAATTCCTTTCTTTTTTATTTGTTATTTATATTGATATTTTAAATTAAATGTGATATATAAATAGAGACAGTTTGTCTCATTTTTATAAAAAATACAACAAAATTTTTAAAAGTTAAGAAACTAAGGAGAAAAATTTAATGATACTTACTACTATTTTTTCAATTTTAGGTATATATGGCTTTTTTGCAAATAATATATTTTTATTATATTTAGGAATGTTTATAAACATTGTAGAAAATATATTAGAAGTTATATTAAAAAAACAGAAAAATATGCTAACACTTTTTTTAGCAATATTTATAGGTCTTATTTTAGGTTTAACAGGCAACAACACTTTTCATTGCATAGCACTTTGCATATGCATGGAAGATGTAATTATGTGTTTATGCTCTATTCCTTTATATTTTAAATTTGTTTCAACTAATAATGTTATACAAAGATATTTTTATGCTAATGACTGCTATGAGTTTGGTAAATTAATTGAAAAATGGCATACTTTACCTCAATTTTCTACTATTAAAGATAGGATATTAGATTTAAATGACTTTGAATCATTACAAACATATACAGCCAAAATTGTATTTTTGTTTAATCTTATGTTAGATATTTCCGATAAATTAAATTACATACATCAATTAGATAATACAGTGAAATTGACCAACAATTCTTTTATTTTACAAATCGATGTAGAAATAGATGAAACTAGAGAAAAATTAAGAAAAGCAAAGGAAATATTAAATTCATTTGAGAGTGAACCTTATTTTAAGGTATATTATGAACAATGTAAAAAAATATTACATTTATTTTATAAAAAAATGGACATTCTAGATAATATGAATTATAAAATAAAAGACATTACTCATAATGGTAATATACCCCAAAATATATTATTATATTCATTTCAATCAGAAACTGATGAATTGTTTAATATTACAAATAATTTGTCAGAAGCATTGGTTACTCTTCAGGATATCATTAATAACAACGACACAACTTTTGATTATCTAAAAAAATTAGATAATCAAAAATATAAAAACATTATGCTTGAAGATATATCCTAATTTTTATAAATTAACAAAGGAGAAATAATGGATATTTTTATTAGAATTATTATAATGATAATATGTAGTATAATCATTTCATACATAGCAACCAATATATATATGCCTTTGAATGATTTAGATAAAAAAGAAAAAATATATATGTATATATTTTATGGCTTTTTTATAAATTGGTTTATTATTACACCTTCCATAGTATTTTTTGAATGTTTTAAGTATATTCTGGGAAAATAAATATTGTTTTAAAATCCCTTATTAAATATTTTTTAAAGCAGATAGAATATCTATCTGCTTTATTTTTTAAGTTAATTTTTTATTCACAATCTTTTGTATAGTACTATAATCATATCCTGCCTTAGTTAGTTTTTCTTTTCTTTCTTGTCCGTTTCCCCATTTACCCTGTATAACTTCATTGGCTATTGTTTCATTTGATTTTTTACTTATGTTGGTAGAAGAATTTAACAATTCATTTACTTTGCTTTGAATAGTATTATAATCATATCCTGCTTTGGTTAGCTTACTTTTTCTGTCTGTTCCATTGCCCCACTTTCCTGCAATTACTTCTTTTGCTACTTCCTCAACCGATTTATTATTGTCGTTATTTGATGTAGATACATAAGCAGGTCTTACAATTCCATATATACATGAATTAGTTTTACTTACTTGTCTTCTACCTACTGCATCATTTTTGTTACCTTCGATTGTAGTAAATATATTGCCTTCTACCTTTTCTACAATTCCTACATGGTCTGCATTGTTTGAGTTGTTCCATGTAAAAAATACTATATCTCCTTTTTTTACATCACTGTTTTTAATAACTTGTCCTTTATTTTTAAACCATTTATAAGCATTTGGGCAACTAGCTGTTTTGGGAATTATTGAACTGTTTATTCCTACTTGATTAGCACACCACCATACAAACATCATGCACCAAGGATTGTAATTTAAGCCATATGCTTTGCCATATTTAGTATTGTTATTATTTCCTTCTTTATAGCCTATTTCTCCCTGTGCTTTTTTTATTAATTCATCTATCATAGATTATTCCTCCTTGTCTTTTTTCTTCTCTACTTGTGTTCCAAAATAAAAAGCAATTATCATTAAATATATCTCTTGTATATCCATGTCTCCTATTATAGCTTTGTATGCAACTACACAAGTTAAAAGGATTGTTATCAGACTTTTTACATCTATGAGCTTTGCTATTTTTAGTCCTATTTGTTTTAATACTTCCATTTATAAAACCTTCTTTCCTACTTTCCTATTAATACTTTATCTATTTCTCTTCTTGCCTCTTTAAATTCTCCATTTCCGATTTTATCTTCTATAAAATGGTCTAACATTACCTTTGTAGCTTTTAAATTCGTTTTTGTTAAAAGGTCATTATTTTCGATTTTGTTATTAGTTTCAATTACTTTTTTATAAATTTTAGATAAGAAAACAAGAACTCCACCTAGAATAGTTAAGGTTGAAATAGCACCAACTATTTGACCTATTGTAATACTTTCCACTATTCCACCTCCTCTTCTAGAGGAGCTTCTTCACCAGTATAAGTACCTAATATTCCTAGTACAGTCTCTCCTGCTTTTATTTTATCGGCAGTAAGCCCTATTGCTTCTGCAATTAAATGCTGTTGTTCATTATCTACTCTTAGAAAAGGTCTACTACCTTCTTTAAACAATGTGCTAGTTATACCTTCGCCCCAGTTACTTGATTCTCCATAAAATAACAAAGCACTTCCAGAGTATGTAGTTCCTACCTCTACTAAATCTCCAACACTACCAGATTCGCCACTGTCTACAACATGGGCTTTACCAACTACTTTTTGTCCATTAACCCAAGCCTCTTTATCTGCTGCCATATCAAGTTCTGTAACGGGATTATCACTAGTTGTATCAATACCTGTATCAGCAGTTCCTTCTACATCAAATATGGTTATTCCTTTTTTAATGTTTTCTGGTATAATTTTTTGATTTTTTTCATTTAATATAATATTTAATTTTCCTTCTAAATCAGTCATTATATTACCTCCCCTGCTATAAAATCTCCTGTTCCCTTGTTGTAATAGTATTTGCTATTTACTTTATCATATAAACACACTTTTTCTGTTAAATCTATTACAGGTACTAGATTTAATATTAAATTATCATTTGAATAAAATTTTAAAGAATGCAATTTACCAATAAATTTTCCAGTATCTCTATGTCCAAATCTTATAGTTTTATCGCTGATAAATGCACCAAAATCAGTTGTATCAGTTACTTCGTCATTAATTGTTGATGTACAAATACCATCTTTAAAATCATGTATAATATGATATTTTTCATTAGCAATCATAGAAGTTATTACTGACTTCATTCCAGAATGAAATCTACAATAATAATAACCATCCGACGCTATCCATGTTTCATGTTCATTATCATCATCATCGATTGAGAGATAATGATTATAATTAAAAATTTTTGTAGGAGTAGTTATCATTTCAATTTTCCAGTTTTCATTACTCCACAAAGGAATTTCAGTATCAACATATTGTGTTCCAGTAAATTCAATCCATTCTAATTCTGTGTATGGTTTTCTATTACCTAGAATAACATCTACCATCTTGTCACATAGTTTATAATCATTTAGAGTTGTAATATCTACAGCCTCTATTGTACCACCAGAGGTATAACCTTCAGGAATCATTTGTTCTCCCTCAGACGGTTTAAAATTCAATTGACCATTATCTGCCATAGTTCCAACCAACTTTGTATCATTTACATAGGCTTCCTTACCTAACATTATGTCATCGTTAATTGCAGGATTTTCAGACTGAATGTTGCTATTAGTATCCTCACCTTCTATTCCTAATATGTTTATACCTTTTTTTATGTTTTCAGGAAGAAGTTTTGTTTCTTTTTCTTCCAAAATTTTATTTAAATTTTCCTCCAAACTAGTCATTATATTACCTCCCCTGCTATGAAATCTCCTGTTCCCTTGTTGTAATAGTATTTGCTATTTACTTTATCATATAAACAGATTTTTCCTTTTATATCCTTCACAGGTATAAAATCTCTTATCAAGGTTTTATCGTCGTAAATTTTACAAGAATAAATACGAAATATGCCATATCTATCAGCAGAATTAGAATAAAACAAATACATAGTATTTTGGGTATTAGGCACATAACTATATGTACCTTTTTGTTCACTATCAAGATTTAAAAAACCTTGACCTGCTTCTAACAAGTATTTTTTTTCATTATCCATCGTAAAAGAAAAATATACTTTATCTGCTCTAAATTCCCAAGAAGAAGTAGATTTAGATCTAAGAATAGAGAATTGATTTTCTACTCCAAAGAATCTCTCATAATCTATCACTCTGCCTACTTTCATAAATTCAATTTTTATAATAGTATTTCCATCAGGTACTACTCCTGTATCAATATATTGGGTACCAGTACTTTCAACATACGGCAACTCTATATAAGGTTCTTTGTCACCTAAGATAGCATCTGCTAAAGAATCGCAAGTTTTATAATTATTTAGAGTTGTAATATCTATTGGCAAAATTCTTCCATTTCCATTATGGTAGCCTGAAGGCAAAATTTGTTTTTCTTCTGAAGGAATTATTTCTATAGCTCCATTATCTGCTATGGTTCCAACTAACTTCGTGTCATTTACATAGGCTTCTTTTTCCTGGATTATATCATCATTGGTCGCAGGAATATCTGATTGAATATTACTACTATCATATGTACCAACAATTCCAAAGACAGATATATCTTCTTTGATATTTTCAGGTATAACTTTTTCTATTTTTTCTTTTAATATTTTATCTAATATTTTTTCTAATTCTGACATTTGGATTACGCCTCCTTAATCTTTCCAATTTCAGGTCCAGGCACAAATTTAGCACTTGTCACACTTGTAAATAATTTCTTTGATACTTTATCATACATACCAACTCTTCCATAATTATCTTTAGCAGGAATTAAATCTATAATGGTTTGTCCTGTTTGTTTATTGGTCATTTTAAAATAATATAATTTACCATAATATTTTTCTGTATTTTCACATTCTTTAAAAATATAAATACTATTATTTCGAGAATTAGATACGACATCTGACTTATTACCAAATTCTTCACCATTTACACTTATCTTGTTGTTTTCATTATTATATATAATTTTGCATAAATCGGTGATTGTACTATTACAAGTAAAAAAGTGGTCTGTAGTATTATTGCTATCTGATCCATAATACCATTTATTATCCCACCAACACATATGATAATTACTATAATTAAACCCAAAAAAGCGTTGATTTTTTGTTTCAATTCCCTGTAGTTTTAATTCTGTTTTACAATAATCAACATTTTTTATTCCAGTGTCAATACAAGCTCCATTTGGATTTAATAAATATTCTAATTCCGTATAAGTTATATTAATATCTGTGTTAGTGTTAGTTACTTCCAAAAAATTATAAACTTCTTCAAGTTCTTCCTCCGTTAAACTTCTATTATAAATCATAAAATTAGACATACAACCTGCATAAAATCTATCGTCGCTATCAAATGCTTCTCCAATAATTACATTGCCATAAGGAGTAAATGCGTTACCTTCTACTGAAAAATTTTCTTCTTTGTTTACATAGCATTTAAGGACGGAACCATCGTAAGTAGCAACAAATATGCCCCAATTATTTATTGGCAATTTACTTGAATCAATATATCCAGAAACCTTAGTATTAACATGACCATAACTAAGTTTACCATCTTCATATTGTAAGCCAACTATGCCCCCTGATGAATGTAAGCCAAACAATCCTCTATGATTATTATATTGAGTCGGATAAATACGAGCAATGAAAGTATATCCAGAAATAAGAGAAGCTTGTGTGACACCAGTATCTATAATTGTTTTATCAAACATAAAATTTGAATCTATGAAATTATAAACCAAACCTTTTGCAGGTATTGTTGCACCAGATAAAATTGTTTGAGCTAAATCATAGCATTTTTCATAATCTTTTAGTTTGGTTATATCAGCAGGTTTTATAATACCCCCTGAAGTATAACCTAAAGGTATAGATTGTTCATTTTCTGATGGAGTATACTCAAGTGATCCATTATTAGGCATCATACCAATTATTCTTTCTCCTTTAGCATATGCTACTTTGGGATCAAGAATGTCGTTAACTGTTGCTGTTGCGTCAGATGTATCTGTTCCACCTTTCCCATTGTTTAAAAAAGTTATCATTTACTCCACCCCTTTTATTACTAATTGAATTTTAGTATCATTTTCAGTAGAAGTAATAGATAAGGTAGAAATGTCCATATTAATTGGTAAATCCAAAGCTAGATTAGCTCCTACTTGTAAAGTCGTACTTCCTGTATTAATTGTTATATCTGCTGTTTCTGAGTAATTTGCCACCATTATATTTGTTACTTTTTTGTTTACCTCTACTTCTGTAGCCTCTATTCCTATTGTTAATACACTTGAATTTAAAACTATTTCCCTATCTGATGTTTGTTGTATTTGCCCATCTACAACCACTTTTACAGCTCCATTTTCGTTTGTTTTAATATTACTTGAACTTGTTTTTATAGAACCATCATCATTTACTTTTACATTTTTTAGTTCTCCTTTATCATTAATTCCTTGTAACATATTAATACCTCCTAAAATTATATTTTAGTAGTAGTATTAAGAAGCTAGAAACACCTCCCTTCCTATTTAGATTTTGTCAATTTATTTCTATATTTTTGTAGTAATGTCTTTTTAGCATATTCCTTTGCCTTGGTCGCAATATCATCTAGCTTGTCCTTGCTATATAAACCTTGTTTTTCATATTTTGAGTAATAACCATAAGCTAGGCTTTCATATTCTTTTTTCATACTGTCATCTAAACTTAATGTATATCCACTTTGACTTAATGTGTCTCTGCTAGGATAAAATTTTATGGACTGAATCTTTTGCTCATTTTCTGAATAAATCAAATCTTTTCCTAATGCTTGTCTTGCAGTATCAGTTTTTTGTTCTTGTAAAGGTTTAATAGCTTCTGCTTTTTCTTCGCCAGACATAGTTAAATCTGCCTTTATTGATTTAATCTGTTTATTAATTGAAGACATATTACTAATAGCTTCTGTTATTTTTTCCAACTCTTCTGTCTCATCATCTGTAATTGTTCCGCCGTTTTTCTTTTTTGTTAGTTCTGTTTTTCTGTTGTATATTTCATCAACACTTGCAGAATTTTCGTTTACATTAACAACAAATCTCTTTCCTATTGCATTATCCTCTGCTCCCATATTAGGTTCTTCTGGTATCATACCTAAACTTCCCATAGTCCAATCCATAATATTAGTTGCTTGTGTTCCTAATCCACCAAAATAACCACTAATTAAGTTGTCTATTTTAGCAGGAGAATAGTTAAATATTTCTCCTAACAATACTGCAAGTTGTGAGTTATAGTCATAATACTGTTGACTGTCTGGCAAGTCTAAATCATAACTTTTAACAATATCTGTATTATAATAAAAATCTTTGTTTATAGCATTTTCTATAAGTGGTGCAACAGCATTAGGAACTAATCCTGTTATGCTATCTGCAGGCATATTGTCCATAATTGCATTGTTAATCCATTCTCCAAGTCTTGCTCCTTCTTTACCTTCTTCTATATGTCCAGTTGCTAAATCTTGTATGTACTCTGTAAAGTTAATCATACTTCTTAAAATGCCTTGTGGTTTCTTTATTGTTACAACAGTATTGCCTACTTTTAATACGAAGTTGTCATCTTTCTTACGCTGATTTAATTCTTCAATTTCGTCATCATCATATCCTAATCCTTTTATAGCCATGGCAAGTGTGGTTAATATAGCAATTCTCATACCTACTTGTTTTGGATTAGCTTTTACTTTTTCGGAAAAAGTATAAATACTTCCAACTCTTGCAGCACTAAAAGGAATTAATTGGTTTATTTCTCTTGTAAGATTTCCTGTTCTTCCAAAGTCTTGCGTTGCATCTCTTGATTCTATGGCTGCCATTATCCTTGAGTCCATTTCACTGTTGCCTTTGTTCTTATAATAATTATAATTTCTTTCAAATACTCTAAATCTCGTAGATTGTTCTGAAAGTTCAGGTATATAAGTCATTAAATCTAGTAAACGCTTTAAAGGTTTAAACTTTTCTTCTACTCCTAATATTTCACTATTATTTGTTCCATAAATATCTTTCATTAGGCTTTGTGTTGATTCTCTGTATTGTGAAAGTCTAGTAGCACTTGTAGCACCACTTTGTTCATAAAGAGAATATAACATATTAACTCTTTCTGCATATTGAGGAGCAACTTGTTTTACAAATTTAGCAACCGTTTTATTTGTTGTAGCTAATATATCTAATACTCCTAAAGCATTATCTATAACAGGGATAAATCCAGCAGTAGAATAAATAGCTGCTTGTGCTGTGTCAGAAATCATATTAGGTATTGCAAATCCAATATTAGCCATAGTAGCTCCATAACGAAGAGGTAAGTTAAGTTTACTATTAATTTTTAATACAGAGCTCATAAACTTTTTGTCCATGTTCATCAATGAATTAAAAACAACTTCATCTTTAAACTGTAAATATACTCTTTTACCGTCATTATTTATAAAGCTTGTGATAAGATTTTGAGTATCTATTTTATTGTTAGGAGCGAATATATCTATTGTTTTTTCAAAATCAATATTATCTATGTCTATTCCTTGATTTTTCAACTCGTTTTCCCATGTTGCAAGTGTTGCTGTTCCAACCTTTTGCATTGGCTGTGCTATTACTTCATATATAGAACCAGTTAAACCATATGCTTCTCCCTCACTATATAAAGCCTTTAAAATATTATTGTTTTCTACTTGCTGAATTATATTAGATGAATTAGCAATTATATTTTCAAGAACATCTTTTACATCTAATTCACTGCCAGTTCTTTGCTTAATTATATTGCCTACTGCTCCCCTTCTTCCTACTTGATTTCCTTTATTGTCTAAAACTCTGTGCATAGGAACATAGAAAGCATTACTTTCTTTTAAACTTTTTGCTGTTTCCTGTGTTATTAATCCATTGTTTACTGCATATTGCATTACTCCATCTAATGTATCATATATTAGTTTTGCAGCTTGTTGTATTTGTTTATCATTCTTAAACTGTTCTACAACAGCCTTACTATCCATACTTCTAATACCAGTCTTTAAGGTCTTAGCTTTATAATCCATATCTCTTTTAGCTACTAAATATGCTCTTAAATCATTAAATCTCTCAACATCATTTCCTAGTATTTCTCCTAACTGGCTTAGACCAGGAAACAATTTCTTTCCACTTTCATCTATATAACCATTTGACAACATAGAAGTTACTTTTTGTCCTATTCCACTTGCAAGCCTTGTAAGTATATATGCATTATCACTAGCTTTTAAGTTTCCCTTATTCATTGCATTTACAATTTCTTTTAATGCATAATCTTTGTCATAGATGTTTCTCATAACTTCTTGTTTAATTCTTTCATGTGTCCATTGCTGTTTGTATGTTTGCTCTCCTATGCTTTGATTTCCTAAAATTCTATTTCTAGGATTTTGATGTATATAATTATATGTTTGTAGTTGTACTCTTCCGATAAAATTATCGAAAGAATTATCATTTTGTCTAATACCTTCTATTATAGCAACAGTCTGTGGAAAATCCGCTTTTGCTTGGTTTGGAACGATAGCATACTCTCTTATTACTTCTGCGAAACCTTCATCTAATTTTACAGCTCTTGTTTCATTTTCATATCCACCTAGTCTCTCTATTGCAGTTATTAATTCATCAGCTATTGATTCTTTATCGATTTTTAGCCTATTACCTAAATCTAATGCATGTCCTACCTCATGCAAAATACTGTCTATGTCTTTTAATTCTTTGGTTCTTATTGTATCTCTTTTAGTATTGTATATTGCATAAGCTCTTTGTCTAAAATGTCCTTTTCCTATGCCGATACCTAAATAATCTTCAATAGTTTTCCTTATATCAGTTCTTTTTGTAACAGGAATTGTATTGTCCCAAGAACCTGTTTGTTCTACTATATTAATCTCTTTTTCTATCCAAGCATCTGCTCTTTCTGCGTTTGTAAGTCCAGCCTCTGGCTTATTAACTTGTTTTGTATTCTCTGTCTCGACATTTTCATTATTTTGTGGTATACTTGTATTAGGAGATGACATATCACTGCCCGTTTTAGGCGTGTGTAACCCAGAAGCATTGTTCTTATGGAGTACAGTGACAGCATCTCTTTTTTTATTGTTTTTAAACTTATACATTGTCTGCATTTCTAAATTATGATGTCCATCTGATACATAAGTAACTACAACATGATTGCCATCTATATTCTTTTCGAAAACTAATATAGGCTTTTCTTCATTTGTGTAACCAGATTGATATACTATGTCTGGATTATTAATTACATCTGGTATTTTTAAAAAATCTGTATCAGTTATAGGTACTTGTCCCCTTGGTGTCTCTGTTTTTTCTGTGCCATGATCTTTAAATATTTTTCTAACATCATCATTTTTTAATGAAATATTATAATTACTTACATCTATTTCATACATGCTTTTTATCTTATTAGATACACTATTAATTACCTTTCCAAAATATAACTTTAAATTAGAAGGCATTTTTTTTGCACCTTGTACAAATTTAAGAACATCACCTTCGCTGTTAGCAATTCTTATCTTAGAACTTTGTAAGTTTTCCATTTCTTTTTGAGTATAGTTATTGTATTTAGTCGTTTGATTATTGTTACTTTTTTCTTTAGAAGTATTATTATTAGAAACATTCTTATTATTTATATTGTTACTTCTTTTCATATAGCGTATGTCTTCGTTAGATGTTGGAGATATGTTGTCTACATTTTTGATTTGATTAGAATTAAATACAACATATATAGTTTCATCTTTGTTTAAAAATCCTTTTTCACTTATAATCCCATCAAATTTTGTTACTTCCCTTAATATTTCATATGTCTTTTCCCATGTCAAACCAGAAGCATTATGTATAGCATTTACTAAATCAATGTCATCTCCTCCATAATCATATTCCATTAAAGCTTCATCTAATCCGCCATAATCTTCTAAATAGTTCCCATTTGTTTCTTTATTGATAGTCTCAACAAATTTTCTATATTCTGTTTTTGTCATTGTAGTTTTTCCATATGCTAACGGTTTTTTTATGTCAATATAAACTTCTTTAAGGTTTTTAGTTCCTCTCGTGTAATTTGATGCGGTTTCTTTTTGATCTGTAAAGTAAAACCCTGCTCCTAGACTTGATGTATTTTCTCCTAATCTGTCATAATTGAATTTATAAAATTCTGTATCTGTGCCATGGTATACAGTTAATAAATTACCATTTTCATCTCTAACTTTACTATCCTTAAAGAACTCTTGTTGTTGCTTGGTTAATTGTCTTCCTTGATTGTCTACTTCTACATTTGCCGTGTTAGATTTCTTCATACTTCTTACTTCGTTTTGTGTATTATTTTCATCATTCTGCATAGAATTAGTATTGGTACTAGATTTGACATTGTTTTTACTTTGTGCTATACTAGTATCAATAGAAGGCATTTTAGTGTTTTCGATTGTATTATCTTTAACAATACTCTCGGAACTTAAAGAGCCTTCTTTTATTATATTTAATCTATGAACATAAAATTTATCTCCTTGACCTGTCTTTTTTATATCTATTTTTATTCCATAAAGCTCTCCATCAACTTCGGCTGTATTATATAAATAATACCATTCATCAATGTTATCTCTAAATTTTGATTCATCTCTAATAATTCCATCTTGTGATGTTTTAATTAATTCATCTAAAAATGGTACAACTGCATATTTCTCATTACTTATTGACTTGTTAAAACTTTCTTTTAATCCTTTTTTACTTATTTCTATATTAAGCAATGTTTTTACATATTGCCCTTTTTGATTTTTAAGACTTAAAGTGGTCTTAAAGCTTTTTTCTTTAATGCTTTCCAAAAGTCTTGTTATCATTAAATCTTTTTGTTTATTTCTGATTTTATTTTCATTATCAACACCAACTAATTTTTCTGCTTCTTGATAAGTATCGTCTAATAACTTTTTTATATTATTAGTGTCTGTTTCAATACCAGAAATATTTTGATTATCTTTATATCGTTCTACCATAAAATCAACATAACTTTCGTCTTTTGTTTCTTTTCCATCTTGATTATATTTTACAATATTTCTAATTTCTTCATCTAAGATAGATTGTGAAACATCATTTTGACTTGTGACATCATTTTGTGTTTGAACAGCATAATTTATTGCATTGTTATCTAAATTTGATTTAGAACTATTTTGAACAACCTGAGGAGTATTGTTTTTGTCGTTTTGCATATAATTATTATTAGTACCTTTGACAACTTTGCTTGTCTGTGGTATACTATTACTAATAGAACTACTATTAGTAGTAGTTGAGTTGGTGTGTCTAGGTAATTGTAACCTAGCCATATCAACTTTTTTTATTACTCCTCTATAAGCATCATTTTGGTTGACATTTTGATTATTTTGTGTTATACTATGTTTAGATTTAGTAGGTCCGCACACGATTTTCCGTGTTTCTCGAGACTCTTTCAGAGTCAAGATTTGGAAAACTAAATCTATTTTTTTGTGTTTTCTTGATATTTTCTATACTATATAATGTGTTAAGCCCATTCTTTTTTCCTACTTCAAACATAATTTCATAGTTTTGTCCTTTATAATTGAATATACTTACTCTTCTGTCAAATGTGTTTGCAAAATCATGTCCTTTAGTATCAAGAATATCTGCTTTTTTTATAGTTGATGTTTTGATAATGTTATCCAAATTACCAATAATATTGGCTTTTAATTCATATCTTATATTTTGAGGAATACGCTTGTCAAAATTTGTTTTTCCGTTTTTTAATTTTCCTATTGTATATTTATTAGCTATTATTTTTTCTTCTCCAACATAATAATCCTTTTTGTTGACCTCATTTTTTAAGTATTCGTTCATAAATTGGCTTTGTCTTCTTTTCGATATTCCGTCCAATATATTATTATTGACTTGAGTAATGTTTTCATTTATAGTGTTTTGTTTTTTAGAATTATTTTTGTAATTATCTATTTCCTGTATGAATGTTCTTTCATGAATGTTGTTTGTACTAGAATTATTGTCGTTATTTTTGCCTGTGACGGTTTTTACATTGCTAGTAGTATAATTTGTTGTTTCATTGTTTAAGTTTTGTGTACGGTTATTCTGAGCTGTTTGAGAATTATTTGAATTTACTATTTCTTGTGCTTGTCTAATTACTTCGGCTGTTTTGTTATTAACAGCGATATTAGCTTGACCTACTTTACTATTGATTCCTTTTATAGAAGCCTCGTCTAGATTCATAATTTTATGAGCAAATTCTGCTTTTGCTTGAATTAAAGAATTATATGGTCTGTTATCTAAAAGAAGTCCTGTATTCCCATCTATTACATTATAAACATTTAAATTGCTATTTCTTACTATAACGGGAGAAATGTTTAATTTTTTGTTTGGATTATCTATTGCTTTCCCCTGTACTGCATTAATACTCTCTATGTTTCCATCTCTATTAAAAGTTGCTGTGTAAAATATCCCTATGCCATCATTGTTAACTATAGATTTTTCTAATCCTAGCTTTACTCCTGTAATAATTTTATCTAAATCTAATTTATTACTATTAATTGTATCAGAAATTGCTTTTTGTATTTCTAGTTCAGAAGGATTTGCTTTATTTAGTACATTTATTGCACTTGGAATTGAAAGAGATGCACCAGATAATAGTATAGCAGAGTAAATTCCATCTAAGCCAGCCTCTAAACTTCTTCCTGCAATATTATTCCAATTTGCTTTATCTTTCCCTCCTATGATTGTTGCTGTGGTCTCCTGTAAAGGTTCCATAATGGCTTCTTGAAAAAAGTTTTCTACTGTTGAAACACCATAACTATCTAAAATTTCTTTGCTTAATCCTACACCGTTGAACAACTTAACTGCATTAGATAGCATTTTCCCACTTATAACTTCTTCTGTGCCACCTTCAAATATTCCCATGACTGTTGCATAAGCAAAAGATTCTTCATCATTCATTCCTCTTGATTTAGCATCTGTTAAATAATTGCCACTAGCAGATGTCATAAATAACATTGTTCCAGCCATAGGATTAAAATAGCTTACAGCCATAGGGATTAAATTCTGACCAACACTAGGTGTAATTTCAGCTATTTTTTTCCCAAGAGGTGTTGATGTCTTTTTTATGTTTTCTGCAACAACCTTTTCTCTCCATTCAGTTATTTCATCATTATTTAATTCTTTATTAATTTTACCAATGTTTGAAAGTTCCCACAATTTTTTAAAAAATACATCTCCAACTAAATTAGAGTTTTTTTCATCTGTCTTAAATATTTTTTTAGTTAATTCATTTCCTATTTCTTTAGATAAAATTTCTCCACCAGAATTTAAGTACTGTACGGTCGAAGGAATTACACTTTCAGCTCCCATTAAAACATTAGTACCAATTCCAAAAGCACTATCTACTAACTTCTGGATTCTTGTTCTATCATCTGTTAATCCTTCTGTTAACTTAAATGCATCTCCTTTTTTTAATTCTTTCACTTCAGTATTATTATTATCAGATAGAGATATGCTTATATTGTTAGGATTTATAGAACTTTCTTTTTTTGTAGTTGGAGTAACAGTCACAGGATTTTGACTTCTAAAATCTTTATTATAATTATCCTTTATAGTTTTTTGATTTTTTTCATTTTCTTCTTTTAACTGCTTTTCTTTTTCTACAACTTTTCTTCTTTCATCTGCTATATTTTTTAATGCTGTTTTTCTATCATTTAAAAAATTTCTATAATTTTCTCTTGTTGTTTTAATATTACTTTCTGTGTTTTCTTGTTGTGTAGATTGTTCTTGAATAATATTATCACTTTTTATTGGTTGTATATCTTTAATATCAGGTATATCTATATCTTCTGTTCCTAAAGTGTTCCAATTTATCTTGGATACATTATTGTTTCTTATATTTGAGTTATATTCTTCGTCTTCATCTTCATCTAATCTTCCTAATGTTTGCCAATTTAACATATTTTTTCCTCCATTATGATATATATTTTGATAAATCTACCCCAAATGATTTGCCCCAATTTAAAAGTTGTTCTCTTGTTGCTCCATGTCTCATATCAAAAGTTGCCGAGCCTCCTGTTTGAGTAGTAATTAAGATATAATTATCGCCAATTTTCTTTACTGGATTTTGTAAACCATATTTGTCTATTAGAGCTAATGCAGTATTGTCTGACATTCTTCCTGCTTCATTTTCTTGTTGAATATAGTACCATGCAGTATTGTTTGATTTTACGGTATATTTTTCGTCTATATCGTCATAAACAACCCATTGACGAGAACTTATAATATTATCATAGGTACTTAGGCTAGTTGTATTTTTACTAGAACTGCTATTTGAAACAGTACTATATTTTTGTTGTAGTTGATATTCATATTCTGTATTTTTTTGCTTTAATTTGTATTCATAGTCAGCATACTCTTTATCTAACTGACTTCTTAATTCATATAAAGCTTTGTTATTTTGATATTCTAATTGAGCCTGTTCTTTCATTTTTTGTAGTTCAAATTCTCTTTGCTCTTTTGCAAGTCTTGCATCTCCTGACAATGTACCTGCTTTTACTCCAAGTACAGCAGCTGCGTTATTATCTACATAACCTAACTCATCTACTCTTTTCCAAGCATTTTCTAATTCCTGTTGCTTTTTATTAAATTCAAATTGCTTTTCTTGGAACTCTCTATCCTTAGCATCTTTCCAATACTCAAACTGTTGTGCATCATAACTTTGTACCATTTGAGCAGTATTTGCAAGCTGTCCTAAATATGCCATTTTCCTATCATAAGCCAAATTTTCATATTGTGGTATTAATTCAGAAACTACTCTTGCTACTCTTTCTGCTGTGGCAGAACTATTTAATACTCCGCTTCCTGCTAAACTTTGTAGTGTACTATTTGCTGCGTATTCTGCTGCTGCTTGTAATGCTTTATCCTGTGTTGGATCATAAAAAGTACCATTTTCTATACTATCCAATCCCTCTAACATTTTTTGTAGCAAACTATTCATGGTATCAGAATAAGCACTTTGATATTGCCCTTCTATTGAATTAAGATTAGATGTTTTAGGAGTTACAATAGTTGTTCCTACACTTGTCCTTTTTACCCCACTAGAACTTACACTATTATTTGCATTTTGATTATTTCCATATTGACTTTGATAACTTTCATATATTTGATTAAAATCAATTACATTGTTGTTTGTGCTTTCTGGATTATATGCTTGTGGTGTAGGAGCTGAACTTACTTCATTTTGATTTGTATTTGAAATTGTTTGTAAGCCTTGCATATTGTTGTTAGAAACAGGTGCAATTCCTTGTATAGGTGTTACAGGCTGTATTTGAATTGGTATTGTAATAGGACTTATTCCATTTGTATTTGATTGTTGAGCTTGACTTACAGCAGGCGTTGGTGTTGGCTGTTGTACATTAGGTACTACATTATTACTAACCTGTTGTACATTAGTTTGCGGATTGCTACTTGCTGCTAATGTTCTTGATGTGTTTAGAAAAGTATTCGCCATTTTCCTTCTCCTTTCTATTTATTGTAAATATTGTTTAGTTTGTTTTTCCATGCATTAATTGTTGCATCTGTACTACTTCCTAAATCAAAAGTATTCATTCCTACATTTTGATTTAAGATGTTTTTCCAATGACTTAATGTTTTATCTTCTGTATCATATAAAGGATAATTTCCTTTATTTACTATACTTAACTGTCTTGACCATTCTTTTAAAGTGTCCTGATTAGTTGTATATTGTCTAAAATACATAATTGTATATATCCTTTCTGCTTTTTTATAGAACATCTATTATCGTGTATGTGTTCTATCTACTCTTTCCATAGCATAAATAGTAAGGTCTCCTTCGCCATAAATTTCAAAAGTATAACTATCAGTATTTTGCATATCATTTGAAACAAGAACACATTCCGTTTTATTTATTCCTTGTGGTAAAGCATCTTTTATTTCCTTTACTCTACCATCATGTTTAATTATCTTTATATTAACTGTACCTGTTAAATCATAGTTAAACCATATTTGTGATAAAGATTTCTTTTTACTTAACACTCCATTTTTAAATTCTTTCGTTTTTAAGTAAAAAGGAATCGGTCTTTTATATATAATATCTTCATTATCTGTAAATTCATCTTGTCCATAAGTTTGTATATAATTAATTCCGTCTTTTCTTCCTCCTGTTATTTCATATATTGTTCCATTTGCAGTTAGTGCATAAACAGGGTTTGGAGTTTGACTAAAATTTAGGTCGTTATAGCTGTCACATATACTAACATAGTCTAGTTCTTCAACTACATTCGTAGGCTGTACTTCTTTTGTCCATTTACGCAGTCTTTGGTCAAATATTAAGAAAAACTTATAATCAGGAAACCAGAAGTATACTTTATTTTCACTTCCTGCAACAGATACATTTTTAGCTTCATTTATTGTAATTCCATAGATATATTTTTTTATTCCTCCAGTAATACCATTATTGCTACTAGGCTCTTCTATTGCTCTTATTGAACTTCCATCATATTCATAAATATGCCTTCCATATAGCCAATAAAGCATACTATTATGTATTTTTATTGTGCATTGATCATAACAACCTATATTGTTATCTAATGTTACACAAGTATATGAGTTACTTAATCCCGAAACTACTTCTGAACCATAATATAAATGCATGTTTTCTTGACTAAACACAATTAGTTTGTCATCAAAACTTACTAAACCTGTTATCTGATTACAGTTTTCTACTCTATCTTCTCTACTATTTTCTGTAGCTGACCAATCCATAGGATTTTGAAGTGAACTGAAATATAACATATTTCCTTTACTTGCCAACATTCTGTTTTTGTGGTAACACATATGTTCAAAATAATCTACACCTTCTGGTAGTGGCATGATTTCAGGAGTATTTACTGCTGTTAAGGGAAGTTTAAAACGCACAGCTTGTACACCTTCACCATATAAAATCATGTATTCACTATTTCCATCTGCATAATATACATGTCTAAATTTAGTACCATTTATTCCTTGTGCTATAACATCACCAGACAAGTCTTTTAATTTATCTCCCTGTATATAAAATAGATACTTTATTCCAGCAACCCCAAAATACTTTATAGGTTCTCCTTTTAATCCTGGATTCTTTACCATAGTCCTTCCGATTCTTGTTCTTATTGCAGGATAATTATCTAAACACATATTGTACATGTCTTGACATTCATCATCTTGTATACATGCAGGAGGATAAATATTGCTTATTCCACCAGCCAAATAATTTATTTGATTATTACTTTTATAGTTAATATTTTGTAAATAAGGATTTGTTTGCAATCTTATCTCCTCCTTTTATATAGGTGTGTTTTTCTTATGATAGGATACCTTTGCTGTTGCTCATTTTTGTTCTCGTTAGCTTTTTGCACTAAGTTGTTATAAAGTAATATGTATTCATTAGCAAGCTCTATATCTGGATTATGTCCTGACATTGCTATTATTGACATTACATTATACTTAACTAAATCTATATAATTATCGTCTAACTGGATATAGTCGTCTAATGAAGTTATCATCTGTGGCTTTTTCATATAATAAACATCTACTTTTCTTATATCCTTTGGAGTTGGAAAAATTCCTATTGTTCCCTCTCTGCCGTCATAATAGCCTATGTCACTCATTCTCTCATTTGGTAAATATGATTTAATCTCCTTGAAATTTCCCCAGTCATATGGATTATTTTGGTCTCTTGCTTTTTCTGATATTGTTAGACTGTTTATCATGTCTATACTGCAATCTTCTGGAAGTACATATAAGTCTTGACCTTTTCTAGTATTAAAAGAATATTGTTCTTGCAAACCTAAATCTTTGTATATTTTTTTCATAGTTTCATTTATCCATAAGAACAAGCTCTCTTCTTCGTATACATGAGGAAGTCTTATTTTAATATCATCTAAAACTTGTCTTACAGTTGTTCTACTTACTATATATCCCATTCCTAACACCTACCTTGCTCTTATAATATATTTTGTTGTTTCATGCTCTGTTGTTAGATTAGGAATATTAAATTCTGGTTGTATTTCTTCTACTTCTCCATTTAATACTTCATATAAAGACATATATTCTTCTGTATTTACTGCTTGTCCATTACATTCTAAATAATTTTCAGGAACAGTTTTGCCTGCATATAGTACAATACACCCTATAGGCAATAAAGCACTGCTACCACTTTGCGATTCGTTCCATAGGTCTGGGAATTGTCTTATATCAATCCCCTCTATATGAGTATCTACACTATTTCCAATAAAAATTACCTCACTTGTTTTAAACAAGGTATTTGAATAGTAATAGTTTCCTTTTGGAACAAATATGTATTTTGCCCCGACTTCTATCGCATCATAAATTGCTTGTTGTATGTTTAGTCTGTTATCAGTTATTCCATTTCCTACAACATTGTAATTTTGAAGCGGAACAATACCAAAAACATAAAAAAACAAATCTTTTAATTCACTCATTTTTAACTCTGTTATCATTCTCCTACCTCCTCTATTCTATATTTAAGTTTCCTATTTGAGGATAACCTTTACTTCCAATAAAGAATTTTCCAAGCAAAACATCTCCTTGCTCTGCGGTTAATCCTTGTGATTGCAAACCACCATAGAAATTCATTCCACGATATTTAACGCCTAAAAGTTTACCTGAATAAACATTCTTTATACCTTTGTACAAATTAGATGTATTCCCTGCTGTAAAAAAAGACATGTCTCGTGAAAAGTAAAAAGTATCACGATCATAAGCCTGAAGTGGTAATTGTATTGTTTGTATAGGCTGCCATGCCTCTGATGAATTAAAATCAACCTTGTAAATATCTAAATAACTTCCTGCTAGATAATCGTCTCTATTAAGGGCAAATCTGTTGCAAAAGAAAAATTCTTCATCAGCGGAAAAGCCTGCATACCTTGTATGACCGCTACTAACATATCGTATAGATGATTTGTTATCTAATTTTACTTTCATTGTACTAGTATCAAAAGAAACATCATATAAATATCCTCCTACCATAGCTTGTGATTCATTGTTTAAAATTATCATACATGGTGCACCTGGATAAGTTACTAATTCACCAACAAAAGAATATGGAGCTTTATTAGCAATTTTAACAATAAAATTATCGTTTCCTGCACAAGTAAGTATATCTTCTCTTGCTCCATCTAAATGTGTCATATATAAATAGCTGTCATTAATAGAAAACTCTATTCTACGAGAAGAAGTATTGCAATATATACCTGGGCTTTTTGTTATTGTTAAGTCATTTGAATATGGCAATAGTTCAATTAGATGGAAAAATGATCCTCTTCCGCTTTGATTACATGTAGCGAACACATTTGGATTTTGATTTGCACTACAACAAGCTACTGTACCTCCTATATCTAGTTTTCCTTGCCAATGCCATTGTTTGTCAGTTCCATAAGGATAACCTATATAACCATTCGAAAACGATAAATCATATCTATATACATGCACATCAGGCTCTTGTATAATACAAAGAAGTGCGTCTTCTGAGCTACCATTAAAACCAGGATTACCTATTTTTATATGATTTATATCTTTACTTGGATCTAAACCCAATTCTTCAAATGAATACAAAAACTTAAGAGGAATACCATCTTTATTTACTAAATAACTTAAAGTGTTTGATGAGAAAATTAAACTTTGAATATACCTTTTTGTTTCTCCATTCTGATTTATTGTTGTTTCTGATACAAACAAGTTACCATCCTTTGATACGGCAAAAATATCAGTGTTTTTCAAAAATACTTCTTTCTCAGGTGGCAAATCAAAACCTGTATATCCAAGAACATTGTTTACTTCATAATCTCCTGTTTCTAAGCCATAAATCTCCTCTACTTGGTCATTTTGTAATGTTCCTACAATTAATCGTCCATTAGCATATGCGGTTTTACCATACAAAATATCTGATGCTGTTGCAGTTGCCCCTGTTGTGTCTGTACCATAAGTTGGGGTTATTTGAGATAAGTCTACTTCAACATTAGTACCATATATTTTTTTCCCTTTTACATAGGCAGATTTTCCTAATTTAATATCACTTTCTGTTGCAGTTGCATCAGAGGTATCTAATCCTCCTCCTCCGCTACTTATATTGCTTATGTTTCCTGCCATAGTATCAAATGTGTCAGTAGCAGAGGTAGTAACTCCTTTGTCAGTAATAGCCTCTGCTACTTTCTTTTTTCCATCACTGACAGATTGAAAAAGTTCATCATACTTGCTGTCTAAATCACTGGTGCTTTTAGTTAAATTTTCAATACCTTTTGTAACATCACTAAAATTTGCATTAACATCCTTTACAACATCATTTATTTTGTTTTCACAATTTGTATGACATTCTTGTATTTTGCCTGTTAATTTTGTATCTAATGCTTGTACATCTGTATCTTTTGCAAAACTACTAAAATCTTGGTTTCTTATCATACTGTTTGTATACTCTTTTGCTTCATTTAATTTAGAAGTATCTTGTTCATCAATATATTTTTTTAAAGCTGTTTCTTTATTATCATGATAATCTTGAACATATTTTTTTGTTGCGTATTCTTCTGCAGGTATTCCACCTAAATGAAGAGCATCATTTGCAATGTTAGCATCTGTTTTACCGCTAGAACTTGAATTATTATTACTTATTTGTTCATAAGATTTTGCCATTTTTTCCTCCTTCCTAAAATTAAGGGAAGCAATAATAATGTTGCCTCCCTATTTTTAGTATTTATTATTCACTTACACCTTTTGAACCTACTAGTCCTCTCCAATCACAATAACCAACATCAAAACGAGTATAACCATACATGTTGTAATCCATTTGGTCTTGGATTTTCTCAGAACCAAATATTGGCTCTTCTCTACGCAAGAATAATAAGTTGTCAAGGCTTGTATCTTGAATAAACCATGGTTTCATAGTTCCTTCTGGATCAGACAAATTATCCCACACTCTTACTGTTAAATTAGGTATAGTATTAACATCATTGTTATTTGTTCCACTTTGTAAAATAGAATTTACAATAGCTTTTGCAGTAAACTCTAATTCAGGACATACTACTAATTGTGTAGCAGATGCAGAGATTAGAATACCTGCTTCGTCTTTTTGTAATCTCATTAATGTTAAGGCTGCTTTTAAAGATTCATCTGTTAAAGGTCCTTCTATTAAGTTAGAACATTCAGATTCAGAATTGATTAATGGGTGGTCTTTTGCAAATAAAGCTTTTCCATCATAGCCAGTATTATCAAATCCTTTTAAAATTACACTTGCTGATTCTGCCTCTTCTGTTGCTCTTAATCCTCTACCAAGACCTTTGGCAGAACCTCCATTACCTATACCTTTCATTACATTGTATAAATCGTCTTGTACTAATTCCCATGTTAATTGATATGCCTTGTCATATCTCTTTGCCTCGAAAGAAGCAACTTCTCCTTCATCAAATTTGTCATGGTTAAATTTACTTCCTTCTGTATTAGTTTGCCATAAACCAAATGCTCCTAAATGTGGGTATGTTTGTTTTTTGGCGTCCATTTTGTCGGTTTTAAATATGCTTTTGTATACTAATGGTTTTTCATTGTAACTGTCAAAAAATATTTTTTTGTGAATTGGTGTTAACAATTCAGCAAAATTGTCTCTTGTCATCATTGCTGCTTCTGTTGCCATAATATCATCTCCTATATTTATTAAAATTTATAGTAAATATAGAAGTATTAAGAAATTATTTCTTCTTAGCAGATAAGTAATTGTTATATTGCTTTAAAGAATCTGCGTTTTTTGCTGCTAAATAATCGTTAGTATCAATTCCTGCAAGATTTGCTATCGCAATTTCCTTTGCTGTTGCCTTTGGCTTTTTATCACTATTGTTTACAGCTCCCCCTGCATTTGAATTAATACCATCTAGTATTTCTTTTCTAGCTTGATTATTTTGTAGCTTAGCCTCTACTTTTCTTGTCACTTCGCTATTAGTATTAATAGTTTTGGCTTTGTCGTAATTAGTTGCATAATATGCTTGTTCGATTGACAATCCCTTGTCGACTAAGGTCTTGATTTCATCTTCAAACTCTAATATGTCAGAAAAATTACTGTCCTTTGACTTTTCTAACAACTCATTTTTGAACTTCATTTCAGAAAGTTCTTGTTCTATCCTTTTAGAACTAGACTGCTTTTTATCAATAGCTGTTGCTATCGATTTTGCTATACTTTCATCTACACCATTCTCAATAAGTTCTTCCAAAGTCGTTTTTTCTTGTGACTTATTTGCACTCTCCAAGGCAGACATTCTAGCTTCAAGTTCTTTATATTTCTTTTCAGCTTCTTTTCTTGCCTTGCGTTCTGCATTAATTCCTTTTCTTAGAGATTCTTTCTCTTCATCTAATGTATCATTAGCATTTGTTTCCACATCTGATACTTCTTCTGTTTCTGTTTTCTCCTCTTGTACGCTAGGTAATTTAATAGAATCTTCTGTTCCTAAATTAACTGCCTCTAAGTTAATTCCTTCTTGTTCTTCGTCCATGATGTTTCTCCTTTCCATTTTTAGCCAGGTTTTGTCCTCAGGTAGATTTTTCGCCAGGTTTACTCCTCATATTTTTGATTTTTAGCCAGCTTTTCTGCTCAATTTATATTAATTTTTAATTAATATCTAAGTATTATGTGTCTTCATATGTACAGAAAGTCCTGCTTTGTTTTTAAAAGCTCTTTGACATACAGGACATATAAATTCATTATCTGTATTGTTATCTTCTTTATTTGTTTCACTTTGTACCTTTTCATTGTCAGCAACAGTTTCGTCTTTTTGTGCTATGTCTTTTATTATGTAAGTTTGTCCTACTTGCTTAATTAGTAAAAGTGTGTCTCGTGAACATACCGGACATTTAATTTCATCTACATGTCTAACTATTCCACCATAGAATTTATCATCATTAATTCGTTGTAATTTCTTCATATCTTTTATAGTAAATTCATGTCCACATTCGCATCTAGTTTTATTTTTAACTTTGTAATTTCCTAAATCCATTTTACGCTCCTTTCATATAAGATGTTGCTACATTTCCATTTGCTGTTAAACCCTCTATATTAGCATTTTGATTTTGAGTTAACGGTATTTGTCCTGGTTGTTGATTGTTCTCTTGTATTGTCTGTTCTTGATTATTATCAAATATTCCTAACTCTTGTTGCTCTTGTATACTTTCTGGTATCTCTTGAATATTAAGTCCTAATTGTTTTACTAAGTAGTTTCTATATTCTTTTTTAGTTAATGCTTTATCTGCATAAGCTTGTCTTACAATAGAGTATCTGTATGCTCTATTATTAGGAAGACCAGCTCCTACTGAAACTGATAAATCGAACATTACTTTCCTTGATTCACCATCATCTGCTTGCATATACTTATAATCTTCTTCCTTAGCATTTGGATTATTTTCTAGATAATTCTTTCTATAATCTGAGTCAGATTCTATTAATACAGGAACATGGTTTAGACTGTCTGGATTAAATGATGTAAAATCATCTTCTCCATTTTTACCAGTTATTCTAAATAACATTGTTGTGTTCCAGTTAAGTAAAGCAAGTTCTATACAATATTCAAATACATCTGATAATGTCTCTTGTAGTAGTCCTTTTTTATGTTCTATCATTGAATTGCCACTGTTTTGTAATGCTAAACTTTCTGTTGCAGTATCAATACCATTTTGCTGTTTACCTATCATTTGGTCTGAGAACCTAGTAACTATCTGTCTATCATTATTTATAAGCTCTGTTCTTTTATTTGTTATGTATGTTGGAATAGAAGGTGGAGCAAGCCACTTTATTCCATTAATATCATTTGAAGGTATCATTTGACCTGGTTCATTTACTATCTTTTCTGGATCTATTCCAGAAGAATTAGCAATAACTCCCATTGGATTTCCTGTAAGTCTTGCATTTTTTATTATGCTATCGTCTATTTCATCTATTTGGTCTGATATAGGTAAAACAAGTTCAGAACTTGCCTTTCCCCATATTGTATTTTCTCTATACATATCAGGCGTTAAGAAATATGGATACTTACTATTAGGAAATAACTCTAACTTTTCTACCTTTAATTTTTCGGCTTCCTCTTTCTTTCCCTTTTGCAATAATTCGTTTTGCTTTTCTATTGTTTCTTTTTCTTTTCTATCATTGTATTCTCGCAATTTCTTTTTTGTATCTCGTAAGATTACTCCATCGCCAGACATCTCTACAAGTCTTAATCTTAGTTTTCCGTCTTCTTTATATCTTGTCCATACCATTAAATGTACATATTGGTCTTCTTCGTTTTCTTGGATTATGTTTTGGACTGGATCTAAATTAGGTATAATACAGTCTGCAATCTTTTCACCATATTCTATCTTTGCAGAATAAATTGATTTTGCTTTTGCCTCTATAATATATTGTGCTTCTTGTATGTCGTATATATCTGTTATAGATGGATCTACAAATAATTTACTAGGATGTATCGGCTCTATAATTGGTAGTCCTTTACCTTCTAATTTATCAAAATCCCATAATACCTTAAATATTCCTGTCCCTGTCATTTCTCTGCGTCTTTCATGTACTTCTACTTTCCTATACATTTTGTTTCGTTCTTTTATAAAGTCTGCAAGAGTTCTTACTTGGTCACAAAAAGGTTTGTCTCCTGGCTCTCTTGGATCTACTTGAATAGCAATAGTTTGGTCACAAAGCAATGCAGTTTTTCCCTCTATATTAGAATTTGTTATATTTGTATTAGGTGCAGTATCTACATCTTCGTCATAATCAAAATCGCCTTCCCAATATTTGTTTATATCTTCCCATTTTTTTGTTAATCCTAACCTTTGCTTGTCGTTATAAGCTCTACGATACCACACTAAAAATTGTTCTGCCTCTTCTATTTCTTTGTCTGACATAAGTTCTCTTCTTTTGGCTTCTTTTTCTTTTACAATATCATCAAAATAATCTTCCACCTAGGCTACTCTTCCTTTCTTGGTTTTATTTCTACTCCGTTTTTAGTTTTAACAGGCTCATATAAGCCATCTTTATTCTTAAACTTCTCGTAATTATATTGCCTTCCTTTTAAAGGATTGTCAAAATCAACTCTTGACATTGGTGTATGTATTCTTTTCTCTTTGTTTTCTTTGACTGCTGTTTCAGCTTTTTTAGATAGTCTATATACAGTAACATCTAATTCAATAATTGCTACCATAAATGCCAACATTACTGCAATTAATATCATTAATAACAACTCAATCATTTTATCGTCTCCTCCTTGAAATAGGTTTAACTACATTTACTTTTATAGGCGTATTTACATCTTTATAGCCTAAATCTTCTAGTTCTGTATCTGTGTAGTATCCTTCTGATAATTTTTTGTTTATTTTTGGTGGTAATTGTCTCATTGTGCAAAAGTATCTAAGAGCATCTGGCATGTGTGTTAATTCGTGAGGTTCTGTAGATACATCATTTGGATTTTTTTCATCATGTATTACTGCAGGTAAAGTTCTTATAAGGTTTGTACAATTACTGAATATCTTTAATTTGCTTGTTAGTTGTCCTTGTTCATCTTCAAATACTTTTAGCCATTCATGTACTGAAAGCCATCCTTGTACTCTATTGTTATCTGCTTTTGTTAAAAATTGTCCATTTTCTGCAAATATGTCTGATGTACTTTTCCCTGTATCTTTGTTTCTGTTCCAAAGGTCAGGTGGAGCATAGTCACAATCTATTTTTTCATCTGTCATATCATTTATTTGTTTTGCTGCATCAGATACAATTAAATCTGGTTTATATAATTCTTTATAAGCATAAGCATTCATGTCCCAATCCATTGCAATCCATAATGTTGCACACATATCTAATCCATAATCTCTTGTTCTAAATCTTTTCCATGTACTTGGTATTTCAAATGGTTCTATTACATGTATGTCTCTTCTAAATTCTGAAAAGAATTGTCCATCAAATATATCCCAATCTCCATACTTTAATGCTTTTCTTTCTTTTTCTGGTAAGTTATCTAATCTTGTAACATAACCAGGATCGTTTTCTAACAAAAACATATTGTCTTGTACAAGTGATGGTATAAATATTCTTGACCCTTCTGCAAATTGATGTACTTTATTTGGTTCTCCTATATCAATAAATCTAGCTTTTACCCAACTATGTCCTATTCCACCTGGGTTAGTAGAACTCTTTACTCCTTTTGGATAATTGTTTGCCCCTCTACATCTTGAAATCATGTATATGTACATATACTCTGTAAAGTGTGTTAATTCATCGAAGCGGATAACATCATATTCTGCTGATTGATATTTATATACATCTTTTTCATTGTCTATGTAGCCAAAATCTATAATACTACCATTCTTAAATGTCCATATATGTTTACTTGAATTGTAACTGGCTACTTGCATTGGATATATTTCTAAGCTAACTCTTATTAATGATTTTTCTAGGTCAGGATATGTTCTACGAAATATTATCTGTTTTGACTTTGAATATTTTAATGCATATAAAAATGCATCTATTAATTGTCCATAAGACTTACCGTCCTCCGTGCTGCACCGACCAAACAATGTTTCAAATGCAGTAGAGTTTATAAATTGATTCTGTTTTTCTGTAATATCTATATCCATATTTATTTTTTCCTTATGTTGATATTTAATTCAAATGGTTTGTCTTGTCCTATATCTAATTCTTCTTTTGGTTTTTCTCCTATTGTGTCTCTTATTACTTCAAATGCTTTTGTGTCTCCTTTCAATGCTTTTTCTATCATAGCAAGACTCATTTTATTTTGATTATTACCTGTCTCTAATAGTGCTAATAATTCTTCTCTTAATGTCTTTCTTTTTCTTCTTGTTTCTCCTGATTTAATTCCACCTTTTCTTCCTATCTCTCGTGCTTTATCCGTGGTTAATGGTTTTAAGTTCTGTTCATTTGCCATTTACATCACCTTGCTTTTTATATTGTTCTACTACTTCATTTATAAAATCATTACTACTTGCTACTATCTCCGCTATATCTTCATAGTTAAAATCTCTTTCATTTGGATTATGTCCATATTCCCATAACCATACATGTATTAATTCATGTTTTAATGTTTTAATTATATTGGCTTGATTTTCTAATAATAAGATTTCTTGCGTTTTATAAATTGTTACGCCTAGTGTATAATCATTTTTCGTCTCGTTATTAATTATTGCTTCATCAACTAAATTTATAGTCCATTCAGTATTATTTATTTTAAATTTCATATTTACCTCTTTCTATAAACACTATATAAGATATAAAGTAGTTTATGTCCTACATACTATTTATAACAAGATAACTAGAATTTCTTGCTGTTTTATAAGTTATATTTTAATAATAGGACAACAAATAATATCTAAAAGGTTTGGTTAAATATGGCTCTATGTACCAAATCATTATTTTTTGAAGATTTTAGTAAAAGGGTTTATTTTCCTATATATGTACTTATACTAGGTATCTAGTATATTAATATAAGTATATAAAGGCTAAATAAGAAAATAGAGCTAGTAAGTTGATGCCTTACTAACTCTATTACAGATGAATAATTTCTTATTCTTCTTAATACTTACTACATTTTGTAGTATAGCATAAAAACTGCCCTCGATTTTCCCGATTTTTTCCACGAGGTCAACATAATTATTATATTTCGCCCCATTCTTCTGCCAACAAACTAATTATTTTGTTATAAATGTTATAATATGTAGATTTAGATATATTTTTGTTTATTTCACAATATAACCAATCTCTTCCTTCAAAAAATATTAGCTTAAACACCTCTTTTTCAAAAGGATTTAATTGCATAATTACATTATCTATATATTCAGTTCTTTCTTTTACCATGATAGTTACTCTACTAGGTTCTATTCCTTTTTCCTTTTCTTCTAGCCTAATAAGTTTTTTCTTATTAAGCTTATATTGTCTAAGCTCTCTATCTAGAAATTTTTTCACTTGTTTATTTATTTTATTATCCATTTTATCACCTACTATTGATTTTTCCATTTTACCTTGTTCTCAGAATTTACTATATCTTTAAATAAAATCCCATAGTCTTGTAAATCTTTTACACAATCATCTACAGAAATATATCCTTCTTTAAATGCGTCTACATTATCCCAGATGCGTTTCATTACTTCTGGTAACCTTTTCTTTCCAAAGCCACACACATATCTTAAAGTGTAAGCCACACATATACTATATATATCTAAATATTCTGCTATCATTGTCTTGGTTTGTTGTTCACATTTATTTATCATATCTATATATACTTCATCAATCCATTTTCTTAATTGTTTTGGATTTTGAAATACCTTTTCTAATTGTTTTTCTTGCCTTTTAGTTAAGTCCATTTATTTACCACTCCTAAATATTTTAGTGTTACTACTCATAAGCAATTTTGAATATATTGTTGCTTCAGGGAACTCTTTTTCTAGAGCTTCTAATGCTTTTCTTACTGTAAATATTAATGATGCCACTGTTTTTCCGTTAATTTCTTTCATATGTACGCTACAACTTGGATTTTCAACATCATCTTGTGAAACAATAATTTCTAATTTTGCATATTTCCCATTTTTTATTGTTTGTTCTCTCCATTGTATTGTCGAAATCATTATTTATTATTTTCATTTCATCTTCTGTTATCAAAGGTGCAGTTACTTTAAATCCAAATTCAGTTTTTTCTAATTCCATAAGCTATTCCTCCTTTTTTGTGTTTTTTATAAATTCATCAACTCTATGTTCATACATATCTTTATATAAACTTAATTCGTTTTCAAGACTTTCCGATTTTTCAATATAATATTTTAATCCTGCTTCTATATCTTTTACTTTTTGCAATAATGTATTAGCATAGATATTTTTTTCTAATTTTTCATCTTCGTTCATAGTTCCTCCAATCTAGCCTTGCAAGGCTTTTGATTTCCATCTTTATCATACTCGTTTGCAGGATTTATATAACTTTGCATTTGTGATGGTTTCCAAGATTCATAATACCTTTTACATTTATTTTGACACATTTCATTTAAACAAAGTGTAATGTCTTTTGCCTCTGGTTTTAAATCTATATTCATACTTCCTCCTTCAATAATTCTGGATTATCATATATATTACCTATTACTACAATTTTGTATCTTTCAATGTTTTTAGGAGTTAATCTTTGATATTCTCCTCTTAACCAACAAGCATAATTATCTTTCCATTGAATTTTTTGATATAATAGTCTATCAGAATTTACATAGTGTCCTTTTTCTGCTACTATATCTCCCTCATATATTTCTATTCCATTTATATCTTTCATTCCTGTATATTGCATAATAGGCATTTCTCTATAATCAAAATAATCACCATACATAGTTGTTCTTATTTGCATTTCTCCGCCATTGAAACAATCTTCAAAATTTAATTCTTGAACATCTAACATTTGATTATTATAACTATCCCAAGCTCTAAATTTATATACTCTCATATTTCCTCCTACTTAAAATCATTTATTTTTATCTTAATAATTAGACTTTTATATTCTTAAACTTCCTATTGCATATATTATTCTACTTTCAATATCTTCTGTTGTGAAATAATCATCTTTACACCATTCTAATTGCCATAAACAATCATTTATATATAAATATAATTCTTCTGGTGTCATTTAATTCTCCTCCAATCCTAGTTCTTTTAGGGTGTATTTCTTATCTTCTTTTAAACTTTTAAAATATAGATTTTTATCGATATAAATAGTATTACTAGCACATTCATCATAATATACACATATATAATATCCACTTTTGCCTACAAATTTAATAGTTTCATTTCCTGTATCACTTCCATAATTTCCAAATTTAAAAGCCTGTCTTAAAAACTCTCTTTCTTCTTCTGTCAATAACTCTTTCTTTTCCTCTACTACTTCATATTTTGGTCGTTCGATTTTTATAATATCAATTCCTTTATAATCATCTATTACATCTAAATTTGTCATTATTACTTGTCTTTCTGTACTATATACGCCTTTATATGTTACTCTATCTCCTACTTGTATATCTAATTTTTCATTTTCCATTTACTTTCCTCCTTCATAGTTCCTGCTCTATAATCTGTTCTGCTTTTTCTAGTAATTCTTTTACACCTTTTATATGTTCTAGTAATACCTTATTGTCATTATCTAAGTTATATATTTCTGCTAGTATTGTTTTCGTATCTCCTGTTTCTATATATTGATTTAAGTTTGCCTTTATTAGTTTTCTAGCATATTCTACTATTTGTTTATCGTTCAACCTTAATCTCCTCTTTTCTTAAATAATCTAATAATGCAAGCCAATCTTCTTCATCACATTTATCGCCATAGCCATAACTTTTCTGCTCTTCTATGTCTCTAATCATTACTCCTATATCTTTTTTGGTTAGCAAATGTATATTATTAGTTATAAATTCACAAGTCCAGTCTACTATATATGTTCTTCTTCCCAAAGCATACCTTACAGCACAAACTAGCATTGCACTTAAATCTTCTTTTTCTCCATTTATTGTTATTGGAATTTGTTTTTTATAATGATCTTCCATTTATTCTCCCTCTACTTTCTCTTCAAAATATTGTTTTATACATTTAGCACATACATCTACAGTTACTTCTAATGAACTTTTATCACAAAGTGGCATAACTTGATTCTTACATATTTCTTCATCAATATCATAAGACGCTATTGCTAATGCCATTTCATCTATTATTTTATTTTGCTTATTATTTTCTTGTTCTAATTGGTCTATATATTCTTTTATTTTTCTATTATTTTCTAATAATGTCTTTTCTGAACTTGTTAAACCTCTAAAATCTTTGTCCGCTTTATAAGTTATAATATCTTCATTTTGGACTATTGCTTTTTCTATTTCTTCTTTACTTAACATCTAATACACCTCTTTTTTGCTTTCTTTTTATTTTTGTTACTTGCATATAATAATTATGTTGATATTCCTTAATATATTGTTTTCTTTGTTCATCTGTTAATATTTTTCGTGTTCTTCGTGGTCTAGGAATTAATGTATGTTCTTTTCTCCATTTTTTATCTTGAAAATAAAATTCATTTAATATAGTATCTCCTTCTGATGTATCAATACTACCATCATCTTTAATTTTCCATTTACTAATATCACTTAGCATTTTCTTGTACCTCTTTACTTATAACTTTATACCCTAATGCTCTTATTCCATCACATATTGGTTTAAATGTTTTATCTTCCATATTCCAACTTTCGTGTACTATAATGTCATATATTTTTCTTTGTTCATCTTTATCAGGTGTAATTTTATTTAATATTCTTTGTATATGTCTATTCTTTTGACCTATTTCTCTATAATCTGGATAATCACTATCTTCCTGTTCAAAAATATCTATATACCATTTTTGTAATTTTGCTATGTCTACTAAATTTATTTCTTTATTTTCTATTTCATCTGCTTTACTCATCTTGTACCTCCAAAAATTTCTTTTCTTATATCAGTTAATTTAAAATCACTTTCAGGTATATCTTTAAATGTTTCTTCGTTGTATATATGGTTTTCAAACTTATAACAAGTATATTCTCTACATATAAGTGGTCTATTTTCATATATATCGCACTTATTGTTATTGTTTAAAAACGGATATCTATTATATCAATTTTTAATTAACGGATGTCTATTTTCTTTTTTTGCTAATTTTTTCATTAAGTGTATTTCTTCTTTTCGTAAAGGAAGAAAATTAGAACAACAATTTCCACAACATTTGCATTCGAATGCACTCATTGCTTGTCCTCCTTTATGATATATTTCATACTTTCAAATTGTTCATGTGTTAATATTGATTTGATTTTTTTCGGTATTACTAATTTTCCAGCTTCATAATTCATTTTAATTCTTGTTCCATTTACTATGTCTCCTTCTTGTATTAGGTCTATTAAGTTTTTAGAATGTTGGACTACATTTGAAATAAAACATATTAAGCATTTATTCTCATATAAAAATTTACCATCTTCTATTTTAGTAACCTTTCCAATACTTCCTAGATTACTTCTTACATACTCTCCAACTTTAATTTCATCTTCCATAATTACCTCCAAACGTAAGTAAATAAATTTATTTACTTACTATTTCTAAATTTTTATAATATGTGTTCCTAATATCTCCATCTCTATGTTTTACTCTTTCATTTTTTTCTAATGGCCTAATAAAATAAGTTGCTACCATTCTTGATATGTCGCAAGTATATCTTTTACTATTTTCGTATATATCTACCTGTAAAATCCATCTGTGATAACGTGGATTTTTTATTTTTTTATTTAAGTCATTTCTAATACGTCCATAATTACTAATAGAATAATGAAATCCTTTTATTTTTTTCCATTCTTCATTGACAATAACCTTATCTTTTAAACCTTTTAAATACCAATTAAAAGCATTAAATTCTTTAAATTTTGGTTTTTCTTTGCTAAAAATATATAATAATTCCTCAAAAATTTCTTTATCTGATTTTTTATTTACATTTTCCTTTATTTCTTCCTCAAAATCTTTTACTTGCGTTAATTCATATCTATGTGATATTAAAAGGTTTTCGTTTTGTTTCTTTCTGTGTAAGTATTTGCGTAAACTACCTTCACTATAATTCAAGTATTTTGCTATTTCTCTAATTGAACCTATTAGAATACATTGTTCATTTTCTTTTATATCATATAATCCATATAAGTTCATTTGAATTTTTATATTTCCTCCAACTCAACTATTACTTTTGATTTATCTGCATATTCAGAACTATACTCTCTTCTATTTATTTGCTTCATAAAAAGCTTTTGCAAAGCCTAATGGTGTCATACTTCTTAATACAGTTCTTTTACTTAACCCCGTCTTTTGTAAATATCCTTCTGGAATTTGTTTTAAATCTGCATAATATTCAACACATTTTGTAAAGTCTCTGCACCCTTTACTTGTTGGGTGTTCAAAATTTCTTGGTTCTACTATATTCTTCTTGGGTTCCTTAAATTCTCCCCATAATGCTGTTTTCTTAGTATAAGGGTCTCCATATTCGTATGGTTCAAATATCATTGCAGGTTTGCCTAAGAATCGTTTTAAATATCCGCTAGCTGGATTTTCCAATACCCAGAATTTTAATCCTTGTCCTACTCTGTAATTATCATATAAACAAGTATGTATTATTCTTAGACATGCATTTACTATTTCCATTCCACCTTTTAAATCTCTTGGCTTTTTAGCTGTTTTATCATTTCTTACTATACTAAACATTGTGCAAGGTGGTGCTGCAAGTATCCCGTATACGTTTTTTGGAGGTTCATAAGTAAGCACATTATAATCTGGTAAAGTTATTACTCTTACATCATATCCGTTATCTTTATAATATTTACTCCAAGAGCCTGTCCCACCGCATAAGTCTAAAATTATTTTATCTTTGTTTTGCACTATACTTCCTCCTTTGTTACTATCTTTAAAGTCAAATTAGGATATTTATACTCAAACAACTTTTGCTTTATTTTAAATACATCTGTTTTCATTCCTTTTGTATCCTCTACAATAGTTTGTCCTTTTTCTTCGTAAACAAAGTCTGCTATGTATTCTATCTTTCTATATGTCTTACCATTTTTTCTAAAACTATCTTGTAATAAGAATGGTACTTGTAGCTTTAAATTACTTATTTCTCCTGCTCTTTCTAATAACTTTAATTGTCTATATCTAGTTCCTTCAAGTTGGCTATCAAATACATATCTATCTATTTGCATTCGATTATTTTTATATTTATTCATTTCTTATTCTCCTTGATTTATTATTGAATCAAATGAAATTTGTTCTTCTTTTTCTTTGACATGTTCTATTACCCACTGTATTCTTGCCATAGAAATTTTACAATACTCTTGTTCTTTTTCTATTCCAATAAACTTATAATTACTATTGTTTTCTTTATTTTCATACATTACTGCTTTTCCTGTACTGCCACTTCCCATAAATGGGTCTAATATAGTTGCTCCCTTTGGAGAAACAAGTCTTACTAAATATTGCATAAGTTCAGTGGGTTTAACTGTTGGATGAATATTTTTTCTAAGTGTTAACCCTCGTTGGAAAGGATTATCTGGAGGCGTATTTCTACCATCATTTGTAACATCATAATTAAATATATCTAAGCCTTCATCTCTATCTTTTTTACTTGCTTTTGCACAATAAAAATATCTACTTGCTGAACCTTTATCATTATATGCTTCCCATTTTTTTGTAGGCGGATATTGCCCATATACATTTTGAGTTTTGCTATATTCTTTATTGATGCTACCATTCTTTTTAGTTGTTGGCAGTTTTCCACATACTTCTTCTTTATCTTCTTCATTGTATGTTAATATTACATTTGATGGGAAACGGCCAGTATGCTCTTCGTATTCAACGGGCGTAGTTCCACCGTTTATATTCTCATTTTCAACCCTGCATTCATCTATATTTATTCCTCCAACGCTATTTTCTAGAATATTATTTACTAAACTTCCTTTAAATGGTTTTCTTGCCACTATTATTGGTTCATAAGCAGGCTTTAGACAGGTTCCCCATCCTTTCCATTGTTTTAGTTTCTTACCAATATTCATTGACTTAGGAAATCCGTTACCGATATAACCACATTATGCAATCTCTTATTTCAAATCCTGCATCTTCTATTGCACAAGCTATTCTATGAAATGTTCTTGTTCCACCAAATGAAAGTAAATAACCTCCGTGGTTTTAATACTTCATAACATTTTTGCCATGTTTGTTTATTAAAACTTACACCAGCATTATCCCAACCTCTTCCCATAAAATTAAGTTCATAAGGTGGGTCTGTTACTATACTGTCTATACTATCTTTTTCTATTACTTCTAGCATATCTAACATATTTCCGTTGATATAATTTATAGCAATTAGTTTTATTGTATAGTTTCATTTCTTCCTTAGCTCCTTGTATATAAGGTCTCTCCAAGTTACTTGGTTTGCTTCAAAGTCTTTACAACGATATACTGACTTAAAATTCTCATCTTCTAATCTTAAACAACCTACACAGTATTTGCATATACCTGGCATATCTTTTAATTGCACCATAGGCTACTCCTCTGGTATTTCATATACTGCTGTTTTTTGTAATACATTTGTATAACCATCTACTTCTGCTGTTCTATATTCTCTATAACTTTGTATTATTTCTTTTAATACTTCTTTTGCTCTTTCTTCAGTTTTGTATTCTCCTAAATATTGTTCTTTTTTATCTACTGTTATTGAATCTATTTCTTTTGGATTATTTGTGGCTAATCCTATTACTGTTATATTTTCAAAATTTATTACTAAATCTTTATCTTGACTAACTATTATCATTTCTTTTCCTCCTAATCCAAATACGGAATATGCTCCATATTATCTAATTCCATCTTTTCTTGCTCTGTTGTCCTTCTATATACTGCTACTGACTTGCCTGTTTCCTCGTCTTTCTTTATTCCACACTCTATTAATTCGTGATATTCATTTACAAGCTCTGTTAAGCGTGGTCTAGTACAATTCATATCAAATCTTTTAGGCAAGTATGTCCTACTTCTAATCGTTTCTATCTCTCTTGCTGTCATCTCTTTATTGCCTAGTATCTCTAATAATTGCATATATCTTGTTAATCTTTTAGGTTTTATATCTTCAAAGCTCTTTTGTCTTGTTTCATAAGCTATGCTATTCATTTGTTATCACTCTCCTATTTGATTTATACTCATCTTATTTGCTAATTTCCCTATAAATTCTTGCATTTTAGGTGGTAATAATCTACGTTCTTGTTCACTTTGCGTTATTGCTTCATATTGTTTTAAAAACTGACCTTTTGTAACAGTATTTATAGTATCAGAATCACATTGTGCAAGTTCTTTAACTTGTCTCACATTTCCAAAAAATCTTTTTACTTCTGGGCTATGTACTTCAAACTCTTCTTGTGTCATATATATACCATTACAAATCATCTTAAATGCTTCGTTCCATGCTTCAATAGCTGTTCTTTGTGTTATTGGATTAATCATGTTTATTGCATTTTTTCTAATATCATGAATAGTAGGTGGATATGGGCTTTCAATTATTGTTTTCTTTACAGCTTGTAATACTAATTCATAATTTAGGTCTCCTAAACATTCATACCATGTATTAATCATTAATTCTTTTTGAGTTTTATCTTTTTGAGCAATACTATCATAATTACCAGCCATTAAAGTTATTACTTGAATTGTTTCCTGCTTGTTCATTTTTTGCCTCCTCCCATAAGTCTTTAAAATCATTCATTCCACTTTTTTTATTTTGCTTTTTAGAATTATTTTCATTTACTCTATCTATAACCCAGTTTAATATAGCTCTATAATCACTTTTATAATTTTTCCCACTAGAACCTTTATAATTATCAAGAATAGTAATACATTGGTCTACAAAATCTTTTCCATAAGTGCCTACTAACTTTTCATATTCAGCATTGGTCATAGATACAAATTCTGCAAAGTGTATTTTTTCTTCTTGTTCTTTTTTATTTTCCTTTATTTTCTTTTTATTTATTTTATTTTCTTTTTCTTTATTTTCTTTTATTTTATTTGCATTACTAATGCATTGCTGTTGCATTACTGTTGCATCTTTATTCCATCTTGCATTTGCTTTTTCTCTTGCTATTTCCGATTTTTTATCTTTCTCTGACATTCTTCTTAATAACGAATTACTATAAAATTTATTGTCTTGTATCATAAATAATTGATAATCATTTATACAGTCTTTTATATATTTTTCTATATCAATATCTGTATTAGTTAATGTTTTAATTGCTCTATATGTGTTTTTATCTAGTTCAAGCTTATAATCTTCCTCATTTCGTAACATTTCTATTATTGCCCAAAATAATCCATATCCTTCTAAACCATAATCAGCTCGCATATTTAATATTTTTGTATCAGTAATAGCATTGCTATCATGAGAAAAATAATATGTTTCTTTGCTCACATTCTTTTTTCTCCTTTCGTATAATTAAATGGTTAAATTTTATGTCTTAACATCTGTTGCTATTTTTTCTCTCTATTATTCCAATTAAAATTGGTCTATATTTTTTTTGGTTTTTATGTACTATATTATGATGACAATTGTGACAAAGCATAATGCAGTTATCAATGTTGTTCGTTAAATTTTTTCCCCTACCTTTTATGTGATGTAATTCTAAATGTAAAAACATTCCACATAATTGACATCTGCCTTTATCTCTTTCAAAAACTTCTTTGTATGTTTTATTTAATACTGTTTCTGTAATATGCTTTTTTATTTTTTGTTTATGTACTGGATTAAAACTATTACTTAAATCTGTTACTATCATTATTGCTCCTTTTATATGGGGGTCTTGGCACTAACAAACTATTTTTTCCTTACTCACTTTTGTTTTTTAGCTTCTATTAGTGCCAGATTCCCAACTATCTAATAAACTTCTTAATTCTTCTGGTGTTTTAGTTTCTATTCCTACATCTTGACATTCTTGTACTACACCACTAATTAGTTGTGACATTTCTTTAGTATTTAATGTATGTGTTTGTTTATATAGTAGGTATTTATCGAACTTTATTCCATTATCTTCACATTCTCCAAACCATTTTGCATAATCGTAAAATTGTGTTATATCTGTTCCTTTAGGTATTTTTATTCCTATACTATTACCATTTTCATCTTTAGCTATTGTTCCATATTGCAAGTTCATTTTTGTTTTCATTTCTTTATCTGATATATTAAAATATCTTGCCAATTCATTTACTAAAACATGAAAATAAGCATTTGCATCATTTGACCTTTTTTGTTTATATTCTTTTACTTCATACTTTTTTGTTTTATCTTGCTTAAATAAAAATTGAATTACTTGTTCTATCGTTCCTACCATAAAAACTCCTACTTTTGTACTAACTTTTGAAATTCATTTACTATGTTCATATAATCTTTTATTTTAATTTCTGATGTATTAGAATAACCATAATTATTTAATATTCTTAAAACTATTTCATCTGATATTTTTCTATTTTCAATTGCTTTATCTAGTGCTTCTTCCTGCGTTTTAGAAATTAATTGACTTTCTTCTTGTTGGTGTATCGCATTAGCTACTTCTTCAAAACTTGCAATGGAAGTATCTATTCCAAAGCCCGCCATGCCTAATGCTCTACCTACTGCTGATGTTTCACAATTTTCTATGTAACTTGTTTTATTTATGAAAGAACTTCCCTCTTTTTCGTAAGCTGTTCCTGTTCCTAACAACTGTGAATATTTCCAATATCCAGAACCTTCTTCACCATCTTCTACCCAAACCTTTTTAGCATATGCCCAAGCTTTAAATATACATATTCCATCACTATTACTTATCATTTCTGTTTCAATTGTTCCTTCTGGGTAAATCATTCTAAAAGCCTTAATTCTTTGATTTACTTCTGCATATTCTTTACCCTTGATGTCTGTTGTTTTTATTGTTTCATTTGCTTTTTGTATATCTTCAAAAGTTATTTTTTCCATTAAATCACTCCTTCCCAATATTCTTTTTCCCTTTGTTTCTCTTCTCTGTCATATTCTTCTTGCAATTTGTCTGACACCTCATCTAATTCGTTTTGTGCATCAAATTTAATTTCGTTTAATCTTTCTATGTAATCCTTGTCTGTTATTTTGTCTACTAGAATATCAATTGAGTCTATAATTTCATCTAGTTCGTCATATCTACTTTGATAATCCATTTTACATACCCCTTTTTAATTATGCTGTTGCATTTATGTTATTTTTGTGATAGACTCTATATAAATTGAATTTATATTTTTATTGTGTAAGGAGTTAGTCTACTTTGTCGACTAGCTCTTTTATTAAGTCATATTTATCTACCAATGTCTTTTTAAGATTAGTAATCACTTTTATAGTATCAAACAATTCATTTTTAATGTTTATGCTTTTTATCTTTGCTGATTGCTTATCTATAAAATCATCTCTATTTTGAATTTGTTTCTTTAAAAGTGAAATTTCTCTTTCTTTTAGGTCTATTTCATTTTTAAAAATATAGGTTAAAATAGCAATTAAAAATATATAAAGAAAACAAATTATAATTAAACTGTTCATAATATACCTCCTTCCTTTTTTGTTGACTTACTTTATAAGTTCATCAATTGAAATTCCAAAAAACTCGGACAGTTTTTTCACAGTATCTAAATTAGGATTTGTTATTTTTCCGCTTTCAATATTCTCTATGCAACGACCAGTAAGCTTTACGATATTTCCTAAACTAGCTCTACTTAAATTTTTTTCTTGTCTTAATTTTTTAATAGTTTCTCCTAACATTTTCTTTCCTCCTTTTTTTTTGCATAATAAAAAACCAGAACATTTGATATTTTCAAATATTCTGGTTTTATTATTTTCATTTAATTATTTTTGATATAGCATATTACTTTACATAACCCTCAATCAAAGTTTTGTGCAAATGAAGGTAGGAAAAATATATAATTATATAATACCTGAACTTCTTGCTATATCTTCATTACAGCCTCTATTAAATCCTTATTTTAGACATATAACTTCATTACTTTTATTTTTTATCGCCTTTTTTCAATTTTTTATATAAAACCTCTAAAATCACTATTTTCTAAATGTATCTTTATTTTTTAGACAACAAACTATATGTCTTTTTTTAAAAAATGTCTTAAAATCGATTTTAACGCGTCGTTTTTTATGATATTTCTTTAAATTTAGAAATTATATTTTATTATCTAATATTATCTTCAATTTTAAAACAATTACTATATTTTTAGACATATAATTTGTTGTCTTTAAAATTTAAATCGCTTAAAATCGATTCTCGCGCGTCGTTTTTTTGAGCTTTTTTCAACATTTCTCAAAAACTATTGATTTTACAATATATTAACAAATTTACATTATATAAATGGTAATTCTTAAATATTAAAAATAAGTTTTAGACGATTAACTTTATTACTTGAATTAAAAAATGTCTTAGAATCGATTTTGAGACTTAATAAAATGAAATTATTTTATAATGTTATAATTAGAAATTTATTAATAAAGTTTTATAAATTATTAAATAAAAATTACATTTTAATTTGTAAAAATTTTAATTATAACAAATGTTCGATTTTTAAATTTGATGTTCGTAAAATAAGTTTTTCAAAATCTTAAATTTAAATTACAAATTTTATTTTTATTATTTACAATATAAATTTTTAAATTTTGTTTTAGAAAAATTTATAATTTATTTCATTTTTATATTTTTAAGATTTTGAAAAACAGCCCCTCTCTCCTACTCTAGCAATTTTTTTAAATTGACACATATAAATTTATTACTCTTTTAATAATTTTCTTCTCACTTGTTGAAGTTTTTCCTTATCTTCTTTATATTCAAATCTTGGCTTTACAAAATTTTTCGAACCTCTTTTTTCAAATGAATATCTAGGAATTAATTGTACATGAAAATGATTCATTGGCCCATTCCAATCCAACTAATTCATAATAATTGTTTTAATATTTTATCAATATTAGGGAAAATAATATTTTTCATTCCATGATTATATAAATTCAAAACCTTTGTTGCCTTATCTACAATTTCTGTTTGCAATTTATTTGATAATCTTATCGGTACTTTATTCTTTATATATTGGCTTTCTACATATTGTTCCGTTACAGGAAACATATTTTGTATTAAGAAAGCACTATATGTATTTGCTACATCTCCAAAAACAATTGTATCGATTGATGGCTTTTTTCCTAATTTAATTTGTTTTTGTATTTTATAATCATAAATTTTTTGATATTTATCTATTTTTGTACTTACAGGAATGAACCAAATTATATTATTATATTCTTTACTTTTAAAACAATAGTAACAAGGTCGTTTATTTTCATTTTCTTTATTTTTCATTAACTCTGAATCATCTATAATATCAAAAAATGAATCTTTTATAAAATAAAAACAGCCTACATTTATTTGCATTCTTATTACTCCTTATAATATTAAGAGCCTACCATTTCTGGTAAGCCCCTTAAAAGATTTATTCACTCTCTCATTTGTTAGTCGCTCAAAGAGGCGGCGACAAACACATTTATT
>CANQCV010000008.1 GCA_947591045.1 uncultured Clostridia bacterium
CTTGTTCCTCTTGTTCTGGTTCTGGATCTACTAATTTTTTCTCAGTTTTTGTATACCATTTTAAAATTCTTAAAGCATCAGCAGAATCTATTTTTCCATCGTTGATTACATCTGCTGCCTCTTTTTGAACATCTGTAGCATCTTTAATAGTTCCTGTTCCAATTCTTAATACTCTTAATGCATCTGCACTAGCTACATCTCCTTTTGAATCAACATCACCATATACAACTACTGTATATTCTGTTCCGTCTGCTTCAAAAGTATCTCCTGTTACTACTACTGTTGTGTCTTCAGGTAACTTGTCTGATTTATTAAATTTTGATATTTTACTATATTCGTCTTTAATATCTTTAATTGTTACTCTATCATTTCTATCATGTACAACATATGGTACAACAGCTTTTCCTTCTACTAATTTGCGATATACACCTAATGAAGTTGTTGCTGTTGTATTAGTTGTTGTCGCAGCTGAAACTATACCACTAAAACTACTTGCAGCTAAAATTCCAGCTAATGTTAATGATGATATAAATTTAAAATTTTTATTCACTTTTCATTCCTCCCAAAAGCATATTTTTTGTCATAATTTTTATTGCTTTATTTGCTTTTTATTTTGTTTTTTTTATAACTAATACAGCTCCTGCTAATACAAGTACAGGTACAATTCCTGCTACTATAGACATTCCTGTTTTTGGTTCGTCGTCTTTATTTGTGCTTGGTTTAGCTGATTTAGCTATAGATACTGTTACTTTGTCTTTATTTGTTTCAAAAGCTTCAGTTAAAGTTGTATCTTTTATTGAGAATGTTGCATCTCCTGCTTCTACATCTTTTAAAGCCTTAAATGTTAATGATATTGTTTTTGTTGCTTTTCCTGCACCTGAAACAACTACTTCATTTGCTGTTTCAGCATTTGCGTCTACCATTCCTATTTCGTCTGAAACTGAAACATATTCAAATTTTGTTGAATCATATGACATTGTAAAATCTATGTTTTCAAAAGCGTCTTTTGCAGTAATTGTAACTACTACTTTATCTCCTGCATTAATTTTATTTTTATCTACTGATAAACTTGCTGCATTAACTGTTCCTACCATAGCCATTACTAAAGCTATTGTAAGCATAATTCCTAATATTGTTTTTTTCATTTTTAATTCCTTCTTTCTTTATTTTAATATTTTTTCTACGGTGTATGATATATTTTTTCATATACCATTTTTGAGCCTTATAGGCCTTAAAATAACTCTTTTGTGCTACATGGTTACACATTATTTGGGGTAGATAATCTTTTTAACATATTACCCTTTATTAAAAGAATATTCACCTCCTTCTATTACTGAATCTTCATTAGATTATTTATTTTTTAACCTATTTTAGATTATCTTTGATAATTTTAACCTATTTCAGGTTAAATGTCAATAACCTATTTCAGATTATTTTAAAATTATTTTATAAGGTAGTATAAACTGGGGATTTTGGCAGGAAAATAAAAGTTAGGAGATATATAAAATGTATAAGAGAATAAAAGAATTACGAGAAGATAGAGATTTAACTCAATCACAAATTGCTAAATATTTAAACATGTCTCAAACAGGATATTCTAAATACGAAACAGGCGAAAATGATATTCCTACAAAGATATTAATTGAGCTTGCAAATTTTTATAATACTTCTGTGGACTATTTACTTAATCTAACAAATGAAACCACCCCTTATAAAAGGGATAAAAAGAAACGGATTAGAAAATTAACTATATTAATTTCTAATCCGTTTAATTACTTACAAAATCTATGCTTTCCTATTGTTACTGTTAAAGGTCTTGACCAAATCCATTTATTTGTTGCTGTACTAGGGTTAAAGTAATAAATTGCTCCATAAGAAGGGTCCCAACCATTTAATGCATCCTGTGCAGCTTTTTTTGCAGTTGAATCTGGCGACATATTAATCTGTCCATCACTTACTGCATCAAATGCACCTCTTTGATATATTACTCCTGATACAGTATTTGGAAAAGAACTGCTTTTTACTCTGTTTAAAACAACTGCTGCAACAGCAACTTGTCCAGTGTAAGGCTCTCCCCTTGCTTCTCCATATACTAATCTACTAAGAATATTTAAATCATTTGAATTTGATGAACCTGAATTTGAACTAGAACTGGAATTACTAGAAGAGTTACTAAAAATTCCCATGGCTTGCAAAGTTTTTGTTCCTGCAATGCCATCAGCTGTTAGTCCATTCTTTCTTTGAAATTTCTTCACAGCTGCAAGTGTTGCACTTCCATAAATTCCGTCAACACTTCCACTATAGTATCCCCATCTTTTTAATTTTGTTTGTATTGTTTTAACTTCTTCTCCCCTTGAGCCATATTTTGATAAAGCATCTACCTCATTTGTTCTAAAAAATACATTGTATGATATAAATAGTGTGCTTACAATTCCAATAACTATTAATGCTTTTAAATGACTTTTAAGTTTGATTCCTATTTTTTTCAAAATAAAAACACCACTTTCTTCAAAAATAATTTTTAAATTATCTTATCCAAAAATGGTGTTATTATACTACTAATTTAAAAAATTCCTACAATATTTCCATCTTTATCTAAATCTATTTTTTCAGCTGCTGGAACTTTTGGAAGTCCTGGCATTGTCATAATTTTTCCTGTGATAATAACGATAAACTCTGCTCCTGTTTTTAAAACAACATCTTTTACATGAATATTAAAATCTTCTAAACATTCTAGGTTATTTGCATCATCAGAAAGCGAATATTGTGTTTTTGCAATACAAATTGGTAAATTTGAATATCCCAAACTTTCAATCTGCTTTATTTTTTCTTCTGCATCTCCTAAATATTCTACATCTTTTGCTCCATATATTTTTTGAGCTAGCTCTTTTATTTTATCTTTAATTCCCATATCTAATGAATATGCATAATTAAAGTTTGATGGCATTTCAGTTAATTTCACTACTTTTTCAGCTAAATCTATTGCTCCTTGTCCACCTTTTTCCCAACATTCTACTAGACTTAGCTCTACTCCATGTTCTTCTAACTTGTTTCGTAAAAAGTCAATTTCCTTTTGTGTATCATGTGTATATTTATTAATTGCAACAACTACATTTAAACCATACACATTTTTTAAATTGTCTATATGTTTTAACAAGTTATGAAATCCTTTATCTAATGCCTCTATATTTTCTTCTTTTATATCCTCTTTTGCTACTCCTCCATGATATTTTAGAGCTTTAATAGTAGCAACACATACTACAGCATCTGGTTTTAAATTAGCTTTTCTACATTTAATATCCAAAAACTTTTCTGCACCTAAATCTGCTCCAAAGCCTGCCTCTGTAACTACATAATCTCCTAATGACAAAGCAAGTTTTGTTGCAACAATACTATTACATCCATGTGCAATATTTGCAAATGGTCCACCATGAACAATTGCAGGTGTTCCCTCCAAAGACTGTACTAAATTAGGATTAATTGCATCTTTTAGTAAAACAGTAAGTGCTCCATCTGCTTTTAAGTCTCTTGCTGTAATTGGTTTATTTTCTTTTGTATAACCTATAATAATGTTTCCTATTCTTCTTTTTAAATCATTAATGTCTGTTGCTAAACAAAAAACTGCCATAATTTCAGATGCAACAGATATATCAAAGCCATCCTGCCTTGGAACAATATTTTTTTCTTTTGATAGACCTGTGTCTACTTTTCTTAATTGTCTATCATTTAAGTCTACACAGCGTTTCCACACAACTCTATCAAAACCTAATTCATTTCCAAAATATATATGATTGTCTATCATAGCAGAAAGTAGATTGTTAGCAGATGTAATCGCATGAATATCTCCTGTAAAATGAAGATTTATATCTTCCATTGGTGCTATTTGCGAATATCCTCCACCTGTTGCTCCGCCTTTAATTCCAAACACTGGACCGAAGTGATGGTTCTCTTAATGCTAATACAGAATTTTTTCCAATTTTTCTTAAGCCATCTGCTAAACCTATCGCCATTGTAGTTTTTCCCTCTCCAAGAGGTGTAGGATTAATTGCCGTTACTAAAATTAGTTTTCCTTTTTTATCTTTTACTTTTTTTATGGCTTGTGGCAAAATTTTTGCTTTATATTTTCCATATAATTCTAAATCATCTTCTTCAATACCTATTTTTTTTGCAATTTCAGTTATTTTTTGTAATTTTGTATTTCTTGCAATTTCAATATCTTCCATGAAAATTCCTCCACTTTTTCTAGTTATCCTACTATGAGTCCTACTATAATACCTATAATTGCACCTACAAATACTTGTATAGGTGTATGTCCTAATACTTCTTGAAGTTTTTCTGTTACTTCAACACCAGTAAGTCCGGGAGTATTTACAATTTTATTTAATAATTTAGCTTGTTTTCCTGCTGCCCTACGCACACCTGCCGCATCATACATAACAACAAACGCAAATATTATAGATAAGCCAAACATAGGTGAATCTACTCCTTGTGATTTTCCTATCATTGTCGCAAGTGCTGTTACAACAGCAGAATGAGAACTAGGCATTCCTCCTGCGCCTAGTATTCTCTTAAAATTAAATTTTTTTGTTGTAACTAAATCATATATTAATTTAAACAATTGTATAGAAAACCATACTGCAAATGGTACTATGATATATTTATATTGTATTATTATCCCCATCATTTTCTTTATTCCTCTTCTTGTACAAAGTTTTCTTCCTTTAGTTCGCCATTATCATTAATAAGCATTGTAATTTTCTTTTCTGCTTTTTCTAGTATGTCACTACACTCTTTAGAAATTTTCATGCCTTCTTCAAATTTTTTAACAGAAGTATCTAAATCTAAATCTCCCGTTTCTAATTCTTTTGCAATTTGTTCTAATTGTTTCATATTTTCTTCAAAATTTGTTTCTTTGCCCATATTCTTTTACTCCTTTTTATTGCTCTGTAACTAACCCTTTATCTACATCTACTAAATAAAATGCAAGAGCTCCTGTTGTTCTAGAATCGTGTACTGACACAATATATCTTCCTGCTTCGTCAATACTATCATTTGAAAAATAAACTCCATCTGAACTTCCCCACTGTTTTTTTACAAGTTCTATTGCTCTTGCCTCTTTACTTGTAATACTTTCAGTAGATACACTATTTGTTTGTTCTTCTATATTTTCACTTTGAACATCATTTCCATCTACAATATCCTCTGTTACAACATTATCAAATAAATTGTTAATAACATTATCTAAACCTGTATTTTCATCTGCTAAATTAGTATCTACATCTGTATTTGCAGGCTTACTTTTTAACATATCATATCCAAGCCAAATAATAGCAAATAGGATAAGTATAATTACAACAACCATTATAATATTTTTTACATTTTTATTCATAAGTTACCTCCCTATATTAATTTTGCTTTCGCCGTTCCGTCATAAAAACGAATATCTACTTCGTCATCTTTTTGCAATTGTTTTACAGATTTTATTACTTTTCCATTAAGTCCCACGATAGAATATCCTCTTGTTAGTGTTTTTAATGGACTTAATGCATCTAATTTTGCAATCATATTTATTGCATAATTTTTTTTATCTTTATATAAATTTGTAATACTATTTTGTATTGATTTTATTTGCATATCTATTAAAATATACTTTTCTTGTATTTTTTGTAAAGGCTCTTTAAATACTCTGCTATTCATGCATTTTTCATATCTTAATTTCATTACTTCTATTTTCTTTTTTAATGCTAGCTTATACCTATTATTGTATGAATTTAGTTTTAACATCACATCAGATATGTTAGGTACTGCAAGCTCTGCTGCTGCAGAGGGCGTTGGCGCTCGAAGATCTGCTACAAAATCTGCAATAGTAAAGTCAGTTTCATGTCCTACCGCAGAAATAACAGGTAACTCTGATTCGTAAATTGCTCTTGCTACAATTTCTTCATTAAAAGGCCATAAATCTTCTAATGAGCCCCCTCCTCTTGCAACAATGATAACATCTGCAAGTTTTTTATCATTCATAGTTTTTATTGCATCTACAATCTTTATAGCAGCGCCCTCCCCCTGAACAGGTACTGGCAACAGTTTTATGTACACATTTGGGTTTCTTCTTGTTGATACATTAATAATATCTCGAATTACAGAACCTGTATTAGAAGTCAAAACTCCAATACATTTTGGCATAACTGGAATTTTCTTTTTATGCTCTACTTTAAATAGTCCCTCTTTATCTAATTTAGCTTTTAATTCTTCATATGCTGTATATAGACTTCCCATTCCGTCTTCTTGCATTGCTTTACAATAAATTTGATATACACCATCTCTTTCAAAAACAGAGACAGTACCAAAAACTAGCACTTTCATGCCATCTTTGGGCATAAATTTTAAATTAACAGCTGAACTTTTAAACATAATACATTTAATTAAAGAATTTTCGTCCTTTAATGTAAAATATAGATGTCCTGTATAATGATTTTTAAAATTAGATATTTCGCCTTTTACTAAAACATTATTTAATGCCTCATCATTTGCGATTTTCTCTTTTATGTATTTATTTAAATCAGTTACGCTAACTGGATCATATTTCATTTGTTTACTCCTGTTCTATCTTATTATTTTTTACAATACTTGCAAGAACTCCGTTTACAAATGATGGCGTATTATCGTCTCCATAACTTTTTGCAAGTTCCACCGCTTCATTAATAACAACTTTATATGGCAACTTTTTATATAAAATCTCATAAATTGCAAGTTTTAAAATGGCAAGACTAATTTTTGAAAGTCTACTTATTTCCCATTTTTCCGATAGTTCGCTATTAATTTGTTTTAAAATTTCTTCTTTATGCTCTTCTATTCCATAAATTGCATCTTCTATGTATTCCTTTACTTTTTCGTCTGTAATATTTTTACTATCTAAAAACAAATTAATTTGTTCTTCATACTCGTCTTTAACTATTTTTTGAAGTTCTACACTATATATTAATTCAAATGCTACTTTTCTTGTTTCTGTTCTATTCATTTTGTAACAACCTTTCCCCTTATTCTCCTTGTATATTATAATTTATCAATAAAATTTTTCAATTTTTCTTTTACTTCAAATTTATTATGTTGTATGTAATTTCCAGCATATCCACATATAGCAATTAATATAATAGCAATAATTACTTTATATAACTTTGTGCATAAAAGCAATATTGCAATAATAACTCCTATTACAATACCACCATATTTAGACATAAATTTTTTAAATTCGTCCATAAAAAACGCTCCCTTTCTATTGTGCTACATTTTCTTTAACAGGTTCTACATTTTTAACCTTAATGTTGACTCCTTTTACCTCTAAATCAGATGTCTTTTTGATTGTATTTTTAATTTTAGTTTGAAGATTTGTAGACAATTCTTTAATTACTGCATTTTCTCTTACACTTAAATTAACATAAACCTCGATTGTATTATCTTTATTTAATTCGATTCTTGTGCTAATATCCTCTGCTGTATCAAAACCTTTTACAACATTATTTACAAGATTTTCAATGGTCTCTCTTGTAATTAATAATTTACCATCAGCATTTTCTAGTAAAATGCCATTTTTATATTCATTTTTACCTTTTGTATTTGAACTAAAAAAGATACATTTAATTGCAAGTAGTATAAAAACTGTATTAAGTCCTAAAATAATATTAGAAGATACTGAATTTTGCATTATGCCTATAATTGCATCTTCAAAAATTTTAATATCTAACCATCCAAAAATTAGTAAAGAAAATATTACAGATATTATTAATATTAATATTGAAAATAGTACTAGTGATGTTTTTTCGATAATTTTCATAATTATTTTTCCACCCTTCTTATAAGGTTTAAAAGGGCACTATAATATTGTGCCCTTTTAGACTTTTATTATTTGTCTTGTGTTTCTTCATTATTATTTGTATCCATATTTGACTCTGTATTAACTCCTTGAATATGAACATTAACTTCTACAACTTTTAATCCTGTCATTCCCTCTACTGCTTTTTTTACTTTGTTTTGAATTTCGAAAGCAACATCAGGAATTCTAACACCATATTCTACAATAATGTTAACATCAATTTTTGTTTCTTTTTCTCCTGCTTCTACTTTAATTCCTTTTGCAAAATTCTTCTTTCCGCTAAATACTTCTGAAATACCACCTGCAAATCCTCCAGCCATTGCTGAAACTCCTGGTACTTCTGATGCTGCAGCTCCTGCAATAACTGCAATAACATCATCTGCGATTTTTATATTTGTATTTTCTAATGTTACTTCGCCTTGAGTTTCTAATTCCTCAACATTTTTTGTTTCTTTATTTTCTTCCATAACATTATACCTCCTCTTAATATATTTTCTCGATGATATTAGTATATCAATTTATATAAAAATTTACAACTATTTTTGCAAATTTTATTTTACTCAAATAAAGTTCCTGCTACGATTGCATTTCCCCTTAAAAAGTCAGATGCATTCATTTTTTTTGCATTTTCAGCTTGTAATTCTATTACCTTGATAATTCCATCTTTTGCTTTAATATATAACCCTTTTTTACTATCTGAAAACAGTACAGTTCCTGGCATAACATTTTTCATTTTGTATTCATATTCTTTTAACTCTGGAAATAATTCATAAAGTTTAGCATCATCTAATGCATCTACTTTCCAAAACTTTACTTTCTTACCTTCTAATAAGCTATATGCACCCATTATTGGGTTTAACCCTCTTACCAAATTTTTAATTTCGTTAGCCGATTTATTTTCCCAATCAATTTTAGCCATTTCTTTATCTAACATTGGAGCTAAAGTATAATAGTCAGATTGCTTTTCTCTTGGGGCTTTTCCCTTTTCAATTAAATCCAAAGTATCTACTAATAACTTTCCACCTATTTTAGATAATCTCTCCCAAAGCTCTCCTGTTGTTTCATTATCTCCAATTTCTACTTCTTGTTTTAAAATCATATCACCTGTATCCATTCCAACATCCATATACATAGTAGTAATTCCAGTTGTTTTTTCACCATTTAAAACAGCCCATTGAATAGGTGCTGCTCCTCTATATTTAGGAAGTAAAGAGCCATGTACATTAATACATCCAAGTCTTGGAATTTCTAATAATTCTTGTGGTAATATTTTGCCATAAGCTACTACGCAAATAACATCTGGGTTTAAACTCTTAAGTTCTTCTATAAATTCTGGATTTTTCCTTACCTTTAATGGCTGAAAAACTTTAAAACCTCTTTCTAAAGCATACTCTTTAACAGGTGATGGAATAAGCTTCATTCCTCTACCTTTTGGTTTATCTATATTAGTCACAACACCGATAATATTATGGCCCGCTTCGTCTAATCTTTTCAAAGATTCTACCGCAAAGTCTGGTGTTCCCATAAAAACAACATTTAACATAAATAGCCTCCCTACTTATCCGTATTTGGTTCAACATATTGAAGAGTTCCTGGTATCATATTATCAACAAACAATATACCCTCTAAATGATCTACTTCATGGCAAATTGCTTGTGCAAGTAAGCCTTTTGCCTTTATTTTAACAGGATTTCCATTTTCGTCTAAAGCTTCTACAATAACTTCTTCTGGTCTTATTATTTTAGCATATTGGTTTGGAAAACTAAGGCAACCTTCTTCTACTTCTTGCTCTCCTTTTGTTTTTATAATAACTGGATTAACTAATTTAATAGGACCTTTATCATCATATAAATCGATTACAACTAATCTTTTTAAAATTCCAACTTGTACAGCAGAAAGCCCCACACCATTATACTTATGCATTGTATCTACCATATCTTCTAATAATTCTCTTATTTTATCATCAATAACTTCTACTACTCTTGATTTTTTTCTCAAAATCTCGTCTCCATCTTCTCTTACAACTCTTATTGCCATTTTTGCCTCCTTTTAAAACATGACCTGACCCTTTTTCCCATTTTGAGGAAAAAGGGTCAGGCCCCAATCCCCCATTAGTGTGCCATGTCATTTGGGTTAATGTCTACTATTACTCTTGTACCCTGTACTTTCATTTTTTCGTATTCTTTTAACATATCGTTCATAAGTGTAATTATATTATCGCCAAATTTACATTTGATAATCATTCTCCATCTTATTTTGTTTTTTATTTTATCAACTGGACTTGACACTGGCGAATATAATATCATTCCAATATTTTCTTTTGTTAACCTTTCCTTTAAATATTGATGCAATTTTTTTGCAACTTCTTTTAGTTCATTTTCTTTGCTTGATTCAAACCTAACTAGTATTATATCGCAAAATGGCGGATATTTCAAGTTTTTCCTAAGTCCTATCTCCGTTTCATAAAATAATTCATAATTTTGCTCTTTACTACATTCTATTGCAAAATTATCTGGGTTATATGTTTGAATTATTACTTTTCCCTTTTGGCTTTCTCTTCCTGCTCTTCCTGCAACTTGTGTTAGTATTTGAAAAGTTTTTTCATTTGCTCTAAAATCGTCTATATTTAAGCTACTATCTGCTGCAATAACACCTACTAGTGTAACATTTGGAAAGTGATGTCCTTTTACTACCATTTGTGTTCCAATCAAAATATCTATATTTTCTTCTTGAAACTTATTTAAAATCTGTTCATGAGAATTCTTTTTTGAAACTGTATCTACATCCATACGAATTGTGCTAGCTTGAGGAAATATTTTTTTAATTTCTGCTTCTAACTTTTGAGTTCCTGTGCCAAAATATCGTATTTGATTACTTCCACATTCTGGGCAAGTTGTAATCACTTTTGTTTCATATCCACAATAATGGCATTTTAATTTGTTTTGTTCTGCATGGTATGTAAGATTAATATTACAATTTTTGCAGGTTGCCGTGTATCCACACTGTCTACACATAATAAATGTTGAATAACCTCTACGATTCAAGAATAAAATAGTTTGCTTTTTATTTTGCAAGTTTTCTTTTATAGCATCATATAATTTTCTACTAATCATTGATTTATTTCCTTGTATTAGTTCTTCTTTTAAATCAACTATTTCTACATTTGGAAGACTTGCATTATTTGCTCTTTTACTTAATTTTAAAAGTTCTATATCACCTTTTTTTGCCCTATAGTAACTTTCTAAATCTGGTGTTGCACTTCCTAGTACAAGCGGAATTTCATTTTCCATTGCAAGTTTTCTTGCAATTTCTTTTGCATCATATCTAGGAGCACTTTCTGCTTTATATGAGCTATCATGTTCTTCATCTATAATAATAAGTCCTAGATTTTGTGCAGGTGCAAAAATTGCTGAACGAGCTCCGTATAATAATTTTAGCTTGTCCACTTTTTATTTTATGCCATTGGTCATACCTTTCTCCAATAGATAATTTACTATGTAAAATTGCAACTTTTTCTTCACCGAATCTTGCTATAAATCTATTTACCGTTTGTGGAGTAAGTGATATTTCAGGAACAAGTAAAATGCTTGATTTATCTTGCTTTAAAATTTTATCAATTAATTGTAAATATATTTCTGTTTTTCCGTGAGCCTGTTACTCCATATATTAAAAATTCCGAAAACATCATATCATCTATTGCATCCGATATTTTTTCATAAGCAGATTCCTGCTCCTCTGTAAGTTTTAATTTTTCTGTTTTCTCTATGTTTTTGTTTTCGAATGGATTTCTTTCAATTTGTTTTTCTATTAGCTCTAAATATCCGTTTTTGCATAATGTTTGTACCACTGCTCTTGATGTATCTGCAAACATTTCTAAATCAGATACCAAAACATCTCCATTATCTATTACAAACTTTAAGCCACGCATCTGCTTTTGTGATTTTATTTTTCCCTCATTTATATCTTTTTCTATATCCTCTTCATCTTTTTTTAAAGTAACAAAATTTGCATTTTTTTCCTTTATTCTATTTTCTATTTTTTTTGTGCTTGTCCCAGGTGGAAGCATTAATTTTAAGCAATCTGATATATTACAAAAATATCTTTTTGCCATCCATTTTGCAAGTTCTATTCTTTCTTTTTCTATAATTTTTTCATCTTGAATACTTGCAATTTCTTTTAATTCATATTCTGAAAAATCTTTTAGCCCAATTACAAAGCCATTTTCTAGCTGTTTCATTTGTCCAAAAGGCACAAAAACTCTACTGCCAATCTTTATTTTATTTTCTAATTCAACTGGCACTTTATAGTCAAATATTCTATTTAAGTTTTTTACATTGCTTTGAACAATAACTTCTGCTACCATATTTTTTAAAATCTCCTGTAACAATAAAAGTGGCTATTCTTCTAACCACTTTTTATATGTTTCTTCTATAATACGCGCATTTTCTTCAATAGAATTATTAGTCGTGTCTATTACTAAATCATAATTAGACATGTCCTCTTTATGAACACCATATAATTTAAAGAATCTTTCATTTTCAGAATTATATCTTTTTATCATATCTTGTTTTTGTTCTTCTATTGTTTCAAATTTTTCTGTTTCTTTTCTGTCTTCATCATAAAAAGCACGCTTTGCTGCAACATCAATGTCAACTCTTAAATATACTTTAAAAGAGTCTGGAATTGCATACCATCCTAAACGAGCATCAACAATAAGAAAATCATGCTCCTTTGCATAAATTGCAGCACTTTTTTCTATGTTTTGGTCTATTTCGGGATGATCATTTAAATATTCGTTAAAACTAGTAATGTCCATATTCATATCTTTTGCAAGTTTTCTAACATATTCACCATTTCGATAAATTTCATATTGTAAAGACTTTTGTAGTAAATCAGTTATTCTACTTTTCCCACTTGCTAAATCGCCTGCAATTGTAATAATATGTTTTTTCATATTTTACTCCTTTACAGTTACTTTTCCCTCTGCAATTTCATTTGCTGCAATAGTCACTGGTGCCTCTTCATCTGTGTTTATTAAAACTATATCTCCGTCAGATATTTGTCTTGCTCTTTTAGCAGTTGCAATTACTAATTCATAACGATTATCTACCTTTTTTAATAAATCTTTTACAGTTGGTTTTACTATCATTTCTATTCTCTCCTTTTTATATTTTTATTCTTCTGGAATTACTGATGTTCCCTCATCTTTGTCTAATCTTCCAGCTACGGTTTCTGGTTGAACTGCTGATAATACAACATGTCCAGAATCCATAATAATAACTGCTCTTGTTCTTCTACCATATGTTGCATCTACAGCCATTCCATCATCTTTTGCCTCTTGCACAATTCTTTTTATTGGTGCTGATTCTGGGCTAACAATTGCAATAATTCTATTTGCAGAAACAATATTTCCAAACCCTATATTAATTAATTGCATAATTTTAGTTCCTCCTTTTACTCTACATTTTGAATTTGCTCTCTAATGTCTTCTAATATAGTTTTTATTTCTATAACAGCATTTGTTATCTCTAAACTGCCAGATTTTGAACCAATTGTATTTACTTCTCTATTCATTTCTTGTATTAAAAAATCTATCTTTTTCCCAATTGGTTTATCGTCTTCTATTAACTCTTTAAATTGAATTATATGGCTATTTAATCTAGTTAGCTCTTCCTCTATTGAAGATTTATCAGAATAAATTACAATTTCTTGTGCTAATCTGTTTTGATCTACTACATCTGTTTTCAAAAGTTCCTTTATTCTATTTTCTAATTTTACTATATATTCTTCTACAAGTCCAGCAGAATATGAAGAAATTTTTTTAGCATCTTTTTCTACTTGCTCTATTCTGTTTTTTAAATCTTCTTTTATTTTTAAGCCCTCTACTGCTCTCATTTTTACAAAATTGTCTACTGCCATATTTAAACATTCTAACAATTCTTCACAAATCACTTCTTGATTTTGCTCATTTTCTATATTTAATACATCTGGAAACTTTGTGATTTCTGTGACTTGAATATCAGTACTTATCTCATTTTCCTTTGCTAGGCTTTTTAATTCTTCAATATATTTTTTAGCTAAATCTTTATTGATTCCAAGATTTCTTCCGTCTAGTCCATTATTTGTATAAGTAATATATATATCTATTTTTCCCCTTGATATTCTTTCCAATAATACTTTTCTTATTCTATCTTCTATAACCCAAAAGCCCTTTGGAGCTTTAATAGAAATATCACTATATTTGTGATTTACAGATTTAATCTCTACTGTATAACTTCTAAAATCTCTATCTAAATCCGCTCTTCCATAACCTGTCATACTATTCATAATATACCTCATTCATCCTTGTCCATTATTTGTTTTATATGGTTCATAAAGTAGTCTCTTCGCATTTTTATGTACATAACTATAGCTTTTAATAAATAATATATAGCAAATAGATATGATATTGCTAAAACTAAATATGAATATTTAAAATTAATTGCCTTGTTAAAATATATTAAAGCTAAAGTTACTATGGAAAGTACAATAAATTCAATTCCATAGATTGCAAGCTGTCCACTATCTTTTTTGTAAGCATTTTCTATTATTATAATTGCTATAAATAAAATAGAAAAGCTAAATACTTTTAAATCTGTTATATAAACTTCCTGTTTTATATTTATATTTCCCAATATTAGAAACATAAAATATAAAAGAATTCCTACTGCTATTATAATATTTCGAAATAAGCATTTATTTATTTTTTGTAGCTCTTCTTTTGGAATTTCATCTTCTTTTTTTGTAATTTCTTTCATTTCTTGTATTTTAACAAGTTGCTCCTCTTTTTCTTTCTCATTTTCTATTTTTGTAACTTGTTTGTCTATCGCCCTTTTTCCATTTTTATTTTGTGCTTTAGAAGAAGTACTTTCTTCTTTTTTGCTTGTTGCTTTATGCTTTCCCTTTTTAGAAGTGTTTCTTTTTTGCTTTTCTTTATCTTCTTCTTTGCTACTTTTTTTTATACTATTATTCGAGGTTTTTGCTCTTTTAGCCATTTATACTTCCTCCACCATATTTTATATATGCTAATATTATATCATAAATTTTTTGTGTTGCAAGAATAATTTAAAAAAGCACAAGGATGTTTTTCTCTAATTATTAAAAACATTTTGTCTTATATTTTACACGCCTATAAACATAAAACCATATAATAATAGTGTATAGGAATTCTATACAAGTAAAGGGGTTAATGCAATGAAAAATACAAAAAGTATTATAATTTTTGCATTGTTAATTGTAATATCTGTTATGGCAGTAGGTTATTCATCATTTGAAGGTAGACTTACTTTAAATGGAACAGCTGAAATTGTAGGTGAATGGAATGTAAGAATAATTGGAATTGAAACGCAAGATGTTAGTGAGGGCTGTGATCCCGGAGACCCACAATTTACTAATACTAGTGTAACATTTAGTGCTAAACTATTAAAGCCTGGTGACTCAATAACTTATCTTATAACAATTCAAAATGCTGGAACTATTGATGTTGCTTTGGATAATATAATTTTCATGGAAGACCCTAATGGATCAGAAGCTATTAATTTTACAACATCAGATATAGACCATGTCTTAAAAGCTGGTAATCAAACTGTTTTAAATGTAAAAGTTGAATATGATCCAAATACTACTGAAGTTCCATCTATTAAAACCAAATCGATAACAGGCATTATAGAGTATGTGCAAAAATAGTAAAATTTTAAGGGAAGTTCTACTTCCCTCTTTATAGAAAAAAGGCGATTTTAATATGAATTACATTAAAAATAAATTACTATTAATTATTTTGGTGTGTTATCTATTTATTGCGATAATTTTTAAGTCAAATAATAATATAATTTACACAAATGTTATTAATCCTTTATTTTGGTTAAGTATGTTAATCTATCTTATATGGTATTTAAAGAGTGATTATATTAGATTTTCTGGAAATAGAAAATATTTTTTATGTGTTACTATAATTTCATGTATGCACATTATACTTTATTTTTACTTGGGCTTTATTTTTGGTTTTGGTAAAAGTCCATATAGTCATGAAATTTTTGCAATATTAAAAAATATTTTTATACAAGTACTTCCTATTATTAGTATCGAAATATTAAGAAGTGTTTTAGCAAATGAGAATAAGAATAATAAATTAGTTGTGGTATTTGCAACAATATTACTAATATTATTAGAAATTGACTATTCTATGCTTTATAGCTTAATTTCAAATAAAGAAGACCTTTTTAAATATATTTGTGGAAGTATAATACCATTAATTTCATATAGTAGTTTATTTATGTATTTAACTTTAAAAGGTGGATATATTTTACCTTTGCTATTTAGACTTTTAGATAAATTTACGGTTTTGCTTTTACCTATTTTGCCAAATATAGATTGGTTTATCAATGGTTCCATATGCTTATTATCTTCATTGTTAATTTATATATTATTTAAATATAAATTAACAAAACAAAAAATAGATGTTAGAAAAAAACAGCAAACCAGTTTTGCAAAATTTAGTTATACAGTAACACTTATTTTTTCAGTTACTTTAATTTGTTTTATGCTGGGCTTTTTTAAATATCAAGCAATATCTATCCTTTCTAATAGTATGGTTCCTACTTTTAATCGTGGAGATGTTGTTATTTTTCAAAAACTAGATAATAATTCTAATATTAATAATGGAGATATTATTGTATATAGTATAGAGGAGCAAAATATTGTGCATAGAGTAGTAAATATAATAAAAGAAAATGATAATATTCTTTATCAAACAAAAGGTGATAGCAACAATATGCCAGATACTGATTTAGTACAAATTAATCAAATTCAGGGTATATATGTATTTCGTATAAAATATTTAGGTTTTCCTTCTGTTTTATTATACGACTTTTTTAACAATAGTGATTCAAAAGTCCAAATACAGTAAGGAGGTAATATAATGACAAAAAGAAAATATAGAAGTATAACTAAAAGCGCAGCTAAAACTAAGTATATATTTGCTTTACTAGTTATATTTATGATTGTACTAGGAAATGCCTTTTTAATTTTTGGTTTAAATTATCATAAAAATGTACTTCCAATTTATAATTTTACAGCTCAAAAAGATAGTGATTATGAAATTTTATTAAATCAAAATAATTTCTATGTTACAAACACTTTACCTTCTGGTGGTTATTATGCGTCAAAATCAATAAATAACTATGTTATAAATTTTAAATATGATTTTAATGCAGAAAAATTAAGTAATTTAGAATATAACTATAGTATTACAGCAGATTTAATAGGAATAGTAAAAAATATAGATGAACAAGACAAAGAAGTTTGGTCAAGAACCTTTACTCTTCTTGATAATAAAAAAGAGAAGAAAGAAAATATTAGTACTTTTAATATTAATGAAAAAATTAATATTGATTATCAATACTACAATAACCTAGCTCGCTCTTATGAAAAAACTTATGGAATTGCAATTGATGCTACTTTAAAGGTGCATTTTAATATTTCGTATCAAATTGATTTATCTAACTTTATGTTAGACACTCAAAACATTGACGACTTTATAGAATTAGATATTCCTATTACAAACACAGTAACAAATATAAAAGAAAATTATGAAAATACTACTTCAAAAAGTATCATTCCAGATTCAGACTCTTTTAAAAACATTAAAATATTGTATTATATAATTAGTGCAGTATTAATTATAGGAGCTATATTAATTATTATAATAAGATTAAGAAGAAACTATAATGCAAAAACAGACGAAGATTTATATCGCCATAATATAAATCGTATTTTAAAATATTATAGAGATTTAATTGTAACAGTAACTAATAGACCGAATTTAGAAAACTTAGAAATTATGTATATCGATATTTTAGACGATTTAATTGATGTTGCTGAACAAAACCAAAAAAGTATTATTCATTATAAAGAGCCAAAAGATATAAGAAGTAATCTTTATGTATTTGTTAATGGTTATGCATATATTTATGTTGTAACATGTAATAAATTAAGATAAAAAACTAAGAGGATACCTATTTTTAGGCACCCTCTTTATATATTCTATATCCACTCACCATATTTTTTGATATAAATTTTTTTAGCAATTAATGCAACAAAACAATATAGTATTGGTACAAATATTATTATTGGTATATATACAAAAGGTATTGGTACAAGTCCAACAATTCCTCCAAACCAAGTATAAGGAATTACAACACCAATTATTGCAAGCAATATTGACGAAAAATATACTAATCTATGTGCATTGCTTTCTAAAAATGGGATTTTCGCTGTTCTAATAATGTGCATGCCAAGCAAATTAGAAACTATACTATAAGAAAACCATATAGTTTGGAAAGTAGGTGCATCATTTAAATGGAATACTAATAATAAAATTGCAAAAACAATAATATCAAAAGCAGAACTTAATGGTCCCATAAATAACATGAAATTTTTTAGGCTATCTACATTGAATTTTCTAGGTTTCTTTAAGTATTCCTCATCTACATTATCAAAAGGCAGTGTCAATTGCCCAAAATCATATAGCAGTCCCTCTACTAATAATTGAATTGGAGTTTCTGGCAAAAATGGTAAAATAACACTTGCAATAATGACTGATACTACCTCCCCAAAATTAAAACTTGTTGACAATTTTATATATTTCATTAAGTTTCCAAAGGTTTTTCTTCCGCTCCGATACTCCATCTAATAACACATGTAAATCTTTTTCAAGTAAAATTATATCCGCAGATTCTTTTGCAATATCTACTGCTGTATCAACAGAAATACCTACATCTGAATTTGTAAGTGATGGTGCATCATTAATTCCATCACCCATATAGCCCACGATATTTCCACCTTGGTGCAAAACTCTAACTATTCTTGCCTTTTGAATTGGGGACAATTTTACAAATATATTACTTTTCTTTAATAACCTTGAAACTCCTGCATCTGTTAGTTTTTCAATTTCTTTTCCCTCTATAATTCTTTCAGAATTAATACCAACTTTTTTACAAATACATTTTGTAACTTCTAAATTGTCTCCTGTTAAAACAATTACACGAATTCCTGCATCATTTAGATTCTGTATTGCAGATTTTGCACTTTCCTTTGGAGGATCTAAAAAGCCAATAAATCCTAAAAGAACCATATTTTTTTCGTCATCTACCGAAAAATCTTGCACATTTGCAATGTCATTTTTTTGGCAAACTGCAATAACTCTTAATCCATCTTCATTAAGTTCTTTTGATATTCTTCTAATATTGTCTTTTATTTGTTTTGTAATTGGGGATACTTCACCTTTATAGTCTACCATTGTGCAAATACTTAATATTTCTTCAACAGCACCTTTTGTTATAAGCTGTTTCTTTGCTCCATCACTTACAATAACTGATAAACGCCTGCGTGAGAAGTCAAAAGGAATTTCATCAATTAGTTTATATTTTTCTGTATATTCTGACATTCCATTTTGTAATGCCCTTGCTACAACAGCTTCATCAATATTTCCTTTTAATCCAGTTTGAAAATATGAATTTAAAAATGCATGTTTTAAAATACGATAGTCTTCTTCCCCATTAATATCTAGATATTTTTCTAAAACAATTTTATCTTCTGTAAGAGTTCCTGTTTTATCTGTACATAAAATATTAATTGCACCAAAACTTTGAATTGCATCTAATTTTTTTACAATAGTTTTCTTTTTGGACATTCTTACAGCACCTTTTGAAAGGCTAGAAGACAAAATTACAGGAAGTAAAAGCGGAGTAATACAAATTGCTATTGCGACTGCAAAGGTAAACGCAGTTACTGTACTATGTTTTGCAACATTTAAAATAAACACAATAGGTATTAATATAAGCATAAAGCGAATTAATAATTTACTAATACTTTCAATTCCAGACTGAAAAGCCGATTTTGTCTTATTATTTTGTATAGTGTGTGCTACTTTTCCAAAATAAGTATCGTCTGCTGTTTTTATAACTGCACATTTAGCAGTTCCACTAATTACATTTGTTCCCATAAAACAAATATTATCTAAATCTGATATACTATCTATTTCTGATGTGTTATATATTGTTTCTACAACTTTTTTTACAGCATCAGATTCTCCTGTAAGTGAAGATTGTCCAACATATAAATCTTTTGAATCTAACACTCTTAAATCTGCCGGAACTAAACTGCCTGCCGATAAAAGCACAATGTCTCCCAACACAACTTGCTTTATAGGAATTTTAGTTTCTTTTCCATTTCTTATTACTGTTGTAGTTGTTGCAACTAATTCTTTTAGTTTTTCTGCTGCCTTGTTTGAATGATATTCTTCAAAAAATTCCAAAAGAGTACTAGAAGCAACTAAAATGCCTATTACTATAATATTTGCGTAGCTTGGGTTATCCGCTAGATACACATCTGTATAATATAAAACACAGGCAATTCCAAGTAATATACTATTAAAAGGGCTAAATAAACTTGACCAAAAATAGTTATACCATCTTTTTGGCTTTGCCTGTTTTACTTCATTTAAGCCATATTTATTTAACCTGGATATTGCTTCTTCTTCTTTTAAGCCAGATTCGTCAATCTGGAATGTTTTTAAAAATTCGTCTTTTTTTAATGAACTTTGCTTACCATATATTTTTTCTACATTTACTTCTTCTTTTACATCTGCCACTTTTTTAACCACTTCCTTTTTCTTTTGTTATTATATCACTAAATTAAGTAATTTAATCAATTAAATAAAAAATAGGTAACTAATCTAAATTTGATAGTTACCCTCGCTTTTTTATACTCCCATAATGTTATAACCATTATCTGCATAAATTACTTGACCAGTTACTGCGTCTGATAAGTTACTTAATAAAAATGTTGCGACATTACCTACTTGATTTATTGTTACATTTTTATGAATAGGTGCTTTTTCTTCTACAACAGTTAAAATTGAGCTAAAATCTTTAATTCCTTTTGCAGATAGAGTTTTAATTGGTCCTGCTGAAATTGCATTAACACGAATCTCTTCTTTTCCTAAATTTTGTGCTAAATATCTTACACTTGCCTCTAATGCTGCTTTTGCAACTCCCATAACATTGTATCCTTCTAATACTTTCGTAGAACCATGGTATGTTAGTGTAACCAAACTTGCATTTTCATTTAACATGTCTAACTCTTTTGCAACTCTTGCAACTAATACAAATGAATAGCTACTTACATCTACTGCATGAGAATATCCTTCTTTACTTGTTTGAATAAAATCATTATGCAAATCTTCTGTATTAGCATGAGCAATTGCATGAACAATACCATCTACTTTTCCATTTTCTGCTTTTATTTTCTCAAAAGTGGCTTTTACTACTTCGTCTTCTGATGCTGCATCACACACATATGCTTTTGCCCCTTCAAATTCTGAAATTAGTTCTTCAATCTTTTCTTTGTTTTCTTCTCCCATATATGTAAATATTAGCTTAGCTCCATTTTCATGAGCAGATTTTGCAATTCCATATGCAATACTCCATCTGTTTCTAATTCCCATAATTAAAATTTTCTTTCCATCTAAAAGCATATTAACCCTCCTTTAATTAAATTCTTTAAACTCACCTATATTCCTATATTTTTGGTATCTTTGTTCTACTAATTCTTCTTTTCCTAATTTTTCAAGTTTAGTAATATTTAGTAAAATTTTCTTTTTTATATCCTTTGCAATCTCTTCAAATGATAAATCATCTTCTTTAATAATTGTATCAACAATTTTAAAATCATATAAATCTTTTGCAGTTAGTTTCATTTTTTCTGCCGCTTCTTGCGCTCTACTCGAATCTTTCCATAAAATGCTAGCATAGCCTTCTGGTGAAAGAATAGAATAAATAGCATTTTCCAACATCATAATTTTATTTGCAACAGATATAGCAAGCGCTCCTCCGCTAGAGCCTTCACCAATAACAATACTTATAATTGGAACTTTAAGTTTAGACATCTCATACATACTTTTTGCAATAGCCTCACCTTGTCCTCTTTCTTCTGCCCCAATTCCTGGATATCCTCCCTTTGTATCAATAAAAGTAATTATTGGTCTGTGAAATTTTTCTGCTTGTTTCATTAAACGAATAGCTTTACGATAACTTTCTGGATTTGGCATACCAAAATTTCTTTTTACATTTTCTTTCGTATTTCTACCTTTTTGCTGTGCAATTATTGTAAAATTTTTATCTCCAATTCTTGCTAGCCCACAAACAGTAGCAGGGTCATCTCTATATGCTCTGTCACCATGTAATTCTACAAAATCATCAAAAATTTCTTCTATATAATCTAACGAAGTCTTTCTTGTTTGACTTCTCGCAATTTCTACTTTTTCCCATGCTGACTTACTACTCATTATTATTTTCCCCTCCATAGCTACCACGATTTAAACAAATTAAATTTGATAAAGTATCTTTTAACATTTTTCTTTCCACAATTTTATCAATAAATCCATGTTCTAATAAAAATTCAGAAGTTTGAAATCCATCTGGCAAAGATTCTCCTATTGTTTGTTCAATTACTCTTTGCCCAGTAAAACCAATCATAGCCCCCGGCTCTGCTAAAATAATATCTCCTAGCATTGCAAAGCTTGCCGTAACTCCACCATAAGTTGGATCTGTTAAAACAGATATATACAAAAGCCCCGCCTCATCTAATTTTGAAACAGCCTCTGTTACTTTTGCCATTTGCATTAATGAAATAATTCCCTCTTGCATTCTTGCTCCACCAGATGCAGAAAATATAATTACTGGTAATTTTAAGCTAATTGCTTTTTCAATAGAATATGTTAGTTTTTCTCCAACAACACTTCCCATACTTCCCATAAAAAAGTTACTATCCATTACACAAATAACTGCCTTTTGAGAATTTATTTGTCCTATGCCACATATTACTGCCTCTTCTAAATTTGTTTTTTCTCTTAAAGTTTTAAGTTTCTCATCATACTCTTTTAAGTTTAGAGGATTTACAGTATCAATATTAAGTTTAAATTCTTCAAAAGTTCCTTCGTCCACAATTTGTTCAATTCTTCTCCTGCTTGACATTCTAAATGCATATCCACATAAAGGGCATACATTGTTGTTTTCTTTTACCGCTTCTTTATATAAAATTTCTTTACACCCGTCACATTTCATCCATTTTCCAGCAGGAATATCTACTTTATTACTTGGTCTTATACTTTTATTTTCTCTTTTCTTTATTTTGTCTACTATCATTTAAAACCTCCGTTTAAACTTACCTCAAAATTTCTTTTTCAATAAATGATGTATCATAGTTACCTCTGATAAAATCTGGATTTGTAATAATACTTAATAAAAAGTCAATGTTTGTATCAACACCTTCTATAACAACTTCCTCTAATGCTCTTTTCATTTTAGCAATAGCCTCTCCTCTGCTTGCTCCATGCACAATAAGTTTAATAAGCATTGAATCATATGTTGGAGGAACTGTATAACCCTCATAAATAAATGTATCTACACGAATTCCATTTCCTCCTGGAAGATTTAAACCTGTAATCTTACCTGGTGCTGGTCTGAAATTTTTAGATGGAGTTTCTGCATTAATTCTACATTCTATTGAATGTCCATTAATTTCAATTTTATTTTGTTTCCATCTTAATTTTTCTCCTGCTGCAATTCTAATTTGCTCTTTTATCAAATCTATTCCTGTATTTTCTTCTGTAATTGGATGTTCAACTTGGATTCTTGTATTCATTTCCATAAAATAAAAGTTTCCATCTTTATCTACTAGAAATTCTACTGTTCCAGCATTTGTATATCCAGCTACTTTTGCAGCTTTAATCGCAGTTTCACCTAATTTTGCTCTTAACTTACTATCAATTACCTTTGATGGTGCCTCTTCTATTACTTTTTGATGTTTTCTTTGAATTGTGCAGTCTCTTTCTCCTAAATGTACAACATTTCCATATTCATCTGCTAAAATTTGAACCTCAATATGTCTTGGGTTTTCAATATATTTTTCCATATAAATTTCATCATCAGAAAAAGACATTTTTGCCTCTTGTTTTACAATATCATAATTTGTCTCTAATTCTTCTTGGTTATTTATAATTCTAATTCCTTTACCACCACCACCGATTTGATGCTTTTAGCATAACTGGATAACCTATAGTTTTTGCAACTTTTATAGCTGTAGCTAAATTCTTTATACTTCCATTTGAGCCTGGTATAACGGGAATTCCCGCTGATTTCATCATTTCTTTTGCATTTGATTTATTTCCCATAGATTCTATTACTTTATATGAGGGACCAATAAATTTAATATTTGACTCTTCACATATTTTAGCAAATCTACTATGTTCAGATAAAAAGCCAAACCCCGGATGAATACCATCTGCCCCTGTTACATGTGCTGCTTCTATGATATTTTTTAAATTAAGATAGCTCTTATTTGAATTTGCAGGACCTATACAAATAGATTCGTCAGCTAATCTTGTATGCATACAATCTTTGTCAACATCTGAATAAACAGCCACTGTTTTTATATTCATTTCTTTACATGCTCTAATAATGCGTACTGCAATTTCTCCACGATTTGCAATTAAAATTTTGTTCATGTTTCCACCTCTTTTTGGTATATTCTGACCTGTCCCCATTGACCCCTTTACGACACAACGGCAAAAGTAAGTTCACCTTTTGCTGCTACTTTTCCGTCTACTGTTGCTAATGCCTCTCCAATTCCAATTGGTCCCTTTTGTTTTATTATTTTTACTTCTAGTTTTAGTCTATCACCTGGAACAACCATCTTTTTAAATTTTAGTTTATCAATTCCACCAAATAGTGCATTTTTTCCTTTATTTTCTTCTAATGATAAAATTGCTACTGCTCCTGCTTGTGCTAAACTTTCTGTAATAAGTACCCCTGGCATTATTGGGTTTCCAGGAAAATGTCCCTTAAAATACCATTCACTTTCATCTACATTTTTATATGCTATGCAACTTTGCCCTGGTACATATTCTTCTACTTCGTCAATCATTAAAAATGGCTCTCTTTGTGGAATTATTTTTTTTATTTCTTCTTTATTTAACATGAATTTTCTCCTTTACTATTTACTTTTTTTAAAACTTATAGTATAATGTGTCATACATTTTATTTAAAGGAGGTATATTATATGTTCTCCGAAGACCGTTTCTTTGCTCTCGCAAGACAATATCTGATTGAACCTAATAGTTCTCGGAGTTCTATGTGCCAGATGATTCTTAAGCAAATCTTGATCCAGTATTTTGACTCTCCCGACCGACCTATACGCAGTTACCTGCTTAGTCTCTACATCAAAAACAACGACAAGGATAAGATTGTGGGATGCATTCAAGATGTCCTAAAGGACCTTGGAAAGCCTTTCTCGTCTTTCCGCGTTCACCCCGAAGGTTATGTCGACGGAGCTTTCACTTTTTTCTTAGAACCATAGTCACAGTCACAACATATACCCATGGTTGCATGAAGACTTCATGCAACCTTTATTTTATTCTAAATAATGGTTTTCCATATTCAACAGGTTCACCATCTTTTACAAAAATGTCTACAACTTCTCCGTCATATTCTGATTCAATTTCATTCATTAATTTCATAGCCTCTATAATACAAAGTATATCTCCTTTTTTTACAATAGATCCTTTTTCTACATATGGACTACTTTCAGGAGATGGTTTTTGATAAAAAGTTCCTACCATTGGAGATGTTACAATAAATCCCTCTTGCTTAATTTCTTTGCTATCTTCATTTTCTACTTTTTCATTATTTGATTCTACTGCAATTTCTTCCATGTTTTTTGTTACAACAACTTGTTTTTCACTTGCTTTTTCCATTTTGATTTTAATGCCATCTGGAAATTCTATATCCAAACTACTTAATTTTGAATTTCCCATATCTTCCATTAGTCTTTTAATTTGTTCATAATCCATAATATTTCCCCCTATTTTTCAAATTTTTTTATAATAATACTTGCATTATGTCCACCAAATCCTAACGAATTTGACATAGCTATATTTATCTGTTTTGATTCTGGTTTATTTGGAACAATATCTAAATCACACTCTTCATCTGGTACTTTATAATTTATCGTTGGTGGAATTATAGAATCTTCTATTGCCTTTGTACTAATTATTACTTCAACTACTCCTGCTGCACCTAATAAATGTCCAGTGTTACTTTTTGTTGAACTTACCTTTACCGTTTTACTTGCATCACCAAATACTGTTTTAATTGCAGTTGTTTCTGTTGAGTCATTTAAATGTGTAGAAGTTCCATGCGCATTAATATAATCTACATCTTCTGGGTTAATACCTGCATCTTGTAAAGCCCTTTGCATTGCACGCGCTCCGCCTTCTCCATTTGGTGCAGGTGAAGTAATATGATAAGCATCAGAAGTTGCTCCATATCCAATTACTTCTGCATAAATTTTTGCTCCTCTTTTTTGTGCATGTTCTAATTCTTCTAGTACAATAACTCCTGCACCCTCTCCCATAACAAAGCCACTTCTTTCCTTATCAAAAGGAATACTTGCTCTGTCTTTGCTTTCTGCTGTTGTAAGTGCTTTCATATTTTCAAAGCCTGCCATTCCAATTGTACAAATAGCTGCCTCTGTTCCTCCTGCAAGAATTACTTGTTCATATCCATGTTTAATAGTTCTATATGCCTCTCCAATAGTATTTGTAGAAGTTGCACATGCTGTTACTATTGAAATAGATTCTCCCTTTAATCCTAAATCTATTGCAATACTTCCAGCAGGCATATTACATATACCCATTGGAATAAACATAGGAGAAATTCTATTACTTCCCTTTGTAAAATTTACTTCACATTGCTCTTGTATTGTATTTAATCCACCAATTCCAGAACCCACAAAAATTCCTATATCTTCAAAATTTGTATTTTCTTTATTTATACCACTATCTTTAAGAGCTTCTCTTGCAGCTATTACTGCAAATTGTGAAACTCTATCTAATCTTTTAGCTTGTTTTGCATCAAAATAAACTAAAGGATCATAATCTTTTACCTCTGCATCAAACTTTGTTTTAAATGAAGTTGTATCAAAAGCTTTAATCTCATCTATTCCACATTTTGTTTGTTTTATAGACTCCCACAACTCTTCTACATTATTTCCAATTGGAGTAATAGCTCCAAGTCCTGTAATTACTACTCTTTTATCCATTTTTCTTCCTCTTATAATTAATTATTATCTTAAATTTGTAAAATTTCAAAAAACAAGTATTGCTAGGCATTGTAAGTTGAAAAAGCGGAAGTGTACGCTTTGTACATTGAGCATTTTTCAACTTGCAATAACAACGCAAGACGACATTTTTTGGAATTTTACATTAGCATACCACCATCAATATGTATAGTCTGTCCCGTAACATAACTGCTATCACTACTTCCTAAAAAGTATACCACATTTGCGACATCTTCTGGAGTTCCCATTCTCTTCATAGGTATTTGTGCATTAATACTTTCTTTTACACTATCAGATAATACACTTGTCATATCTGTTGCAATAAAGCCTGGTGCTACACAGTTAACTCTAATATTTCTACTTGCTACTTCTTTTGCAACACTCTTTGTAAATCCTATTATTCCTGCTTTTGATGCAGCATAATTTGATTGACCTGCATTTCCTGCAACTCCTACTACTGATGCCAAACTTATAATTCTTCCTTGCCTTTGTTTCATCATATATGGAATTACAGCTTTTGTTACTAGGAATGTTCCTTTTAAATTTATATTAATAACTCTATCAAAATCTTCTTCTTTCATTCTCATAAGTAGCGTATCTTTTGTTATTCCAGCATTATTTACTAATACATCAATTTTTCCAAATTTTTCGATTGCTTTTTTTACCATTTCATCTACTTGCTCTGAATTTGATACATCTGCTTTAACCCATAATACTTCTGCTCCATATTGTTTAAATTCATTTGTTATTCCCTCAAAATCAGTATCATCTATAATATAGTTAAGCACAATATTATATCCATTTTTAGCATACTTTAATGCAATTTCCTTTCCAATTCCTCTTGAACCACCTGTTACTAAAACAACTTCTTTTTCTTCCATATTTTTTCTCTCCTTTTTAACTATTTTTTTCTATCAATTCTTTAAGACTTTCCAAACTATTTACATTGTATATTGTTGCTTCTGGATAATCTTTTTTTACAAAGCCTGTTAAAGTTTTTCCTGGTCCTATCTCTACAAAGTCTGTTATTTTTTCTTCTTCCATAAGTTTAATTGCTTTATCAAATCTTACTGGGTTAACAATATGATTTGCTAAAACCTTTTTCATATCATCTTCACTTGTATAAAATTTTCCGTCTATGTTTTTAATTACTTTAACACCATTTCCTTGTCTAAAAGTTACTTTTTCTAATTCTTTTGAAAATAGCTCTTTTGCCTTATTTAACTTTTCTGTATGAAATGGTCCACTTGTTTTTAAAGATACTACTTTTTTTGCACCTAACTGCTTTAATGTTTCTGATATTTCATTTATTGCATCGGTACTTCCTGATATTACAGTCTGAGCTTTTGAATTATAGTTTGCTGGTACAACAAATTTTCCCTTGTTTCTTAAGCCTTCACATTCCTTTTCTATAACACTACTGTCTAGTCCAATGATTGCTGACATTGCGAAACTTTCTTCTGGCAAAAAGTTTCCCATGTAATATCCCCTTTTTTGAATTATTTTTAAGCCTTGCTCTAAATCTAAATATCCACCATATATAAGTGCTGTATATTCTCCAAGGCTTAAGCCTACTGATATTTCTGCATCTATTTTGTGTTTTTTTAATACTTCAAGCATTGCTAAACTTGTTGTTAAAATTGCAACTTGTGTATTTTCTGTTTTCATTAAATCTTCTTCTGGACCTTCAAAGCACAACTTTTTTACTGGAATACCCGTTACTTTTTCTGCTATATCATAAATTCGTCTTGCATCTTCATAATTATCATATACATCTTTTCCCATTCCCACTTTTTGGGCACCTTGACCTGGGAATAAAAATGCTGTTTTCATATTAATCATTTCTCCCATCTTTCTTGCACAATTTGCTTAAATCTATAACCAAATTCTTCTATTACTAGCTTATCATTTACATTAATATTAAACTCTTTTTTTATAGAACTTGCAATACTTGCAATTTTCTCATCAAAATCAATTTGATTAGTATTAATTCCAATTCCAATTACTAAAATTTTTACAATTTCACCTTTTATCTTAGTTTCAGTTAAAATTCCACCTATCTTTTTTTCTTCTACTACAATATCATTTGGTGCTTTTATGTTTAACTTTATATTATATAAGTCTTCAAATATTTTTACAAGTATTTTTGCAATTTCTATTGTTATATTTTCTAATTTTTCTATCTTAACATTTGGATATATTACAAAAGAAAAAGCAATATTTCCTTTTTGTGATGTATACCATTTTCTCCCATGTGTTCCTATTCCATCTGTCTGTACTCCTGCACAGATAATAGTTCCATCTTCAATTAATTCTTTATCAATTCTTCTCCACACTTCTTTTTGCGTAGAATCAATTTCGTCAAAATAAAACCATTTTTTAAAAATACTGTTTCTCAATAGTTTTTATCTCCTCTTGCCTTTTTATCTTTGATGTAGTTGTCTTTATTAATGGTTCTTGTGACAAAATAAGTCCTCTAATTGATTTGTATAAAGGCATTGTTTTATTAATTTCTTTTATTTTATTATTAATTGCTTTATATATTTCTTCCTCTGTTTCTACTTTGTATGCTTGCTTTACTATATCTTTATCATAAACAACTTTTACATATATTTTAATATCGTCTTTATCTCCTTTGTTAGATTTTCCAAATATAAAAGACTCTTTTACACCTTCAATACGATTTACTAAATGCTCCATTTCTTCTGGGAAAATATTTTTTCCATTTTTTAGAACAATTACGCTCTTTTTTCTTCCACAAATGAATATATATCCATCTTTATCTATTTTTGCTAAATCGCCTGTATAAAACCATTCGTCTTGAATTGCCTCTTTTGTTGCCTCTTCATTTTGAAAATATCCTAACATAACATTTGGACCTTTTACGGCTAATTCTCCCATTCCCTCGCTATCTGCATCTACTATTTTTGCTTGAACATGAGGTAAAGCCTTTCCGATAGAGCCTACTCTAAACTCGGTATTTGTTTCTACTCCAACAACCGGAGAAGTTTCTGTTAAACCATAGCCTTGGCATAAATTAATTCCCCAACTTCTAAAAGCATATTCTACATTTTTATCTAAAGCTGCTGCTCCACTAATAAATAATTTAACATGACCTCCAAACATATCATAAATGTCTTTAAATATCTTTTTCTTTTCCTCCATTGAATCATTTTCATGTTCTTTCATTAGAGCTTGCATCTTTTCTAGTTTTCCCTCTTTTTCAAGTTTTTTCATGATGTTGCGGTAAGCTGTTTCATAAATTGCTGGAACAAATGCAGCAAAGGTAATTTGATATTCATTTAAATTGTCCATAATATGTCTCATACCATCACAAAATGATGTCTGGCAACCTCTGTATAAAGAAAATAAAAAGCCTACTGTACATTCAAAAACATGATGTAATGGTAAAAAAGATAATATTCTGTCACTTGAATCAATATCTAAAACAGCCCCTATATCCATTAAATTTGAGCACAAATTTCTATGGCATAATGCTACAACTTTTGATTCTGATGTTGTTCCTGATGTAAATAACATTATATTCATTTTCTCCGGATCAATTTTGCTATCTAAAAATTCTCTATTACCATCTGCAATCAATTTCTTTCCTTTTTCTATTAATTCTAGCTGTGAGTAAATTCCTTTTTCATGTTCTGATGTATCCATTGAAATTAAGTGCTTCAATTTTCCTATTCCATGAAGAACCATATTTACTAATGTTTTTTCATATTCTTTTGAATAAAAAATTGCCTCAACTTCTGAACGCTCTATTAGACGCTTTAGTTCATTTTCTGGTAAAGATTTGTCAAGTGGTACAACAACTCCTGTTCCACATGTAATTGCTAAATATGCAATTTCCCATTCATATCTATTTGGTCCTATAACAGCAATACGCTTTCCTTTTAAGCCTAAATCAATTAGCGCTGTTCCTAAACCATCTATCATTTGCCTTACTTCTTTGTGGCTAATTATTCTATATTTTCCCTCTTCTTCCCTTATTTTATATGCTGGTCTATCTGCATAAATCTCTCCTGTCTTTTTTAGCATATCTTTTAAATCTGTAATATTAATTATATCTCCCATTTTTTACTCCTAAATCATATTTTTCAATATATATATATCATAAATTTTACATTTTTAAAATTAGACTAGGTGGTCAGTATAAATTTTTAAAAAAGAATGTAAAATTTTAAACAATTTAATTTGTTTAAAACTTTACATTCACCACCATCATTTTTATTTTAAAAATGTTTACCTTTTCTTCTATTAGATATATCGTCATTTTCTACAGAATATAAATCATCTAATTGTTTCATTCTTGAATGAGTTCTTTGTGTTTCTAAATCTTCTTCATATTTTACATCGTCTTTTATTATGTTTTCAGTTTCTTCTTCATTTATTTCTTCTATTTCTTCGTCTATTTTGGTACTATCTTTTCTTAAGGAATTTGGCAAATCTTCATTTTCTAACTTTGGCAATTCTTCCATATTAAATTGTTCTATATTTTCTTCACCATCTTTTTCATGTTTATTATCATTAGGCTCTTCATAAATCGCTGTAAAATCGTCTTCTTTTTCTTTACGATGGTCTCTAATTATTGAAATAATAAATATTAATATAATCACTGCAAGAACACCCATAGCAGTATAAACAAATAGTTCTTTGTTTGGTTTTTCTTCTTCTACTGGTACCATTTGTGGAACATCAACTGTAATCTGATATGTAGCTGATTCTTCTGTATCAGAAGATTTTAATAAAATTGTAATTGTATTTTTTCCTGCTTGTAATTGCGTATTTCCAACAATTTCAACTTCCACATTACTATTGCTTGGAGTTGCTGTAACATTTAATTCTGTAACATCACCTCTATCTAATGTAAGAGTATATTCATGCACATCACTATCAAATTCTGGTTCTAGTGGCAACCCCTCTACTAAAAGTTCTGATAATTTTAGTTGCTTTTTATCTTCTTTTGTTACAACTATATTATATTCTTTTTTTGTCTTATCTTCTGCCGTTACAGTAATAACAATTGTGTTTGTACCTACTTTTAAATTTTCGTTTCCTGTTATAGAAACTTTTGATTTTGAACTTTCTGGTTCTGCAACAATTTCTATTTTGCTTGTTTCTAGTCCTACAGTCATTGTATATTCAGTAACACCACTACTAAATACAGGAGCTAGCCCAGTTGGCGTAACTTCTAATGATTTTAAATTTGCATTATCAGTTTCTCCTGTTGAACCAACATCTGCAGTCGCACTTGGCTTTTTAGTTGTTAAATAAGCACTACTTACATAGGCTGTCTTTCCATTATATGTTACCTTACTCCATGTTATTCCGTCAATTGCTTTTGTAGCTAAACCTGTTCTTTTAACACTTTCGCCCTCTTTTAATTTTCCTAAACTAGCACTACTTGTACTATAACTTGACCTAACATTAACTGAACCTGTTGCATATACTGTTTCATTTTTGCTTGTAAATGTAGGCTTTGTAGTTGTTGTACTTGATGTAGTTTTTTCTTTTACAGTTACTGCATTCGTTTGAGAACTTAGACTTACTAATTTTCCAGATGCATCTGAAACTGTCTCAGGAGTAACCGTAACTGTTGCCTTTCCTTCACTTTTAGCCGTTACTTTAATTGTTTGTTCTGCTTTTCCATTTTCTACCCATACACTACTAATATTTACGCTTACATTTGAACTGTGAGATATATTAAATCTTCCTGTCAATCCTGTAGCTGTTATTTTAATATTATATGTTTTTCCTACTTCTATTGAAGAAACTCCAGATGAGATACTGAATGTTGTAGCGGCTGCTTTAGAACTTGTTGACAAACTAATTAATGCAATTATTGTTAGCATTATTATAATAATTTTTTTGGTCATTTTTATCACTTACTATTATATACTAATAGTCCCCTTTCCCATTATACTATTTTTAATTTTAACATAATCGGCAGCTGTCATATTTCCATCTCCGTCTACATCAGCTCCCATTTTTGCAAAACTTCCTAAAGAGTCTTTACCCATTATGTCATTTTTAATTTTAACATAATCAGCAGCTGTCATACCTCCGTCTCCGTCTACATCACCTTTTTTAACTACTGTATATGTATTTCCATCATGTTTAATTGTATATCCTGTTCCAATATTTCCTGATGTTACTTCTTTTCCTGATGCATCTCTAATAATAACACTTGAATCTAATTTTTTAATATCAGAAACTGATGTTGTTGGATCACAAACCATTTTTGTTCCACTCGTTTTAACTTTTGAGCTTTTAAGTTCTGTACTAGTTGTAGCTGTAACTACTTCAAAATATGGTCCATCGTCGTCTCCTCTTGCAACATATCCCTCTATACCATCATCTGTAATGACTTCGTCCCATATGTAACCATTATCATTTGAAACTTGTTTTGCTGTTCTTGTTAAGTAATCTCCTATATCTGCATATTTTAATACTTTTTGGTCAGTACCAGGGTGTTCCCTTACTGCTAGTCCAATTTTTGTAAGAACTCTAACAATATCCTGTCCTTCTGGTAATGGTTCACTAGCATTATTTGTAATTTCCTTTAAATACCTTTCTACAATATAGCCTTGTCTTCCATCTGATAAGTAAATTCTACTCCAATTTTCGCCATTTAAATTATTATATTTTCCTTTTTCCACTATTGTAACTATTTGGCTTTTTGTTAAAGTAGTAATAACTGTTGTACCTGATGTTCCTGGTCCATTTCTTACATTTCCAGGTTCTATTGCAATAGCTCTATTGTTATATGTTGTAATGTCGTCTAATAATTTAATTCCACTTGATATTATATATCCTTTTTTTCCATTACTTAATACAACTTTATCCCAATAATATCCATTTGTTTTTGTATTTCCAATTTCTATTCTTAATATTTTATCGCCTTTTTTTAAAGTAGTCATTTCTTCTGCATCTACGCTCTTAGATTCTCTCACAACTATTTCGTCATCTGTTACTTCAATATTTTGTGTTACAATAGATTGTGATGCAGGTTGTGGGCATCTAGTTACAGGCATATTTTTAAATACTGGTATTAAGAAATTAAATGCAATATCTAAATCTGGATCAATACTTTTATATGTCTTTAATACTGTTTGTCCTTCTGTTTTAGATGCTGATACATTCTGCATATATTGATGCCAGTACAAAGAATTATCACTGCTATCTACATCAAATTTTTGTAAATACAATGTAGATTGTCCTTTGTTTATGTAAGAACTTGCAATAAATGCAGCTCCACCATTAATTGATGCCTCTGGATCAGTCCAATCTTTATCTTTTGCATATGATAAAGCATTTTTTATTATTGTACTGCTACCTGAACCTGTTGCTCCTATGTTAAAGAAATTATAGTAACCTTTATATCCACTATATGTACCACTTGCAGTTGAAGATGCTTTACTTCCTGTTCCTTGCTCTTGTCTGATTCTTGCTGCTAAATGGTATGGGCTTATTTTATTTTCCTTTGCTGCATCCATGATAATTTTTGCATATGATTTATTTATTGTAGCTGTTTTTCCGTCTGTTTTTGTATAAGTTATCTTGCTACCTTGCATATATTTACAATCTGCTAATATTTTATTAATTCCATCTTCTGTATATACTCCATCCATCCACTGTAAATTCTCAAATTGGAAAATATAGTCTTCAAATAGAGAATTCCTTGGATCCATGTAATAAGAAACAGTCGCCTCAGAAGCACATTTCCAACTTCCGTTATCATATTTATTTGCTCCACAACTTGAACATACCCATTCCCCAGTTTTGCTACCACTTACTAAATTTCTTCCATGACTTGCTGTTGTTTCATTTTTAATAACTTGATTCCAATCAAGTCCTGTATACAAAATAGTAAAAGTCCAATCAGGATGGGCGCTTTTTAGAGTTTCTATTAAGGTTGTGTAACCTGGATAAGTATCTGAATCAAAAGATGAACTATTTCTATATGTTTCTGTATATTGAGTTGCCTGCACCTGTGTATAACCAAAGATGCAAACTAAAAGAGCGGTTATGAGTAAAATATATATGAACTTAATCATTGTACTCTTAAAGTGTAATAAAATGTTTTTAGATAACATTTTTTGCCTCCTCATTTGTTTTTATGTTCTTTAACAAACACAGTATATCATTAATATATTTTAGCGTCAATCATTTTCGACATTTTTATGTGAAAAGTTTGTGAATTTTTCTTTTTTATATCGACAAAATAATCAAAAAGACTAACATATTTTTTAATATATGTTAGTCCTTTTGATTTTCCTGTTCTACAGTATCAAACATAGGCTCTCTAAAGAATTCTCCTAAAGTAATCTCAAATCCTTCACAAATATGTAACAATGTGTCTATTTTTAATAGCTCTGTTTTTCCACTCATAAATGTTGATATAGTAGAACACGGAATACCAGACATTTTGCATAGTTTCCACAAATTCATATTTTTTTCTTTTAAATAAAACTTAATTCTTTTTCTAATTGCATCAGATAATTTCATTTTTACTCTCCTTTAGCACCTCAGATTCAACAAAATTATATCTAAATACAAAAATTCATTACTTTGGCGTATTGAAAAAGTAAAAATTTTTTCAATTTATCGAACTAGTTTGTTGCATTGAAAAAATTTATATGTTATAATTCAGTTAACTTCAATTTGCCAAACTAGTTTACTTATAAATATAAAAATCTAATGAAAAAATGAAAGGATATAAATTATGGAATATTTTAAAAGTGTTTTCAAATATAATCAAAAAGGTATCACTCTTATTTCTCTAGTTATTACTATAATTGTTTTAATAATACTAGCAACAGTAAGTATAAATATGGTAGTAGGAGAAAATGGTTTAATAAAAAGGACAGAAAAAGTAGCAGAATCATATAAAATAACAAGTGAAAGAGAATATTTAGAGCTAAATGTATTATCAGTTCAATTAGATAATTATGTAGAAAATGTAAGTACAGAAAAATTAGGAGAAACATTAAATACAAGAAATTTAGATAACTCATTAAACTGGCATATAATAAAAGTAAATGATAAAAGCTATGAAACCGGGTGGAATTATGTAGAAAAAGGAACAGAATTACCTGACTATGGTAAAACAGAGTATAACTGGCTAATCAATTATGAAACTGGAGAAATAATACAATTAGAAGAAAACAATTACATATCACTATCAGCGGGAGATATGCTAGCAGTAAAAGATAGCTTGATAATAAATGTAGATTCGTCAATAGTAGACGAAAATGTAGTAAATAACGAGGATTCATTAGAAAAACAATTAGGAGAAAATGTAGAATTAGTAAATTTTGATTATAATAAAAATAGTGGCTTAACAAGTACATCATTTAACTTTGATGGAGTTAATGACTATATAAAGGTACAATATGATAAAAAAGAACAAAAAGAAGCATTAGCCCAAAGAGGTTTTACATTTGAATTTTATGGAATATGGGATGGAGGTACAACTGATAATAGATATTCTGCTGACTATAAAGGCTTATTTTGTTATTGGAATGGAGACGAGGATAAACAAGCAAAATTTCGTTTTGGTATAGTTGATAGTGGAAAACAAATAAAGTGGAATGTAGGCACTGGTTCCTTACACTATTCCGACTTTTATCAGGATGATGGAGCACCTTGGAATATTAAATATAATATATCGTCTAGTGAGTTTAAAAAAGGGACACCTAGCTACATTACGATTACTTTAGATACAACTAAGGAATATGATGCTGAAGTTAATCGGAGAAAAAGGAAAATTTTATAATCAAAGTATATATATTAATGGGAAAAAATTTACTGAAGGAAATTATAATAAAAAAGTTTGGGATTTATTTTGTAATGAAGAAATTTCAGACTTGAAGTATTTTTGTGTTGGAAGAAGTTCGATGAATACAGACGGTTATTGGCACTATTCAAAAATGAATGCATATTGTTTAAGATTATATAGTAGAGCATTGACAGAAGACGAAGTAAATAAAAATTATGAAAAATCAGTACAATATCACTCTTTGATAGAAAGTAAATAAAGATTTTCTAACTTCTAATATTTAATGACAAAAATGTCATTCTTTTTCAATTTATACTGTAATATAATATTGAAAAATATATTGGAGGTTAGATATGATTAAACAATATAGACTTTCAAAAAAATTATCACAAGAAGAGCTTGCAGAAGAAATTGGAATTAGTTGGCGTCACTTACAAAGACTAGAACATAATGAAGAAAATACTAGAATGTCTACCTTCAAAAAAATAGTAAAGGCATTAGATATTTCAGATGAAGAAATATTAGAATTTATAAAAAAATAGAACCAAGGAAATGTTTTCCTTGGCTTTATTTTTTATTTAGACTCGTCTATACTATCTATTACTTCTTTACACTCTCTCCAATTAATAGCTTTTAAACAGTTATAATCTTTACTAAGTTTAGTCAAAATCTTCATAGTGTCATCTGTTGAATCTAAATCTGTAACAATAATATCTTTTACAAATTCTTCTTTTCCATAAATAATTCTAAAAAGGAAAGTTCGCAAAAACCCCTCTATTCTATTTTCCTGATTTTTGGCAGCAATAATAATATAAATTCCATCTGATTTTAAATTAGTATATGTACAAATATATATTATGTTTTTAATAATCTCAAACAAGCCATATAGTGCTAATACCCAAAAAACGCCATTTACAATAACCCCACCCATATATTATCCCTTCTTTCAGCAATAATATATATTATGAATTTTAACTCAAAAAAGTTACAAAAAAGCACCATTTAGCTTTTCCTAAACAGTGCTTTTTTACTATACTAATTGTAATATAACTATTTCTGCTGCATCTCCTCTACGCTCTCCAAGTTTAAGAATACGAGTATATCCTCCTACTCTTCCTTCGTATTTTGGAGCTATTTCATTAAATAATTTTGCAGTTAAGTCTATATTTTTTCCTTCACTATCTTTTACTTTGTTTAAAGATTTCATCATTTTTCTTCTTGCATTTAATCTTGAAGGCATATCTTTTTGTCTTTTTTCAGTAGTTTCTTCTTTTACTACTTTTAGGTATTCTTTACCATTTTTGCTTTTAACAAGTTCTGTTACTTTATTTCCCTTGCTGTCTAATTTTGCTTTAGAAACTTTTACATCAACAGTTTCAAAATTATCTTTTTCTTTTACAGCAAGTGCAATAATACTATCAGCTATTGATTTTACCTCTTTTGCTCTTGCTTCAGTTGTCTGTATTTTTCCATGTAATATTAAATCAGTAACTTGTGTTTTTAACATTGCTAATCTAATATCTGTTGGCTTACCTAATTTTCTATTTATTGCCACTTTGTATTTCCCTCCTTCTTTTATTCTTCTTCTCTAATAAAGTCCAATCCTAGTAATTGTAATTTATTAGTTACTTCGTCTAACGATTTCTTACCTAAATTTCTTACTTTCATCATTTCAGCAATTGTCTTATTTGTTAAATCTTCAACCGTTGAAATACCTGCTCTTTTTAAACAATTAAATGATCTTACAGATAGCTCTAAGTCTTCAATAGACATTTCTAATACTTTTTCTTTCTTAGTTTCTTCTTTTTCAATCATTACTTGTGTATTTTTTGCAGTTTCTGATAAGTCTATAAATAAATCTAAATGTCCAGTCATAACTTTTGCAGCCAAACTTAAAGCCTCATATGGTTTTAAACTTCCATCTGTCCAAACTTCTATAGTTAATTTATCATAGTCAACTCTTTGTCCAACCCTTGTATTTTCTACAGAATAGTTTACTTTCTTAACAGGTGTAAAAATAGAATCAATAGGAAGAACGCCTATAGGGCTATCTGGCTTTTTATTTTTCTCTGCCATGTTATATCCTCTTCCCATTTCTGCAGTCATTTCTGCTTTTAATTCTCCGCCTTCTCCTACAGTAGCAATATGTAAATCAGGGTTTAATATCTCTACTGTACCATCTGTTATAATATCACCTGCTTTTATTTCACCTGGTCCTTTAAAATCAATTCTTAATATTTTTTCTTCATTTTTATCTAGCTTTAATCTTACACTTTTTAAGTTAACAACTATTTCTGGAACATCTTCTACAACATCCTTTACAGTAGAAAATTCATGTAGAACTCCATCTATTTTAACGCTTGTAATTGCACTACCTGGAAGTGATGATAGTAATATTCTTCTTAGTGAATTTCCTATTGTGATACCATAACCTCTTTCTAATGGCTCACAAACAAATTTAGCATAATTACCATCCTTGTCTATATCTAAGCATTTAATATTAGGTTTCTCAAATTCTATCATTTTTACCTCCTTAACTAGATGTTAGTTGTTAGAAGTTAGAGGGTAAAACCTTTGTATATATATAATTCCCTTTATCTTCTAATTTCTAATAATCTAATTTTTTTATTTCTAAATTCTAATTATCTAACTTCTAGTCATTATTTTGAATAAAGCTCTACTATTAAGTGTTCTTCTACTGGTAAGTCAACATCTTCTCTTGCTGCTAACCTTACAACTTTTCCACTTAATTTTTCTGCATCTTTTTGTAACCATTCTGGAACTGGTCTTGCTGAATTTTCTTCAACATTTAATTTTATTGTTCCATTATCTTTTCTAATTTCTCTTACAGAAATAACATCTCCTGCTTTTACTAAATATGATGGTATATCAACTTTTTGTCCATTTACTTCAAATGCTCCGTGTGTTACAAGCATTCTTGCTTGTGCTCTTGAACTTCCATAGCCTAATCTATAAACAACATTGTCTAATCTACTTTCTAATATTTGAAGTAAAATTTCACCTGTTTTTCCTCTTGTTTTTGAAGCTAATTCAAAGTATCTTCTAAATTGTTTTTCACTAACTCCATAAAATGCTTTTGTTTTTTGTTTTTCTCTTAATTGTGTACCATATTCAGATAATTTTTTGCTTTTTTGTCCATTTTGTCCTGGTGCATAATTTCTTCTTGAAATACTGCATTTATCTGAATAACATCTTGAACCTTTTAAGAACAATTTTTGTCCTTCTCTACGACAAACACGGCATTGTTCATCTTTATATCTTGCCATTTTTAATTTTTCTCCTTTCTTAATCTATACTCTACGCCTTTTTGGTGGTCTACAACCATTATGTGGTATTGGAGTTACATCCTTAATACTACTAATTTCTAGTCCTGCAGATTGTAATGATCTAATTGCTGCCTCGCGTCCTGAACCTGGTCCTTTAACATATACTTCTACTGTTTTTAAACCATGTTCCATAGCTGCTTTTGCTGCTGTTTCTGCTGCCTCTCCTGCTGCAAATGGTGTACTTTTTCTTGAACCTTTAAATCCAAGTTCACCAGCACTTGCCCAAGATAATACATTTCCTTGTACATCGCTGATTGTGACTATTGTATTATTAAAACTAGAATGAATATGAGCTAAACCTTTTTCAATGTTTTTTCTATCTCTTCTTCTAGTTACTTTCTTTGTTACAGTTTTTGTAGCCATTTTCTATTTTTCCTCCCTTTCATCTAAGCTTAATATTTATTTAGACTGTTTTTTTGCTTTTACTAACTAGCTTTCTTGGGCCTTTTCTTGTACGAGCATTAGTTTTTGTTCTTTGTCCTCTTACAGGAAGACCTCTTCTATGTCTTAATCCTCTATAACAACCTATTTCAGTAAGTCTTTTAATATTTAAAGCAACTTCTCTACGCAAGTCACCTTCTGTCTTATATCCTTCCATAGCTTTTCTGATTGCTTGTACTTGTTCGTCAGTTAAATCTTTAACTCTAACATCTGGACTTACTTTTGCTTTTTCTAATATTTTTTGTGAGCTTGCTAAACCTATACCATAAATATATGTTAATCCAATCTCAACTCTTTTTTCTCTAGGTAAATCTACGCCTGCTATACGAGCCATAATTTTACTTGCACCTCCATTTATTTTTATTATTAAAATTAGTTTTTGTTTTAAATATATTAAAGGTGAAATGCATTGAACTTAAAAAGTTCAATCTTTAATATATTTTCAAACAATATATAAAACACAAACCCTATATATAACCTTATATATGACGCAAAAAGATCATATATAAAGTTACAGCCGCAAAATCTATAGATTTGTGTTGTTATCAATGTATTATTTAACCTTGTCTTTGTTTATGTTTAGGATTTTCACAGATTACTCTTATGACACCTTTTCTTTTTATTACTTTACATTTTTCACATATTTTTTTTACTGATGGTCTTACTTTCATTTTTTTCACCCCTACTTGCTTTGTTATATTTATAACTATTTTGCTCTCCATGTAATTCTGCCACGAGTTAAGTCATATGGAGAAAGCTCTACTTTTACTTTGTCTCCTGGTAAAATTTTAATGTAATTCATTCTTAATTTTCCAGAAATGTGAGCTAAAATTTGATGTCCATTTTCAAGCTCTACTTTAAAATTAGTATTTGGTAATGTTTCAACAACAGTTCCCTCTACTTCTATAACATCCTCTTTTGACATGTTTCCCTCCATTATTTTCATTTTACAGTCAATATCTTATATAGTATACACTAAAACTAAGATAATGTCAATATCTCCGGCTCTTTTTCTGTAATTAAGATTGTATTTTCATAATGTGCAGATAGGCTACCATCTTCTGTTAAAATAGTCCACCCATCTTCATCTTGATATATATCATTTTTTCCCGCTATTACCATTGGTTCAATAGCTAAAGTCATTCCTGGCTCTAGTCTTATTCCTTTTCCTTGTTTTCCATAGTTTGGTATACCTGGATCTTCGTGCATTTGTCTTCCAATTCCATGTCCTTGAAATTCTCTTACTACACTATAACCATTTTTTTCTACAAACTCGCCAATGGCATGTGAAATATCACCAATTCTATTACCTTTTATGGCATATTTTATACCTTCAAAAAAAGCTTGTTTTGTAATATCTACTAATCTTTTTGCTTGTTGAGATGCATTACCTACAACAAAACTTCTTGCCGCATCTCCATTAAACCCATCTTTATATACAACTAAATCAATACTTACTAAATCTCCATCTTTTATTATTTTTCTAGAAGATGGTATTCCATGTATTACTTCGTCATTAATTGATATACAAAGTGTACTTGGAAAAGGTAAAACACCTTTTTCTTCACTTGGATATCCTTTTTGTGCTGGAATTGCACCATTTGCCTTAATTATTTTTTCTGCAAATTTATCTAATTCTATCGTTGATAGCCCAGGTTTTATAACTTTTTCAATTTCTTTATAAACCAAATCAGTTATTTTACAAACCTCTCTCATTAGTTCTATTTCTCTTTTTGATTTTATCGTTACCAATCTAATTACTTCCTTCTATATTTTTTAAATGATTTTCAATTTTTTGGACCGCTTCATCTAAATCTTTTGGATAAATAGAATATAAAAGATTGCTTTTTTCATAGAAATCTAGTAATTCTTTCGAATCTGCACGATATATTTCTAATCTTTTCTTTACAATCTCTTCTTTGTCGCTATCTCTTTTTTGCAATTTGCTTCCACAAATGTCACAAATTCCTTCTACTTTTGGTGGTCTTGTTTTTAAATTGTAAATCTCTCCGCAATTTTTATTTGGACAATTTATTCTATTTACAATTCTTTTAATAATTTCCTCTTCTGGTACCTTTAGTTCAATTACAGATACTTTCTTCTCTGGCATATCTTTTTCTAAAAATTCTTGAAAAGCCCTTGCTTGAGTTATAGTTCTTGGAAAACCATCTAGTATTGCACCAGCTTTTGCGTCATCTTCCATTAAACGCTTTTTTACAATTTCAATTACAATGTCATCTGAAATTAGCAATCCTTCCACCATATCATTTTCTATCTTTTTGCCTAATCCTGTATGATTAGCCATGTGTTGTCTTAAAATATCTCCAGTAGATATATGTGGCAAATTCATATCTTTTGACAATATATTTCCAACTGTACCTTTTCCTGTTCCCGGAGCTCCTATCATTATTATATACATATTTTCATCACTCCTACTATAACGCAATTTATCAGAGGAAAAAATACTAGAAAATTTGTAGTATTGTTTATCCTCTGATGATTGACTTTTATCTATTATTCTAAGAATCCTTTATAGTGTCTCATTACAAGTAATGACTCTAGTTGTTGTACCATTTCTAGAGCAACACCTACAACGATTAATATTGATGTACCACCAAAAGCTAAATCTACTCCTGGTATAAATCTTACCATCATAGGCAAAATTGCAATAATAGCTAAATAAATTCCTCCAAACCATGTTAGTTTTCCAATAATTGAAGACAAATAGTCTGTTGTTGGTTTTCCAGCTCTTATTCCTGGTATAAAGCCACCATTTTTCTTAATATTATTTGAAACTTCAGCTGGATTAAATGTTGCATATGTATAGAAAAATGTAAATCCTACTATTAGCAACAAATAGATAATAGCATTAGTAATTGTATATCCAATTCCAACATTTGATGATGATGTTGCTATTGAAAAATTATAAATAACAGACCAAAATCCAGTTTCATTTGCTATATTTGGTATAAACATTTGAATAATCATTGCTGGAAATGTCATAAAACTACTAGCAAAGATAATAGGCATTACTCCTGCCATAGCAAGTTTTAATGGAATATGAGTATTTTGTGCTCCAACCATTTTTCTTCCTACTACTCTTTTTGAGTATTGTACTGGAACTCTTCTTTCAGCTTGTTGTACAAATACAACTGCAGCAACTAATATAATTGCTCCTATTATAATTCCTAATGACATTAATAAACCAGTTGTACTAAATGCACCACTTCCTACTAACAAGCTCCATATAGTTGTAACTGCTCTTGGTAGTCCTGATACGATACCTACAAAGATAATCATAGATATACCATTGCCAATACCTTTATTTGTAATTTCATCTCCTAACCACATTAATAATGCAGTTCCTGTCATTAATGAGATAATAATTGTGAATCCTGTGCTGAATCCGTTATCAATAAATATTCCTGATGCTCTATATGATAAATACAAACCAACAGCCTCTATTAAGGCAAGTATTACTGTTAAAAATTTTGTATATTTGTTAATTTTCTTTCTTCCTTCTTCTCCACCTTCTTTAGTAAGTCTTTCTAAAGAAGGAATAACCATAGCTAATAATTGTATAACGATAGATGCTGTAATGTATGGGCTAATTGACATTGCAAAAATAGAAAATCTTGAGAATGCTCCTCCTGAAATTAAATCTATTAACCCTGCCATTCCATTATTACTACTACTCATATATTCTGATAATGTAATTGTATCTACTCCTGGCACTGTTATAAAACATCCTAATCTAAATATTACTATTAATAATAATGTATATAATAGTTTCTTTCTAACATCTGGCGTTTTTAGTGCGTTTTTTATCGTTTTAAACAACTAAATCACCTCTGCCTTTCCGCCTAAAGCTTCTATTTTTTCTTTTGCTGCTTTAGTAAATCTTGCAGCTTTAACTGTTAATTTTTTATCTAATTTTCCAGTAGCAAGTATTACGATTCCATCGTTTGCTTTGCTAATAATTCCATCATTAATTAAACTTTGAGCTGTTACTTCTTCTGAATTAGATTTATTTAACATAGTTAATGTTATTTCTGTATAATTTTTAGAATTTATATTGTTAAATCCTCTTTTAGGTAATCTTCTATATAATGGAGTTTGACCACCTTCGAATCCTCTTCTTACTCCACCACCAGATCTTGCTTTTTGACCTTTATGACCTTTTCCAGAAGTTTTTCCTAAACCAGAACCAACTCCACGCCCAACTCTTGTTCTTTCTTTACCTTTTTGTGCTGGTTTTAATTCATCTAGTTTCATTTTTGTTACACCTCCTAATTTCTTATAGTTAAGTTTATTACAATATTTCGTCTACACTTTTTCCTCTTTTTTTAGCAACTCTTTCTAATGTTTGCATAGATTTTAAACCTTCTATTGTAGCATAAACAACATTTCTAGGATTATTTGTTCCTATAACTTTTGTTCTAATATCTCTATATCCAGCAAGTTCTAGAACTGGTCTTACACTACCTCCTGCAATAACTCCAGTACCTTCTTCTGCTGGTTTTAATAATACATTTGCACTACCAAATTTTCCAACATATTCATGTGGTATTGTAGTTCCAACGATTGGAACTTCTACTAAGTTCTTTTTAGCCTCTTGAATTGCTTTTTTAATAGCATCTGGAACTTCTGCAGCTTTACCATTACCTACACCAACATGACCATTTTCGTCGCCAACAACAACTACTGCACTAAATCTAAAAGTTCTACCACCTTTTACAACCTTTGCAACTCTGTTAATTGCTACAACTTTTTCTTTTAATTCAGATGTGTTTTCTGATTGCACTTTTATTTCCCTCCTTTTTAAGACAATACTTTTTTCACTGTCTATATCTTATTTTAAAAATCTAGTCCGCCTTCTCTTGCGGCATCAGCTAATTCTTTAACAACTCCGTGGTAAATATATCCACCTCTATCAAAAACTACTGACTTAATATTTTTTTCTAAAGCTCTTTTTGCAATTAAAGCTCCTACTTCCTTTGCAGCCTCTTTATTTGAATGTTTTGTTTTTACTTCTTTATCCATTGTTGAGGCTTGTGCCAAAGTATTTCCTTTTATATCATCAATAATTTGTACCGATATGTTATTGTTACTTCTAAAAACGCATAATCTTGGACATTTGTCGGTTCCAAAAACTTTTCTACGAACTCTTATATGTCTTCTTTGTCTTTCTGCTTTTCTATCTGTTTTTGTAATCATTTTTTTCTCCTTTCTAATCAGAGTAACAGCCCTGATTTATTACTTCTTGCCAGCTTTACCTTCTTTGCGTCTAATATGCTCTTCTTGATATTTAATACCTTTACCTCTATATACTTCTGGTGGTCTCTTTGTTCTTACAACTGCTGCTGTTTGACCAACCAATTCTTTGTCAATTCCTCTAACTGTAATATGGTTAGCATCTGGTACATCAAAAGTAATTCCAGCTGGTGGATCCATCTCAACTGTATGTGAGTAACCTAAGTTCATAACTAATTTATTACCTTTCTTTTGAGCTCTGTATCCAACACCATTTATTTCTAATTCTCTTTTATATTCATTAACAACACCTTCAATCATATTGTTAATTAAAGTTCTTGTTAAACCATGTAAACTTCTATTAAATGGTTCATCATCTGGTCTTTTTACTGTAACACTATTATTTTCTAGAACAACTTGCATATTTTTATGTAAGTCTCTTTCTAGTGTACCTTTTGGACCTTTTACTGTGATATGTTGTCCATCAATTGTAATTTCTACACCTTGTGGTACATTAATAGGCTTATTTCCTATTCTTGACATTTTTCTTTCACCTCTTTATTTTTATTTTTGTCTAGTTTAGAATATCGTTCTAAATTACCATACATAAGCTAGAACTTCTCCTCCTAAACCCTCTGCTCTTGCTTCTTTATCTGTTTTGATTCCTTTTGATGTAGAAATAAGTGCTATTCCTAAACCATTTAGAACCTTTGGTAACTCGTCTTTTGATGCATATACTCTTAAACCAGGTTTACTAATTCTCTTTAAGCCATCAATAACGCTTTTACCTTTTTCGTCATATTTTAAAGTAACTCTTATCATTCCTTGTTTAGAATCATCTATTTCTTCAAATGATGCAATATATCCCTCTTTAAAGAGAATATTTGCAATTGATTTTTTCATATTTGATTTCGGTATATCAACTGTTTTGTGTTTTGAACTGTTTGCATTTCTTATTCTTGTTAGCATATCTGCTATTGGATCAGTTGTATTCAATTCGTTCTCCCTCCTTTATATTATCTATACTTTTATAAACTTAATTTTACCAGCTTGCTTTCTTAACTCCTGGAATTTCTCCCTTATGAGCTAATTCTCTAAAACATACACGGCAAATTCCAAATTTTCTAATATATGCATGTGGTCTTCCGCATATTTTACATCTATTATATTGTCTTGTTTGATATTTTTGTGGTCTTTGTTGTTTTACTTTTAAAGATTTTTTAGCCATCTTTTTCTCCTTTCTTATCAGTTCTTCTTTATTTAATTCTTAAATGGCATGCCCAACAAACTTAACAACTCTTTTGCCTCTTCATCTGTCTTAGCTGTTGTTACGAATATAATATCCATACCTCTTATTTTATCAATTTTATCATATTCGATTTCTGGGAAGATTAATTGTTCTTTGATTCCCATTGAATAATTTCCTCTACCATCAAAAGAATTTACAGATACTCCTCTAAAATCTCTTACTCTTGGAAGAGCTACATTAAATAACTTGTATGCAAAATCATACATTTTATCTTTTCTTAATGTAACCTTACAACCCATGTTTATTCCTTCTCTTATTTTAAAAGCTGCTATAGCTTTTTTTGCCTTTGTTATAATTGGTCTTTGACCTGTTATCATTGTAATATCATTCATGGCATTCTCTAATGATTTAGGATTATCTTTTGTATCACCTAAACCTATATTAATAACTATTTTTTCTAGTTTTGGAACTTCCATAACTGATTTATAATTGAACTTTTTAATTAATGCTGGTATAATCTCTTTTTCATATTGTTCTCTTAATATTTCCATAAGTCTAAATAGACCTCCTTTCTTCTACTATTTTAACTTAGCACCACATCTCTTGCATACACGCACTTTTTCGTTCTTTTCTACTATATATCCTATTCTAGCAGGTTTACCGCATTTTGGACATAATACATTTACTTTACTGCTATGTATACTGCATTCAACTGGTATAATTCCGCCTTCTTCTCCTTGTTTTCTAGGTTTAACATGTTTTTTTCTAACATTAACACCTTTTACAATAATTTTTTCTGTTTTTGGTATTACTTCCAAAACTTCTCCAGTTTTACCCTTATCATTTCCAGATAAAACTTGAACTGTATCACCTTTTTTTATTTTCATTTATTTTTCACCTCTTTTTAATTATCAAATTTGTGAACTAATATTTTCAAAAATTATAGAACTTCTGGAGCAAGAGATAGAATCTTCATATAATCTTTTTCTCTTAATTCTCTTGCAACAGGACCAAATATACGAGTTCCTCTTGGTGTTCCGTCTTCTCTTATAATAACTGCTGCATTTTCATCAAATCTTACATAAGAACCGTCAGCTCTTCTTGTAGGCTTCTTTGTTCTTACAACAACAGCTTTTACAACATCACCTTTTTTTACAACGCCACCTGGTGTAGCTGTTTTAACAGAAGCAACTATAATATCACCAATTTTAGCGTATTTTCTATATGAACCACCTAAACATCTGATACACATAATTTCTTTTGCACCTGTATTGTCTGCAACTTTTAAAATTGTTTGTTGTTGTACCATTTTAGATATTCCTCCTTTTTAGATTATTTGTTTTCATATTATATTTATTTAATTACTGCCTTTTCTAAGATTTCAACAACTCTCCATCTTTTATCTCTTGATAAAGGTCTTGTTTCCATTACTTTTACTTTATCACCGATTTGGCAAGCGTTTTCTTCATCATGAGCTTTTAACTTATATGTTCTTTTTTGAACTTTACCATAAGTTTTGTGCTTTTCACTAGTTTGAACAGATACAACTACTGTTTTGTCCATTTTGTTTGACGAAACTGTACCAATCATAACTTTGCGAAGATTTCTTTCTTCCATTTCTTATTCTCCTTTCAATCTTCTAACGATAACATAAACCAACAGTATATGTTCTTCGCTTGATTTTGTCTAAACTATTTACTCTCTTCTGCTAGTTTTCTTTCTGTTAATACTGTTTTTATTCTTGCTATATCTTTCTTCACTTCTTTTATTTTCATAGGATTATCTAGCCCATTTGTAGCTAAACTAAATCTTAATTTGAATAATTCAGATTTTAATTCTCCTAATTCTTTTTCTAAATCTGGTGAAGACATTTCTTTTATTTTATTTATCTTCATCTAATTCACCACCCATTTCAGTTTTTGTTACAAATTTACACTTAACAGATAGTTTATTTGCAGCTAATCTCAAAGCCTCTTTTGCAATAGCCTCATCAATTCCTGCTATTTCAAACATAACTCTTCCTGGTTTTACATTTGCTACCCAAAATTCAACTGCACCTTTTCCTTTACCCATACGAGTTCCAATTGGCTTTCTTGTAATTGGTTTATCTGGAAATATTTTTATCCAAACTTTTCCACCTCTTTTAATATAACGCGTCATAGCAACACGGGCAGCCTCTATTTGGTTTGAAGTAATTTGACCAGCCTCTAATGATTGTAATCCATATTCTCCATCTGTTACTCTATTTCCTCTTGTTGCTTTTCCTCTATTTCTACCTTTTTGTTGTTTTCTATATTTTGTTCTTGTTGGTATTAATGGCATTATTTTTCTCCTCCTTCCACTGCTTTTTTCTTAGCTGGAAGAACTTCTCCTTTATATATCCAAACTTTTACACCGATTTTTCCATATGTTGTATCTGCCTCTGCAAATCCATAATCAATATCAGCTCTTAAAGTTTGAAGTGGTATAGTACCTTCTTTATAGAATTCAGTTCTAGCCATATCAGCTCCACCTAATCTTCCAGATACTGAAGTTTTAATTCCTAAAGCACCTGATTTCATAGTTTTTTGCATACATTGTTTCATAGCTCTTCTAAAAGAAACTCTTTTCTCTAATTGACCAGCTATATTTTCTGCAACCAATTTTGCATCTAAATCAATATTTTTAACCTCAACGATATTTAAGTTAACTTCCTTATTAATCATTTTCTCTAATTCATTTTTTAAACTTTCAGCTAAGTTTCCACCTTTTCCAATAATAACTCCTGGTTTTGCTGCGTAAACATTAACTTTAACAAATTTAGCAGTTCTTTCAATCTCTATTTTAGAAATTCCTGCTGAATATAATTTTTTCTTAACATACACACGGATTTTATGATCTTCTACTAGGTAATCTCCAAAATCTTTTGAATCTGCATACCATTTTGAATCCCAATCTTTAATAATTCCAACTCTTAATCCATGTGGATCCATTTTTTGTCCCATTTTGTAAATGTCCTCCTTCCTTTCCTATTAATCTCTCTCTTTTAATACTATAGTCACATGACTTGTTCTTTTTCTAATTCTTACTGCACTACCTTTTGCTGCTGGTCTAATTCTTTTTAATGTTGGTCCTTGGTTAGCATAAATTTCGGCCACATATAATTTTTCATGAGCCATATGATGGTTGTTTTCAGCATTTGCGATTGCTGATTTTAACAATTTTTCTATAATTTCTGATGAAGCCTTTGGAGTATATTTTACAATTGCTAAAGCTTCGTCAATATCTTTTCCCTTAATTAAGTCTGCTACAATCTTCACTTTTCTACTTGAAATTCTAGCATATTTAAGAGTTGCTTCTGCCTTTGCTATTACCTCTTCCATTTTTCTCCTCCTATTCTTTTATTTATTATTTTGTTGTTGTAGTTTTTTCTCCTGAATGTCCTTTAAATGTTCTTGTAGGCGCAAATTCACCTAATTTATGACCAATCATTTCTTCTGAAATATATACTGGTACATGTTTTCTACCATCATGAACAGCTATTGTATGTCCTACCATTTGTGGATATATTGTAGAAGCTCTTGACCATGTCTTAATAACTTCTTTATTTCCACTTGCATTCATTGCTTCAATTCTCTTTAATAGTTCTGGTGCAATAAATGGTACTTTTTTGCTTGATCTTGACATGTTTTATTTCCTCCTCTTCACAATAAGTTTATCAGATTGCTTATTTTTCTTTCTTGTCTTATATCCTAATGCTGGTTTGCCCCAAGGTGTTAATGGTCCAGAATGTCCTACAGGTGCTTTACCTTCACCACCACCATGAGGGTGATCTACTGGGTTCATAACAGAACCTCTAACTGTTGGTCTAATACCCATATGTCTTTTTCTACCAGCTTTTCCTAATTTAACATTTTCATGATCTTGATTTCCAACAGTTCCTATTGTTGCTTTGCATATAGCCATAACTAATCTCATTTCTCCTGATGGTAATCTTACATGAGCATATTTTCCTTCTTTTGCCATTAATTGTGCCTCTTGACCTGCTGCACGAACTGCTTTTCCACCTTGTCCTGGGTGTAATTCTATATTATGAATCATAGTACCTACTGGTATATTTTCAATTTTCATACAGTTTCCTGGTTTAATATCAGCTTTATCACTAGATATTACTTTGTCTCCATCTTTTAAGCCAACTGGAGCTAAAATATATGCTTTTTCTCCATCTTCATATTCGATTAAAGCTATATTTGCGCTTCTGTTTGGATCATATTCGATACCAACAACTGTAGCTTCCATATCAACTTTATTTCTCTTAAAATCTACTATTCTATATTTTTGTCTATTTCCTCCACCTTGGTGTCTTACAGTAACTCTACCATAACTATTTCTTCCTGCATTTTTCTTTTTTGTTGCAAGTAATGTTTTTTCAGGTGTCTTTTTTGTTACTTCTTCAAATGTAGACACTGTCATATTTCTTCTTGATGGAGTATAGGCTTTGAAGTGTTTCATTCCCATTTTAATATTCCTTTCTCATTCAAATTTTAACTTTATTTACGGAATTTTTCCTGCTCCGCATAGCAGATATTCTTTATTTTCTGGGTTCTTTCCCAATATATTATTCTATTTCTAAGCTCCCATAAATTCATCAATAGCTGTCTTATACTTCTTAGAAATCTTTGTTTCCTTTCCGCCTTTTGCCATATATGTCTTGTCTGAAACTTCTGTATCTATTGTAACAATAGCTTTTTTCCAATCAGAAGTTTTTCCTACATTTCTTCCTACTCTTTTTTCTTTTCCTCTTACAGTAATAGTATTTACATTTAATACTTTAACTTCGAAAAGTTTTTCTACCGCATTTTTAATATCCACTTTTGTCGCTTTCTTATTTACTCTAAAAGTGTACTTTCCATTTTGTATTCCGTCACTACTTTTTTCAGTAACAACAGGACCTAGTATAATATCTTCTGCTACCATCTATGCGTACACCTCCTCTAATTTTTTAACAGTATCTAATGTAATTACAAGATTCTTGTATTTTAGTAAATCATATACATTAATTGTATTTACTAAAGTTGTTTTTACACCTTCAATATTTCTTGCTGATTTTTGCACTGTTTCATTTTTTTCTGGTAAAAGGATTAATGTTTTTCCTTCTACTTTTAAGTTTGTTAATACTTTTGCCATTTCTTTTGTCTTAATTTCTTTTAAAGGCATACTATCAACAACTACTAATTCATTTTCCAAAACTTTTGAACTTAAGCAAGATTTAATTGCTAATCTTTTCTCTTTTTTATTAACTTGGTATTTATATGAACGAGGTTTTGGTCCTAATGCAATACCACCTTTAATCCATTGTGGAGCTCTTATACTTCCTTGTCTTGCTCTACCTGTTCCTTTTTGTCTCCAAGGTTTTCTTCCACCGCCACTAACTTCTGCTCTTGTTTTGGTGCTTTGTGTACCTTGTCTTTGGTTTGCTAAAAAGTTGACCAAAACGCTATGTACAACAGCTTCATTTGGTTCAATTCCAAATATTTCTTCTTTTAAGTCAACTGTGCTTACCTTTTTACCTTCTATATCGTATACATCTATTTTAGGCATCTCGTTTCTCCTCCTTCTCTACTTTGATTTAACACTTGATTTTAATTTTAGTATTGCACCTTTTGCTCCTGGTACACTACCTTTTACTAATATCACATTTTTGTCTAAATCTACTTTTACAACTTCTAAATTTAAAATTGTAACAGTTTGAACACCCATGTGTCCAGGTAATTTTTTACCTTTAAAAACTCTTCCTGGTGTTGATGTAGGTCCCATTGAACCTGGTCTTCTATGATACATAGAACCATGTCCCATAGGTCCTCTTGATTGTCCATGACGCTTAATAACACCTTGGAATCCTTTACCTTTTGAAGTACCTTGGATATCAATTTTATCTCCTACTGCAAAAACATCTGCCTTAAGCTCGTCTCCTACTTTTACTTCATCTACTGAATCTACTCTAAATTCTCTTAAATATTTTTTAGGTGTTAAATTTACCTTTGTATAATGTCCTTTTTCAGGTTTATTTATCTTTTTCTCTTTTACATCTCCGAATCCTAATTGAATTGCTGTATATCCGTCTGTTTCTTTAGTTTTAACTTGTGCTACTACACAAGGTCCAGCCTCAATAGCTGTTACAGGAATAACTTTTCCTGTTTCGTCAAAAATTTGTGTCATTCCGACTTTTCTTCCTATTAATCCTTTATTCATTTTTCCTCCTACTATTGGCTGATATTTTGTATTACATCTGTTTTAATGTTATATCAGCATTGGTATGATTTTATTTTTTTAAGTTATAGTTTTATTTCTATATCTACACCAGCTGGTAAATCTATTTTCATTAAGCTATCAACTGTTTTTTGTGTTGGATAAAGAATATCTATAACTCTTTTGTGTGTTCTCATTTCAAATTGTTCTCTTGAATCTTTGTGTTTGTGTGGAGAACGCAAAATTGTTATAACTTCTTTTTGTGTTGGTAATGGAATAGGACCAGATACTTTTGCTCCTGTCTTTTTAGCAGTATCTACTATTTTTTCAG
>CANQCV010000009.1 GCA_947591045.1 uncultured Clostridia bacterium
ATATTGCTTTTAAATATGCATTTAATCGTACAAATTGCATTTACTTTACAGAATTGCGTTTAACTTTTCACTTGACGCAAACTTTATTCTACACTTTTCAAAGATTGTATCATGTCAATTTTCTTTAATGAAAAATATGTTGCAATATTTACTATAACATCAAATAATACTGTAATAAGTATTGCATAAATATAGCTTTCAAAATTTACTTTATGTGCAAACATAACAATATCAAGTTCTGTAGTTTTAACAATAAACATTGCTAAAAAGTAGCCGGCAATTAAGCCTAAGCACATTCCTATAAAACTTAAAATGTTCATTTCCTTTCCAATATAGTTATATACTTCTTTATCGTAAAATCCCAATACTTTAATAGTTGCAAGTTCTCTTATTCTTTCACTAATATTAGTATTTGCTAAATTATACAAAACTACAAATGCAAGTAAGCCTGCTGCAATAATTAATATCCATACAACTAAATTCATATTATCCATTATATCTTTAAAAATACCTTCTGATGCAGAGTTAAATGTTACACCTGCAAAAGTATCTTCATTTTCTAGTAATTTTCTTCCTAACTCGTCTTCGTTTACATTTTCCGCAGTATTTACTAAAATTGTATTTGGACTAAACTCTTCTTTATATAATTTTTCGTATAATTTAGGTGACATATATATGTAATGTAATAGGTAATTTTCTGTAATATTTTCAAGCTTTACCTCTACTTCAACATCGTCTACATTTTTGATTTTTATTTTGTCTCCAACTTTTAGATTAAGTAGTTTAGCAAGTTTTTCTGTAATAACTACACCATCTTCATTTAAAGTATATTTTTCATTTTTATTTAATCTTGATTGTAAGCAAATAAAATCTGATAAACCTTGTGTATCTTCTGGCACAATTAGCTGAATATTTTGTGTGTTTTCTACACTAGTTATCTCAACTGAACCAATATTAACTGCCATAAAATTTTGTATTTCTTCCATATTGCTCAAATTATCTTTTTCTTTTTGTAAAGTTTTTTTATCTATATTATCTTTTAATGTAATTTGAGCCTGATATTTATCTATTTTTCCGTATTGTGATGGTAACATGCCACTAATAGAATCTCTTAATCCAAATCCAGATAAAATTAAAGCAGTACATCCCATAACACCTATAATTGTCATCATAAACCTTTTTTTGTATCTAAAAATATTTCTTGCTGTTACTTTTTGTGTAAAACTCATATGTGACCAAACAAATTTAATTTTTTCTAAAAATACTCTTTTTCCTGCTTTTGGTGATTTTGGTCTCATTAGTACAGCTGGCATATACAATAACTCTTTTGCACAAGAATATATTGTAGCTCCTACTGTACACAAAGCTGCTAACCCTACACTTATAATAGTATATTCCATATTAAATTCTATCTTTGTTTCTGGAACAGAATACATCATACCATATATATTTGCTATAATTCTTGGTAATACATTAAACCCTATTATTAAGCCAATAACAGATCCAATTATAGTAGCAAGAAGTGCATAAATAATATATTTACTTGCAATTTGAACTTTTGTATATCCCAAAGCCTTTAATGTTCCAATTTGTACACGCTGTTCTTCTACCATTCTGCTCATAGAAGTTAAACTAATTAAAGCTGCTACCACGAAAAATAAAACAGGGAAAACTGATGCTAAATTTGCTACTCTATCTGCATCTTGCATATAACTTGCATAACCTACATTTTGGTTTCTATCTAATATATACCATTCTGGCATTTTTATTTCTTTTAAATCTTCTTTTGCATTTTCTAACTCTTTTTGCGCATCTTTTATTTTTTTATCAGTATCTTTTTTGGTTTGTTTTAATTTATTCTCATTTTTTGTAATTTCTTTTTCTGCATCATCTAATTCTTTTTTATAAGAATCTAAACTTGCATATGTTTTTTTCTTTTCAGATTCTAACTTACTCTTTTGATTTTCTATTTCTTTCCCTGCAATTTTAAGTTGTGATTCTGCTTCTTTTAATTCTGCTCTTGCCCCATTTATTCCATTTTCAAGTGCTACAATTTGCTCTTGCAAAGCTCCTTGTGCTTTTAAAACTTCTAAAAGTTTTACATTTTCTTGTATTTGACTTTCTGCTATTTCCTTTGAATATTCAAATTCACTTTTTTTATATTCTAGTTCTTTTTGCGCATCTTTTAACTTTTTACTTAATTTTGCAAATTCTTTATCCGCTTTTTTAGTATTTGCTTGTAATGTAGCCTTTCCATTTTTTATTTTTTGTTTTGCACCATTTATTTTATCTTGTGCCTTTTTTATTTCATTTTGTGCTTTTTGTTTTTCTTTATCTAGCTCTTTTTGCGCATCTTTTATTTTATCATTTGCAGTGTTATATATCTTATCATATCTTGCCTGTTTTCTTTCTTCTGATATATCCTCTATATTTTGTTTTACCTTATCTACAATATCCTCATATTCATCTTCATAGCTTTTTAGTTCTTTTGCACCTGCTACTTGTAAATATATCTGTGTATAAATTTCTTGCGTAATAGCACTTTTAGGTACATACATATAATAATTAATTTTTCCAGAACCTAATTTTGAACTTCCTCTTTCCATTGAGATATATAAAGGAGATTGTACAACACCTACAATTTTCATTTCTTTTTGCTTTAATAAATTCTTTTCTTCTCCTGCATCATCTGTAACTTTTTCTGCATCTATTGTAATTGTATCTCCTAATTTGCACCCTGTTCGTGTTAAAAAATGTTCTTCTACCACACATTCGTCTTTTTCTTCTGCCATTTTTCCTTCTATTAGTCTAAGTTCATTTATACCTTCTGTAATTGTCTCTAACTTCATTACATTTTCTTTATCATTTACAACAACTATAACATCTTGTGAATAGCTACCAACAGCTTTTTGAACTCCTTCTACATTTTTTGTAAATGCATCAATATCTTCATCAGTTAGCCCTAATGTAGAAAGTACTTGTATGTCCATTACATTTTGATTATCAAAAAAGCTATCAGCTGTAATTTTCATGTCTGGGCTTGCTACTTTTATTCCTGCAAAAAAGCCAACACCTAAAAGCACTACTAATAGAATAGACAAAAAGCGTTTAAATGTATTTTTAATTTCTTTTGCTGTATCTTTTAATAAAACATTCTTCAAGTTATTTTGCTTCCTTTCTACCATTCAATTTGCTCTATTGATACTGGATGTTCATTTTTTACAATATCAACTGCTGTTCCATTTTTAAAATGAATAACTCTATCTGCCATAGGTGTTAAAGCAGTATTGTGTGTAATTATAATGACTGTCATTTTTTCTTTTCGGCATGTATCTTGTAGTAACTGTAAAATCTGTTTACCTGTTTTATAATCTAATGCACCTGTTGGCTCATCACATAAAAGTATTTTTGGATTTTTAGCAATGGCTCTTGCAATAGCAACTCTTTGTTGTTCACCACCTGATAATTGTGATGGGAAATTATCCATTCTATCTTCTAGTCCTACTTTTTTCATAATTGTTTTAGGATTTAGTGGTTTTTTGCAAATTTGTGTTGCAAGCTCTACATTTTCAAGAGCTGTTAAATTTTGTACTAAATTATAAAACTGGAATACAAAACCAATATCTTCTCTACGATATTTTACAAGCTCTTTTGGTTTCATTTTACTAATATCTTTTTTATCTATAATAATAGTACCAGATGTTACTGTGTCCATTCCACCTAGCATATTAAGAGCTGTGGTCTTTCCTGCTCCACTTGGGCCTACAATAACAACAAGCTCACCTTTTTCTACCTCAAAATTAGTATTATCTAATGCTTTAATTGCAACTTCTCCCATTTTATATTCTTTTATAACATCTTTAAATTCTATATAAGCCATGGTCTTCCTCCTCATGAATTTATGTCTCTTCTATTTTTAGCCTTTGCTCACCTATTAAGTCTTTAAATTCTGACAAAATGCTATCTGTAATATATATTCCTCCTGCCATATCAGTTTTTTCTCCATTTACAATTTGTAACTGAATGTTGTTCATTTCTCCGTGAGAAAAATTTAATCGCTCCTTTTAGTTTTTCTCTTTGCTTATCATCTAGCTCTGTAATATCAAATGATAATACCTTTCTTTTTTGCACTCCAAACTCTTTTATTTGGCTTGCAACTATTTTTGTTTCTTCATCTTCTCTTACACTTAGGCGTCCTTCTACTAACACGATATTATCATTCATTAAAATATTAGAACAATTTTGGTAGCAATTTTCAAATACTATTATTTCAGTAGGTCCATATAAATCCTCGACAGTAACAAATGCCATAATTTTATTATTTTTTGTGTATTTCTTTTTAACACTTGTAATAATTCCTGCATATTTTACTTGTTTTCCATCTTGAAGAAGTGTATTTGATCCTTGTTCTAGCATTTGGAAAGAATCTTCTTCTGACATATCCTGTGCTACTGTTTGCTTCATTTGATAAGTATTTATATTAGTCTGTTTTTCTATCTCTAACCTTAGTCCTTCTAATGGATGCCCCGAAATATATAGTCCTAACATTTCTTTTTCCATTGATAATAATTCTTTTTCAGAATATTCTGGCATTACTTTGTAAGTATATTTCAATTCTTTTATCTCATTTTGTTCCTCTTCATTTGTACTACCTAAATCAAACATACTTACTTGTCCATCAAAATTTTTCTTTGCTCCATCTGCAATCATATCAATAATTGATTCGTAAGATTCCATTAATGTACTTCTTGTTTGTTCAAAAGAGTCAAATGCTCCTGCTTTAATTAAACTTTCTACACATTTTTTATTAATAGATAAGTCTTTTATTCTTTCACAAAAATCTGCAAAATCTTTAAAATCTCCGTTTTTACTTCTTTCTTCCACAATTTCGTCTACAGCCGATGTTCCTACATTTTTTATACTTCCTAAGCCAAAGCGTATTTTGCCACTATCTACTGTGAACCTTGTGTAACTTTTATTAATGTCAGGTTTTAATATTTCAATATGCAATCTTTTACATTCATCAATATATGCTGGTATTTTGTCTAAATTTCCTAAAAAACTATTTAACATTGCTGCCATAAATTCTGCTGGATAATATGTTTTTAAATAAGCTGTTTGATATGATAAAACCGCATATGCAGCTGCATGTGATTTATTAAAAGCATATTTTGCAAACTCTGCCATCTCGTCAAATATTGTATTTGCTGACTTTTCGTCTATTCCATTTCTAACACAACCGAGGAACTATTATATTTCCATTTTCATCTGTTTGTCCATTAATAAATATTTCACGCTCTTTTGCCATAACATCTAATTTCTTTTTTCCCATGGCTCTTCTTACTAAATCGGCTCTACCCAAAGAATATCCTGCTAAATCTCTTACAATTTGCATAACTTGTTCCTGATATACCATACAACCATATGTAACATTTAAAATTGGTTTTAATGCTGGGTGAGTATATACTGCATGACTTGGGTCTTTTTTATTTGCAATATATCTTGGAATCTGATCCATTGGACCTGGACGATATAAAGAAACACCTGCTATAATATCTTCTAAACTATCTGGCTTTAATTCTTTCATAAAGTTTGTCATTCCTTGACTTTCAAATTGGAAGATTCCCACAGAATTTCCGTCTTGCCATTGTTTATATACTTCTTTGTCATTCATTTCTTCATCAAATTTTACATCTATTCCTTGTGTTTGTTTTACTAGATTTTTAGTGTCTTGTATAACTGTTAGTGTTCTTAAACCCAAAAAGTCCATTTTTAAAAGACCTAATTCTTCTAGTGTTGTCATTATATATTGTGTTGAAATTGCTCCATCACGGAAATATAGAGGAACATATGTATCTACTGGTTCTTTCGTAATAACAATTCCACAAGCATGTGTTGATGCCTGTCTTGGCATTCCTTCTAGTGCCATTGCAATATCTAATAATTTTTTAATTTCCGGATCACTGTCATATTTTTCTTGTAATTCTCTGTTTTGCTCCATTGCTTTTTTTATTGTAATATGTAGTTCATTTGGTATCATTTTAGCTAGTTTATCCGCTTCTGCATAAGGTAAATCTAATGCTCTTCCTACATCTCGTATAACCATTCTTGCAGACATTGTACCAAATGTAATAATCTGCGAAACATGGTCTTGTCCATATTTTCTACCTACATAATCTATAACTTCTTGTCTTCTTTCATAGCAAAAGTCTACATCAAAATCAGGCATACTAATTCTTTCTGGGTTTAAAAACCTCTCAAAGATTAAACTATATTTTATTGGATCTATGTCTGTAATACCTATCGCATATGCTACAATAGAGCCCGCACCTGAACCACGGCCTGGCCCTACTGGTATGTTATTTAATTTTGCAAAATTTATATAGTCCCATACTATTAAGAAATAGTCGACATAGCCCATTTTGTCTATAACACTTAACTCATAATCTTTTCTATCTATAATTTCCTGTGTAGGATTTTCTCCATATCTTTTTTTAATACCATCATCTGTTAATTTTTTTAAGTAATCAAAATGTGTTTTAAAACCTTCTGGTACATCATAATTTGGTAAAATTGTATGTCCAAATTCAAATGTAACATTACATTCTTCTGCAATTTTTACCGTATTTTCGACTGCCTCTGGAATATTTGCAAAATACTGTTTCATCTCTTCTGGAGATTTTACATATAGCTCATCTGTATCAAAACGCATTCTATCTTCATCTGTCATTCTTTTTCCTGTTTGAATACATAATAATACTTCATGGTTATATGCATCTTCTCTTTTTAAATAATGTGCATCATTTGTTGCAACAAGTGGAATATTTAACTTCCTTGATAACTCAACAAGTTTTTGATTTACTAAAACTTGCTCTTTTACTCCGTTATTTTGTACTTCTAAATAGTAGTCTTTGCCAAATAGATTTTTATACCATAAAGCAACTCTTTCTGCCTCTAACATATCTGACTTTAAAATAGCTTGATTTACTTCTCCTGCTAAGCAAGCACTACAACAGATTAAATTTTCATGGTATTTTTCTAGTATCTCTTTATCAATACGAGGTTTATAGTAAAAACCATCTATAAAACTTAATGAAACAAGTTTTGAAAGATTTTTATACCCCTCATTATTTTTTGCAAGCAAAATAAGATGGTTATATTTGCCATCAATATTAGGATCTTTATCAAACCTAGACCTTGGGGCAACATATACCTCACAGCCAATAATTGGCTTTACTCCATTTGCTAGGCATGCTTTATAAAAATCGATTGCACCAAACATAACGCCATGGTCTGTAATTGCAATGGCGTCCATTCCAAGCTCTTTTGCTCTAACTGGCAGGTCTTTTATTCGATTTGCTCCATCTAATAGACTAAATTCACTATGTATGTGTAAGTGTACAAAATCTCCCATATCTCTCTCCATTTTATTATTTATTTGCCATATTATATCACAAATTACCAAATTGTTGAATATTTTTATTGACTTATTTTTATTATATATATATAATTTTATATAAATAAAATTATTGATTGGAAATTATTGTTTATGAAAGATTTTTTTTATAATTTAAAATCATTATTACTTGCTCCTGTAAAAAACGAGAGCCAAGCAACAAATGTTATATTTATTTTGTGCTTAATTTCAATTATTTCTTTTAGCATATTTATATATCGCTTTTTTTCACAAGTACATAATAAATTAGACTCATCTATTGAGGATAATGTAAGTACTAATTTAGAAATTATGAAAAACGAACAATCAGACTATATTCAACAGCTTTTTAATAATTTATAGTTTTTATGATAATGCATATATTTCTGCTTTGTCTACCTTTTTTTCTAGTGCTTCTTCTAGAGCTTTTTTGTATAGTTCTAATTGCACTTTATATTTTTCTTCTAATTTGTACTTTTCATTTTCACTAACATGGTCTGTTTTAAAATCAACCAATATTAATTTATCGTCTTTTGATATATAGTATAAATCTATAATTCCTTGTACTAAAATGTTTTCTTTTTCGTTTGCATCTTCATAAATAGCTTTTGCAGGAACATTTATATAGAATGGTTTTTCTTTGCAGACTTCCTTTGCTTGTTTTAATTCTTGCCATAATTCAGATTTTGTATAATTGTATAGTACATCTATATCTACACTTTCTTTTTCTATTTGTGTAATTATTTGTTTTTCATATAGTGTTTCAATCATTTTTTCAATATCTTCTTTTGTATAGTCTTTACTTTCGTCTAATTTTTGAACACACAAATGCATTAATGTACCTTTTTGTGCAGGTGACAAACTTTGCTTATTTTCTATAAATTTAGGCTTAAATGTTATTGATACTTTCTCTTTTACTTTTCTATCTATTAAATCTTCTATGTCGTATACTTTTGTATTTTGGTCTTCGTCTTCCATTTGTTTTAATTTTGTAACAGATGTTTTAGTTGGTATTTTAGAAGATGCAATATATGGATATTGCCATTTTAACTCACTATATATATTCTCATTCAATTCGTCTTTGGCATCTTTATAGTCTTGTTGCAAAAATTTTTTTATATCTATATCTTCTTTTTCCTCTACTTGTTCTTTTAACAGTTCGTTTTTTCTAAATTCTTTTACAGTTAATATATCCTTTACTTTATCTTTATCATTTAAGTATACAAGTTCTAGCCAATCTAAATATGATGGATACTTTTCTACTAATCTATGCTCAATTTTTCCATATATATTTAATAGCTCTTCTTTTTCTTTCAAAGATTTTTGTAAATCTTTTGACATTCCAGTTATAACTAATTTTTCTTTTGCTCGAGTTAAGGCGACATATAGAACTCTCATTTCTTCTGAAATTGTTTCTTTTTTCATATTAATGCGTATTGCCTCTCTTGCCAAAGTATTATATTCAACTTTTCTTTTGTCATCTATAAACTTTGGTCCAAACCCTTTATCTTGATGTAATAAGATAGGTTCATTTAAATCTTGAAGATTAAATTTCTTACCTGTTCCACATAAAAATACTACTGGAAATTCTAGTCCTTTACTCTTGTGTATACTCATGATTCTAATAACATTTTCATTTTCTCCTATTAATTTTGCAGAACCTGCATCTCCACCACTTGATTTTACTTTATCTATAAAGTTTATAAAATTAAATAGACCTTTAAGACTAGCACTTTCATATTGTTTTGCTTTTTCAAATAAAAGTTTTAAGTTTGCTTGTCTTAAACTTCCATTTGTAAGTAGACTAACATAGTGATAAAAGCCAGTATCCATATATAGTTTCCATATAAATTCGTCTAATGGTAAATACTTTGCTTGTTTTTTCCACTTATCTAAATTTTCTATAAAATCTTCTATCTTCTTTTTTAAGTCACCGTTTACTACTAATCTTGATTTTAATAAAGCCTCATAAAAAGTACTATTTTTATCTGACAATCTAATTTGTATTAATTCATCATCATTAAAATTTCCTATACTTGACCTTAAAATTGTTACAAGTGGTATATCTTGCATTGGATTATCAATTATTTTTAAAAGTGACATAACTATTTGTACTTCCATTGAATCTAAATATGTAGTCGAAGTGTCACTAAATACTGGTAAGCCTGCATCTAAAATTTCTTTTTCATAAATAGGTGCTAAAACTGATGTTGCTCTTAATAGCACACAAATATCTTTATATGTAATCTTTCTATAGCCTTGCTTTTTGTCAAACACAATATAGTCGCTTTGCAATAATTCTTTTATTTTTTTTGCAACAAATCTCGCCTCTAATACACTATCTTCTATTCTTTCTTCCTCTTGCTGTGTTTCTTCTTCAAAATCGTCTTCCTCTTTTAAATCAATTATATTTAATTCTAGAGTATTATCAATTTTTCCTTCTGGTTTAGGATAGTTTGCTCCATAGTTCAAATATTCTTCTTTAGTATATTCTACATTTCCTAACTCTTTTGTCATTATATTTTCAAAGATAAAATTTGTTAGATCTAATATATTTTGTCTACTTCTAAAATTCTTAAATAACTTTATTTTTAGCCCACTTGAATCTTTGCTATATTTATTTTTTAAATCATATGTATCATATTTTTCTAAAAATAGTTCTGGTCTTGCTTGTCTAAATTTATAAATACTTTGTTTAACATCTCCAACCATAAACATATTTTTTCCATTTGAAATACTATTTAAAATATATTCTTGTACCAAGTTACTATCTTGATATTCGTCAATTGCAATTTCGGAAAACTTTTGCATATAATTTTTAGCTACTTCACTTGGAACAATTTTATTTTCTTTATTTTGAACTAAAATATTTAATGCAAAATGCTCTATATCATTAAAATCAACAATGTTTTTTTCTTTCTTTTTATCTGCAAATAAAATACTAAATTCTTGTACTAATTTTTGTAATTCCTTTAGTATTTCATACATATATTTTATATCTTGTATAGCTTCTTTTGAATTACATGGTAATGTAATTTTACCTATTTGTTTTTTTACTTTATCTACTATATCTTTTGCCTCATTTTTTAAGCTTATCGTTACTTTTTTATCGATAGGCCATTTTTCAAACTTTGCGTCAATTGTGTTATATGCATCATCCCATGTTTTACAACTTTCATATTCATTTCTTAATTTTTGTATATCTTGTATTAATACATTACTATATTTTTCTAGTTCATTCCATTTTAATGTCTCGTCTTTTATTCTCTCTAATTGCATAATACATTCTTTTATTGTACTTTTTGCTTCTTCTAAAATAATATTTCCCCATATAGTTTTTGAAAAATCAATATCTTCTTCTATATCAAGCATTTTTATTTTTTCTTCTAACCATTTTTCTGGAAAAGGGCTACTTTGTATGTATTTATATATATTTAATACAAGTTCTATTAAAGATTCGTCTCCACGATATCCTGTATATGTATTTAATAACTTCAAAAATCCAGCATCTTCACTTGTATATTTTTGTTCAAATAATTCTTCTATTACTTCACTTTTTAAAAGCTCAATTTCTGCTGTATCTGCAATTCTAAAATTAGCAGATGTATCTATTTCATAAAAGTTATTACGAATTACATCTAGGCAAAATGAATGGATTGTACAAATACTTGCCTTGTTTAATAAATTAATTTGTCTTTGCAAATTAGTGCTATCTGGGTTTTCTTCTAACTTTTTATATATTGCATCTAAAATTCTTTCTCTCATTTCAGATGCTGCAGCATTTGTAAATGTTACAACTAAAATTTTATCTATATCTATTTCTTCATTTACAATTTTATTTATAATTCTCTCTACAAGTACTGCTGTTTTTCCACTACCTGCAGCTGCTGCTACTAAAATGTTTGAATCTTTTTCATAAATTGCTTGTTTTTGCTCTTCTGTCCAGTCCATTTTTCCTCCTATCATTAATATATACAGATATGAATTGTGTCTTTGTCAAATACTATTTGTTCTTCTGCATATGTATCCCAATTTTTCCCTAAAAAATTATCTTGATATATTTTATCACTACTATCTACCTGCTCAAATTTTCTGCCACAATAGTAATTTAGTGCTTCATTAATACAATATTTATTTTCAAATGCTCTTTGAGTAAAAGACGAGAAATTATGCTTATATCCATATGGAAATGATTTTGTTTTTGAATCTTCATAATATGCTACTTTTTTTATTTTATTTCCTGTTTCATGCTCATACTGTTCTATCTTATATTTAATACTTACTCCCATATTAGCATCTAATTTATTTGTTACAATATGTGCTGTAAAAATTTGTATTACATGTATTGTATTATATATGAAAAAGGCAATAGTAATAAAAATAATTATATTGTGTAATATTTTTTTATTAGATGTATCTAGTAAATTTAAGTATATTAAAGAAATACCTATAATACTTCCTACTGACATTGCCATTCTTGGCTCGATAGCAGGCGAACTTGTAAGAAATATTGGAGCCATACAAGAAGATATTGCTACAAGTACCACTAATATATATTTAAATGCTTTTTTAAAGCTTTTATTTGCACAAAAACTTAATATAGCTGTTATACATATAAAAATTATAGTAATTCCAGCTGGTAATAAATTATAATTTGTAATTAACAATATTTTTGATGTAATAATTAAACAAATAAAAAACAACAATGGATTTTCAAATATTAAACTTTTTCCTACTCTTGTTTGAGATTCGTTAAGTAAAAAATTAGTAAAATACATCACTAATACATTTATTAAAAAGCTTATAGCAAGTATTGTTCCTGCAAGTATAAATTGCTTTAATATTTCCTTTCCTGATATTTTATTTTTATCAATTAATAAAAACAAAATAACTAATGTTATAAATATATTTACAGAACCTTGATAGCAAAAAGTAGCAAGTAAAATTAATGGTAAAGTTTTTAAATATTTAAATTTTGTTTTTTTAGTAAATGTTCTTGCCCCTATAATGGATAGCAATACACTTAAACACATTACACTACATTCTGCATATAAAAAGTATTCTAATGATATACAGTTAAAAATAATTATACTAACAGATATAAGTAATAAAGTCTTTTTAAAATAATTATCAAATAATCCTGTTTTTTCTATAATTGTTTGATACAAAATGTACATAGAAATAGAGGCAATAATAACTGCTAAAATTTCCATTCCTACAATATATGTAGGATAACTTAAATTTAAAATTCCTGCTATATATGTAGCAAGTGTAGACATAATTCTTGCATCTTTTAAAAAATAATGTGATGGATATTCAAAATAGCCTAAATCCATTAAATTATATGTATCTGATGCAATATGCATTTGTAATAATGGGCTACAAGCTACTGTGCAAAACAGCAAAATAATTAAATATGTTATTAGCTTTTCTTTATCAAAATTTTTCTTTGCCTTTATTAGATTGTCCCCGTGTGTGTGTGTGTGTGTGTGTACAGCTGCAACGCTTTCAGGTTTTGTCATACATATTTCCCCCTTTTTCTTATATCAGTATATCACACACAAAAAATAAAACCAAGATGTTGTATCAAATAAAATTGCTACAAAATTTTGGTTTTACTTAATTAATGTTATTTTATTTATTTTTAATATATAACTGTGGATCTAAATTTTCTCCATCTTTTAAAATCTCAAAATGTAAATGTGGTTCATCAGAAATTTCAAAGCTTGCTGTTGTTCCAACAGTTCCTATAGTTTGCCCTTGTTTTACAGTTTCTCCTTTAACAACAAATTCTGCTGTTAACAAATTTGAATATACTGTACTAAATCCATTTGTATGTTCTATTACTACTGTTAGTCCATATCTTGGATCATTTTTAATTGACTTTACAGTTCCATCTGCAGACGCTTTTACAACTGTGGTCTTTTCTGCTTTTATATCCATTCCATTATGAACAATCCATTCTTGTAAAGTATTTGAATATACTAAATCTTCTTTTGCAAACTCTGTCATTACTTCTCCATTTACTGGTAACTTAAATTCAGGATCTTTTGTAGTTTGAGTTTTATTATCTGTTTTGTTTTGTGATGAAGTATTAGTTTTAGATTTGCTATCTGTATTTGTTTGTTTTGAACCACTTGCATGAACCACATTTTCCTCTACTCCACTTGTGTTTACTGCATATTTAGTAATGTCATTTTCCATTTCATTTACTGTTTTTCCAAAATCAGAACTTGTAGTTTCAGTGTTTTGCTCATAAGTGGTATCTAATCTTCCTAGGCTTGTGTCATCTTCTAAACTATTTCCATAAATAAAAAATGTAACAATAAAGCCTATTAAAGCAATAGCTAAAATGCTTCCAGATATATATAATATACTTTTAAAATCTAGCCCTTCACCATTAAAGTCTTTTCTATTTTCTCTTCTCATAAATATTCCTCCTTGATTTTTTCTTTAAAATCATTATTTACATTTTTGAGAAAATTATACAATTTTATTGTTACATATCTTCAATTTTTACACCTGTATAGAAATGTTTAATAATTTCTTCTGCGTTCTTGCCAGACTTTGCAAGACTATCTGCACCTGTTTGACTCATTCCTACACCATGACCATAGCCAATTACCTCAAATTTAATATTATCTTTTTGCACAGTTACTTTAAAATTTGCTGACCTTAACCCAAAAATATTTCTTATTTCTACTCCTGATAATTTTAAATTTCCTACCTTTATTGTCTTTACTCTACTTCCTTCTGTGTATTCTTCTATCTTTATGCAATCATTTTCTTTAAAATCTATTTTAAAATCACTATGTTCTTTTTTTATTTTTTCTTCAAACTCTTTTTTTGTAACAGTCAAATTAGAACTATACTGACTATATGCATCTTCACCAGAAGTTGTAACAGATTGCAAATACGGATATCCTGTACCTCCCCAAACATTAACTGGTGCTTCTGTTATTCCCCCACTATTAGAGTGAAAAAATGCATTTATCGGTTTACCCTCATATGTGATTATTTTTCCTTGTGTGCTATTTACTGCATTCATAATCTTGTTCCAATAGCTCTCTCTTTCCTCTTCTTTCCATTTAGCAAGCCTATCCTCCTTTGAAATCCATGCTTGGCAACAACCGGAATTATCGCATATATCCGCTTCTCCATGCTTTTTATTTTGATTTACAATTTTATACAAAGTATATGTTCTTGCAACAATAGCTTGTGCTTTTAAGGCCTCTACCTCATACTTTGCAGGCATTTCTGCTGATACCACACCATATAGGTACTCGTCTAATGGAATAGACTCTATTTTGTTATTTGATGAATGTAAGAGCTTTATAGTATCATACTTTTTATAATCATAAGTAGATTCTATTATATTTTCTTTTTCTACTATATTAGCACTCACTTCACCACCTTTATGTGAAGTAAATACAACAGGAATCGCAAAACAAATGATTAAAAAAGCAAAAATATATAGCAAAATCTTTCTCATGACAACTTCTCCTATTTTAAAATTAAATCTTCTGTTAATTTTCGTTTCATTTCTTTTAATACTCTTTTTTCTATTCGTGATACTTGTACTTGGCTCGTTCCAATCATTTGTGCTATTTCTGATTGTGTTTTTCCTCTATAATATCTAAGCAAAATAATTTGTCTTTCTTTTTCTCCTAAACTCTCAATTAATTGACTAACTGCAATCTTATTTGTAATCATATTTTGCTCATCAATATTGTTAGAAATCTTTTCAATAATACTTATACCTTCTTCATCATTCGAACATGTAGGTTCATAGATAGATGCAACTGGGTTTTTACTTTCCTGTGCCATTGCTATTTCTTCTTTTGTTACACCGAAGTTTTTTTGACATTTCATCTAAGCTAATATCTTTTCCAGTTTTCTTTAGGTGTTCCATTTGCAAAGCAGATATTTTAATATTTAACTCTTTTAAAGCTCTACTTACTTTAATTGGTCCATCTTCTTGTATGTATCTTTTAATCTCTCCTAATATGTATGGTACTGCATATGTAGATAATCTTACTTCAAAATTTGTATCAAATTTTTTAATACATTTTATAAAGCCTAAACTTGCAATTTGATATAAATCTTCCATTTCATAACCTCTGCCACTAAATCTTTTTACAATGCTCCAAATAAGTCCTTGATTATCTTCTACTAATCTTTCTAATGCATCTTGATTTCCCTCTTGTACTTTTTTTATCTCTTCTGCTAGGTTATCACAATTTTCATACATATTTTCATTTATCACTTTTTTTATATGCCTCCTAAACTTACTAGTTCTTTGGCATCTTCATCCAAGGGTGACTTTTTTATCATTTTTTTCATTTTAACTTTCGTTCCAATACCTAGTACAGACTCAATTTCAACTTCATCCATAAAACTTTCCATAATTGTAAAACCCATTCCAGATCTTTCTAAATTTGCTTTTGTAGTATATAAAGGTTTTCTTGCAAGCTCTATATTTTCAATTCCCTTTCCTGTATCAGAAATTTCAATTTCAACTGTATTTGCAAAAATTCTAGCACTTATTTTAACAAGCCCCTCTGTATCTTCATATCCATGAATAATACAATTTGTTACGGCCTCAGATACCGCTGTTTTAATGTCTGATAATTCTTCAATAGTTGGATCTAATTGAGATACAAACGCTGCAACTGTAATTCTAGCAAAAGCCTCATTATTAGATTTACTTAAAAATTCCATTTTCATTTCATTATCATAAATACTTTTCATATTTCCTCCTTTTTGTTTTATGCTACTGGAATTATTTTTAAAATTCCGCTCATTTCTAGTATCTTTTTTGTACTTTGATTTACATTTTGTATTTCTAGGCTACCACCTATTAATTTCATCATTTTATATCTTCCAATTATCATTCCTATTCCTGCACTGTCCATAAAAGTAACCCTACTAAAATCAAGTATAGTTTTTCTCGGCATATATCTTGTAATTTCATTGTCTACTTTCCCCCTTATTTTATCCACTGAATGGTGGTCAATTTCTTCTGTTATTTCTATATATAACAGCTTGTCCTCTTTTTCATAGTTTATGTTCAATCTCTTTCCTCCTTTTCTTTTTATTAATTTAACTTGTCCTATTATATTATTTTTTACATATTTTTCCAATAGCAAAACTTAAGAAGTTTTGCCGATTTATAAGAAGTTTTCGACATTTTTAGACAATGCTAATCAATACAAAAAAATAAAATGCATCTCCAAATATTAGAGATGCATTTCAAAATAAAACTCTTTTTTAATTTAATTCCTTAACATATTCTTTAATAAGTATTTTCACAAAATATTGTGCGTCACTACCTGTACTTACATCATATTCTTCCCCTGTTATGCTATTGTCAGAAATAATTTTTATGCTAATAACCGGTATATTATACTGGTTTGCTATTTGGTATACAGCTATACTTTCCATATCTTCACAAAGAACTTGATATTTTTGGTTTAAGTATAATATTCTGTCTATCTCATTATTCCAAATATCTCCGCTTCCTATCCTGCCATACACTACTTTTCCTTTTGTATATTCTCTTTCAACTTTCTTTACACAATCAATTAGTTTCTTATCTGCCTCTTCGACCTTTAGCCTATCTTCTTCTCCAGCTATAAATGTAACTAACTCCCATTTTAAAGCATCTGTTCCATCTCCCTCTTGTAATTTAGGAGTTTTAGCTGAATTAATATTTATTAATTGTGTACCTATTATTAAATCATGTTTGTGAATGTCCTTACTCATTGCCCCTGCTAAACCCTCATTAATAATAGCTATTGGATTGTATTTTTTTATTCCTAAAATCATTGCAACTGAAGTATTTATACAGCCTACATTACTAGCACATAATACAACTGGATATCCATAAATTTCTGTTTCATAAAACTTACATGTTCCATCTACAACAACATTCATATTATCTTCTTTTAAAACATTTAGTTCTGTTTTTTCCATAGCTGCTATTATCATAATTGGTCTTTTTTCCATATCATTTTCTCTCTTTCCAATTATATTAGCTAATTGCATCTAATCTTTCTTTTGTTGCTTTTAGCATTTGCTCATATTTACTAAGTTTTTCTTTTTCTTCTTCGATTTTGCTAGCAGGTGCTTTACTTACAAAGCCTGGGTTTGATAGCATTTTGTTTGCTCTTTCTACTTCTGATTCTAATTTTTTTATTTCCCCTTGTAGCCTTTCTTTTTCTTTATCTATATCTACTAATTCTTCAAATGGTATATATGCTTTTATATTGTCTACAACAATAGAAACTGCATTTTGTGGTACTTCTTTTTCGTCATCTTGAAGAACAATTTGACTTGCAAATCCTAATTTTAGTAAAAATTCTTCAGATTCTTTTATTTGCTGTTTATTATTTTGTGATACGATAATTAATTTTGATTTTTTGCTTGGGTGTACATTCATTTTTGTTCTAACATTTCTGATTTCTACAATTAATTTTTTTAATGTTTCAACTATTTCTTCTTCTTTGTCAAAGGCAAACTTTTCTTTTACATCTGGCCATTTACTTACTATTAAGTCTTTTGAGTCAAAACAAATTAAATGTGAATATATCTCTGATGTAATAAATGGCATAAATGGATGTAGTAATTTTAAAGAAGAACTAAATACATGATTTAAAACATAACTTACCACTGTTTTTGTTTCTTCATTTTCGCTATACATTCTTGGTTTTACCATTTCAATATACCAATCACAAAACTCGTTCCATATGAAATTGTATATTTTATCAAGTGCGATTCCTATATCATAATTGTCAATATTTTTGCTAACTTCTGCTACTAATTTATCAAATTTATTTAAAATCCATTTATCTTCTATTTTTAGTAAATCTGAATTATATTCATGGTTTTTATCATATACTTCATTACAAAAATCTTTTACCTTTTGTTCATCTGCCAAAGAATTTGTGATAAATTTTGCTGCATTCCAAATTTTGTTTGCAAAATTTGATGCTTGTTCTAACTTTTCTGGCATGAATCTGATGTCATTTCCCATTGTTGTTCCTGATAAAACAGAAAATCTTAAACTATCTGCACCATATTTATCTATTATATCTAATGGATCAATTCCATTTCCAAGTGTTTTTGACATCTTTCTTCCTTGGCTATCACGAACAATTCCGTGTATTAGTACATCTTTAAAAGGTACTTTTCCCGTTAATTCTAATGCTTGTGACATCATTCTTGATACCCAGAAAGTAATAATATCAAATCCTGTTACTAATGTTTGTGTTGGATAAAAATCTTTATAATCTTCACTTTCTGTATTTGGCCAACCTAATGTTGAAAATGGCCATAATGCAGAACTAAACCATGTGTCTAATGTATCTTGGTCTTGCTCTATATTGTGACTTTGGCATTTTTCACATTGCACAGGTTTTTGTTTTGCAACATGAATATGTCCACAATCTTTGCAATAATATGCTGGTATTCTATGTCCCCACCATAATTGGCGTGAAATACACCAATCTTGTATATTGTCTAGCCAATTAAAGTATTGTTTTTCGTATCTTTTTGGAACAAATCTTGTTTCTCCTTTTCTTACTGCTTCTGCTGCATTTTTTGCTAATTCTTTCATATTAACAAACCATTGTGTTGAAACTTTTGGTTCTATTGTGCTTTTACATCTTTCACATTTTGCAACATTATGTGTATAGTCTTCTTCTGATACAAGATTTCCTAACTCTTTTAACCTTTCTACAATTAGCTTCCTTGCTTCATATAAATCCATACCAGCATATTCTGGTACAAGATTTCCCATTTTAAAGTTCTCATCAAAAACTTCTATTATTTCTAAATTATGTCTTAGACCTGCCTCATAATCATTTGGATCATGTGCTGGTGTAATTTTTACACAACCTGTTCCAAAATCTTTTTCTACAAAACTATCTGCAATAATTGGAATTTGTTTGTTCATAATTGGTAATATACACATTTTGCCAACCAAGTCTTTATATCTTTCGTCATCTGGGTGAACTGCAACAGCTGTATCACCTAACATTGTTTCTGGTCTTGTTGTAGCAACTTCTATATACTTATTTTCTTCTCCAACTATTTTATAGCGAATATGCCATAGGTGTGATGCCTCTTCTTTGTACTCTACTTCGGCATCCGAAATTGATGTTTTACAACTTGTACACCAATTTACCATACGCTTTCCTTTATATATTAGGCCTTTTTCATACAATCTAATAAATTGCTCTAAAACTGCATCAGACATTCCTTCGTCTAATGTAAACCTACTTCTATCCCAGTCGCAAGAACAGCCTAATTTGCGTTGTTGTTTTTGAATAATACCTCCATATTCTTTTGTCCATTCCCATGCTTTTTCTAAAAACTTGTCTCTTCCTAAATCTTGTTTTGTTTTACCTTCTTCTGCAATTTTTTGAACAACTTTCATTTCAGTAGAAATTGCTGCATGGTCTGTTCCTGGAAGCCATAATGTACGAAATCCATTCATTCTTTTATATCTTATTAAAACATCTTGTATAGTGTCATCTAATGCATGTCCCATATGTAGCTTTCCTGTTACATTTGGTGGTGGCATCATAATACAATAAGTTTGTTTTGTTCTATCATGTGATGGCTTAAAATATCCTTTTTTCTCCCAATCTTCATATATTCTATCTTCAAAATCTTTTGGATTAAATTTATCTTCTAGTTTGTGGTTGTTTTCCATTTTTTATTTTCTCTTCCTTTCTTAAAACTTAAATAAATGTGCATTTTATAATAAACCACGCCCTTATATTATAAGGGCGATTTTTTTATTTTATCTGAAAAAATATTAGAAGTGCACCTATTATTGCAACAATAAATCCCAATAATTTTAGTCCTAATGATGCCTCATTTTGGTCTCCAAAGCTAAACCATTTTTTAGTAAGAAGTCTTGCATCATAAATCATAATAACTCCAAATATATCTAAAATTAATCCTATTAATATTAGTACCGCTTGAACTATATTCATTTTTTATACATCCTTTTAAAAAAACTCAACTGTATATTTACATTCAAAAGTTTCTGCTGGTTTTAATGATATAATGTCTTGCTTTTGAATAAATACACCTGTACTTTTAACATTATCTGCTGTTGAAAACCAAGGTTCAATGCAAATAAATGGTGCATTGGGTTTTGACCATACTGCCAAATATGGAAATCCTGTAAAGTCCATAGTTAATAATGTCTTGTTTTCAGCTTTATTTTTTAAGCTAATTCTATGTGACATAATTCCTTTCATAATTAATGCATCATCATTAAAAGTATCTGAATTAATTTCAATTCTTCTTTTATCTACCATTCTACTTCTTGCATATTCTGTTCCAATTAGCCCATCTACTAAATATAGAAAATGTATTTTATCTTCGTCTTCTTCAAATTCTAAATAATAATTTCCTTTTTTCAATTCTTCTAAATCAATTTTAAAAGCAGGATGTCCACCTATTCCAAATGGAAGTGTTACATCACCTGTATTTATTACTTTGTAAATTGTAGTTAATTTATTTTCGTCTAATCTATAAGTCGTATATAATTCAAAATCATATGGATATTTTCTTTTTGTAACTTCATTACTTTTCAATACATAAGAATGAAAGTTGTCCAATTTTGTTATTGGCTCAAATTCCATGTCTCTTGCAAATCCATGTTGTTGCATTTCATAAATTCTTCCATTAATGATGGTTTGATTTTTCTTTAGCTTACCTACTACTGGAAATAATACTGGTGCATGTCTTTTCCAATATACTTTTCCATTTTCGTCAACACAGTCTTCCCCTTGGTGAATACGCTCTTGACCATTTAAGGTAAAGCTTATTAATTCTCCACCCATTTTTGAGGTTAGCATTTTTGTATACATCTAATTTCTCCTTGTCTTTTATATATTTTTTCCTTACAATATAATATTGTTTTTTTATGTAAATGTCAAGAGAAAATTTGTCTTTTTATTGCCAAATATTCTTACGGATTTACTTTTTTGTCACTTTATTAAATTTCTATCCTTTTTGTAAATTTTTCGTCAATTAATTTTCGCAAAATTTTATTTTCCGGTTTTTCTAATTTTGGATCTGCACTTTCTATTTTTAATGCTACACTTTGTACACTTTTTAGAGTCTCCATATCTTCGAATAAATTTGCAATTTTAAATTCTGGTATACCATGTTGCCTTGTTCCAAAAAACTCTCCTGAACCTCTTAATTCCAAGTCTTTTTCTGCAATTATAAAGCCATCATTTGTATCACACATAATTTTCATTCTACTTCTTATCTCTGGAGATTTTCCCTCATACTTTAAAATGCAATATGACTGGTTTTCTCCTCTTCCCACTCTACCTCTTAATTGGTGTAATTGTGCTAGGCCAAAATGTTCTGCATTTTCTATAACCATAATTGTTGCATTTGGTACATTAACACCAACTTCAATTACTGTGGTTGAAATTAATATGTCTATATTTCCCTCTTTGAACTCATGCATAATCTCGTCTTTTTCTTTTTGTTTCATTTTTCCATATAAATAACTTACTCTATAATTTTTAAATATATCGTTTTTATATTTTTCTTGAAGATTAGTTACAGACTCTGCCTCTATCTCCTCATTTTCTTCTACAAGAGGACATACAATATATGCTTGTCTTCCTTCATCAACATTCTTTTTTATAAAATTATTTATTCTTTCTTCCATGCTTTTTGTTACAGCATATGTTTCAATTTTCTTTCTATTTGGTGGCAACTCATCAATAATTGAAATATCTAGGTCCCCATATAAAATAAGAGCCAAAGTTCTTGGTATTGGCGTTGCAGTCATAACTAATACATCTGGGCAATTACCTTTCTGCGTTATAATACTTCTTTGTCTAACTCCAAAACGATGTTGCTCATCTGTTACAACAAATCCCAAATTTTGAAAAACAACATCTTCTACTAATAACGCATGTGTTCCTATAAGAACATTTATTGTACCGTTTTTTAAGTTCTCTAAAATTTCCTGTCTTTTTTTAGGTCTTGTTCCACCAAGTAGTAATTCACATTTTATTCCGAATGGCTCTAACACTTTTGTAAATTCTTGCAAATGTTGTTCTGCTAAAATTGCAGTAGGTGCCATAATCGCTACTTGATACCCACATTTTACTGCCTTATATGATGCAATAATAGATACAATAGTTTTTCCAGAACCTACATCACCTTGCAAAAGTCTATTCATTGGCTTTTGCATTTCCATATCATTATCAATTTCTTCTAGCACTTTTAATTGTGCCTTTGTTAGCCTAAATGGTAGATTGTTAATAACATCTGACATTTTTACTTCTTTGCTATAAGCAATTCCATCATTTTCATTATCATATTTATTCTTTAAGCAAGATAGAGCAAGTTGCATACTAAGTAATTCTTCAAAAACAAGTCTTTTTCTTGCTTTATCATATTCCTCAAAACTGTTTGGAAAATGTATTTGTTTTATTGCAGTATTTAATTCTTCTAAATGATATTCTTTTAACAAATACTCTGGCATGGTTTCTTCTAGATTACCATTTACTATTTTTAGTCCATTTTCAATTGCATTTCTAATTGCACTTTGTTTTAGGTTATATGTTAAAGGATAAATTGGTATAATTTTTCCTGTATTTTTTGAACTTTCCTCTACATCAAAAACAGGATTTACCATTTCTACCTTTCCATATTTTACTTGTGCTTTTCCATAAAATTTATACCTTTGTCCTACTTTAAATCTACCTTTTAAGTAGCTTTGATTAAACCATGTAATTACACATGGGGCTGATTCGTCTCTCACAACTAATTTTAAAATGGACCTATTTTTTCCAATTCTAACTTCTGATACATTACTAGTAGCCATAACTTCTATTAATGATTCTTCTCCATCTACCAATGTAGCAATCATTTTTGGCTTACTCCTATCTTCGTAAGTCCTAGGGAAATATGTAATTAAATCATCTAATGTATCTATTCCAATATGATGTAGTAGTTTTGCTTTTGCAGGACCGACACCTTTCACATATTGTACACTTTGTTTTAAATCTACCATCTTTTTCTCCTTGGGGTCTGACCCTTTTTCCCATTTTTGTCGCAAAAGGAACAGGTCAGTTTATTTAGTGTTATTGTATCAAAACTACTAATAAAAAGCAATTAATTATTACTTAAAAAAACTATTGTATTTTTTCATATTTTTTACATTTACCTCTTCATTTATTTGCAAAAATGATGTATAATACTTACATTAAAATGGCGAAAGGATTGATAATATGTCATATAATTTTAAAGATATTGAGAAAAAATGGCAAAATAAATGGTATAGTGAGGGTACATTTTTTGCAAAAGATGATCCTTCTTTGAAAAAATGGTATGGACTAATTGAATTTCCTTATCCTTCTGGACAAGGCTTACATGTTGGGCATCCTAGAAGTTATACTGCTCTAGATATTATTGCAAGAAAGAAGAGAATGGAAGGATATAATGTATTATTTCCAATAGGCTTTGACGCATTTGGTCTTCCTGCTGAAAATTATGCTATTAAAAATCATGTTCATCCAAGAATTACAACAGAGAAAAATGTTAATCATTTTAGGGAACAACTAAAATCATTAGGTTTTTCTTTTGATTGGTCAAGAGAAATAAATACAACTGATCCTGAATATTATAAATGGACACAGTGGATTTTTATTCAGTTATATAAACATGGTCTAGCATATAAAGCAACAATGCCAATTAATTTTTGCACAGGTTGTAAAGTAGGTCTTGCAAATGAAGAAGTAGTTGGTGGAGTTTGTGAAAGATGTGGTAGTCCAGTTGTTCAAAAAGAAAAAAGCCAGTGGATGTTAAAAATTACAGAATATGCTCAAAGATTAATTGATGATTTAGACGATTTGGACTATTTAGATAAAATTAAAGCTCAACAAAAAAATTGGATTGGTCGTAGTGAGGGTGCAGAAGTTAATTTTAAAATAGATGGTACTTCTGATAGCTTAACTGTATATACTACAAGACCTGATACTTTATTTGGAGCTACATATATGGTAGTTGCTCCAGAACATCCATATATTAAAAAATATGCTGACAAAATTACAAACATAGAAGAAGTTAAAGAATATCAAAAACAAGCTTCTCTTAAATCTGATTTTGAGCGTTCTGAATTAAACAAAGATAAAACTGGCGTTGAAATAAAAGGGCTTACTGCTATCAACCCAGTAAATGGTAAGAATATTCCAATTTGGGTATCTGATTATGTTTTAATTAGCTATGGTACAGGAGCTATTATGGCTGTTCCTGCACATGATGAACGCGACTATGAATTTGCTACTAAATTTAATATTCCTATGATTCAAGTCGTAAGTCTAAAAAGTTCTGATGTTGTATGTGACCTTTCAAAGGAGGCTTTTACAGATGTTGAAGATGGAATTTTAGTAAACTCTGGATTTTTAGATGGTCTTTCAGTTGTAGATGCTAAAAAGAAAATTATAGAATACCTAGAAGAAAATAAAATTGGAACCAAAAAAGTAAATTATAAATTACGCGATTGGGTATTTTCAAGACAGCGTTATTGGGGTGAACCTATTCCTATGGTACATTGCGAAAAATGTGGATGGGTACCACTTCCAGAAGAAAGCCTACCTCTTGTTCTACCAGATATTGAAGATTATGAACCAGGAGAAAATGGTGAGTCACCACTTGCAAAACTTGATAGCTGGGTAAATACAACTTGCCCTCATTGTGGTGGAAAAGCTACTCGTGAGACAGATACAATGCCTCAATGGGCTGGTTCTTCATGGTATTATTTAAGATATATGGATGCTCACAATAAAGATAGTTTAGCATCAAAAGAAGCTTTAAAATATTGGTCTCCTGTTGATTGGTATAATGGTGGTATGGAACACACTACACTTCACCTATTATATTCAAGATTTTGGCATAAATTTTTGTATGATATCGGCGTTGTTCCAACAAAAGAACCTTACCAAAAAAGAACTTCTCATGGTATGATTTTAGGTTCAAATGGAGAAAAAATGTCTAAATCAAAAGGTAATGTTATTAATCCAGATGATATAGTAGAAGAATTTGGAGCAGATACTTTCCGTGTTTATGAAATGTTTATGGGACCTTTTGACCAGACAGCACCATGGTCTATGGAAAGTATTCGTGGATGTGGCAAGTTTTTAGACCGTGTATGGAATATGCAAGATATGTTAGTAGACGGAGATACATATTCTCCTAAATTTGAAAAAATGATGCATAAGGCAATAAAGAAAGTATCTAGCGATATTGAAGAAATGAAATTTAATACTGCTGTTAGCACTTTTATGACTATGGTAAATGAATTTTACAAAGAAAAACAAATTAACAAAGCAGAATTTAAAACATTTTTACAATTATTAAATCCATTTGCTCCTCATATGACAGAAGAATTATATAGTAAATTATCGGAAAAAACTATTGCTGATACTCCTTGGCCAAGTTATGATGAGTCAAAAACGATTGATAATGAAATTGAAATACCAATACAATTTAATGGAAAATTAAAAGCATCTATTTTAATTCCACTTGACGCAGACGAAAGTAGCGTTAAACAAATCGTTCACGAAAACGATATTGTAAAAAAACAATTAGAAGGAAAAACTATTGTAAAAGAAATTTATGTAAAAAATAAAATATATAATATAGTTGTAAAATAAACATTTATAAAAATAAACATCTTGCTTTATAAATTGCAAGGTGTTTATTTTTTTATCCATATTTTTGTAATATTATTGTAATACAACTGTAATGAAAATGTCACAGACTTTTGGGTTTTCTTGTTGTATAATGTGGATATATGAATTACTAAGGAGAAATATAAATAATATGAGTATTGAGTCAGATTTAAAAAAAGATGGCATACAAGTAATTGGCAGTTTGGATACATTAAGTGTTAACAATTTAGCTCATAATGTTGCTGAAAAAATTTGTAATGCATTCCCTAAACAAAACTTCATTTTTCACAAATTATTTGTAGCTTTGTCAAGAATACCTATGTATACAGCACAAATGCCAGAAGGTTATGCAGAAGCTAATTATTTTTATAAAAATTCATCTATCTACTTTAAATCAGGTATTTCTACTGACGAATTAGAAAAATTTGCTATACACGAATTCATCCATTATTTACAAGAAATTAAGGATAAAAAGGGCAATCTAATTAAATTAGGATTATGTGATTTTGGAGAGTTTAAAGTACAGGGAATGGCTTTAAATGAAGGTGCTGTGCAATTAATGACTGCAAAAACATTGAATTGGCCTGTAGAAATTGTAAAATATTATGGTATATCACTTCCTACAAATAGTCCAAATTGTTATCCTATATTATGTAATTTAGTTGCTCAAATGGCTTATTTAACAGGAGAGGATGTACTTTTTGAAAGTACTTTTTACGGTACAGATTCATTTAAGGCAAAATTCTGTGATTTATGTGGGCTTACTGCTTTACTTATGATTCAAAGTAACTTAGATTTAGTTATGAATACTGAAGAAAAGATTATAAAATTAAATCAAAAATTGTTAGAAGATTCTTGTGAAGGAACAAAAGCTAAAAAAATATCAAATAAAATAGCAAAATTAAAAGATAAATTAAAAGAATTTTATTTAGAAACACAAGATTTAATTTATTCTTCTTATTTTGATACACAATTAAAAAGAATTACAACAACAGAAGATATTGAGGCTTATCGTTACAAATTATATAATTACAAAAATCACATCGGTATTACAGAAGATTACTCTACTTTTAACGATTATTACATAAGCAAAATGATTGATTTAGATAATAAATATGAAAAAATCACAAATAATACTTCTGTAACTGTTGTTAATAGTTCTCCTATTGCAGTATTTTTTAGAAAGATTAGAAGTCTATTAACTGCCAAAGTCGAATTTAACAAAAAGCAGTAGAGTTTGTTTAAAAAATTAGAATTTATTTTAAATATAATTAAAAAACACTCGGTAATGAAATTATCTAAAAATTTTATTTAGGCTTCATTACCAAGTGTTTTATATTTATTATATCTTTAATAAACTTAAATTTATTTACTTTTTAAATCTTCTATAATACTTTCTGCTGCCATTCGCCCTGCTGATGCTGCCCACGCTACTGTTGCTTTTTGTCCTATTATATCTCCTCCTGCATATATTTTCTTATCTGTTGTATGATATTTTTCATCCACCTTTATATATCCCCATTTATTTAATTCTAGTCCTAACTTTTCTAAAAGTGTCTTATTGGGTTTTGAGCCAACTGCCATCACTACATAGTCCATATCCAAAATATAATTACTATTTTCTATATTAACTGGTACTTCTCTTTCCTCTCCTTGTTTTTTTACTAATTCAGTTTTAATACATTCTATTTTTTCTACTTTATTTGTACCTAAAATTTTTACAAGATTATTTTGAAATAAAAATTTAATTCCCTCTTTTTTAGCATCCTCTATTTCTTTTTTCTCTGCTGGCATCTGCTTTTCAGCTCTACGATAAATAACATAAACTTCTTCTGCTCCCATGAGTTTAATTGTTCTACTACAATCCATTGCTACATTTCCACCGCCGATTACAGCTACTTTTTTGCCTTTATAGTTAGGATGATTATTAGTTTCTAATAAACTGTTTCCGCCATATACGCCCTCTAAATTTTCGCCCTCTATGTTCATTTTTTCTGGAACATTAGCACCAAAAGCTAAAAAAATTGCATCATACTGTTGTTTTAGTTCTTCTATATCAATATTTTTACCTAACTGCATATTTGTTTTTACTTTAATTCCTAAACTCAAAATTTGCATAATTGTATCATCTAATACTTTTTTATCTAATCTAAATTCTGGTATACCTCTTCTTAAAATTCCACCTAAGTTATCATATTTTTCATATATTACAACCTCTGCTCCACTTCTTGCTAAAAATGCACTTGCATTTAGCCCAGCAGGTCCTCCTCCTATAACGGCTACCTTTTTTTCTTTTAAATCATTTCCCTTTTGCAAGTTTTTATAATATCCTTGTTTAATTGCCTCATCAAACACATATGCCTCTATAGCTCCGATATTTACAGGCTCTCCTTTTATTCCTCTTATACAACTTCCCATACATTGTTTTTGATGTGGGCAAATTCTGCCACAAATACTTCCTAGCATTGTCGTATTTGTTAAAACTTTGTATGCTTCTTCTATGTTTTGTTCTTTTACATATTTAATAAATGTTGGTATATCATTTGAAAGTGGACACCCTTTTTTAGCACATGGTTTTTCTTTGCAATTCAAACAATATTCTACATACTCTTTTACTTTTTCTTGTTCTAGCATTTACCTTTTCCTCTTTTTTAGTTCTTAATTTCATTATATTTTTCCATTACTGATTTTAAATCTTTCCAAAATTCTATTTTCTTTGTCTCGTCACGAAGTAATGCTGCAGGATGCCATGTTGGCATATAGTAAATTCCTTTTCTTTCTATCCAATTCCCTCTTGCTGATGTTATACCATATTCTTTTCCCAATATATTTTTTAAAGCTGTACTTCCTAGTAATACTATAATTTTAGGCTTTACTAATATAACCTGATTTCTAAGGTAATCAAGACATGCTTCCGCTTCATCATTTTCTGGAACTCTATTTGATGGTGGTCTGCATTTTACAATATTTGCAATATAAAGAGATTGTCTATCTATATCTAGCCCTTTAAAAGCTTTATCCATAAGTTGTCCTGCTTTTCCTACAAAAGGAATTCCTTGCTTATCCTCATCTGCTCCTGGTCCTTCTCCTATTAGCATTATATCTGCATTTTTATTTCCTACTCCAAACACAATATTAGTTCTATTTTGGCATAATTTGCATTTTTTGCAATTTACTATACTATTTTCTAGTTCTTCCCAATTATTGTACATTTTTACTCCTACTTTTCCATAAAATTTTGTATTATTTCTATTTTTATTTCTTTTGATGTATCTATTTTTGCCATTGCTCCAACAGGTATAACAGTTTTCTTTTCAGTGTGTCCAAAATTATTTGATTTAATAATTGGAAAATTATATTTATCTTCCAATACATCTTGTAGAATTTTCTCTAATGCTACTGCTCCATCATAATTTCCAACCCATATACCTTTTATTTTATCAAACACACCATTTTGCTTCATATGGTATAAATAATTTGAAACAAGTGCTGGTGGAGTTTCTAAACAAAACTCTTCTATAAATAAAATCTTATTATTAAAATCAATTTCATAATTTCCTGCACACATTTGACTAGTTAAGCTCAAATTTCCACCTACTAATATTCCTTCTGCTGTGCCCTCTTTAATTGTAAAATATTCGTCTTCTTCATTTCCTAATTCTAAACTCCCCTGCACAAATCTTTTTATTATTTCATTATATGCATACTCTGTTTCCCATGTTGTAAGAGATTTAAAAGTAGGACCATTAAATGTAATTACTCCGGTTTTAGCATAAATAACATTTGTAAGTGATGTTGCATCACTAAATCCGCAAATTGGTTTTGGATTATTTTTTATTGTTTCATAATCTAAATATTCAAAAACATTTTTTGAATTAAATCCACCACTTAAACAAAAAATCATTTTTATATCTGTATTTTCAAACATTTTGTTAATATCTTCTGCCTTTTCTTTTGGAGTAGCACCATACCCTAAGGTGTTTTTAAAAACATTTTTTCCAAACTCAATATGAAAGCCTGCTTTTTCCATTAGCAATACAGATTTATTTATTGCCTCTAAATCTTCTTTATCTACTTGTGATGATGGGCTAACAACACCTATTGTATCATCTTTTTTTAAAGTTTTAAACATCATTTTTTCTCCTTTATCATTATCATTGCTGCATTTCTTCCGTCATTTTTTTCTGCTCTATGAGAATGAAAATATTGTGATTTACATACTGTACAAATTCCGCTATCTACAATGTTTTTTTCTTTTATTCCCACTTCTTCTAATATTATATAATTAATTAATGTAGTATCAATATTGTATTTTTGTACATTTTCTTTTCTTCTACCTAATGCAATAATATCATTTAATCTTTTTGTATAAGAAAACTCTTTTTTAAACATATTCATTACATCTTCTTCTACTTCAAAATGGCATTTTCTAATATGTGGACATATAAAACAAATAATATCTTCTGGCCTAGAATGAAACTCTGTAATCATTTTTTTAACTGCTTTTTGTCCAATTTTTTTAAGAGTCCCTCTCCATCCTGAATGTATATTACCTACAACCTTTTTTACAGGATCATATAACAATATTGAAGTGCAATCAGCAGATGTTGTACATAAAAAAATATTTTCTTTATTAGTAATAAGTCCATCTACTTCATTAAATTCTTGTTCTTTACTATTTACAATTTCTACATTATCTGTATGTGTCTGATGTGGTTTTATAAAAAAAGCATTTTTTTCTCCTAAACATGCAAATATTTTGCTATAACTTTTTGTTAAAACATCATTATTTTCATGTGTTTTAAAATCTATGTCTCCTATTTTTGTTGTATAGCAATGCTTCACTTCTGGATAATCTAACAGTTTTCTAAATTGGAGATATTCTATGCCATTTTCTTTTTTATGAATTATATTTTCATTTGATAAATCTTCCATAGAACCTCCCCTTTTTACTACTTATTTTTTGCAATTTCTTCTAAAATAGCATCTTTATTTACATTGCCAATATAGTAGTAAGAATCTTTGCAAATTCCATTATTAAAATTACAAATAGAATGATATGCACAATATTCGCAAGGAGTTTTGCCTTGTTTTACTTTATAATATGGCTTTACTTCTATTTTTCCTTTTAATATTTCTTTGCTAATTTGTTTAATTAGCTTTTTAGTATATTCTTGTAAATCTTCAAACTGCTTTTTAGTTACACTGCTTGATTTTGCACTTAAAGTACCCTCTTTATCAATATATGCTGGTATCTGTGTAGAAAACCCCGTGTCTATTTTTGTATCCATCATTCTAACAATATCAATATCTGCTAAAATAAGTCCTTTCATTTTAAATTGTTTTCCGCAATTCTTCTTTAATTTCTTCATCTGTCATATGAGAACTTGATTTTACTATTGGATCTATTAAATTAAAATATAATACCCCTGCTGGAAGCACATCATCTGTTTTACAAATTGCATCTAAATATGTAAGTAATTGTAGTTGCAATCCCGCTACTACTTCATTCAAATTTATATCTTTTATAGATGATTTATAATCAATAATTCTAATATAATTTCCATCTTTGGTTTTAGCAATATCTATTCTGTCTATTTTTCCCGTAATCTCAACTTTTTTTCCATCTTCTAAATCAATTTTAATTGGCTCATATGTTTTGCCTTGCTTAAACTCTAATTCATGTCCTAACACTTCAAATTTACTATTTTTTAAACTGTCTACTATGTATTTCATAGATTGTTTTATGACTTTTTTTAATCTAACTACTAAAACACGGTATTTTGCAACATTTGTAAAAATATAATTTTTCTTTAACTGTAATTTTTCTTCTATGATTTTATCTACAATATCTGAAATTTCTTCATCAGTTATTTGTTTTACAGATATGTTTTTGTTTTGCAACTCATCAAAAAATGAATCAATAACATCATGCATAAAAGTACCAGTATCTATTGCTTGTATTTTAAAATTACTTTTTTCTGATAAATTTAAGCCGTATTTTAAATAATATGAAAATGGACAAGCTCTATATTGTTCAAGCCTTGATACACTTGTTTTTAAAGTATCACCATATAATTTTGAAATTAGTTTTCCATCTATATCATTTGGCTTATTTGTATAATTTAAGGCTTTCATAGCATACTCTAGTCTATTTTTCCATTCTTCATTTGTAGAATAATAATTATATAATATTTTCCATACTTCTTCTTTGCTGTAATTTTCTTGTTTTTCATTTTCTTTTAGATTTCTTAAAGAATTTAAAAGAAGTTCAAATGCTGTTTCTTCTGTAAATATTTCTATGTCTTTTTCTCCAATATCACTTTCTTCATATATCTTTGGGAAAATTTTCTTAATTCTATTTATTAGTATTGATGGTCTTAAAGATTTTCCCTCTAAATCAGAAGAAGAATATGATAAATATAGCTTTTCTTCTGCAGAGCTAAATGCCTTATATATATTAAAATTATCATCATATAAATTCTCTGTTGTTCCTTTTGCAAGCTCTGCCCCAAGTTCTTTTAATTTTTCTCTATCATTATCATTAAAAAAGCCTTCGTTTTTATAACTTCCTGGAAAACTCCCATCATTTAATCCTATTATAAATACAGCTTTAACTTTGTTACTTCTTGAACGATCCACATCTCCTACAATTACTTGGTCTTGTGATGCTGGAATTTTACCTAAACTGCTTTTTCCTAAACCAATTTTTAAAATATCTGCATATTTTTCAAAAGACACTTTTTTATCTCCAAAAAGTTCTACTAATTCATCAAATACAGATGTAACAATATTAATACTTGTTTCATATTCTTGTACTTTTTCAATTTCTCCAATTTCTTGTAATTCTGTTATCTTATTTTTTAGTTTTTCTTCTATACCATTTTCTATTAAAAAGGTATATAACTGTTCTGTAATGCTTTTAACATCTTTTTTGCCAGTTAGTTTTTCTTTAAAATTTAATAGTGGTGATACTACTTTTTCTCTCATATGTAAAATTTTGCTTTGTACTTCTTCGCTCTCATCATAAAAAGTCCATTCGCCCTGATACCATTTATTTGCCTTTATTCCCCATTTTAAACAGTAGTTTTCTAAAACATTTATATCTAACTCATCTAACTCTAAAAAACCTGTCTTTATATATTCAAATACTGATTCATAATCCCAGTTTTTTGCAAATATTTGAAGAATTGCAAGTATATATCTTACCAATAAGTTTTGGCTTAAATCTTTTTTTTCGTCAATAAATACAGGTATTTTATAACTATTAAAAATAGCCTTGCATAAACTAGAATATTGCTCCAAATTTTTTGTAATTACAGATATATCATTGTATCTATATCCTTTTTTCTTAACAAGTTTTATAATCTCTTGAGCTACTTTTTCTATTTCTGAATATTGATTATTCGCTAAAAATAGCTTTATATCGTAAACCTCTTCTTGATATTTTTTATATGGAAAAGCATAAATATTTTTTTCCAAATGACTTAATTCGTTACTCTTAAATCGATAGCAATTTTGTAAATAAACAGGCTCTTCTATTTTTACATTTTCTTGTCTTGCAATTTGCAAAATCTTATCTAGTGTTTGCTTATTTGAATAAAAAATATCTATATCTGGGTTTGTCCCTATATCAATATTATCTGTACATACTGTAATATAGATATTGTTATTGTTTCTAAATAACATTCTTAAAATATTATATTCTTGTTTTGTAAATCCCACAAACTCGTCTATGTAAATATCACAATTTTTAAAATCTTCTATATTTTCTAGTTCAGAAGAAAGAATAGTTAAATTATCATTTTCGTCAATATATGAATTTTTTATAGTTTCTTCATATTTTTCGTATATTGTTAGCATATCGTTAATTTTAGAGCTTAAATATTTACTATCTGTATCTTTTACTGCTTGTTTTAAAGCATCTACTCCTATATCGTGCTTTTTAAACTCTGTGATTTGTGTATTTATTAAATCTATATTATCAGAAGACTTTCCAATAAACTTTAAATCATTCTTTTTGTCAGATAAAATGTCATAAATTAGCATAGATTTTCCGCAAGAAGATAAATGCATGCTATTTGCCCTTCTAGTTTCTTGAATAGCACGATATGCCATACGATTAAAAGTAACTACTTCCGCATCAACAACAGCATTTTGTTCTATGCAGTCTAATAGCTTTTTTTCTGCTGCATAGGAAAATTGCTCTGGTGTAATAATATATATTTTTCTTTGCAATTTATTTTCTATTTTTTTTGCAATTTCATTAAAGATATATGTACTTTTTCCTGTTCCTGATTTGCCATAAATAATTTGTAATCCCATATTTTCTCCTCATCTAGTTATACTAAATAGATTTTATCTTATTGAATTAAATATGTCAACTTATTAAGAAATACTTATTTAACAATATTAATTTTGTAAAAAATAAAGCATCGATATTATTATATTTATAATAATTTATTTAAGGTTGTATTTTTTATCTTTTTACAACTTTTTCTAACAAAATATTATGTATTAAATATTTTGTGTTATTATGTAAAAATATAATCCAATATTGGATTATATTACTTTTGCTAGTTAAAGAATTTAGCTAGCAAACAGAATAAAGGCACTGCAATAATAGAGTAACACTATAAGGAGGATTTCAACATGAAAAGGTTGCTTGCCATTGTCTTTGCGATTATGCTTGTGGTTTCTTTAAATACCACTGCACTCGCGGCTGAAGTTGCGGTAGACGAAACTCTCCAGCTAAATTCTGGAGTAAACGCTTACCCTGAAAGTGTTGATGGCAATGTAGGTTCTGAGATTGTTTTGAATCTCTCTCCTGCTGCCCCCACTACTTTTTCTGTCACATTTGACAAAGATTATGAAAACTTACACCTAATCTTTGTTACGAGAAAAAAAACTTCCGGTACTTCTAGCGCTTCGGCCACTTACATTATTCGAGTGGCTGGAAAGGTGACAACAGTACAAACTAATGACGAGGGACAAGTTTATTCTTTTGGGAATGTTAAGGCTGGTACCTATACTGGTACAATTACATATTCCAAAGGAAATGCCAGCGAGTATCTTGGTCTCATACAGTTTGTACAATAACTTTTCCACACAACAAGATTCGTAAAACAAAGTAGTCTTTGCAGTGCCTTTATTCTAAAAAAGATAAATTATCTTTCTTGAGACATTTATATGTCTCAAGTTTTCTTATATATAATAATTTTGTAAATTTGAAAATAATGATAATATATAGTATAATCGGTATTGGGTGAATTATGTGAAAAAAATATTATTTGTAGAAGATGTCGAAAGTATTTCTGACGGAATTAAATATGCAGTAATTCAAGAAGGTTTTAATATAGATATATGTCATAATATGAAAAGCGCTAAAGAGAGTATTAATAATAGTTACGATTTGATTTTATTAGACATTATTTTGCCTGATGGAAATGGCATAACCTTATATAAATATATTAAATCAAAATATAATGTACCAGTTATATTTATAACTGCTAAGGATTCGGAAGATGATATTGTAAATGGTTTAGATTTAGGAGCAGATGATTATATTGTTAAGCCGTTTAGAATGAGAGAATTAATGTCTAGATTAAAAAGCGTCTTAAGAAGAAATGAAGTTTCATCCATTGTTAAAATAGGGAATATACAATTTGATGAACAAAACAATATAATTTATAAAGATGATAAAGCAATAAATTTAACTGCTTTGGAATATAAATTAATGACTATATTGATAGAAAATAAAGGTAAATTAGTAACAAGAGAATATTTACTTAGTAGAATATGGGATATATCTTCTAATTTTGTTAATGATAATACTCTGACTGTGTATATGAAAAGATTACGCGAAAAGATAGAAGATGATCCTAACGAACCTAAAATAATAAAAACAATAAGAGGGATAGGATATAAAATTGAAAATAATACATAACCAAAAAATGAAAATATTAACGATTATAATGCTTGTAACAATTATATTAGCATGTATAGGCTTGATTTTATCATTTAATTTAGTAAATAAATATAATAAACGCCAAATTTTAAATCAATATAATTTTGATATTAATGAATCAGTTGCAATATATGAATTTGAAAAAGAACTTAGTATATATATAATTATTGCTATGTTTTTTATATTTATTTGCTCAATTATATGGTATGTTACAAATTATATTTTAATAAATAATGAAAAGATAAAATTAGAAAATATAATTAAAAACATAGAAAATATTAGCAAAAGAGATTATAATTTTTTAGTTCAAGAAACAGATATAAGCTCTTTTGGAGCATTTAAAGATGAGATATATAAAGCAATTATAAATTTACAAGAATATGCAAAGCAAATAGAAGACGATAAGAAAAAATTATCAATATATTTATCGGATATTTCTCATCAATTAAGAACTCCTCTTTTATCTGTTACAATATTAGCAGATAATCTACTAGAAAATATATCACAGTTTCCAGAAGAAGAAAGAAAACTAATTTATAGAATGTCTATTGAATTAGATAAAATGAAATGGTTAGTAGATAGCTTATTAAAAATAGCTCAATTAGATACCAAAAGCGTAACTTTAAAAAAAGAAAAAATTAATATAAAAAACTTATTAGACGCTGTACAAAAAAATGTAGAAATATTATTAGATTTAAAAAATGAAACTATAAAAGTAATTTATAAAACTCCAAATAATATTTGTTTTACAGGTGATTTTAAGTGGATTTTAGAGGCCTTTACAAATATTGTAAAGAATGCAATCGAATATTCAAAACAAGGAGATATTATAAAAATATATTGTAGTCAAAATGTGTTGTATACAGAAATTATCATTGAAGATAATGGAAGTGGAATAAATCAAGATGATTTGGCACACATATTTGATAGATTTTATAAAGGAAAAAATAGCAATAAGGATAGTTTTGGAATAGGTCTTGCTATTTCAAAACAAATTATTACAGAACAAGATGGAGAAATAAATGTAGAAAGTACTATTGGTAATGGAACAAAATTTATAATTAGATTTACAAATTAATAATAAAAAATAGATATTTCGTTTAAAAAATTTGAGCAAATGTCTATTTTTTTGTAAATTGTCACTTTATAGTCACTTTATTAATGTAAAATAATAATAAAAACAAAAGGAGGAAAGTTTATGGAAATTTTAAAAGTAGAAAATTTAAGCAAAATTTATGGAGAAAATGATACAAAAATTATAGCATTAGATAATATTTCTTTTTCAGTCGAAAAAGGCGAATTTGTAGCAATAATAGGTGCTAGTGGAAGTCGGTAAATCAACATTACTTCATATAATAGGAGGAATTGATGTAGCTACTTCTGGAAAAGTATACATTGAAAACACAGATTTATCTACATTAAGTGAAAATGAACTTACAATATATAGAAGACGACAAATTGGTTTAATATATCAATTTTATAATTTAGTTCCTATACTAAATGTAAAGGAAAATATAGAACTCCCATTATTATTAGATAATAAAAAGCCAAATAAAGAAGAATTAAATTCAATTATCGAAATGTTAAATTTAAAAGATAGAATAAGCCATTTACCAAGCGAATTATCTGGCGGACAACAGCAAAAAGTGGCAGTTGGTCGTGCAATAATTACTAAACCTGCAATTATTTTGGCTGATGAACCGACAGGAAACCTGGATACAAAAAATTCAAATGAAATTATATCTTATTTAAAATATTCTAGTAAAAAGTTTCATCAAACTATTATTATGGTAACACATAATGAAAATATAGCTTTACAAGCAGATAGAATAATTAAATTAGCGGATGGAAAATTAATATTGGATAAAAAAATTAAATAAGAGGTGAGAAAAGTATGGGAGTCAATTTTAAATTAGCAGTTAAATATTTAAGTAAAAATAAAAAAAGAACAATTTCTACCATTACAGGAATTAGTATTGTTACTATTTTGCTTATTACAATTTTATTATTATTTAATACTTATAGGCAATACATGATTGGGTTGCAAAGACAAGATGAAAATTGGGAAGTAAAATTTACAGAAATTCCTTATGAAAAAGTATACGGTCTAAAAAATAATACAGATATTAAAGAAGTTTCACTTATACAAGATATAGGAATAAGTAAAGAATTAGATAATCAAAATAATATACCAGAATATATACATTTAAAAGCATATAATGAAATCGCTATGAAAAATTTGGGGATAAAGCTAATAAAAGGAAATTATCCACAAAGAACAGACGAAATCGTAATTAGTCAAAATTTATCTAATAAATATCAAAAAATAGGTAGTTACATAGAATTTTGTATTAATGATACAATAAATAAATATAAAATTGTAGGAATTATTAATTCTACAAAATTTGATGTTCTTTCTTTGGAAAACATAACTGTAGGCGCAATTACTTATTTAGATGAAGAAAATTTAGACAAAAATACAATATTAGAATCAAGTATAAATTATAAAAATTTGTACAATGTATATGAAAAAACAGAGGAAATATCTCAATTTCTAAAATTAGAGAATAAAGATGAAATATTAGAATATAATACTGATTTATTGCACTATTCTGGTATTTGGAATATGAATAGTAAAGAAGATATAAGAATTATAACAGTAATGATATTTTTTATTATTTTAATTGTTTTAATAGCAATTATCTTTATTTATTCAACATTTAATATTTCCATTTTAAAAAGACAAAAAGAGTTTGCAAATCTAAATTCTCTTGGTGCAACAAAAAATCAGATATTCAATATTATTATACAAGAAGCCACATTATTATTGTTTTTTTCTATTTTAATAGGAACAATATTTAGTATTTTTATATCAAAGGCACTAATAACATATGTAAATAATAATGTTACAAATAATATAAAGGTGGTGTTAGAAAACAATATTCCATATGATAAAGTTCTAATAGCAATATTAATAACAATTATTACAACATATATTGCAACAATAAGACCTGCAATAAAAGCAAGCAAAATGTCCATTATAATGACATTAAGGGGAAATACACCAAAAATAAAAATAAATAAAAAATTATTAAAAAAGGAAAATGAATCAATTGAAAAAACATTATCTATTAGAAATTCAGAACAAAATAAGGGTAAATATGTAACACTTATTTGTACAGTATCAATTAGTATTTTCATGTTTTTAGTAACACAGGGATATATAAAAAATGCATATCATGGAACAGAAATTGTTCCAGACAATTATAATGTGTATGTTAGAGATTTTAGAGCAGTAGAAGAAATTAAAACAGCATTTCAACAGACGGGAACTATAAATTCTATGAGCACATACCAAAGAATGGATATGTATACACTTATAGATGATAGTAAGATTAATGAAACATTAAAAAAAGCAATAGAAAGTTCGCCAGATATTAAAAGTGGAGTTTTTGCAACAGTAGATAATGAATTTAGGTGTGTATTACTTTCTTTAACAGGAGATGACTATGATAACTATTTGAAAAAATTAAATTTAAGTAAATTGAGAAATAATGAATGTATATTAGTAAATTATGACTTTTCAAAAACCAAATATTATGATGGTGTTTACTTTACAAATTATAAGGAAGGAGATTATATATCTTTACGATTTCATGCTCAAAAAGATGGGTATTCTGAAACAAAATGGAACGGAGATCCGGATTCAATAAAAGATATACAATTTACTTTTTATGGCGATAATCAGCAAAAAATAAATTATCAAATTGCAAAAGTAGCAAATTTTTTACCCAATGGATTTATTAACAGTTATTCAAGCGGTGTGATTCCTGAGTATATTTATATAATAGTAAATCATGACACATTTTTTGATATGGAATCAAGCTATGACAAGGAATTTGGTTATGATGAAGATGATTATATACCTACTATATATATGTCTATAAATACAAATAACAGGGAACTATTAGCAGAAAAACTAAAACAATTTGAAAATAAATACAATACAAAATATTATCCAGTAATAACATCACAATATATTGATGTTGAAAATAAGGTAGAACAAAAAAGCATAACACAAGTCTTTCTTTATGGCTTTATAATATTAATAATGTCAATTACATTTATTAACATTGTAAATGTAGTCATAAATGATACAAATATAAGGCTAAAAGATTTGTCTACTTTAAAATCAATCGGTATGGATAAAAGAAAATTTAACAAAATGTTATTTTTAGAATATTCGTCATATTTAGGAATTTCGTATGGTATAGGAATTTTATTAAGTTTATCATTTATATATATAATTTATACTTATACAAATGACCATAAATTTTATAACTTACAAATTCCATATATAGAAATGATTATAACAACTATATTATTAATGTTAATATTATTCAGCATTATAAAATATATTAATAAAAAAATTAATAAGGACAACATAATACAGCTTATAAAAGAGGAAAGTATTTAGGAGGTTTATTAAATTGGGAAAAGAAAATATAAAAAATAAAATTGCAAAAGAATTAACTTATATAGGATATGATTTTTCACATACCGGAACATTATACCTAATAGAAATTCTATTCACAATATATATCAATAATGTTGTTGACTCTATAAACCTTAGTCAAGATATTTATCCATCATTATCAAATAAATATAAAAAAAGCATAAATTCTATTAAATCCGATATCAATTATGCAACTAATTTAATGTATTCAAGATGCGATGCTAATAGATTAGCAAATTATTTTAACTTTTGTTACGATACAAAACCTAATATAAAAACGGTGATATATACTGTACTAAATAAAATATAATCAATATCTAATAAAAAAGGAATTAGTCTTTTTGAATACCAATTCCTTTTTTATTTATCTAATTTGAAACTTTATGCTAAATCTCTTTTCCAATAAAATAAATATTGTTGTGCAATTCCTTCTAAATTACCATATTTTTGTTTTGCCAAAGTTTCTATTTGCTTTTTATTTACTTTTGTTTCATCCTCATTTTTTATGTATAAGTCATTCATAACTCTTCTTACCCATACATCAATAGGAAAGACATCAAACCTTTTTAGTGTAGAAAATAGTAAAATACAATCTGCGACTTTTGGTCCTATTCCTGATAATTTAAGTAACTCCTCTCTTACTTTTTTTGTATCTTCTTCTTTATGTAATAATTCTAAATTAATTTCATTATTTAAAACTTTTTGTGTTGTTTCAAAAATATATCTATCCCTAAACCCTGTTCCTAAATTTCTTAAATCTTCTTTACTTGCCTTTGATAACTCTTCTACTGTTGGAAAAGTATAGTATTCTTTTCCTTTCCAAACCATTTTGTTTCCATATGCTTTTGATATTCTTTCTATAATTCCTTTAATTCTTGGAATATTGTTATTTGCAGAAATGATAAAAGAAATTATAGTTTCCCATAAATCTTGATTTAAAATGCGTATTCCTTCACCATAATTAATACTATCATATAAATATTTGTCTATTTTTGATAAAGTATCTTTTATTTCTTCATAATTTCTATTTAGGTCAAAATACTCTATACATATCTGTTTTATATCTTTTTCACATATTCCTGTAAAAACAATATCTTTTTCTTCTTTTTTTACATTTAAAACATTTTTTCCAAATACACCTGTATAGCTTTTATCTGCTTCTTCATTCCATCTGAAACATTGACCACATTCAAATATATGCTTTGGTTCAAATGATGTAGCATTTTTTAATATATACTTCTGTTCCTGCATTTTTATCCCTCTTTAAATATATTGACATTTATTTTTATTTATATTATAATGTTTATAGAAAATAAGGAGCCACAAAATGTGGTTGCCGATTTGGTTGTATAAAGATACACATCTCAAACGAGCAAGCTGAGATGTGCATTTTCATTTTATTTGCTTAATATATGTACAAGTACAATTATTAAGGCAAATGCTACAATAGTCACTGCCACAAGGGCAGAAAAAAGTATAAGTATTAATTGTAATAATAAATTTTCTATCATAAGCACCACCTCCTTTATGTAGGTGGCAACTACATCTCGCTTTTCCTTATTTTCTATATTAGTATTATATAATTAATTAATATTCAATGTCAATAGTTCTGCAAACATTTTTTCGTTTTATTTAAAACCTTTTCCCCATGCCTCACGAGCATTTGATATTACTATAAAAGATTGCGGATCTATATCTTTTGCAATTTCTCTAATTTGAGCAACTTCGTTTCTAGAACCAACACACCAAAGCATCATCTTTTTTTCTTTTGTATACATTCCTTTTGCATAAATTGCTGTACTTCCTCTTTCTAGTTTTTCACCAATTTCTTTTGAAATCTCTTTATATTTATTTGAAACAATAAACATACTTTTTGTAAAATTAACACCTTCAAAAACAATATCTATCATTTTCCCCATAATATAAATTGCTATTGCTGAATATAGGCCTATTTCAATTTCTTTAAATACTATTACATTAAAAAATACAATAATAGTGTCTATAATAACAATTAAATTTCCTGTTCTAAAATGTGAACGGTAAGAGCGTATTACATAAGAAAGCATGTCTGTTCCACCTGTTGAAGCATGTGCTTTAAGAACTATTGCTGTTCCAATTCCTATGCAAATTCCACCATATATGCATGCCAAAAATTTATCTAATGTTAAAGGTTCTATTTTTTCAAATAAGTCTATAAAAAATGATAGTATAACCGTACCAATTATTCCTTTAAATGTAACTTCTTTTCCCACTCTAATAAAAGCCATTATAAATAAAGGTATATTTAATATTAAAATTGTAGTTCCAAGTGGAAAATTAAATAAATAATATAAAATTGTGGAAATACCGGCAAAGCCACCTGATGATAATTTATTTGGTAGTAGAAATAAAGAAGTCCCAACAGCCATAATTATACAACCAACGGCAATTAAAATAATTTCTCCCACCCATTTTTTTATTATTAACCTTATTCTTTTTCTTCTAATATTCATGATAAAATCACCTATTATGAACATTATTTCCAATAATAGGTGATTTATACTTTATTTATTCGTATGTTTTTAATATCTCTAATTTGAACTTTCCGGGCTTTATATCTTTGCTTTCTTCTATTACAACATCAACATCATACATTTCTTTTAATTTCAAAACATTTTCCTTTTTGTGCCCTATAATTTGATTTATATTTACTTCATTTGCAATTATTTTAACTTTAATTACTTTTGTGTTTATTTTCTTTATCTCATGCAAAATGCTATCATACCACATGCTTGATTCTACCAGTTGCCTAAATGCCGGATGAAATGGACCTGCTACTACTTGGCTAGAACTTGTAGAAGGATCTGATATTTCTTCTGTATTTTGAAGTCCTATTCGTATAACATTAATTTTTTTCTTATTAAATAAAGAAACAATTTCCTTACATCTTTCTACCGCTTGTGTTACTGTAAGTGGCACATATTCTCCATTTTCATATTCCTTTTGCAGTGGTGTATCTTTTATTACCAAAACAGGATAAATACGAACTATTTTAGGCTTTAATTTTATAAGCTCTTTTGCTGTATTTATATCATCTTGTGCTGTACTTTCTGGAAGTCCAACCATCATTTGATGTCCGAGTACAAATCTATGCATACGAATTAATTTTGATGCTTTTTTTACATCTTCTACACTATGCCCTCTTTTACACTTATTTAATATGTAATTATTCATAGACTGTACACCAAGCTCAATAGTTTTTACATGATATTTTTTTAGCATTTTCAAAATATCTTTATCAATAGCATCTGGTCTTGTTGAAACTCGTATACTTTTTACCTTTTTATTTTCTATATATGGTATTACCGCCTGTAGTAATTCTTCTTGTACTTTTCTATCAATAGCCGTAAAACTCCCTCCAAAAAATGCTACTTCTACATATTTATTATCATCTTTAAAATTACTTAAATAGTATTCTATTGTATCTACAACATCTTTTGCAATTACCTGTTTCATTTGTCCACTAATTTTATTTTGATTGCAAAATGTACATTTATTTGGGCAACCCAAATGAGGGACAAATATTGGTATAATGTATTCCTTTTTCATTTCTTTACTCCTATTATTCTAATACTTTTAATGCATTTTCGGCTGCATTCATTTCTGCACTCTTTTTTGTTTTTCCACTACCTGTTGCCAAACTTTTTCCATTACATTCTACTTTCACAAAAAAAGTCTTATCATGGTCTGGTCCTTTTGTATCAATGACTTCATATTTAATTATGACATCTCCATGCTGTTGCAATTTTTCTTGTAAAACAGTTTTATGGTCTTTCATTCCCACATTTTTAGTTGATATTGCGATTTTTTCTTTTAAATTATTGATAATAAATTCTTCAGCTTTTTCTAGTCCGCCATCAAAATAAATAGCTGCAATAACTGCCTCTACACTATCTGCAAGAATTGCAGGTTTTTCATTTCCATGACAAAAAGCTTCACTTCTTCCAACTAATAAGAAATCACTAAAATTATGCTTTTGTGCAACTTCATATAGGCTATCTTCACATACTACTTCTGCTCTAACTTTAGTCATTTCTCCTTCTTTTAAGTTAGGATGTTTTTCATAAATATATTTACTTGAAATAAATTCCAAAATACTATCTCCTAAAAACTCCAGTTTTTCATTACTTGCAATCTTGTTTTCATAAGCATATGAAGTATGAGTCAAAGCATTTCTTAGTAATCCTTTTTCTTTAAAAACATATCCTATGCTTTGTTCCAAATCTTCTAACATTATTTTCACCTCCTAATATATACAATAATTATTATACAACACTTTTAAAAAAAAGCAAATAACGACTTAACAAAAAAGTGTTAAGTCGTCATTAATTTTTTATTTTATTTATGCAATATGGTCTTTTATGTAGTCTACTACATCTCCAACTGTAACAACTTTTTCTGCATCACTATCAGGAATTTCCATATCAAAAGCTTCTTCTAAGGCCATAATTAATTCAACTATATCTAATGAATCAGCTCCTAAGTCATCTATAAAAGATGCTTCCATAGTCACTGCTGTATCTGCAACTCCTAATTGCTCTACTATAATTCCTTTTACTTTTTCAAAAACTTCTTCTGAACTCATTATATGTATACACCTCCTTAATTTTAAGATAAATTATTTACTCTAACAATAATACATATTAATTTAATTGTCAAGATTTTTTACAAATTATTTTATTTCTTCTTTTTCATTTTCAACATTTTCTATATCCAAGTTTTTCTCAAACTCTTCTATCATATGGTCTACAGCTTTATTTTCTACAAATTTTTCTGCCTGTTTTATAGTAAATTCAAACAATTTTTCATCACTACTTCCATGAGCCTTAACTACTGGTTTTTTTACTCCTAAAAATAGAGCTCCCCCATATTCTTTGTAGTCAACTGTTTTCTTAAATCTGTTAATCGCTGGCAAGCTTGGAATTGATGCAATAGTTGATAAAACATTTTTCTTTAAATTTTCAATCAAACTTCTTTTTACGAATTTTCCCAAACCTTCAACTGTTTTTAAAAATACATTACCTGTAAAACCATCTGTTACTAAAATATCTATATCACCTGAAAAAGCATCTCTTCCTTCAACATTTCCAACAAAATTAATATTTAATTCTTTTGATTTTTCTTTTAGTAACTGATATGATTCTTTTGTAAGTTCATTTCCCTTTGTTTCTTCAGTTCCTATATTTAAAAGACCAACCGTTGGATTTTGTTTTCCAAAAGTATTACGGATATAAATACTTGCCATTTGTGCAAACTGCAATAAATTGATTGGCTTACAATTTGTATTAGAACCACAGTCCATTAATAATAATCTACTTTTATATGCTGGTAAAATTCCTGCTAATGCTGGTCTATCTATTCCTTTAATTCTACCTACTAAAAGAGTTGCACCAGTTAAAAGAGCTCCTGAATTTCCTGCAGAAATAAACACATCTCCCTCTCCTGACTTTAGCATATTAAACCCAACAACCATTGAGGAATCTTTTTTATGTTTTATTGCTTGAGTTGGTATTTCTTCCATCTCTATTGTTTCTGTTGTATGACGAATACTAAGCCTTGGTGATATTTCTGAAATATCATTTTTATCATATAATTCTTTTATTTTTTTATTAATAACTTCTTTGTTTCCAATAAGAACAACTTCTGCTTTTATCTGATTAATCGCCTTTACTGCGCCTTTTATGTTGGCATCTGGCGCATTATCTCCACCCATAGCGTCTAGTAATATTTTCATAAATATTTCCTCCAGTAATTGTTTTATATAATATATTATTATGTTTGTATTTTATAACTTATATTATATAAAGTCAATTGTAAATATGATTTTATTATTTATTTCTTATGATTTCAAGCTCACTGACTCGTTGTTCTAATTTATATAAAAAAGACAGAATATAGTAAATTTACAGCACCGCGCAGCAGTTCAAACGAGCGTAAGCGAGTGCTGGTTGTCGCAGCCTTCCTACTAGTTGCGAATGTAGTCACATTTAATTATAAAATAATTTAAACGGATAGTTTCTTATATAATGTGCATAAACCTTAAAAATAAAGGCTGCGAACAGCAAGGTGCAAAAATTTACTATATTCTGTCTTTATATAATTAACACAAAAAAGTCTTCTAACTTTAATTAGAAGACTTTTCGTTAATATAAAAATTTTTGTGGGTTTATTGATAACCCATTTTTTAGAACTTCAAAATGTAAATGATTTCCCGTTGCATGACCTGTTGCACCAACAGCAGCTATAACATCTCCTGCTGAAATAGTTTGCCCAACTTTTGCATATAATGCACTACAATGTCCATAAAATGTTACAACACCATTTCCATGTGATATTTTAATCATCTTTCCATATCCACCACTTGTACCTGCAAATATAACTGTTCCATCTGCCGCCGCCTTAATAGGTGTTCCTTTTGGTGCTGCAATATCTAATCCTGAATGGCTACTACTTCTAATGCTTTCACGACTACCAAATCTGGATGTAATTATACCAGATATTGGTGTTACAGTAAATTTTATACCATTTAAACTTGCTAATTTTGTAACTTTACTGCTTGTAGCCGTTTTAGATGTAGTGTAATTGTATGTTACTTTTTTAGTATATGTTTTTTTAGTACTTGCATTTATAGCATTTACAATATTAGTTTTTGCTTTTTTTACTGTTACAACATCTTTTTTATTATCACTTGTAATTACATCTATAATGGCAATTTTAATACTTGATTTATTTTTATATTTTTTATTTAATTCCTTAACTAAACTTTCAGCTTCCTCTAAATTTGCAATAGTTGCCTGTTCTTTTCCATTAACCGTCACCGCATATAATTTATACATTGTTTCCGAATCTTTTTCGATTTTAGCTAAAATTTCTTCCTCTTTTGTTTGTTCTGATTTATCTACAAATGTCAATTCAAAACTTGGCATTTGTGCAATCTTTGTATATATTTTATTATTCTCTTTTTTATCAATAAATTCATTAATTGACTGTTCAAATTGCTTTTTATCCGCAATATATCCTAATTTTTCTCCATCAACAGTTATTTCAAATACTAATCTATATTTTATTAAAATAACAGTCATGATTATAAACAGTGCAATGGCTACTAAATTAATAAGCCTAAACATTTCTTTTGTGTAGTATTTCACTTTCCTGTTTAAAATATAAATTCACTCTCCTTTTTGCGTGACAAATTTTATTATACTATATATCTTAAACAATTTCAAATAACATATACTTTTTTATTGCATTTTTAAGATAATTAAACAGTTTTGCCATTTTTATACTTTAAATTATGTCATACTTTGCTCTTTTTTTCTTCGTTTTTCTCATTTTTTCTTCATTTTCCTTTTATTGACAAATGGTTTAAATTGGTATCAGTATCAAATTCTTCTAGTTTTTAATTGATATTTTAATAATTATATGAGATAATCATAAAAAAAGAGGTATTTAATTATGAAAAAATTTTTTAAATTATGTTTTTTTACCCTGTTAATATATATTTTATTCATATTTAGCAATAAAGTTGAAGCAAATTCTGTTTCTAAAATTTCTATGGACATTTATGTTGATAACACAGGAAATGCATATGTTACAGAAATTTGGCAATGCTCTGCAAATCAAGGTACAGAAGTATATCATCCATACTATAATTTAGGAAATAGTACAATAAAAAATTTAACTGTTTCTGAGGGAAATAAAAAATACTCCACACTTTCCTCTTGGGAAACTTCTGGTTCGCTTGAAAATAAAGCATATAAATGTGGAATTAATCGTGTAAGTGATGGTGTAGAACTCTGTTGGGGTATTAGTAAATATGGTTCCCATGTTTATACTGTAAAATATACAATTACTAACTTTGTATCTGAACTTACAGATTCACAAATGATATATTGGACTTTAATTCCCTATGACTTTTCTTCTTCTATAGGAAATGTATATATAAAAATTCATACTAATTTTGATATTAAAGATACAATAGATGTTTGGGGATATGGAAATACAGGTACTGCCTATGTTTATGATGGATATATCGAAATGCAATCAGATGGAAACCTTCCAACTAGTGATTACATGACAATCTTGGTAAAATTTCCCCTTGGAACTTTTAAAACTCAAAATAAACTGAATAATAATTTCAATTATTATTATGAAATGGCTGAGGAAGGTGCTGTTCACAATAAAAATAGTGGTGAAATTACAATTCCAAACTTAATTATTAAAATTTTTGGTTTTATTATTACCTGTTTACCTATTTTTATTATAATTTTTGTAACTTCAATTGCCTATTCCACAATGCCAAAATATAATTATCCCGGAGGTGTAAAAACAATTATAGGAGATATACCTTATTATAGAGATATCCCATGTAATGGTAATTTATTCAGAGCCTATTATATTACCAATAAATATAGTTTAAACCTGAAAAAAACAGATATATTAGGCGCAATTATTTTAAAATGGTTAAAAGACGATTTAATTAAAATAGAACAAAGAGAGGCAAGTTTTATATTTAAAAAAGAAAACACAGTTATTATATTAAATCAAACAGATAAAACAAAATTTACAGACGAAAAAGAATCTTCTTTATTTTCTATGTTATTTGCAGCAAGTAAAGATGGAATACTAGAAAATAAAGAATTTGAAAAATGGTGTACCAAAAGTTATTCTATAATTTTAAGTTGGTTTGATAAAATAATTGAAAGTGAGGAAAACAAACTAATAAATGATGGACTTATTATTGTTGAATACGAAAAGGTTTTTAAGTTATTTAACAGGAAAACATATACACTTACTCCAGAAATAAGGCAGGAGGCAATAAATCTTGCCGGGTTAAAAAAATATTTGCTAGATTATACTCTAATAAAAGAAAGGAAAGCTATTGAGGTTCACCTATTTGAAGAGTATTTAATATATGCTCAAATGCTAGGAATTGCAGAACAAGTAGCAAAAGAATTTAAAGATTTATATCCAGAAATAATTGAAGCCTCACACTTTACATCATATGATAATATTCTATTTATTCATGCATGTGCTTCTTCTGGAATTTCACACGCAAATTCTGCTAAATCAAGGGCTGAAAGTTATTCTTCTGGTGGAGGAGGCTTTTCATCTAGCGGAGGAGGCGGTGGCTCCTTTGGTGGTGGCGGAGGCCGGAGGAGGTTTCCGTTAAAAATATAAAAATTGCATTATAAAAATATAAAAAAACTCTTATGTTACATTTAAAAATTTTAACATAAGAGTTTTTGTTAATTTTGATTGATATAAAGAAATATTGAAATTACACAAATTGGCTTTACATACACTCTTTTTCTGATAAATTGTCACAAAAGTGACAGTGATGTTTTTTAGTTTACATAAAATTTATTACACTCTTACTCTCGCATTTTATGCTACTTAACATAAAGCACGACACGGAACCCAAGGTAGATGTGGGCGTCAGTCACCGCAATGTTGCCAGCGCGATAGGAAACAGGATCGTCGGGGCCGTTGTTGTTAAAGCCGCCCCCACGAAGAACCGCGTACTTCGTACCGGTTGTTGCGTTTGCACCTGTTGTGCTATGGCGACCTGTCTCTGTTGTCCACTCATACATATTTCCTGCCATATCATATATATTCTTTAGCATAAAGTTGCTTACTGAACCTGTTGCTAATTCTATTCTTTTTGATAATGCATGTGTTGAAGTATTATAACTTTGACCATTTGTGTAATCTGCTGAATTATATTTTGTACTTCCTTCTGTATCTGTTAAGGTTTCTGCTCCTAATTTTGGTTGTCCCTTTTTATATTTATTTGCTATTACCCATGCTGTCGTTTTATTGTTATCATTTTTGGTTGACCATACATGTTGGGCGTATAATACATCTTCTGTTAATTGTGTTGAATTATTATTATAATTTCCATATTCCTTACTATCTGTTACTATATTTTCTTTTCCTTTTTCACTTGCTATCCATTCTACTGTTCTATCCCATGCTATTCCATCTATTAACTGACTTGTTACATCATAGCTACTCTCTGCTCCACTATACATATTGCTTGATACTGTTACTGCATTTGTTTGGCTTATATAATTCCATGCTTGCATTCCTTGCTTACTTACTGGTTTTAAATCTTTGTCTCCTTCTTTAGTTACATTTTTTGATTTATTTCCATTAGAAGTACTATTTGTATAATATGTCATATCTTTATTATTATCATTATTTATAGAAAATGATGCATTATCTGGCACTCCTGCCTCGTATCTTCCCACATAAAAACCACCATTTTCTTTTACACTTTCTTTGTTTTTATCTACATCTGACTCTTCTTTCCAATCTACATAGTGTCTGTAAGAATATGTTTTCCATGGGTTAGTACTATCTCCACTATCTGTTGTTGATCCTTTTGTATCGTCTACATTTGGAGTTTTATATTCATGCTTTTTATACTGCCCCTCTGTGCATGGTACCCATACAAATTGATTTCCTTGCTTGTCTTCTATTACTATTCCTTCATTTACTTTCGTTCCTAATTCTGTCCTTACAAAAAAGCCCCTTGGTACTACTATTTTATTTCCATATACATCTTCTGCATCTACTGTGCTTTCTAGTACTACATTTGAATCTCCTCCACCCAATGTATCTACTAATGGTAGCCCATTTGGTCCTACTCCTGTTTCTTTCATCATTTCTTCTAGCATTGTATTTAAGCCCTCTACTTCTTTTTTGCTACTTTCTTCATAGGCATCTCTTGCTTGCTCTGCCTTTTTTATTAACCCATTTTCTCCTACTACCATATTTATACTTACTGTCGCTAATATTAAAAGTACTATAATTGTTACTATAAGTGCTATTAGAGTGATTCCTGTTTCATTTTTTCTTATCATTTATTTTTCCTCCTTTATTCCGGGCGACCAATGGTCAGCCCCTACATTAAATTTTTTTATTTTTTTCCCTTTTTTCGGGTGACCAATGGTCAACCCTACATTTAATTTTTTTATTTTTCCTCCTTTCCTCGGGCGACCAATGGTCGCCCCTACTATATTCTTTTACATTTGTAAAAAAACACGCAAAAAAGACAGGCCATTTATTTTCACATAAATAGTCTGTCTTTAAATATCACAAACAAAGCGATT
>CANQCV010000010.1 GCA_947591045.1 uncultured Clostridia bacterium
TTACAGCCTTAAGGCTTTTGCAGTTTTTCATTTGTAATATTCTCCTTTTATTTTATATCACGGACGACCAATGGTCGCCCCTTTAATTTTGCTGTGGTCGCCCCTACATTAAATATAGTATAACTATATTTTTCTTTGCTGTCAATATTTTATTATCTATTTGTTACACAAATGTAACTTTTTGTAATACTTTTGAAACATTTAATTTTATATATTTATTCTTCATTTATATTATTAAGTAAATCTCTTATTTCTTTTTGTATAATTTCTCTTTTATTTTCCAAAAATTTTATATTGTTTTCTAATTGCTCTACATCTATATCTTTCATTTTACTTTGAATTTTCACATAATTATTTATACTCAAATCATAATTATTTTTTCTAATTTCTTCTATTTTTGATACATAAGAATAATTTGGTATTTCCTCATATTTTTTATAAACAATTTGTATTTTCTGTTGGTTTTCTACTGTTAAAATGTTTGTCCTTCTCTTACTTTCGTATTCTTTACTTGCATCTATAAATAATACATCATTTTGCCTTTTTGCCTTGTTTATTACTAATATTATAACAGGAATTTTTGTGTTATAAAATAATTTCTCTGGTAGACTAATAATAGCATCAATATAATTTTCTTCTACTAATTTTCTTCTTATATATGACTCTGTTTTAGTTTTCTTAAATAAAAAACCATGTGGAAGTATAATTGCCATTTTCCCCTTAGAATTAATACTTTCAAGCATCATAACTAAAAATTTTGTGTAATTACTTGTTTTAGGCTCTATTCCATATTTATAATATATATTTCTTAACCTTTCGCTACTTGGCATTATTTCATTGGTATTTGTTTTAAATGGTGGATTTGAAATTGCAATATCAAATAAAGGAAGTTCCTCACTATCATCTTCTTTAATTCTTTTATCATATATATCATGCAACCATAAATTAGTAAGGCATATATTATAATTACTTAAATTTTCTTCCTCTCCAAAAGCATATATTTTAGCGTTTTTCGCACTTTCTGTAATAAAATTTCCCGTTCCACATGCAGGATTATAAACTGTCATATTATTTTTAATTTCTAATAAATTCACCATTGTTTTTACTACGCCTTTTGGTGTATAAAACTCTGTATTTTGAAAAGTAATTTCGTCATCTTGTGCAGCTTTCATTATTACATATTCAAATGCGTCTGCAATTATATTTTTACCTTTTGTATTCTTATTTTCTACATCAATTATCATTTGGCCAAGTTCAATTATTACATTCTTAATAGCAATTATATTTTCTTTATTTATTATCTTACTAAATATAATGTTTTCAAATAATTTTTTTGATTTTTCTTTTCTAGCAAACTCATTTAACTGACTATCCATATCATACATTATATCTATAATATTTTCTGTTTTTATTTCTATCATTTTCTTCAAATTTTGTCTATTTTCATACATAACATAAATAAAAGCTGCCATATATTCCATATAATGAAGCCCAATATTAGGTATTGATTTTAATTTATTACATATTTGATTTAATTTATTATTTATTTGTTCTTGGTCAAGTACATCAATATTAGACTGTTGCTCCATTTTTTTTGTTTCTACCATTGTTTTCTCCTTTTTAAATCATTTTTTGAAGATAAAAATTATACAATTTTTCTTTTTCTTCTAATATTTGATTTAAAGTTTCTTTTTCTTCCTCCCATAATGTAATTAATTCTCTCATTTGTTTTTGTTTTGAAATAGAAATTTGTGGAATACTTACATTTTTTAAATTTGCAAGAGACATTGATTTTATAATAGAACCTGTTACTTTCATATTTAACATTTCCTCATTATTTTCTAAATACCATTTCAAAACAATCGGATCCATCTTTTCTTCATATGGTCTAATTATACAAAATTGTGATGGAACCAATTTCCCTTCTATCTTTTCGTCAACATAAATAATTCTATTAGGATATAATAATCGAAATAGCAAATCACCTTTTTGGGCTAATTTATTGCTCATATCCTTATCTGTCTTTAAAATACTGTTATTTGTCTCTTCTTCATTGGGAGAAAATAGCACATAGCTATTTTCTCCTAATTCATCATGTTCTCTTTTGGTTAAAACACCAATCATTACTTGGCATGCCTCTTCCAATTTCATTTTACTATTTCCTTAAATTAGTATTTAGGTTTTTAATATTGGATTACCTATAACCTTATTTTTCGCAAGAAGTGTCTTTACAGCAATATTTGCAAGTATTTACATGTTTATAAAGATCCTTTGCTTTAGCTTGTGCTTCGACCAAGCACATACACTCACCTAAGTCTACAACATTTTCTTTTCGTGGTCCTATATTGCAATCTATTGTGTGTACTTTGTGGTATCCTGAATTTATTTGTGCATTTCTATTAACTATATAGTGCATTTTTTCTCCTTTCTTTTTTTTTGATAAATATAGTTTTTTAAACTATTCCCCCCTTTCTTTTTTAAACCACAAGAAAAAGATTATATATTCTTTGCATTTATTTTATTTTTGTGTTATAATAGATTTGTAGTATTTATATATTACAAAACATTTTTCTAAGTTCTAAATAAGCTCCATTTTATTTAGAACTTTCTTTTTATAAATCTTCTTCTTGTTATAGGAAGATTATAACCATATTTTTTATATTTGTCAATCTATTTTTTAATTTTTTTTTAGTTTTTTATTATATATTTTCTACAACTATTTCCACTTCATATTAAAATATTCTTTTCGGCCATGCACGATTTATTTTTTACGCACATATAATTGATATATGAAAAAAATGGAGGTGCATTTATGTTTACAGCACTTTGTAGTGGAATTAGTTTATTTGGTTTCTTAGGATTTTTAAAATCAGCTACATTCCTAGTAGGATATATTTCTGGCAATCAACTTTTTCCAGAACCATTGTCTTCAGCTGAAGAAAAAGAATATTTAACTCAAATGATGAATGGAAATGAAGAAGCAAAAAATATTTTAATTGAAAGAAATTTAAGATTAGTAGCACATATTTGCAAAAAATATAGTACAGCAAATGTAGAACAAGATGACTTAATTTCTATTGGAACAATTGGTTTAATTAAAGGAATAAATAGCTTTGAGCTTTCAAAAGGCGTAAGACTTGCAACATATGTTTCAAGATGTATAGACAATGAAATATTGATGCATTTGCGTAGTATAAAAAAACTAGGTGCAGAAGTATATTTAGACGATCCTATTGGAAAAGATAAAGACGATAACACTGTAACTTTGCAAGAAGTATTAGAAAACAATGATAAAAGTATCGAAGATGCAGTAGATTTAAAATTTAAAATAAAGAAAATGTATGAAAAAATGAAAGAAGTTTTAAAATTGCGTGAAAAAACAATTTTAGAATTGCGTTTTGGCTTAGATGGAAACAAACCAAAAACACAAAATCAAATAGCAGAAATGATGGGTATATCTCGTTCTTATGTCTCAAGAATTGAAACAAAAGCAATTAATAAATTATCTAAAGAAATCAAAGATGATTATTAAAAAATTAATATTTTTGTCTTTTATGAATATGATGTAATAAATTTGTTTTAAGGAGTAGTCTCTTTTGATTTTTATAAAAGACTTTTTTAAAGGAATATGTATTGGAGCAGGTGCAATTCTTCCTCGGAATTAGCAGTGGAGTGTTATGTGTTATCTTTGGAATCTATGATAAACTGGTAGAAAGTGTTTTAGGTATTTTTAAAAACTTTAAAGAAAACTTTTTTTATTTACTTCCTTTTGCTTGTGGCTGTTTTGTCGGAATATTTTTACTTGGAAAAGCATTATCTTTTTTATTAAATACATATCCTATGCAAACTAAATTTGCTTTTATAGGATTAATTTTAGGAAGTATGCCGTTACTTTTAAAGAAAATAAACTCTACTCAAAGTTTTCGTATGCAATATTTGATTTTTATATTAATAGCTTTCGGTATTGGTATATTTTCTGTTATATTAGAAAAAAATATTTCTAGCAACATATTAATTCAAAGTTCTAACTTAACAGATATGCTATTTATTAACCAATTGCCTGCATTTATCCCTATGTTGTTTTTATTTATTGCAGGCTTTTTTATGTCTGTCGGAATCGTAGTTCCAGGAGTTAGCAGTACTTTAATTTTAATGTGTTTTGGAATATATGATGTTTATTTACAAGCAATTTCAACTATGAATTTAACTATTCTGGCTCCTCTTGGAATAGGAGTATTAATCGGAGGATTTATATTTTTAAAAATTATTAAATATTTATTAGATAACTACTACATGCAAACATTTTATTCAATTATAGGGTTTACTCTAGGCTCTGTATTAATACTTTATACTCCTCTTTCTTTTAATTTTACTGGATTTATTTCTATTTTACTATTAATAATTGGATTTTATATAGCAGGAATTTTTGAAAAAAAAGACATATAAATTATGTCTTTTTTAAATTTTATTTTTTTCTTCTTAAAATCCAACCCTCTTCACACTCAATTGGAAGTTTCATTTTTACAGTTTGTCCTGCTCTTCCAGGATTAACATAGTCAATATGTTCCCCTGTTTCTGTATCCCATAAATTTTCTAGCACAAATTCATATGGTTCTATTTTATGTGGAATCAAAATTTCCATTGTATCTCCAACAGTTAATTTGTTTTTTATTTCAATTACAGATTCTTCTTCTTTATATTCTACTACTTTTCCTCCAAACTCATAGTCTGGGTTATATTGTTTGCCATCATATTCTTGAAAATCTTTATTATTTCTACTTTCAAAATAAAACTTAGTAAGACCTCTTGTTTTTGTTTTTTCAAGTTCTTTTAAATATTTAGAATAATCATAATTTTTCATATCTCCCATGTAATCATCTATTGCATTCCTATATGCATTTACAACACTAGCTAAATAATACTCAGTTTTTAATCTGCCTTCTATTTTTAAACTATCAATTCCCATTTCAATAATTTCTGGCAAATTTTCTATTAAACATAAATCTTTTGATGAGAAAATGTAAGTACCATTTTCGTCATATTCTACAGGCATAAGATTTCCTGGTTTGTTGTGCTCTTCTACATATACATTGTATGCCCATCTACAACTTTGTGCACAGTCTCCCAAATTTGCACTTCTAGAAGCTAAGAAATCACTTAAAAAACATCTTCCAGAATATCCAAAACAAATTGCTCCATGTACAAATATTTCTACTTCCAAATCTTTTGGCTTATTTTCCATAATTTTACGAATTTGTTCTTTATTCATTTCTCTTCCAAGGATAACTCTTTTGGCACCATTTTTATACCAAAAGTTTGCAGAATGGTAACTTACTGTATTTGCTTGTGTACTAATATGAATATCTATATCAGGTGCGTATTGTTTTAAAATATCAATAACTCCTCCATCAGAAGCAATTATTCCATCTACTTTTAGTTTATTTAACATCTGTGCTTGATTTTTTATTTCTTCGTAATATTCGTCCCATGCATATATATTAATTGCTGCATACACTTTTTTGCCTATACTATGTGCATATTCAATTGTTTTTGCTAAATCATTATCATCTACTTCTGCCCTACTTCGTAGTGATAACGAACCTGTCCCACAATATACTGCGTCTGCTCCATACAAAAAGGCAATTTTTGCTTTTTCAAAAGAACCTGCTGGTGCTAATAATTCTGGTTTCTTCATTTAATTTAATCTCCTTTTTTATTATGTCTTCTATTTTACAACAATTTTTACTAAAAATCAATTATTTGATAACTAATGCAAATGGCAGAAAAGGAATAAATCCCTTTCTGCCATTTTATACTAATTTATATAAAGCACGACACGAAAACCCCAAGTGAAACTAGAGGAATTCACCGGATCGAGGCCATGGCGGTCGGAAAGAGGTTGCCATAACCCATCGTATCCAAAGCCACCTCCTCGACGAACTGCGAACTTCGTACCAGTATTTGTACTTGTTTTTGTAGTACTATGGTAGCCTGTCTCTGTTGTCCATTCGTACATATTTCCTGCCATATCATAGATATTCTTTAGCATAAAGTTGCTTACTGAACCTGTTGCTAATTCTATCAATTTAACATTAGGTTCTCCTCCTAAATTAAATTCTCCATAATTGTATTGACCTGTCGTCCATATATCATTGTTTTTTGTATATATTGCGTTTAATCCATATCCCTTCTTGTTAGTATTATTAAGATAATTTCCATAATTTGTACTGTCTGTTATCATTGACTTTTTTCCATCTTCGTTTGTAATCCAGTTCATAACAACATCCCAAGCTATACCATCTACTAATTGACTCCTTACTCCATATTCATTACTTTCTCCTTCATTTTTATACATATTTTCTGATACTACTTTTGCATTTACTTGACTTATATAATTCCAACATTGATTTCCTGATTTGCTCACTGGTTTTAAATCTGTTCCATTTTCTTGTGTTACATTTTTTTTATTATCTTTCTCATATGTTTTAGTTTCTGTATCTTTTCCTACATAAAATGACGCATTACTTGGTACTCCTGCCTCATATCTTCCTATATAAAAACCACCATTATTTTTTACACTCTCTTTATTTACATTTATATCTACTTCTTCTGTCCAATCTGTATATTGCCTATATTTATATGTTTTCCAACTGTCATTTCCAGTATCTGCTACTATACTACTTTTGTCATTTACTTTTTGCGTTACATAGTTATGCTTTTTGTACTGTTCTTCTGTACATGGTACCCACACAAATTGGTTACCATCTTCGTCTTCTATTACTATTCCACCATTTACATCTGTTCCACACTCTGGCTTTACTTTAAAGCCTTTTGGTACTGTTACTTCTTTTCCGTATTTGTCTTCTGCTTTTACCGTTCTTTTTTGTATTTCTGTTAGTCCTTCTACTAATGGTTTTCCTGTTGGTCCTTGTGGTAATTTTCTTAATTCCATTAAATAGTCATATTCTTCTTCCATTGAATCTAAGCCTTCTTCTTCTCTTTTGCTACTTTCTTCATATGCATCTTTTGATTGCTGTGCTTTCTTTATTAGCCCATTTTCTCCTGCTACCATATTTATGCTTACTGTTGCTAGTATTATTAAAACGATTATGGTAACAACTAGCGCAATTAATGTGATTCCTCTTTCATTTTTTCTTATCATTTATTTTTCCTCCTTTATCTCGGGCGACCAATGGTCTGCCCCTACATTTAATTTTTTGTTTTTTTCTTTCCTCGGGCGACCGATGGTTGCCCCTACTATGTTCTTTTACATTTGTAATACACGCAAAAAAGACAGGCTGTTTATTTTCACATAAATAGTCTGTCCTTATATATCACAAATAAAGCGATTCTTTCGCTTAACTCTATTTTACTAAATTGTAGCTCTCTCTCTCTCTCTCTCTCTCTCTCTTACAGCCTTAAGGCTTTTAGCATTTTTCATTTGTAATATTCTCCTTTACCTCGGGCGACCGATGGTCGCCCCTACATATATTTTTGCAGTGGTCGTCCCTACATCACTTATTTGTGATTGGTAGTCCCTGTTTGCGTTTTTCTGTTTTTTTACATTTACAGTATAGCTATATTTTCTAATTTAGTCAATAGTTTCTTTTCTTTTGTAATACAATTGTAACATTTCTAATTTTTTCTTTGCATAATATTGCTTTCTTTGCACTAATACTAACCCCCATAAATAAGCTAATATTATTATTATTGAAATATTTTGTATATACAAAATTGCTATACTAGACAAAATTGTTAATAAAATAAGTGTTACTTTTGATGTTTTATAAGTATATGTATATGATTTTTTCAAACCAACTGCAATATGAAAAATTTCTTTTAAAATTCTTCCTCCGTCTAATGGATATATTGGTATTAAGTTAAATATTCCTATTAAGAAATTTGCATAAATTATTGTAATATAGTTTATATTTCCTATACTCCAATTTAACATCTGTGAATTTATCTTTTCTATAATAACTAGTATAAAAATAATGGCAAAATTAACTAATGGTCCCGCCATTGCTATTATTGCTCTTTTTATTGCTAGCACATTAGCCTTTTTTACTTTTTTATTATATTCTTCGTATTGTGGCTTAAATTCTATTCTCATGCCAACAGGAAGTATTTTTATTTCTTGTGGTCTAAATCCTAAACACATTCCTATACACAGATGTCCTATCTCGTGAATTAACGCAAATATTAATAATACCAAATATATCTCAATTTGAGATGTAAAACAAAAAAGCAGAATAAATATTATCAAGCTTAAATCAATTTTGATACTCATTTTTTCACCTTCGTAATTTTAAAATTTTAAAATGTATTCTGGATTTATGGTTCTATCTTCCCTCCATATTTCAAAATGTAAATGTGGTCCTGTAGTACGCCCGAGTTTCTCCTACTTCTGCAATTTTTTGTCCTCTCTTTACTTTTGCACCTTTTTTTACAACAATTTTATTGCAATGTGCATATCTTGTCATAATATCTCCATTTGTAATTTCTACATGCTTTCCGATAATCTCCTTCTGATGAAACAAGTGTTACTGTTCCCTCTATTGAAGCATATATTGCTGTTCCCTTGTTTGCTCCAATATCTATTCCATAGTGATTAGCAGAAACTATTTCTGTTGCTTTTCTTTTACCATATCTTGAAGTTACACTACCTTTTAAAGGAATTGCAAATTTTAATTTTGACTTTGCATATTCTGCGTCTTTTTCCATTTGCGATTTTTGGTTTTCCTCTTGCTTTTCTTCTTGTATTTCATTCGTTTCTGCCCCACCTATGCCACCTACTGTTTCATTGCTTTGCTCTTTATTTTCTATCTCGTTATTTTCCACTTCTTTTTCTTCTTGCTGAGTATCTGTTTGATTAGTATTTTCTTCTTGATTTTCATTTGGTATTATAAATTTATCTTTATTATTTTCAAAAAATGAACTAATTCCCGCATACACATTTTCAAAGTTAATATCATATGACAATAATTCTTTTGTTTTGCTAATAACATCTTCAGAAAATATATAATTTGTATTTTTTATTAAATAAAAAATTATGTATATGACTGAACAAATGGCTAACTGTAACGCCATTTTCTTAAATAATGATATTTTTACTTTACTACTATTTACACTATTACTAGATACTCTTATTCCAGACTTATTTAAAGACCTTCTTCTGTAATAAATCTCTTCGGCTCTTCTTATTCTTTCCTCTTGGCTTATCGTTTTTTCCAAAATAAAAACACCTCTTCCTTTGTTTTTTTAATGTATATTCAGGAAAAGGGTTTTTATTACCATTTTTTATATATTAAATTATGCTAACCAAAAAACTAATTATTGCTACTGCTGTTAAAATCAAATTTAACTGTAATGATCTTTTATATCTACTCTCTAATTTTTTTAAATTATTTTTCCATTTTGGTGATTTCATCTCGAGGTTAGTAATATATTGGCTAACTACACTTTCAGCTTCTTTTATAATATATTGTGAATTATTTTCTTCTTTTTTAAGCTTTTCTTTATTATCTTCCTCATTTTTATCATTTTTTCTTTCTATATATTGGTATTTTTTTACTTTTTTATTTTCTTTTAAAACAACTATTGCCTCATCTACTAAATTTGATGGCAAGTTCTTTAATACAATAATATTTTTCATGTTACTGATATCCATTTCTATACCTCCAAAAATCTATATTGTTTATATAGATTTTTGCCAATTTTACCAGTTTTATACATAATTTATTTTTTCTAGCATTTTATATAGTCTATATGTTATTTGATTTGATAAATCATTAATTTTATTTTTCTCTACATTTTTTAATGTTTTAATATTTTCTTGTAAGTCATTACTGTATTCTCCAACAACTCCTTTTATATTAATGTGAGATGGATAATAAGTACCATTTCCTAATGCACTTCCTATTTTTATATAACCAGTACTTGTTACTATTTTATTAATCATTTCTTTTTTGCCTAAAGCTGCATCAACTGTAATTATAAATGGATTGGGATAGTCTTTTTTTACTTGTTCCCATATATTTTTTGCATTATTAAAATTTAGTGTTGATTTGCAGTTTCCTAAAACTACAACATTACTATTATTATTTAGTAATCTACCTAATTTTTTTCCTACAATAGGTCCAATACAATCACCTGCGATTTTATTAGTTCCAACACATAGTATAACAACATTAGAAAAATGCTCCATCATAACACCCCTTATATAAAGCAATATTATTCTTGATGATTTGCAATTATGATACTAACATTTTTATCTCTATTATATTTTGTTATTATATCTTGCGAAAAACTTGCTATTTCATCTGATACTACTAACATTTTGTAATCTTTTTGTACTAACTCTTTTATTTTTTTGTCCGTTTGTTCAGGGTCTTTTAATTTATATACATCAAAGCCTAATGCTTCTGGTATTTTAAAACTATTTTTATCTTTATCATATTTTAACCATGAAACTTTCATTAAAAATCACCTTCTTAATTTATTGTTTCATATTTCTTTAATTTTTATACAAAATAAAGCATAATATAACGAATTTAATTTTTTCATTACATTATGCTTTTTTATTTTATTTATCTTCTTCCCACAAAACAATTTCATTTTGTGCTAGACTTTTTTTAACATCTATAATTCTTTGGTTGCTAGATCCTTTAAATCTTAATTTTGGATCTTTTAGTTCTTCCACAAATTTTCCATCTACTATGTAATCTATATTGTCTACCATTTGTTTTGTTGTATCTCTATGTTCTTTGCCTATCATTTCACCTAATATTTGCTCATCAAAAGTGAAACCTGTATAACACCAAATTTTTTTATCTGGGTATATTTGCTTTACTTTTTTTATTAATGGCACTAAACCCTCTTGATTTACTTTTTCAAATGGTTCTCCTCCAAGTAGACTTAAGCCTGTAATATAGTCTGGTTTTAAATCTTCTATAATTTGATTTTCTTCTTTTTCTGTAAAATTATCTCCATATTCAAAGTCCCATGCTTCTCTATTAAAGCAATTTTTACAATGGTGATTACATCCGCTTACAAACAATGATACTCTAACTCCTGGTCCATTTGCGACATCACATTTTTTTATTTTTGCATATTTCATAGGGGATTTGCCTCCGTTCTTGTTAAAAGTTATCTTCTACAAGTGTAATACTCTTGCTTTTATCTCTTTTGTTTTTCCTTCATTCCAGAAGTTTTCTCCTAAATATCCACATGTTCTTCTTGTTACATTCATTTTGTTTTTATCTTTATTTCCACAGTTTGGGCATTCCCATTCTAGATTATCATTTATGATAATTTCTCCGTCGAATCCGCAAACATGGCAATAATCTGATTTTGTATTAAACTCTGCATATTGAATATTATCATAAATAAATTTTACTACATCTTCTAATGCTTTTAAGTTATGTCTCATATTTGGTATTTCAATATATGAAATTGCTCCACCTGTTGATATTGATTGGAATTCACTTTCAAATCTTAATTTTTCAAAAGCATCTATTTGTTCTCTTACATCTACATGGTATGAGTTTGTATAATAACCTTTATCTGTAACATCTGGTATTGTTCCAAATCTTTCTTTATCAATACGAGCGAAACGATAGCATAGACTTTCTGCTGGTGTTCCATATAATGCAAAGCCAATGTTTGTTTCTTTTTTCCATCTTGTAACTGTTTCTTTTAAATGTTTCATTACTTTTACTGCAAAATCATGTCCCTCTGGAGTAGTATGTGATACGCCTTTCATTAATTTTGTCATTTCATAAATTCCAATATATCCTAATGAAATTGTAGAATATCCACCATATAATAATTTGTCGATTTTTTCTCCTTTTGGCAATCTTGCAATTGCTCCATATTGCCAGTGAATAGGACTTATATCTGATTTTGTTCCAAGTAATGCATAGTGTCTACACATTAAAGCTTCTTTGCATAATTCTAGTCTTTCGTCTAATAGTTTCCAGAATTTTTCTTCATCTCCATCTGCTACGATTGCAACTTGTGGTAAATTGATACTAACAACACCTTGATTAAATCTTCCTTCAAATTTATAATTTCCGTTTTCATCTTTCCAAGGAGATAAGAAACTTCTGCAACCCATTGGGCTAAATACATTTCCTTCATAGTTTTCACGCATTTTTTTAGCTGATATATAATCAGGATATAATCTTTTTGCAGAGCATTTTACAGCAAGTTTTGTTAAATAGTCATATTCTCCACCTTTTAGGCAGTTATGTTCATCTAATACATAGACAAGTTTTGGGAATGCAGGTGTAATGAAAACTCCTTTTTCATTTTTTATTCCTTCATATCTTTGCTTGATTACTTCCTCTATAATCATTGCATTTTCTTTTATGTATGGATCATCTTTTTCCAAATGTAAAAATAGAGTAACAAATGGTGCTTGTCCATTAGTTGTCATTAAAGTATTTATTTGATATTGAATAGTTTGAACACCTTGTCTTAATTCTGTTCTTAATCTTGTTTGTGTGATTTCTTCTATTAATTCTTCTGATAATTTATCTTTATATTCTTCTGTTAATTCTTGTTTAAATTTATCATAGCTTTTTCTTAAATATTTTCCTAAGTGTTTTAAATCTACTGATTGTCCACCATATTGGTTTGATGCAACAGCAGCAATAATTTGTGTTGTAATTGTACATGCTACTTGGAATGTTTTTGGGCTTTCCATTAATTTTCCATTCATAACAGTTCCATTATCTAGCATATCTTCAATGTTAATTAAGCAACAATTAAAGATTGGTTGAATAAAGTAATCTGCATCATGGAAGTGTAAAACTCCTTCTTCATGTGCTTTTGAAATTTTTTCTGGAAGTAATAATCTTTTTGTTAAATCTCTTGAAACCTCACCTGCAATATAGTCTCTCTGGGTAGATGCAAGCATTGTATTTTTGTTTGAATTTTCTTCTGCAAGTTCTTTGTTTTCATTTCTAATTAATCCCAAAATTGACTCATCTGTTGTATTTGATTTTCTAACTAATGCTCTTGTATAACGATATACAATATATTTCTTTGCAAGTTCATATTTGTCTAATTCCATTAATTTTTCTTCGATAATATCTTGAATATCTTCTACTAACATTCTTTTTTTGTCTAATGATTCTATATACTCTATAATTCCATTAATATCATCTTTTGATGCTTTTTGTTTTGCTGTCACTTCTTTATTTGCTTTTTCTATCGCTATTTTTATTTTGCTCCTATCATAATCTACTGCTCTTCCATCTCTTTTTATTACTTTCATAGTTATTTTACCCCCCAGATTTTTTTTATTTATGCTCCAATTATACATCAACTTTTTAACTTTTCTGTTGCATTTGCAACATTTTTTGCTTTTTTTGGTTTTAAAATTTGGTGTTATTTGCACCTGTAAGGAAAGAAGAAATATTACATTTATATTACAAATTTTTTTTATCATTTTTTGTTGAATTATCAATTATTTTAAGGTATAATCTTAACATAATTATAACCATTCTTTTTAGACAAATTCGGTTTAAATGTTCAAAATATGCGGTGTTTATGATTATTACATTAATATTACATAGTATATTTCACTCATAAAAGGAGAGATACATATGCAAATTTCAAATTTGATAGAAAATATATATCCAAACTGTGTCAAAATGCAAAAGAAATCTTTTGTAAAAGGTCAAGTTATTACAAGTTATATGGCAAAAAGAAAACAAATTTGCATTTTGCTTTCAGGTAAAGCAGATTTAATTAGATATGACTCAAAAGGAAATAAAGATATTATTGAGCGTTTTTCTTCAAATGATATTTTTGGAGAAACTTTTTACCCTGTTAATACTAACAATGAACTTTTTGTTTCAGCAACAGAAAATTGCGAAGTTCTTTTGTTTTTATATGAAGATATTCATACTAAATGTAAGGCAAATTGTAAATTTCACTCAGATTTAATTTCTTATATCTTAGAATTAGTTTTAGCACATTGTATTCAGCAAAATACAAGAATAGAAATTTTATCAAAAAGAACTATACGCGAAAAATTGCTTAGCTATTTTTCTATACTATCTAGCAAAGGTTTTAGTAAAACAATTTCTTTGCCTTTTTCTTTAACCAATTTAGCAGATTATTTAAGTGTTGATAGAAGTGCTATGATGAGAGAAATAAAATCTTTAATTGATGATGGTTTTATTGCTAAAGAAGGTAGTAAAATTAAACTTCTATTCTAGTATCTTTTTTATATCTTCATCTTCTAATAAATTTTCGTCTAAAACATATTCTTTTGCCCTTTTATCATTTTGAAGTGCAAGAATCACTACATCTTTATCTTTTCTTAATCTGTCACTTGCATATTTTAATATAAGTCCCTTATTTTTTACCGCTTCTTGCACAACTTCTTTATCGTCGCGTAGTTTAGCAGATGCAAAATATAATTCTTGCCCATCTATTTTTACACCTTCTAAAAGTATTTGTTTATCTTCTCTTAACCTTTCGCTTGCATAACATACTGTCCAACCTATTTGTTTTACAGATGTTAAAACTATTTCTTTATCGTCTTTTAGTCTATTACTTGCAAATTCAAGGCTTTTTGCATCTTGATTAACTGCTGCAAGTACAACTTCTTTATCGTCTTTTAATCTATTTGATGCCAAGTCAAGAAAACTCCCTTGTATTTTTACCTGTTCTAAAACATATTGTTTATCGTCTTTTTTAGTTTCGTCAAATTCCATTTCTTATTTTTCTCCTTTTTTGTAAAATTTTATTAGAAACTATGTTTAACCATATAAAATTAAATATTGTAATTATCGAAAGTATTATAACTACTCCAACATACTCTTGTGTCAACATTATTGAAAATAAATCATTTAATGTAATAGATATTGTTACAAAAATACCAATTAAACTTGCTAATAAAACCGTTCTTAAAACATTAAATGGTATAGATATTTTTATAATCAGCATAAATCCTGTTAATACCGTTAAAATTACACATATTGTTGAATATATCTCTGCTGGAAATGATAATTTTTCATCTATTATACAAACCATAATGATACTAAATATTACATTAAGTGACGCAGGAATTACCTTACTTATTACATTTTCTATAAATTTTCCTTTAACGCGAGACTTGTTTGGCTCTAGTGCAAGTACAAATGACGGTATTCCTATACATACTAATGACATTAAGCTTAATTGAATTGGCATAAATGGATATGCTTTATGAATTAGTATAAATAGTATTGCAAGTATAACAGAATAAATAGTTTTCGATAAAAATAATGTTGCTGAACGCTCTAGGTTATTAATCGTTCTTCTTCCCTCTGCTACAATTTTTGGCATAGATTCAAAATTAGAATCTAAAAGTACTAATTGTGATACACTTCTTGCTGCATCTGATCCTTCTGCCATAGCGATACTACAATCTGACTCTTTTAGTGCAATAATATCATTTACTCCATCACCTGTCATTGCTACAGTATGTCCCATCTTTTTTAAATACATAACAATTTGTTTTTTCTGTATTGGAGTTACTCTTGCAAATATTTTATATTTTTTTACAGCCTCTTCTACTTCTTTTTCATCATTTAAAGTAGAACAATCTACATATTTATCAAAGCCCTCTATTCCTACTCTTTGTGCTATTCTAGAAACAGTTATTGGACTATCTCCTGATAAAATTAAAATATCTACTCCCTGCTTTTTAAAATACTCTAGTGTTTTTATAGCATTTTCCCTTATTTTATCACTTATTAGTATAAAGCCTAAAACTTGAATATCTTTTGGCATCTCTTTTTCGTAGAATTTATTGTTTGAATGTGCAAGTACAACAACGCGATAGTCCTTTGCATATTCATTACATTCATTTAAGTTATCTTTTATAATAATTTCAGGTGCTCCTATTATAAAAGAGCCTTTATTTTCAAACTCTATTCCAGACCATTTTTTACTAGATGAAAAGGCAATCTTTTTAGCTACTTTCCAATTATCTTTTGCTTTATTATATTTTTGCCTTATTGCGTCTATTGTCGCATTTGTATCTTCTGAATTTAGTACAAAATTTGCTAATATTTCTTCCATTTGGTCCTTAGATATATTTATAGGAACAATTTTATTTACTTCCATTTTTCCCTCTGTAATAGTTCCTGTTTTGTCTAAACATAGAGTGTCTACTCTTGCTAATGTTTCAATACAAAATAATTCTTGAATTAATACTTTGCTTTTGGCAAGTCTTATACTACTTAAAGCTAATACTGTACTTGTAAGTAGAACTAAGCCTTCTGGTATCATTCCTATAATAGCTGCAACTGTATGGACTACTGCATCTTTTAAAATACCACCATCTAAATTTAATTCACGGAAGAAAAGTATCCCCCCTAATGGGATAATTATAACTGATACTATTTTTATAATTTTATTTAAAGAAGTCATTATTTCTGACTTTGCTTGTTTAATATATTTAGTTTCATTTGCAATTTTAGATGTAAAATTATTTTCTTTTATATGTTCTACTTTTCCAAAACATTTCCCGCTAACAACAAAACTACCAGACATAATCATGTCACCTGCTTTTTTTACAACAGGTTCTGATTCTCCAGTAATAAAAGATTCATTTACTTCTATTTCTCCCTGTAATATTATGCAGTCTACTACTATTTGATTTCCTATTTCAAATTTTAAAACATCATCTAGCACAATTTCATCTATATCTATATCTTCTTCTTTTTTATTCCTTATACATTTTACCTTTGTAGTAGAAAGAAGTGCTAATTTATCTATTACCTTTTTAGAATGAATTTCTTGAATAGTGCTAATTGCAGTATTTATAACAATCAGCATTATAAATAGCATATTTTTGTATTCTCCGACCAAAAATATTGCCAATGCTAATATAAAGTTTATTAAATTAAATATTGTAAAAAAATTTTTAAATATGATAGTTTTTATACTTTTAGTTGGTACTGTAATATCAATATTTACTAGATTTTCTTCTTTTCTTTTATTTACTTGCTCATATGATAACCCCTCAGTATATTTTGGGTTATATCTTTGCACATTTTCTTCCATTATTTTTCCCCAATATTTTTCATTACTTATTTTTCTATATCTTATCATATTCTTTTAATTTTGCAACAAAAATTTTATACCAAAAAAAAATCTCAGTAATTTCTTACTGAGATTTTTTTTAGGTTCCTTACTAAGGTTCTCCTTTTTTAGATAGTGTTACCTTGTAGGTCGTATTATCACTCGAGAATTTTCTGGTCCAATGCCAATATATTTTACCGGCACTTTCACAAAATTTTCAATCTCTTGGACAAATGACCTTGCCCTATCTGGTATTTCTCCCCAAGTCTTACACTCACTTGCATCCCATCCTGCAAAAAATGTTTTGTACATTGGCTGACAATTTTCAATATCTGCAGGCACAGTATTTAAGAGTTCAGACTTGCGTCTGTAGGCAATACACAGTTGGACTTTTTTTAGCTTGCCAATGGCGTCTAAATTATTTATTGCTAAACATTTAACACCTTTTTTAAACACCTCGTCTCTAACCATCACTAGATCAAGCCAACCACACCTCACTAGTCTTTTCGTGATATTACTGTGTTCGTGGCCAGCCTCTCTTATGAGATTACCTATCTCATTGTTTTCTTCGGTAGGAAATGGTCCCTCACCTATCTTAGAAGTGTAGGCTTTCATAACACCTATTACTTCATCTACATAGGTCGGTCCAATTTCTGCACCTGTACAAGCTTGGTTACCTACTAGTATGATTTTATTTTTGCTGTCTTTCATCATCTTCTTTAACATTTCTGTTGTGTTTTTAATGAAAGGAGCTAAAACTTTCCCATACTCTAGATAGGTTTCTAGTATCTCTTGTACATCAACTATTCTGCTGTACGCACATAGGATAATCTCATTCATTTTTAAAGAATCTTCGATTTTTTCGCGAAAGTCTTCTTCACTTAGTAAATCAATCATCCTAATTCCGGTATGTCTGCAGTTTTCTTCACAACAAGGTTCTACACCATTACTAACGGTTCCTCTACTTTTATCACCCCTTATTAACTCGCGAATTTCGTCTAGCATGATATGCCAAGGCATAATCACATGGGCTTTCTGGCTTATTGCCAGATTTTCCGGTGTAATCTTTACACCTTTTTGACGCATACTTTCTATTTCTTCTAAAAGCACTTTTGGGTTGATTGGCACATCTGGCGCAATAATAGAGCACACCTCTGGATTGGTAATAGAAGACGGTAACAGGTTTACAGTATACCTTTGTCCCTTGACTAAAATGGTATGTTCTTCACTGTTTACTTCTGCACACCGAACCACCGCTTTGGCATTTAGTGATTCGTAACTAGTGACTGTCTCTTTTCCTTCATTTCCACACTGAACGCCTGTGATGATTTTTAACACTTTAAAGTCCTCCTTTTAATTTTGCACTATCTTTCCTCCATCTTCCATTTTTTAGATGGATTTTATGCATTGTACTGTATAATTATACCATTTTTTTATGTAAAGTTCAATATTATTTGCAATATTATTAAAAGTCCTGCACCTGGAAGTCCTAATAACCCTACAAATATAGATGTTACTACATTTATTCCTATATGAAAACCAAAATTTGCTCCTATTAAATTAATAATAAAGATTAACACTCCTCCTAAAATCGAGTTTATAACCAATTTTAAAATACTTTTTAAAGGCAATATAAAGATTTTACCAAATATAAATAAAAAGACAATACATGCAACATATGTTAAAATATTATTAAAGTCCAAGTATCATCACTCCTTTTATTTTTAATTTTATGATAATACTTGGACAAATATTACTGTGCCTTATTGTTTTTTATATAAATTTCATTTACCATATCTAAAGCAATACCTTTTTTTCTTGCTTTTTTCATTAAATAATCTAGCTTTGTTTGAATTGCTTTAATTTGATAAGAATAATAATCAATCAATCCCTCTTCTGCATATTCAAAATTTTTATGAGCCAAATTTAAATCTTGCTTTGCTTTTAAAACACTAACAATAAGCTCTAAATCTTTTTCTTCATCAGATTTATCTGTTATATTTTGTTCTCTTATATATTCTTCAGACATATTTTTTCTCCTAATTTTTATTTTTAGTATTATATGCAAAATTTGTAAAATTATTCATTTTTACATATAGCTTTTTTACTTTATTTATGTTACAATAGTTCTCATATAATTACTCTATATAAATTGGGAGGAATTTTTATGATAGATATTAAATTTTTAAGAGAAAATCCAGATGCTGTAAAGGAAAACATTAAGAAAAAATTTCAAGACCATAAGCTTGTTTTAGTAGATGAGGTTCTTGAATTAGACCAAAAAAATAGAGAGGTAAAATTAAAAGGAGACGAATTAAGAATGAATAGAAATTCTTTTAGTAGTCAAATTGGTCTTTTAATGAAATCTGGAAAAGTACAAGAAGCGGAAGAAATGAAAAAACAAGTTGCAGATATTAATGCAAAACTTGAAGAAAATGAAAAATTAGAACAAGAATATAGCGAAAAAATTACGGAAAGAATGATGAAAATTCCTAACATTATTCATGAATCTGTTCCTATTGGAGAAGATGATAGCAAAAATGTAGAAATTCAAAAATATGGTGAGCCTACCATACCAAATTATGAAATTCCTTATCATTCTGATATAATGGAATCTTTAAGTGGTCTTGATTTAGATAGTGCAAGAAGAGTTGCAGGAAACGGTTTTTACTATTTAATTGGAGATGTTGCAAGACTTCATTCTGCAATTCTATCATATGCTAGAGATTTTATGATTAATAAAGGCTTTACTTATTGTATTCCTCCATATATGATTCGTAGTGATGTTGTAACAGGTGTTATGAGTTTTGAAGAAATGGATGCCATGATGTACAAAATCGAGGGAGAAGATTTATATCTAATTGGTACTAGTGAGCATTCTATGATTGGTAAATTTAAAGACCAAATTTTGCAAAAACAAGATATGCCATATACAATGACATCTTATTCTCCTTGTTTTAGAAAAGAAAAAGGAGCGCATGGTATAGAAGAGCGTGGCGTTTATCGTATACATCAATTTGAAAAACAAGAAATGATAGTTGTATGTGAGCCAGAAGATAGCTGGAAATGGTATGATAAACTATGGTCATATACAGTAGAATTATTTAGAAGTATGGACATTCCTGTTCGTACTTTGGAATGTTGCAGTGGTGATTTAGCAGATTTAAAAGCAAAAAGTTGTGATGTAGAGGCTTGGAGTCCAAGACAACAAAAATATTTTGAAGTAGGTTCTTGTTCAAACTTAACAGATGCTCAGGCAAGGCGTTTAGGTATTCGTATTAAAGGTGAAAAAGGAAACTACTATGCACATACTTTAAACAATACTGTCGTTGCACCTCCTCGTATGTTAATTGCATTTTTAGAAAACAATTATAATGAAGATGGAAGTGTAACTATCCCAGAAGTACTTCGTCCATATATGGGCGGAACAGAAAAATTAGTTCCTAAAAATAAATAATAAGGAGTATTTTAAGATGATTATAAAAAATGCTGGATTTAAAATTTCAGCAGTAAATCCTAAACAATATCCAAAAGACGACTTACCACAAATTGTTTTAGTTGGTAAGTCTAATGTTGGTAAATCTTCTTTTATAAATACAATGTTAAATAGAAAGAAATTAGCTAGAACGAGTAGTGAACCTGGAAAGACTAGGCAAATTAATTTTTATGATGTTAATCATGAATTTTATTTTGTAGATTTGCCAGGTTATGGTTTTAGTAAAATGTCTAAAGTAGAACAACAAAAAGTGGGAAAATTTATAGAGGAATATTTAAATATAAGTCCTAATATTTGTTTGATTATTTTCCTAGTAGACATTAGACATGAATCTAATCAAAATGATAAATTGATGTATGATTATATTGTAAGTCGTAATAAACCTTGCATTATAATTGCAAATAAAGCCGATAAAATTGCCATTACAAAGGTAGATGAGGCTATTCATAAATTACAAGAAAACTTAAATCCATTACATGACTTTTTGTTTTTGCCTTTTTCTTCGGAAAGAAAAATATACACTGATGAAGTATGGAACAATATTGAAAAATATTTATAATTTTTTAGATTAATTTGTTGACTTTTTTGTCATGATATATTATAATCAAAAAACATTACGCTATTTTATGCGTATGTAAAAAAATTTGGAAGGAGACTTTTCAAATGACAGCTAGTTGTTCCCAAAGACGCTCGTACTACTTTACCTTCCTGAACGAGGAAGATGCCGCTGGTTTCTTGGACTTTGCCAAGACTCATGAGCGGGTGCTCTTGGCACAACATCCGTATGACGGTTCCGGAAAGCCTATCCGCAACCCCCTTCATGTCCTTGTAACTATTAAGGGCTGGGGATATGATCCGTTCGTCCACAGTAAGTTGGTAGATGAAGCGGAAAAGCTTGGTGGTCATTATATTCGAAGAGTAGAACCATAATCCAAAAAAACGGAGAGGGAATTTCCCTCTCCATTTTTTATTTTACTATTTTTTTCACTATCATTTTTAAAGCTTTTGGTCTTTCTAACATAATAACATGACCACATCCTAAACATTTTAATTTAAAATCTACGCCAACTCTTATTATTTCCCACAATTTACTACCACATGGATGCTGTTTTTTTGTTTGTACAATATCACCTACATTATATTCCATTTCGTTTACCCTCTTTATTTTATTGCCTTTTTTATCCTATTTAATACACTTTCTTTTCCTAGAACTTGCATAATTTCATACATATCTGGCGTATTTTGTCTTCCTGTTAAAGCAACTCTTAAAACTGTACTTACATCTCCAACATGTCCTGGCCATTTTTCAGGCTCTTTTTTATATTCTTTTACTTCCCTTGCATAGCCTAATTCTTCTGATAAATCTTTTATTTTATCAAACCATGTTTGTTTATCATCTTCTATATTAAAATATTTTTCTACATATGTAGTTAATATCTTATTTATTTCAGATTTATCAGATATTTTTGCATAATCATAAGAAATATCTTTATCCAAAAATTCCTCGTCATACATATAAATAATAGCATCTTTTACATCTGACCATTTACTAATATCTTTTCTTGGTTTTACATTTTGTCTTTCAATTCCAAATACCTTTAAAGAATAATCTTTATCTTTTTGTATTAAATCTGCAAGAAATTTATCATATCTTTTGGCCCATGAAAGTACTTCATCATATAATCTTTCTTTTGAATATTTTGAAATAACATTTTTTGATACATCTAATAATTTTACTATATCAAATACAGCTCCACTTACACTCATTTTATTTAATTCAAACTTGAATTTTGACATATCTTCATCTGGATTTGTTTTTCTCCAAAGCTCAAAACTCGAATTTCCAATATTCATTAAATACTCACAAACTGCCTCTTGTGGTATTCCCTCTTCATGGTAATAACTTACTGCTGCCTCTGGGTCTTTTCTTTTACTTATTTTTCTCTTTTTTCCATCTTCTTCTTTTAGAATTGGTGCATAATGACAATATTTTGGTACTTTAAAGCCGAGTGCTTTAAATAACTCTAGATGTAATGGTATAGAAGATACCCATTCATCTGAACGAATTACATGTGTCACTCTCATCAAATGGTCATCTACTGCATGTGCAAAATGATATGTTGGAAGTCCATCTGCTTTTATAATAACAATATCTTGGTCATTTTCTGGAAAATCAATATTTCCTTTTATAACATCATGATGTCTTATTTTTCTTTCTTCATTTCCCATTGATTTAAATCTAACTATATATTTTTCACCATTTTTAATTTTTTCTATTGCCTCATCAACAGGTAAATTTCTATATGTTGCCCATACACCATAATATCCTGTTCTAATTTTTGCACTTTCCTGTTTTTCGCGCATTTTTTCTAATTCTTCTGCTGTTGCAAAACAAGGGTATGCTCTTCCCTGCTCTATAAGATATTTTGCATAAGATTCATAAATTTCTTTTCTGTCACTTTGTTTATATGGACCATAATTTCCCTTTGACTCTGTTTCATTTATCATTCCTTCATCAAATTCTATTCCAAAGTCTTTTATTGAATTTACAATTTGATTTACACCATCTTCAATCTCTCTTTTTTGGTCTGTATCTTCTATTCTTAACAAAAATACTCCATTTGTTTGGTCTGCTAAATGCCTATTTATTACACATTGCATTAGTCCACCTATATGCACAAAACCCGTTGGACTTGGTGCAAATCTTGTTACAATAGCATCTTCTGGTAAAGACCTTTCTGGATATTTTTTTTCATAATATTCTATGTCTTTTGCATTTGGAAATATTAAATCTGCTAAATCTTTATAATTCATATCTTTATTTTCTCCTCTATTTGTTAATATTTTTTGCTACACTTCCATAATAATTGGTAAAATCATTGGGTTACGCTTTGTTTTTTGGAAAATATAATCTCTTAAATTATCTTTTAATGTTGATTTAATTGTTGTCCAATCGCGTATTCCTTGTGACTCAAAAAGTCTTACTTCTTCTCTTATAACTTTTTTTACATCTTCCATTAAATTTTCAGATTCTCTTACATAAACAAATCCTCTTGAAACAACATCTGGTCCAGATACTATCTCTCCTGTTGCTCCATCCATTGTCATAACAATAACAATCAAGCCATCTTGTGATAAATGTTGCCTATCGCGAAGTACTATATTTCCAACATCTCCAACACCTAGTCCATCAACTAAAATTTTGCCAGATGGAACTGTTGTTGTAAGTTTAGCCTCTTTTTTATTTAATTCTAATACTCTACCATTACTTAATAAAAATATATTCTCTGGTGGAATTCCCATTTTTTTAGCTGTTTCTGCATGTGCCCTTAATTGCTTATATTCACCATGTACAGGTATAAAGAACTTTGGCTTTGCAAGTGCTAAAATTAATTTTTGCTCTTCTTGGCAAGCATGGCCAGATACATGTATATCTTCTAGTGCGCTATAAATTACCTCTGCACCAATTTGCATTAAATCATTAATAACATTTGAAACCAATTTTTCATTTCCGGGAATTGGTGTTGCAGATATTATTACCATATCATTTGGAGTAATTTCTACTTTTTTATGTTCGCCTGATGCCATCCTCGTTAGTGCAGACATAGCCTCTCCTTGACTTCCTGTTGTGATAATAACTAATTGCTCATCTGGGAAATTTTTTATCATATCAATATCAATAAACATATTTTCAGGAGCATTAATATAGCCTAATTCTCTTGCGGTTTCTATCATATTTATCATACTCCTACCACAAATAGCAATTTTCCTACCATATTTTTCTGCTGAATTTACTATTTGTTGTACTCTATGCACATTTGAGGCAAATGTAGCAACAACAATTCTTTTATTATTGTTTAAAAATAGTTTATCGAAAACTTCTCCTACAGAGCTCTCTGACATTGTAAAACCTTTTCTTTCTGCATTTGTACTATCAGAAAGTAGTGCTACAATTCCTTTATTTCCTAATTCTGCTATTCTTCCTAAATCTATTAGTTTATCATCTATTGGAGTATAGTCTATCTTAAAGTCCCCTGTATGAAGTACAATGCCTACTGGAGTGTGAATTGCAAGCATTACTGAATCTGGTATGCTATGGTTACTTCTAATAAATTCTACTCTAATATTTCCAAAATGTACTGTTTGCCCTTGCTCTACTGGTACCAATTTTGTTGATGCAAGTAATTTGTGTTCTTCTAATTTATTTTTTATAAGTCCTATTGTTAATTTTGTTGCATAAATTGGAACATTAATCTGTTTTAATAAATATGGTATTGCACCAATATGGTCTTCGTGTCCATGTGTAATAACTAGTCCTTTTATCTTTTCTTTGTTCTTTTCCAAATATGTTACATCTGGTATAACCAAGTCTACTCCTAACATATCGTCTTCTGGAAACTCTAGTCCACAATCTACTAAAACAATTTCATTTCCATATTCAAAAACAGTAATATTTTTCCCTATTTCGTCTAAGCCACCAAGTGGTATAATTTTTAAATTATCTCTTTTAAATTCAAACTGTGGTGAACTTGCTGTTTTTCTAGGAACTCTTCTTCTTTCCTCTAATATTTTCTCACTTTTTATATTATTTGCCATTTGATTTAAAGCTGTATCTTTATTTGTTTTTTCCTGATTTACGCTTTTATTTCTTCTTGGAGCTCTTGTTTTTTGCACTTTCTTTTTTGTGCTCTCTTGCTCTATAAATTCTTGCTCGCTCATTTCTAATTTAATCTTTCCTTTCTACTTATTTTAATTTATACACAATAATTCATACCTATCTATAACAAGACATAGTTTTCCTGTACAATAAAAGAGTAGTTTAATATTATAAACTGCTCTTTTAGGATAATATAATTTTATTTTTAGCATAACTCATAACAAACAGAATATGTATCTATTTTTCCGCACAATAAACACATCTTATCTGTTTTAAACTTATCTCTCATAATAAAATTTATAATCCGCTTCTTATCGTTTACAATAATTTTTCTCGTTAAATATTATATATAAATCTCTTCTTTACCTATTTTGGTAACAACTGTTATTTATTATACTATTTTTTATTATTTTTGTCAACTTAAATAAAAAGGGGCAATTTTAATTGCCCCTTTAAGTGTTATTTTCTTTGTATTATCTCTCTTTCTTTTTAATCAAGTAGTTTTTTATTTTAATACTGGATATCCGTTATTGGTATATTTTTCGTCTTTTGTCCAAACCGGCTCTTCGTTTCCATTGTCTAGTGTACTTACAAAGTCTTCTTTCTTCATTTCTTCTTCTGTTTTTTTCTGATTTTGTCCCTCTGTATCTTTTCCATTTATTGCTCCGTCATATGTTCCTGATAAATAATAACAATTTGTTACTGTTGTTGCCTCTGCTTTTTGTGTACCTACGATTCCTCCGTATGTTGGAGTTTGTGGGATTAGTAACTTCTACTTTTCCTATATTATAACTATTTTTGATTTCACTTTTAGTAGTATTATCAGCTACAGACCCTATGCCACCAGTTCTTCCTGTTATACTCGTTATACTTCCCGTGTTATAGCAGTTCTCTATTAGTGCCGTTGTTCGCCATCCCATAAGGCCTACTATTCCTCCTATTGCGCCTTTTCCATTTATCTTTCCTTTATTAAAACATTGTGAAACTGTTGATGTTCCTATAGCACCGGTAATACCTCCCACATTAAATTCATCAATATCTTTTCCTAATATTCCTATCTCTCCTTCATTATAGCATTTCGATATTATTGAATTATCTGTTGTTTCACCTACAATTCCACCTATACCAATTCCTCTCGTACTTTTCACTATATTATGATTATTTGAATTTATTATTTTACTATTATTAATTTTTCCTGCTATTCCTCCTACAACAGAATGATATAGTTTATCACTATCAGAATATATACCATTTCCAACTATAATTCCATTGTTACTACAACTATCTATCGTGGAATTAGTATTTGTCCATCCTACTATCCCTCCTATAGCACAATTTCCCGTTATATTTCCTGTATTAGCACATGATACAATTGTAGATTTTTCTGCCTCTCCTACTACTCCTCCTACTCGCTCATTACCTTCTATGCTTCCTTCTCTTATTGTAACTTTTTCTACTGTTCCTTTGCTTTTTCCTATTAGTCCTCCTACACAATATCCCGTAGATGTTATATTTGCTTTTAATATGTCTATATTCTTTATATTACTTTTTTCTCCAGTCATTCCAAATAAACCTACATAATTATCGGTCGCTGATATATATATATTCTTTATGGTATGTCCTCCTCCATCAAATGTTCCGTTAAAATTATTACTATCTGTTCCTATTGGCTTAAAACCTGTTCCTGTTGTTAACTCTACCTTTAGCTCTTCTTCATTATTTTGCCCATTTATATCTCCATAGTCTTTCCTCTTTGAATCTACATATGATATGTCATTGTTAAAATCTAAATTTACTTTTAATTTTACTACTTGATTTTCATATGCTTCTCCCTCATTTACTGTTTTAGAAAAACTTACCAAATCTTCTATGCTTTCTATTAAATATGGTTTTTCTTTACTGCCGTCTCCTGAAAGCTCTCCTGGCTTTTTATCTGTTACCGTTTGTGCCTCTCCGTCTGCTAATAAAATCTCCATTTCGTCAATTATTTGCCCCATATCTTCTTCTTCCCTTTTACTACTTTCTTCATATGCATCTCTTGCTTGCTCTGCTTTCTTTATTAATCCGTTTTCTCCTACTACCATATTTATACTTACTGTGGCTAAAATTATTAGCACAATTATTGTTATTACTAGTGCAATTAATGTTATTCCTCTTTCTTTTCTTTCTTTCATTTTGATTTTCCTCCTTTATATAAAAATACACGCAAAAAAGACAGGCTGTTTATTTTTACATAAATAGTCTGTCTTCATATATCACAAACAAAGCGATTTTTTCGCTTAACTCTATTTTACTAAATTGTAGCTCTCTCTCTCTCTCTCTCTCTCTCTTACAGTATTAAGGCTTTTAGCGTTTTTCATTTGTGTTTTTCTCCTTTACCTCGGGCGACCGATGGTCGCCCCTACATTTAATTTTGTAATGGTCGTCCCTACATCACTTATTTGTGATTGGTAGTCCATGTTTGTGTTTTTCTGTTTTTTTACATTTACAGTATAGCTATATTTTGTAGTTTAGTCAATACTTTAATTATAATTTTATAATACAAAGTTTGCATTTTCCACAAAAACAAGCAGTTAAAATTGCTCCTAATTTATTAATTATTAATTTTATGTTTCATCATTGCCGTATCTGATGTAATTGTTTTAAATGTAAAGCCATTTTCTTTACAATATTTTATAATTTTATCTAGTGCATTTATTGTTTTATCATTTCCAGAAAAATCATGCATTAATACGATATTGCGTCCACTTTTAGATAAGTTTTTTACTACATTATTATATACTGCTGTTGAGTTTTTAGCTCCTCCTGCATCACCTGAACTAACATTCCAATCATAATATGTATAGCCATTTTCAACAACTAATTTAGAAAGTCTTGTCATAATTCCAGGATTAAATTTACTAACTGTATTTGAACTTCCTCCTGGAAATCTTGTTATTGTTGTTTTTACATTAGTTGATTTATATATCTTTGCTTGCAATTTATTTAAGTTTTCCATATATGCTTCTTCTGACTGATATATTTTTTTATAACTATGAGAATATCCATGTATTCCTACTGAATGACCCTCTGCTACTTCTCTTTTTACTAAACTTTCTGTGCTACTGTTATAGTTTAAAAGGAAGAATGTTGCCTTTACATTATTTTTCTTCAAAATGTCTAGTATCTTTGGTGTAGAATAAGTAGATGGTCCATCATCAAATGTTAGATAAACAACACCGTTATTAGCTGTAGTTTTTGATGATGTTGTAGTTTTATTGTTATTTGTTGTTTTACTTGTTGAACTTGTATTTTTGTTACTACTTGAAGTCGAAGTAGTTTGGTTTTTACTAGTTGTATTTTTATTAGTTGTTGAAGTTTTTTCTTCTTGTTTAACAGGTTCTTCTTTCTTTTCTATGTGTATCGTTCTTTCTGCTTTTGCTACATTTCCTGCCTTATCTGATACTGTATAAATTAGTTTATATTCTGTTTGGCTAACTTCTTTTTTTGATATAGCTACTTTTCCTACAACACTTCCGTCTACATCATCTGTTGCAGAATAACCCTGTTCTTTGTAACTTTCTCCCTCTTTTATTGTTACACTTTTATCACCTTTTAAAGTAATTACTGGTGGTAAAACATCCTTTACTTCTTGTGCTGATACTTTTATATCTTCTTGTTCCTTTGTACTAATTATTTTCTTTTCTACTTCTACTATTCCTGTTAGTGCTAGAATTATTAAAGTGAAAATAATAGATATAACGATAAATTTATTTTTCCTCATCTTAGTTTATTTGTTAGTTATAAATGCTAACTTACTCCTTCCTTTACTATATTAATGTTGCTCCTATAATTCCTGAATCATTTTTAAAAGTTGCAAGTCTTATTTTCGGAAGTGGTGACTCTTTATTAAAAACATATTTTTTCTCTTCCATCTTTTTCTGTAATGGAAGATATAAAATATCTTTAAAATAAACAAAACTTCCTCCGAGTGATATTGCTTCTGGTTCAAAAATATCAATAATATTTGATAGTCCAATTATTAAATTGTCTATATATTCTTCTATTATTCTTTGTATTTTCGGTTCTTCTTTATTCTCTAATATTAATTTCTTTAATTGTTTAGCATTATTTATATCGATTTCATTATACATCTTTTCGAATATTTTTGCAAAGTCATTTTTTAATTTTTTCATAGAACAATATGTTTCAAAACATCCCCTTTTGCCACAATTACATTGATTGCCATTTTTGTCAATAATCATATGCCCTAATTCAAAGCCTGGGTTTTTATGTGGTATTAAAAGTTCATTATTTAAAAATACAGCTCCTCCTATTCCTGTTCCTAAACATAAAAACACACCGTCTTTTACTTTTTTTAAACTTCCATATTCTTTCTCTGCTAAACCCGCTGCTTTTGCATCATTAATAACTTTAACTGGTACTTTATATTTGTTTTGTATTTTTTTAAAATCAATAACATCTATTCCTAAATTTACAATATTTTTGATTTTGGTTTCTTTTGGGTTTCCAGGTGATGCAATTCCTATCTTTTCTATTTCATATTTTTTTGTTAATGCATTTAATGTATCTTCTAAATAATCTAATATTTCTTTTTTAGCATTTTGTTTACTTTGTATATCTTTTTCTGATTTTTCTACAATTTTTCCTTCGTCATTTACAACCCCTATTGCAATATGACTTCCCCCTATATCAATTCCAACTTTCATACTTTTCTCCTATAATACTTTGTACAACTGTTTTTAGTTTCTATTAAAAAAGATACAAGCAAATACCTGTATCTTTTTATTTTTAAAATTCTGGTAAATCTACTGCATCGAATAACCAGTCTCCCATATAGAATTGGATACATGGTACAATTAATACTAATACTAAGAATATTAATGCTGCACCAACTATAGAGTATACAAGTTGTGGTAATACTGCCATTATCTTTCTCATTAAATTATTAATATCTATTTCCATATACTCAACTAACTTTGACATCATTTCCGTTAAGTCTGTTTGCATACCTATTTTTAACATTTCTGTTTGCATAGTTGACGATAATCCTGAATTTTCAAAAGGCTCTATCCATGATGCTCCCACTAAAATATTATTAATAGCTGTTTCTATAATCGCCAGCATAACATGGTTTTTAACAACTGATTTACTAACTTCTAGTGCCTCTTGAATTCTCATACCATTTTCTAGATTTAAAAGCATAGCTTTCATAAGTCTTGAAAAGTCCATTGCATAGATTAATTTTCCAAATATAGGCATCTTATATTTAAAGTAGTGGAAGTTATATCTTCCCTTTGGTGTACTAATATAAGTGATAATAATTGCTATTATTCCAAGAATAATTATAACTGGAATATACCAATGTGCTCCTATTTGTTTGCATAAATTTACAAACCAAACTGTAATAGGTGGAAGTTGCGATTGTGCACCCATCTCTACAAATTTTTCTTCCATTAATGGGATAACATAAGCCACACCTATTATTAATATACCAACTAATAACAATAATTGTAATACATTTGGTATTATAATATTTCTTAATTTTGTAGTAGTGTCTGTTGTAGTCTCCATATATTTTACGGCTTGTTCTAATGACTGTGTTAAAGAACCAGATAATTCTCCAACTTTAATCATGTTTATGTATATGTATGGGAATATATTTGAATAGTATTCCATAGTTGTATACATATATTCTCCAGCTTCTACACCAGCTAATATATCTTGCAAAACACCTCTTAAAGACATATTTTCTGTACTATCTATAATTGTGCTTAATGCATGAATATTGTTAAAGTTTGCTTTTTTAAGTAAGTAAAAATTTTGAGTAAATATAATGATGTCTCTTGTAGTTATTCTTTCTTCTCTGGCTAATGCTATGTTTATTCTTTCTTTAATAGTTGGTCTTACACTTCTTGCTTTTAGAATATCAGAAGAGTTAGCCTGTTTCATAATCTCGTCTATATCCATTATGTTTTTTCTATTTACTACTTTTTTTCTACTTCTTAATCCAACTTGTGTAATACTAATTGGTAACAAATCATTTTCTTTTAATCTTCTAATTAGAGACATTCTATTAACATCTTCTACTCTGTTTCTTACAATTTGTCCCTTGCTTGTTACAGCTTTATAAACATACTCTGGCATTTTTTCCTCCTTACTTTATTTATTGTTGTGCTATTTGATTTTCTCTTTCCTTTTTTATTTTTAACTGCATGATTGTTCTATTTAAAACTTCTATATTTTTTTCTTCAATTTGTGCTTTTGCTTGTTCTAGTGTTATAACATCATTTACGAATAATTCTGCAATAGAATTTATTAATCCTATACTTCCTTTTTCGCTATTACTTTGTATTGCATCTTCTATTTCTGAAACACTTATTTTTTCTTTTCTTATAATTCCAGATATAATGTTGTCTACAACCATCACCTCTGGTACAAGCACTAAATTTCCTTTTCTAGAAGGTAACAACCTTTGTGAAATAACTAACTTCAAAAGTGTTGAAATTAAATATTTTATTGTTTGCTGGTCTCTAACTTCATAAAAGTTTACCATTCTATCTATAGTTTCTGCACATGACTTTGTATGCAAAGTTCCTATTACTAAGTGTCCTGATTCTGCCATTTCAATAGCAGCCTCCATTGTTTGCTTGTCTCTAATCTCTCCAATAACTAATATATCACAGTCTTCTCTTAAAGAGTTTTTTACACCATCACTAAATGTTAAACAGTCTCTTCCTAGTCCAACTTCTTTTTGTACTATTAATGATTTTTTGCAAGTATGCTTGTATTCTACTGGGTTCTCTAATGTTAAAATCTTTTTATTTTGTGTTTCATTTATCTCATTAATTAATGCATTTAAAGTTGTAGTTTTTCCTGAGTTTGTTTTTCCTGTAACTAACATTAAGCCTTGTGGTTGATAAGTCATTCTCCTTACAATGTCTGGTACACCTAAATCTTCGTATTTTGGTAATTGATTTTTAATTAACCTTAAAGTAAATATTGGAACTTCATCTGCATGTGATATGTTTACTCTTAATCTTATATCTTCAAACTCATAAGAGCAATCAAGCCTTTTAGTTGTTTTAAAAACTTCATCTTTATCCAAGTTACCTCTTACAAAATAATCATAAGTTTCACTCATATCTTCAAAGGTTAATACTTCTGTATCTTCACATTCTACTAAGTCTCTTCTAATTCTTAACATAGGCTTCATTCCACATATTAAGTGAACATCTGATGCATCTTTTTTTATAGCTGTTCTTAGCACTTTATCTATATCTAACATTGGTTTTCCTCCTATCTTTAGTAAATCGCAAGTTTATTGTTTAACTCTTGTAAATTGGTTACACCATTAATTACTTTTTGAATTCCATCAACTACTAATGGTAAATATCCTGTTTTTAATGCAGCTTTTTTTATCTCCAAAGCAGAAGTATTATTTACAATCAATTCTCTTATATTATCATCTACAATTAAAACTTCAAATATTCCAATTCTATCATAATATCCTGTATTGTTGCATTTTTTACAACCTATAGCATCATATGTTTTCTTACCTTCTAAATCAAAGCTAACACCATTTTTTTCGCCTATTTCATTAATTATTCGTTTTTCTGTCTCTGTAAAATCTCTTTGCCTTGCACAGTCTGGACATAGTTTTCTTACTAATCTTTGTGATACTGTTGTTGCAAGTGTACTTGATATATCATAATTAGATACACCCATTTTTCTTAATCTTGTAATAACCTCTACACTATCTATTGTATGTATTGTTGACAAAACATAATGTCCTGTTTGTCCTGCTTGCATAGCTATTTCTGCTGTTTCTTGGTCCCTAATTTCTCCTACAAGGATAATATCTGGATCTTGTCTTAATACAGTTCTTAAAGAACCTGCAAATGTACTCTTACTATCAATTTCAATTTGATTTAGTCCATTAATACGAATTTCTACTGGATCTTCTATTGTTGTAATATTAATTTCTGGTCTATTTAAGTAATCTATAATACTATACAAAGTTGTTGTTTTTCCTTCTCCTGTTGGAGCTGCAATAATTGTAATACTATTTTTCTTGTTAAACGCCTCTTTTACTAATTTTTCGTCTTTTGGAAATCCCAAATCAAATATTTGTCTTACATCTGTATTTTTCTTTAGCAATCTTAAAACAAATTTTTCACCATAAATATTCTTTTGTGACGAAACACGAATGTTGTATTCTGGATACATTATAATTCTACCATCTTGTGCCTCTTGTTTTTCTTGGTGCATATTTGAAATTGCCTTTAACCTTCCTATTATTTGAGCTTGTTTTTCATTATCAAGACTTGCCGCAAGAACAAGTTGTCCATCAATTCTATATCTAACTCTTAATGAATCTTGCATTGGCTCTATATGTATATCACTTGCTCTTTTTTCCATAGCAGTTTTAATTACACTATCTAAGAATCCTGAAACATCTGCATTCATATCGATATTACTTGAACTTCCGCCCAAGTTATTTAATATCATATCAATATTAGTCTCAAAAGTAATATATTTTTCCATTACAAGACCTTTATTTAGTAATAATAGTCTTACTGTTTCAACAGATCTTTTATTTGAAGTATCTGCAAAGCATACTTTAACTCTACCATCACTTTCGTCAAAAGGAATTGCTTTATTAACTTTAGCTACATCCAGTGATATATAATCTTGTAGATTAACTCTTAAATCTCCTTCTCTTAAGTAAATTGCTTTTTCATCTAAAATCTCGCCCATTGCATTAATTAATATATAGGGATCACATACTCTTAATATATTTAATATGTCTCCTATTTTTTTCTTGGGCTCTGCTTTTTGATAATCTAAAGCTCTTGATATATCTTCTTCTGTAACTATTCCTCTTTTTACAAGTTCAATTCCTAAAGGTTGCGTTCTTTTTCCATCCATAGACTGCTCCTTTCTTTTGTATACCATTATTATACTATAACTTTTTTATCTTTTGTAGATAAAAGTCGAAATTACATTTATTTACCAATATCTTAATACAAAATCAATATTTCTTTTTATACTGCCATTTCCTCTTCCAAATTCAGCCGTCACATTTACAATCTTTTTAGTAAAATTGCTTTGTCTATCATCAAAACTTGAAAAAGTAAATGTTTTTATATTTTTTGCAATTTTCTTTCCATTTCTATAAATAGCATAATTTCTAAATACATATGTTGTACCATCTCCAAATTCTACCTTACTTGGATCAATAGATTTTATACTCGTATTTGCTTTTGTATCTAATACAAAAAACATACTAAAAGAATTAAATTCAGCTATATATTTTGGAGATTCTTTAATTTTGTTTACATTTTTATAAAAATTAACTGATATCATTTCCATGATTGCTATAATTATTGTAAAAACTATTATATATATAACTAATGCTGTTAATGTGACACCTCTTTGTGACCTCATAAAATTAAAATCCTTTCTTAAAATTATAATTCTCTAACTTTTAAATGACTTACAACAAAGCTTTCAGATTCCTCTAAAAATTCATGTGTAATAGTTAATTTTACTTTTTTAATTAAATCTTGCATATCATTTCCTTCATTGTAATTTGTAACTTCTATAGTAATATCAAAGCCTTGCGGAATATTAAATTTATTTATATAATAATATTCCATATCATTTTGTACTTCCTCATATGGAATTTTATCAATTTCTTCTAAAATCTGAATTGCATAGTTTGTAGCAAGTCCTGTTAACTTTATTTTATAATCTGCCTTGGTTCCGTTATAAACCAATGTACCTATAGTTCCTGTAAATAAGGTTATTATAGCTATTGCTACAATTAAATCATACATTGTAAATCCAGAGTTTGATTTTGTATTAAACATGTTTAGTATTTTTTTCTTCATCCTATCACCTATAAAAAATATAAAAATTGCTTGCAAGTAGTATTAAGATATTAGCTGTAGCCATGTAAAATGCAACTGGCATCTTAGAAATTGTTTTTTTGTCTACTTTAATATATTTTCCTTTTTTTGTATTTATTTTATTTAATAAAAGTTGTACTGCAACTGCAATAAGAGTAGTTGTAACTGTATAAATACAAACTCCCTCATATGTAAATATTAGCATTAATATTAACAATAATAAAATATCTATTGTATAACTACTTTTAGATTTTTTTCTTAAATATACTATACTAAATACAGTTAACAAACAAAATAGTGTTAAATATATGATATATCTATAAATATTAGTTTCAATACCTACTACACATAGATATACTATATATAGAGAAACACAAACAAAGCCAAATAAAACAACTGACTTTTCTACTTTTATATTTTCTTTATCTATTCCTGCAATAATATATAATGTTGCAATATAAATAAAACCGGCAATTAAATATGCGATTTTTTGCATATTTCCAACAAATATGTCAAACATACTAAATTTAAAAGAAAGTGCAAATAGAACAAATGTAATTCCTGATAAAACTTCTAATATTAAATATCTAGATCTAATTGTCTCTTTACAATATCTACATTTTCCGCCTAAAAAGCTATAACTAAAAATTGGTATCATATCTAAAAAAGATAGTTTATGATTACATTTTGGACAATATGAACGAGTATGAGTAATGTCTTGTCCTAAAGGAATCCTATAAATTGCAAGTGAAAAAAAACTTCCAAATAGTGTTCCTATGCAAAAAATAAGTAAGTATAATATATAGTCCATATTTTCCTCCTTTTATATAAATAGAGGTTACCTAAATATAATTATCATAAAATGATACTATTCGATAACCTCATATTTAGTTTAAATAAATTTTAAACCGTTTAAAATTATTTTTTTACTAATCTAAAAAATTTAGCATTAATCACCTTATTTTGGGATTGAAGCTGTATAGTTTTGATAATACTTATCAATTTCTTTTGCTGCATCATTAACTTGTTTGTCAAATACTTTATCAATATTTGAATAGATGTCTGCTACATTTTGTGCATGTGGAATAAGTTCACTGTTAGCAACTATTGAAATACTAACTGTAGCTAAAATAATTAAAACGATAATTGTTACTACTAAAGCAACTAATGTAATACCACCTTGTCCTTTTAACATAAAAAATTCCCTCCTTAAAAATATTTTTTGTATATATCTATATAAAATAAATATAACCGTATTTTATTACTTGATACCTTCGTCATTAAAGAATGTTCCTGTTGAGTTTGGATCTGTATTTGTTGGTATCGTGTCATTGTTGTTATCACTATTTGTTCCATCTCCCACATCATTCGTTGTATTTGTACTTGGTTTTGAGCTTTGATTTGGTGGTGAGAATGGATCTCTTTTTCCTGGCTTATAACTTTTATTTTGTTTGTAAAGATTTAAGTCTGAACCTGTTACTTCGTATTTTATTACTTCATTATTAAGTTCGACAATATTTTCTTCAATTTCTTCTTTTACTTCTTCTGGTGTTGAATATGTTTCTTTTTTAGGTACTACTTGATTAGTAGGTATATAATCATAAAATATTATTCCTAAAACTAACACTATTGCCACACATAAAAGTAACATAATAAAAGTTTCTTTAATAATTGATTTAAACATGTTTTACCCTCCAGTCTATTCTATGAACCTGCACCTTCGTCTACTGTTGCAGGCACGTCTACAGGACTTGTTTCAGAAGTTTCTGTGGCTTCCGAAGTATCTACAGTTCCTGAAGATAAATTCTCTGATTTAATTCTAACATTTCTTATTACAAATGTAGCTGTTAAATTTGTTTCTCCACTTGTCATTCTAAAATCTTCTATTTTAAAGCCTAACTCTTCGTCACTTTCTAGTGCTGAAATAAAATCAAGAATACCTACATAATATCCTGTAACTGTAAAGTTTAAGTTTTTCATGTCTTCTGTACCTATATCACTACTTACTTCACTCATATTCATGTCTACGCCTTTTTTAGTTGCATATCTTCCTATTTTGGTCCATAAATATTCTCTATAAAACACATCTTCTGTATTAGCTTTTAAAATTTCTCCTTCTGTACTTGTTTTTGCTATTTCAAAGTATTGTTCTTTTTTATCTAATAAATCTTGTATAGACTCAGATAATTCTTGTTTTTTTGCTGGATAATCTTTTTCTAACAATAATTTTACTTGTGAAATACTTTGCATTAGAGCATCATTATTTTGCACAATTTCTTTTGCACTTAATATTTTAAACTGACCAAATGATAGTCCTCTAAATATAGTGAAATAAGCCAAAACAATTAGTAATACAATTAAAACTGAAATTAATATTTTTTTCATGGCAAATCCCCCTCTATTGTAACTTTTACAAGGTCTCCATCTTTTTGTCCTGGTGAAGATACTACATTGTCTAATATATTGTCATCTTTTAGTTTTGCCTTAAAATATCCTAACTGTTCATACTGATTAGCTTGAGCTCTTATTACAATTTTTTTACCTGTTGTATTTTGTATGTCTGTAATCTGTACCCCTTGTGGAATTGTAGACATGATTTGCATTAATAAATTTGTAATTTGATTTTTTGATTTTAATAAATCATCAATTCTATCATTAATGTTTTGTAAGTTCTGTCTTAGTTCGTCATATTTATTTGTTTTTTCTCTTACTGAAGTTATATCTTGTTCTGCTAAGCCAATTTGTACTATTGTATCCTGATATACATCTCTAACTTCTGTCATTTTTTTGTTTATTTGTCTATTAAGATAAACTGTAAATGCAGAATATAATATTGTTAGCATTAATATTCCACCAGCACCTCTTAATAACCACTTTTCCGTAGCATCTAGTTTTTCTTTTAAATCTCCAAAATTAATATTGAAGTTAAATTTTTTATTTGCCTTTTCTTCACCTTTTTTTCCAGTAGTTATTTTCATCCACTCTGGCATTTTGTCTACAAATGTTTGATGCTTAAAGTTCATATCTTTAATTCCATAGCCTAAGCCTTGTAAAGCTATTGCTATTGCGGAATTAACCTCTATATAATCTTTCATGTTTATTTTGATGTTTTCCATTACGAAATATGGTTTTAAGATTTCACATTTTTCTGTTGTAAAAAATTCTTGGAAATATAAATCAATATTATTAACTGTAGACATCATACCTGTTATATAAATTTTGTCAAACTTAATTGATGATTCTTCTATATAATCTTTTACCCTGTTCATTATTTTGTATAATGTAGGCATAATATCGTCTAAATACTCATTTTCTTCGTCTTGTAATTCTCTGCCTTCCATGGTGTATATTGTAGAATTTTTGCAAATCTCATAAGCTTTTGAGTATGAATTTTCTTTTTCGTTTATTTTGTCTAAAATTTCTTGTGAACCCTCTTCATATTTTTGTACATCATATATTTTTTGATTAACAATTGTTGTAACTGTTGTTCTGTCTTCTATGTTAACAATAATTACATTTTCTTTTGGTTTTATTGATGCAGCATTTGCAATACTCATTCCTATCGGTGTAATAGTAGAAATACTAGCATTTTCTGTTAGTTGCATTATTTTATTTATGGTTATTTTGTTTGTTGATACATATATGACCTTTAATTTATCTTTATCATCTATTGAATTTGATAAAGCATACCTACTTTCAAAAGCATTTCTGTTTAAGTTTTTATCTGCACAGTAGGATTCAAATTCAGTTTGTATTGCTTTTTTTAGGTCATTTTTATTTAGCAAATTAAACATATAAAAATAGTTGTACATTTCTTCTGATAAATTAATACTAATTGGTGTTTTATAACTAAATGTTTCTGAAATTATTTGATCTATTGTTTCAGATAATTTGTCATAAAACTTCATACCAAAAGATTCTATTTTTAAGTTGTCTTTATCTCTACTAACTTTGGCATATTTAATTACATTACTATCTACATATAATCCTAAACAACTTGCCATTTTGTTCTCCTTTGTTTATTATATTGTAAATTTATGATTACTAAAGTTTATTTTAAAACATTATTATGTTTTACTAAAAAATACAAAACATACTTGTATCTTTTACCTTTTTGATAAAGTTCTATATTTAGCACATAATCACTTAATTTCTAACCATATTTTATCTTTTTTTACTAAAATGTCAATATAGTATCTAAATATTTAATATAATTGTAATGTTATTGTAATATTTTTGTAATATTTACATATATTTCCGTATTTTATGTCATAAAATAGAACATAATAATTATAATTCCAAAAATCACTCTATAAATTGCAAAAATTTTAAAACTGCCTTTTTTTAGATATTCTAATAAAAATTTTATAACAAATATTCCAACAATAAAGCTTGCTAAAACTCCAACAAAAAATGGCACGCTAAACACAAAATCTTTTAATTTTAAAATAGTTGCTGCTAAAACAATAGGTGCTGAAAGCATAAAAGAATACTTAGCAACAGACTCTCTATCTATTCCCATGATTCTTCCTGTTGTCATTGTAATTCCTGATCTTGAAACTCCGGGAATAAATGCTAAACATTGTGAAAGTCCTATCAAAAATGTTTGTTTAAAATTCATTTGCTCATATTTTGTACTTGATTTTGATTTTTTATCCACTACATATAAAACAATTCCCATAACAATTAATGCTATAGCTATAATTATTGGTTTTTTTAATGTATCACCTACAAATTTATCTAGTATTAAACCTATAAGTCCACCAGGAATTGTTGCAATTACTATATACCAAAACATTCTTCCTTCTGAAGATTTTTCTTTTTTTATAATTTGGTTAAATCCTCCTTTTATTAACTTAAGCCAATCTTTAAAGAAAAATATACCTATAGCAAGTAATGTTCCAAAATGAAGTGCTACATCAAATCCTTCAAATGCAATATTAAATTCTGGATTTGCAGTCCAATCCAAAATCCATGGGATAATATCTAAATGTGCTGAACTTGAAATTGGAAGTAATTCTGTCAATCCTTGCACAATTCCTAAAATAAGTGATTGAAATATGTTCATTTTTTTCCTCCCTCTATAATATCCTCTACTACTTTTTCTATATATTTTGCCGAGCTAAGTGGTGCTACTTTACCTGGAAGTCCTAATGCAGTTATGACTTTTACTTTATATATCTTTGCCATATTTTTGTCAAGACCTCCGCGTTCCTGATGCAAGTTCTATTATGAAACTGTCTTTTTTCATTTTTTGAAATATTTTTTCTCCTATTACAAGAGCTGGCACAGTATTGACAACGATATCTATATCATTTATATATTTTACTACTTCATTATATTTAACAGGAATTATATTTTCTTGTCTTATCCATGCCAAATCTGCACTATCTCTTGCTACACAATATACTACAGCGCCTAATGCTTTAAAATGTTTGCATAATATTTTTCCAATTCTTCCATAACCAAAAATCATAACATTACTTTCATGTATAGTCTTTTGACTTTCTTCTATTGCAATTTTAATAGTTCCTTCTGATGTTGGAATTGCATTTAAAATTGTAAGTTCCTCTATTTTTAATAAATCAATATTTTTAATTGTTTGATTTTCATAAAATTCATTAGGAATTCCTCCTGCTATAAACATTTTGTTGTCCATTTTCATATATAAATCTTCTAATCTAATAATTTCATTATTGTAAAGACTTAAAACTGTAAAATTATCTCGTGTAAGAGGCATCCCACTAATTATTACATTACTGCTATTAATACATGAATCTATATCTATACACATATGTATTTTTTCATTTGATAAATTATTAGAAAAATACTTTTCTTGTCCATAAATAAATACGGTGTGATTCACAGAAAGTAGCTCTATAAGCCTTACTATTCTTAAATCTCCACCGTATTACTGAAATATTTTTTCCCATAAAAACGCTCCTTTATATATATAATCTACTTTATATATATGTGCGTTTTTGGTATACATTCGCTAGTTTTCTCCTCTTTGTTTTTCTTCTTTTTGTTTTTCTTTCTTTTTAACATTTGCCATCATCTTAATATCACTATTATTTAGTCTATTTACTAATGTACAAGTTTTTGACAAATGATTCATTGCTCTTTTATCTTTTGGTGGCAGTTTATTTTTTCTTGCACTTTCTTTTGCTTCCTCTGTTGGCTCTATAATTTCTCTTTTTATTGGCATAAATACATTATCTTTCTGTGCTTTTTCATATAACCTTGGTTCTAAACCAACAGCTAGATTCATATAATTTGTCGCCTTTTCTTTATCACCTTTTAAAAGTGCAACTTGTGATAAATAATAGTATGAACCTGACTCTACATCTTCTCCCTTTAAGCTTTCATTAAAATATTTTTCTGCCTCATCTAAATCACCATATATAATAGCAATTTGTCCTAAACTTAATTTAGCATTATATAATAAACTATTGATTTCAGCTGCCTTATCATAAAACTCTTTTGCCCTTTGAAAATCATTTATCATTGTATAATTCATTCCCAAATTATAATACAAATCATAGTTTTCTGGGTTATACCTTAAAGCATTCATATAAACAGAAATAGCCTCTTTATACTGTTCTGTACTATATAGTATATCTCCTAATAAGCTAGTTGCTTTATACAACTCTGGTTTTCTTTTTAAGATATCCTCTAATACACCAATAGCCTCTTGGCTTCTGTTTTCTTTGTTTAACAATTTTGCAATATTAAAATTCATGTTTATATCTCTATTGTTAATTTCAGTCACTCTAATATATTCGTCAATTGCGTTATCATTTCTGCCCTCTTTTTCATAAAGTTCTGCCAGTATTTTATGACCTAAATAACTTTCTGGATATTTGTTAATTAAGCTAAATAAATAATCTTTTGCTTTATCATTTTTATTAAATGACATATATATCTTTGCCATTGCAATTCGAAATAGCTCTGGGAAATCTAGTTTTCTTTGTTTTTCTATTACCAATACTAATAGTGGTATTATAATTGACAAAACATACATAATAAGCTTAAAAAAGATATTCATTTTTAAATTAAAAATTATTTCTATAAAATCAATAACAATTCCAACAAATTCTAGTCCTAAAATATATACATATGTTGCATCATTCTTTTTCACCATTTTCATAAACATAATAGTGAATAGTGTAAATGCTAACAAATTAAATATAATTTTCTCGAATATCATTTTTTCACCACCTAGTTTAAGTCATACTATTTTTCATTTTTTATTTCTTCTTCTGCTTCTTTTACAGCTTGTCCTTCATCCCAGAAATATCTTACACCTTTAACTTCTTGATATTGCTCATGTCCTTTTCCAATAAGCAAAATAATATCTCCTTTTTGTGCATTTTTCATGGCATATTTAATAGCCTCTTTTCTGTCATCAATAATGATATACTTTCCGTTACTTTTATTAATTCCAACGATAATATCATTATTAATTGATTCTATTTCTTCCCATCTAGGATTGTCTTCTGTTAAAATAATTAAATCTGCCCATTTGCCTGCAACTTCTCCCATGTCATATCTTCTAGATTTAGCACGGTTTCCGCCACCGCCAAATATACATACCAATCTTTTAGGGTGATATTCAGAAATAGTATCCATTAAGTTATTCATTTCGTCTTCATTATGTGCATAATCTACTATAAATTTGTAAGTTTCATTTCCACTTACTAATTCCATTCTTCCCTTAACACTTATACTTTCTAAAGCATCTTGTATGTGTTTTTTAGAAATTCCAAGCTCATTTGCAATTGTCATTGCACATAAACTATTATACACAGAAAATCTTCCAGGAATTGACACTTTAAACTTACCGTCTATGTTGCCAGATACTTCAAATCCCATTCCTAAAAAATTATCTTCCATAATAAATTCTATGTTTGAAACTTTAACATCTACTTCACTATTATTTATTCCATATTTAACAATATTGCAAGTATGTTCTTTTATAACATCTTGCCATCTATTTGCATCTGCATTTATAATTCCAACTTTGCATTTTTTAAACAATAGACTTTTGCAATATAAATATTCTTCAAAGCTTTCATGTTCAGCAGGTCCAATATGTTCTGGTGAAATATTTGTAAATACACCATAGTCAAAAGTAAATCCATCTACTCTATTCATTTTTAAGCCTTGAGAAGAAACTTCCATTACAGCATATTTACACTCTTCATCCACCATTTGTCTAAACATTTTTTGTATTTCATAACTTTCTGGAGTTGTATTATGAAGTTCTATTTTTTTATCTCCAATTAATGCACAAATTGTTCCAATTAGTCCCACTTTATTTCCTGCTTTTTCTAGCATTGATTTTAACATATATGATGTTGAAGTTTTGCCTGCTGTTCCAGTAATTCCAATTGTTGTAAGCTTATCTGCAGGATTTCCAAAATACACTGCTGACATTTTAGCTAAAGCCTCTTTTGAAGATTTTACCTTAATCACAGTAACATCTTCTTTTATATTCACATCTTTTTCAATAACAATAACATTTGCACCTTTTTGTATGGCATCTGGTATGAATGAATGTGAATCTGATGTTGTACCAACTCTTGCAATAAATAAATCATTTTTTTCTACTTGTCTAGAATCATATTTAATATCCTCTATTTCTACTCCTTCTATGTGTCCTTTAATTAATTCATATTCCACATTTTCAAGTAAAGATTTTAAACTTTTAATTCTATTTTCATTTTTATTAATAATATGTGACACATCTATTTCTGATTCAAATACAGTGTGAGATGGACCTTTCATAAACATGGTTCCTGTTTCTTCATCCCAGTTTGTCTCTAACACTCCACCTATTTGCTCTACAAACACATGCCTGTCGCATTTACCAGTTAAAACTGCTGCTACAGTTGCTGTACAACAACCTGTTCCACAGCCTATAGTTTCTCCTGTACCTCTTTCCCATTCTCTTATTTTAATATGATTTCTATCAACAATTTGTGCAAAAGTCACATTTGTCTTGTTTGGGAATAAATCTGTTCTATACTCTATGGTTTTTCCATATTTTTCTACATCAAAATTTGCAACATCATCAATAAACATTACACAATGTGGGTTTCCCCATGATATTGCTGTGATATTAAATTCCTTATCTAAAACTTTTACAGGCTCATCTATAAATTCCATCTTATCTGTATTTACTGGTATTTTATTTGTATCTAATACAGGTTTACCTATATTTGCCTGAATATTTATAACTTTATTGTCATCATCTACAAACAACTTTACTTTTTGCATACCGCCTAAAGTTTCTATAATCAAGTCTGTTTTGTCTGTTAATCTATGTTCATACACATATTTACTCATGCTCCTTAAAGCATTTCCACACATTTCGCCTTCTGTTCCATCTGGATTAAACATCCTCATTCTAAAATCTCCCTTACTAGAAGGGCATATTAATACTATTCCATCAGAACCTACTCCAAAATGTCTATTACTAATATATTTTGCAAGTTCACTTAAATTTTCTACCTTTTGGTTAATTGCATCAATATATACATAGTCATTTCCATATGCTTGCATCTTTGTAAATTTCATACTAGTACCTCTTTCCCCGTTATCTTAATGCTTGTTCCAAATCCGCAATAATATCGTCTGCATCTTCAATACCTACGGATAATCTAAGTAAAGTATCTGTAATTCCTAATGCTTCTCTTATATCTTCTGAAATTTCTGTATGCGTTCTTGAAACAGGATGAGTAATTAAAGATTCTACTCCTCCTAGACTTTCTGCAAAAGTAACTAATTGCAATCTATTTAAAATATTATTTACTGTTTCTATGCTATCTACTCTAAAAGAAATCATACCACCAAAACCAGTAGTTTGTCTTTTAGTTACCTCGTAATCTTTATGATCTTCAAATCCAACATAATATACTTTTTCTACTTTTGGATGGTTGCGTAACCATGTAGCTACTTTCATAGCATTTTCGTTATGTTTTTGCATTCTTAATGCAAGTGTTTTTATTCCTCTTAATAGTATCCATGAGTCCATTGGTCCGAAGTCCTGCTCCATTAATATACATTTGAATTTCTAACTTTTCACCTATTTCTTCGTCTTTTACTACTACAATTCCAGCTAGGACATCATTGTGACCACCTAAATACTTTGTACCACTATGAATTACAATATCTGCCCCTAATGTTAATGGTCTTTGGAAATATGGTGTTAAGAATGTATTATCTACTACAACTAACGCCCCTGCCTTATGTGCAATTTCTGATATTTTTTCAATATCTGCAACTTTCATCATAGGGTTTGTTGGTGTTTCAATTAAAACCATCTTTGTATTTGGTTTAATAGTTTTCTTTAACAAGTCCAAATCAGATAAGTCTATACTATTACTTTCAATTCCATATGGCTTTAAAACTTCATTTACACATCTAAAAGTTCCTCCATATACATCATCTGAATAAATAATGTGTTCACCTGCTTTTAATAATGATGTCACTAAAGATACAGCTGCCATTCCTGAATTTACAGCAAAAGCCCTGTTTCCTTCCTCTAAAATACACATTGTTCTTTCTAATTCTTCTCTTGTAGGGTTTACACATCTTGAATAATTGTATGGATCTTTCTTCTCAATTGAATGATGTTTAAATGTAGCCGTTTGGTAAATTGGGAAACTAATTGAACCTGTTACAGGATCTGTTCCATATGCCCCATGTACTACTTTTGATTCGAATTTTAAATTTTCCTTTCTATTAGAATCTTTGTAATCATTAAAATTTTTCATGTTTATTCACCTCAGAATATTTATTTTTATTTTTTCAGTATACTCTTAATTAAGAAGTATAAGCCTGAAGGCTTTTAAAACATTACATGGACATTATATATCAAATTTAAAAAATAGGCAAGAAAATTGTACTAGATTATTTTGTTTACTATCACTTAATTAGATTACCCTATTTTTAGCGCAAAAAGAATCCTGAGATTTCTCTCAGGATTTGGTGCAGATATTAAAACAGAATTCTTACATTATATAATTTTTTAATCATTTTCTTTTTCATAATCTAATATTTTACCAGTTAAAGCATCAATTTCATAGCTGTATTCCATACCACCTTTGTAAAATTCAATTTCATATACTGTTTTACCATCATCTCTATCTAATTTTGCCTTTTCAAAAGTTACATTTGATACTCCTGCATGTGTTAATGCAATTGATTTTGCTTTATCTATTCCAATATATGAACTATTATTGTCCTTATTGGTATTACTTGTAGTTGTACTACTTTTTGAGTTTCCCTTAATATTTTCTATTTCTTTATTGCGAATTTTTCCTGTTTTTGCATCTATTTCATATTCATATTCTTTACTTGAAGTTTTAAATTCTATATCATATACTTTTATTCCATCATCTATATCTAGTTTTGCTTTTGTAAAAGTACATTTTGAAGCAGAAACTCCGGCATCAGATAATGCTTTATTTTTAGCAGTTTCTAAACTAATAATATCATTTGAATTTGTTTCTTCTTTTTGAGTATTGCTATCATTTTCTACATTATTTTTTGATTGTTCGTTATTTACTTCATTTTCATATTCTGTATTATTAGTTTCTTTTTGTTTTATTATCTCATCACTAGAATCCACTTCTTTTTTGATGATACTACCATTAGATGCTTTTATCCAATATTCATATTCTGTTCCATTTGAAACAAATTCTACATCATATATAAATTGTCCATTTTCAAATTCAAATTCTGTTTTTAATTCTTTTGCTTCCGAAGGGTCTATTCCTGCATCTACAAAAGCAAAATTTTGAGCATTATCTTTCCCTATTGATGAGCTTTCTGCAAATGAAGTAGTTGCAAATATTGCTATAACTGCAATGATAGCTATTAATAGTGCAATACATAAATTAGTTATTATTCCTTTTTTGTGATTTTTAAAAAATTCTTTCATAAATTTTCCTCCTCGTATTTCTATTTTTTATTATTATATATATTAAATATTAGAAATTCATTAGAAGATTAAATTTTTTGAAAAAATATATAAAATTTACTTCCTTTTCCAAATTCGCTTTCTACTTTTATTTTTCCATTGTGAAATTGAACAATTTCATATACCATCGAAAGTCCTAAGCCTGCTCCTAATCCTGAGTGAGATGAGTCAACTTGATAAAATCTATCAAAAATTTTCTCTTGATCTTCTTTTTTTATTCCAATTCCATCATCTTGTACAAGTAAAGTAATTTGATTATTTGTATTAGTTAAATTAACAAATATATTTCCATTCTGATTTCCGTATTTGTAAGCATTATTTATTAAATTTATTAATAATCTTGATAGTAATTCGTAATTTCCATTAATAAATAAATTTTGTTTTACATCAAAAGACAATGTAATATTTTTTTCTTTAATTAATTTTAAATCCATGCATATTGAATTAGTTAACTCACTTAAATTAATTTTTTCTTTTTTATATTTCTCACTTTGTATTTCTAATCTAGTAAAGTCTAACATATCATTAATTAATTTGGACATATTTTGACTTTGCCTTGCAATTATTTCAAAATCTTTTTTATATTCATCTACTGTTTTATCTTTTTCCAAAGATAATTGAGATTGTGCCAAAATAACTGATAATGGTGTACGAAGTTCATGTGAAGCATCAGAAATGAATTGTTGCTCTTTTAAAAAGTTGTTTTCTAATTTATCTAGCATTTCATTAAAACTACCTGCAAGCTCATGTAATTCGTCATTTCCAACTCCTATATCTATTCTCTTTTTTAGTTCTCCGTCATTTCCTATTTGTTTTGCAGTAGTAGATATTTTATGAATTGGACTTAACATTTTCTTTACTATGATATATCCACCTATAAGCGAAAAACAAATAATAAGTGGGAAAACAATTAAAGATAATTTTACAATAGATTCAACTTGTTTGTTGCCTTGTTCTTCTGATACAATTCCTCTAAGCCACAAATTATCTATATCATCTAATGGTATTTTTTTATCAAATATATAATATATAGTTCCATCAATTTTCATTTCTTGAATAACTGAATCAGTAAATGTTAATGATGATATTTCTTTTGAAATAGGATTTTCACCATAAATAAGTGTCTTATCTTCTTTATAAAGCGCAGTATAAACTTCATTAATATGTTGCAAAAATGTTGCTGATATTTTTAAATATCCTTTTTCATAATTAATTATGTGGTCCACTTTATTTATTTCTATATTATCCGTAGATTTATAATATTCAAATTCATCTAAATTATTTTGTACAGTCTGTATCAAAGTATCTTTAATACCTTTATGTACAATGTTATATTCAATAGAAAAAATTATGCCATAAGTAATTGACACAATGATTGTAACAATCAAAGCAAACCAAAGCATAATTTTTAAACCAATACTCATTTTCTTCATGAGTTTACTTCTCCTTTTAAAATATATCCTTGACCATGAATCGTATGAATTAATTTTATATTATGTCCTTCATCAATTTTTTTCCTTAAATAACTTATATATACATCTACAACATTAGTTCCACCCTCATAATCTAGATTCCAAATATGGTCTTCTATCTTTTTTCTTGATAGTAAAATTCCTTTATTAAGCATTAGGTACTCTAATAGGGCATATTCTTTTGATGAAAGATTGATTATTTTGTCTCCTCTTTTTACTATATGTGATGTACAATCCATAGTTAAGTCTTCTACTTCTAATATTTTATTTGTAACGCTAAAAGAACTTCTTATTAGACTTCTAATCCTAGCTGATAATTCTAGTAAGGAAAATGGTTTTACTAAATAATCATTTGCTCCACTATCTAAGCCTTTTACTTTATCTAATATAGAGTCTTTTGCTGTTAAAAATAGTACTGGTGTTGCTTTTCCAAGATTTCTTATATGACTTAATACACTATAACCATCAGCTTTAGGCATCATAATGTCTAAAATTATTATATCATAATCTACTACGTCTATTAACTCTATTGCTTCTTCCCCATCAAAACAATTATCAACACTATAACCTTCTGATGTTAACTTTTGAACAAGAATATTATTTAAATCTTTTTCATCTTCTGCAATTAAAATACGCATGATATCACTTTCTTTTTATAAATATTTTTTTGTTTTTCTTATCTAACTATTAATTATCATTGTAACCATAACCATCAGATTTCCTTGATAGCATTACCTTTTTCCAGTAATTTTCTCTTGAAATAATAAATTCTTTATCTGTTCCTATTGCATACCATTCTAATAATGTGAATGTAAAGTTTTTTCTAATATATTCATTATTTAATTGTAACATTTCTTTATTGCCACCATTTTTAGAATATATATAACAACTCCATCTTTGCCATATTCCCTCTTGCCCATAAGCACTTCCAATATATTTCTTTCCATTGCTCCTATCAAATAGCATATATATACCTGTTACATTTTCTAGTTTTCTTTTCCACTCATCTATATTATTATTTACTATTACTTCTAATTCTTGAAATGTTAAATTGATATTGTTATACCCTTCAAATGCAACTCCTTTATATGGTTTTTTTAATATTTCTACCACTTTCATATCTGCTAAAACATTTTCTGCATTTCTTTTTAACTGTTGTGTAGTGTTTTTATATTCTACTATAAGTCTTCCAATTAAGTTTTGATAATCAGAAACAGGAGTTAGGTCATAACCCACATTATTTGTTATTTCATAAAAGTTTGCTTTCTTACTTACTTCATATATTCCTGCAAAAACCCATTGTTCATAGCTCACAGTATAATACCTAACAAATGCAATAACTCTTTGCCTTGATAGAGCATCATTATCACCTTTCCATGCAATCCAATTTAGTAACCAATTAAAATTTCTGCTCATAACTACTAATGGTTCATCATAACTATTAGATACCATAAACCTAATTTTGTAATTTTGTATCTCATTTTCTGGTATATTTAATATATCATTTAATAATATCTCTTTCATATAATTTTCTCCCTAATATTTTTTATTTTATTTGCTATCAATTATATCACTAACTTAAATATTGTTCAATTTAAAAAATGCAATACAATAGTTATTTTAATGTATTTTTATTGATATATCAATTCTTTCACAGATTATGGAAGATAACTTGCTATTGAAAATGTACTATAAAAACTGGGCATATTGCATTAAATGCGCTAAAATAAAAGATATACGGGGTATAAGAATTTTTTCATGAAAATAAATATAAAATATAATTTTTTGCAAACCTTTGTTTATATTTCTGTTAACTTTTATTCAAATTCTTTATATAATTTAAAAAGAAAATAAGGAAAAGCAGAGTGTGGTATCATCTCAATTCTTAAAAAGAAAGTGAGGTGATGCATATGTTAGAAGAGGCATTAATGCAATTATTGATTTTGTCATTAATTACAAATGTAGCTCTTGCTATCATCTCTTTTGTTTTAATTATAGCTTTGGTTATAATTACATATAAAGAGAATCACATCTCTGCTAGCCGTTAGAGATGTGATTCTTTAATCATATTCTTAATGGTACCACACTTTGTGGCTCCTTATTTTCTATATTTATTATAGTATATATTTTTTATATGTCAATTATTTTAAATCAAACTTTTCTTATTTTGTTTCTTTGTCTATCCAATCCAGAAAATCTTTATTTATATGGAAATAGGTACGGTTCTCTTTTCCACAAAAAACGCACTAACAAATGGATGCGTTTTTATATTTTGGTGCAGATGGCCGGAATCGAACCGGCACGGTTTATTCAACCGCAGGATTTTAAGTTATGCTATCATTTTATTATTTAGTGATAGATACTGATATTTAATAGCATTATGTTTGTATCAAATTGCAATTATTTCAAGCAATTTGATTACTTTTTATTGTAACAATAATGATTTTAAATATATAAAATTCTAATTAAACTTTTTAAAGTTTTGTTAGAAAATTGTTAGAAATATTTTAAACAGTATAAAACTTCCTTTATTCAGAATAAATTTTGCCTATACTAAACACAAAAGCAAATATGCTTTTGTGAAATAGCAATATGAAAATTGTTATCAATTTTTGTATTGCTATTTTTTAACTAAATTGCGATTAGCATATTTAGTTAAAACCTAAAAAATATCGAAGTATATTTTTTAGGTAAACGGGTGTAGGGTGTCCCTACCACACTGACACTTTTTTGCTGAAGGCAATAAAAGTGTCGTAGTGTGTTACAACACATCCTAAAATAAGCAAATATTTTTATATGGCTAGTGTTAATGCTTTAGCCAATCAAGGAGGTTATAAAATGAGTTATGCAATAATTAGAAATGCAAAATATAAAAGAGAAAATTTGAAAGGAATCTTTAGACACAATGAAAGAAGAAATAAGAACTATTCAAATAAAAATATTGATAA
>CANQCV010000011.1 GCA_947591045.1 uncultured Clostridia bacterium
AGTTAAGTACAAAAGTAAATTTCACTTTTAACTGAATTTACTAGTCCAAGAGAAAAGTCTTCTAAATCAAGGATTTTTCTCTTTTTTTATTGAATTTTTGTATTAAAATATGCTAAAATATATTTATGATAAAGAAAACTTTAAAAAAAATGCATAACAAATAAACGACTGGCTTTAAAATTTTTTTAGTAAATTCCACTCGTTTTAGTTTGTAATTTTAAATTAAAACTTTACTTGGGTATGTATGTAAAATTTAATTTAAATTAATTTTTCTTTAGTAGTTTTGTATTAAGTTGAATCTTGTTGGCTGGAACCTTTTCAAGATTCAACTTTTTTAATACATTTTTATCTAATAGTAATTGTGCTAAATCATAAGGTGTAGCATTGTTTAAGCTTGCTCTAGTTAAGCTGTTGATATGGTTTATCATTAAGTCAACATCTTTTTGTGTAAGATTATCCATAGATGTTCCTTTAGGGATGACATATCTGATAAATTCATGATTTTTTTCTAATGCACCTTTTTGATAAGAAGCTCCTGGATTACAAAAAAATATTCTGGTTCTTCCAATACCTTCGTGGTTAAATTCTAAACTTAATGGATTGGAAAATTCAGTACCGTTGTCGGTTAAAATAACTGGAAAAGTTTTTTCAAACAACTCATTTCCTAGTATACTTTCTATCCAATTAAAAGTTTTCCTAACGGAGTCTGTTGTTTTATCATTTAAAAGAAATGCTAACATTAATTTGAAATTTCTAAATAAAAATGTAAGTAATACTTTTCCACCTTTAATTCCCTCAACAGTATCCATTTCTACAACTTGAGTATCAGGATTTTCTAAAAGGTATTTTTCGAAATCTTCATAAGTTCTGCCTTGTCTAATTAAAGTATCTTTTTTAGTAGTATTTTTTTCTTTTCTTTTTGGATATCTAACACGTCTTGGTAAATCAATGTTTCTTGCAGATAATTTGTTTTGGTCAATGTAGTTATACAAAGAAGATCTAGAACATTTTAAATTTTGAGTAGCATAAATATGAGCGATAGTTTGCCCATTTTTTATCAACGGAGAAACAATGTTATCTAAATTACAAAGTTCTTCATCTGATAAATTAATACCTTGTCTAGAAACAGATAACGTATGCTTGTATTGATTAAAAGAAGGCAATGCACGATAGTAATATTTTACTAATCTGCATGGTTGCTTTGAACTACAAGAGTTACAAACATATGGAGCTTGCTTTAATGAATTACATATATCTTCTTCAAATTCTGAACAATATTTATTGCATTTACTACATTTAAAACATAACGCATTGCAATTTTTACCACAGACATATTTTTTTCTACAGGAAAATCTCTTACTGCAAAGGTTACCACATCCATTAAATCGATTAGGTTCTTTTCTTGTCCTATGTTTTTTTACTTCTTTTGATATTGTTGTTGGATCTTTAGATAAAAATTTTGCGATTTCTTTAAAGGTCATATTCTGGTTTAACGCTTGTTCAATAAAATTTCTGTCCTCTAATGTTAAGTGTTTTTGATTGGCTTCTTCCATGTTTAATACCTCCTTGTACCCAAGTAAAGTATTAAATATAATTATAGCATGTATTTTTCCAAAACTAAATTCTACTTTGCCTTTCGCTGGAATTTACTTTTAAATTTAAACATGCCTTTTTATTTTATATAAAACTATTTACAAAATATGTAAGATGTGATATAAAAAATTATAAGATTTTCAAAAAATATTTTTTCAAAGAAATTTTAATTCTTAAAAAATTCCAAAAAACAAAAAATAATAGAAAGAAGGTAGATAAAAATGTTATCTATTGTAAAAAGTATGTCTCTTATAGGCTTAAATGGCTATTTGATAGATGTACAAGTAGATGTGTCAGCAGGAATTCCAAGTTGGGATGTAGTAGGACTTCCAGATATTAGTGTAAAGGAATCAAAAGAAAGAGTACGAACAGCTATAAAAAATGCAGGGTTTAATATGCAAAGTAGAAAAATTACAATTAACTTAGCACCTGCAGATATAAAAAAAGAAGGTTCTTTTTTTGACTTGCCAATAGCTGTGGGAATTTTGGTGTGTAGTGGAAATATAAAACAAGAAAGTATAGAAGATACAGTTTTTATAGGAGAATTATCATTAGATGGAAAATTAAATAAAGTAAATGGAATATTACCAATATGTATAGAGGCAAAAAAATTAAATATAAAAAGAATTATATTGCCAATAGAAAATGTAAAAGAAGCAGCGGTTGTAAAAGGAATTGAAGTAATAGGTTTACATTGTTTAGAAGAAATCGTTGAATATTTAAATGGGAACTTAACAGTATATCCTAGTAAAATAAATGCAGAAGAACTATTTAAAAATGCACATACATACAAATTTGATTTTTCAGAAGTAAAAGGACAAGAAAATATAAAAAGAGCTATAGAAGTAGCAGCAGCGGGAGGTCATAACATACTACTTATACGGCACACCACGGCTCTGGAAAAACAATGATGGCAAGAAGAATACCAAGTATATTACCAGATTTAACTTTTGAAGAATCGTTAGAAACAACTAAAATACATAGTATAGCAGGAAAAATAAATAATGATAACTCATTAATAATTACAAGACCATTTAGAGCCCCACATCATACTGTATCAGAAACATCATTAGTAGGAGGCGGCAGAATACCAAAACCACGGAGAAATTAGCTTAGCACACAATGGGGTACTCTTTTTAGATGAATTACCAGAATTTAACAAAAATACTTTGGAAGTATTAAGAGGACCTATAGAAGATAAAGTAGTTACAATATCACGAATAAATGCAAGTTTAACATATCCATGTAATTTTATGTTTGTTGCGTCTATGAACCCGTGTCCTTGTGGCTTTTATGGCTCACAAGAAAAAGAATGTACATGCTCTCCTTCTAGTATTTCAAAATATATTGGAAAAATTAGCGGTCCATTATTAGATAGAATTGATATACAAGTTGAAGTGACACCTGTAAAATATCAAAAATTAGAAGAAAGTAAAAAAATAGAAACATCACAGGAAATTAGAAACAGAGTAAATATGGCAAGGAAATTGCAACAAGAAAGGTATAAGGAAGAATCAATATATACTAATTCACAACTAACACCAAAATTAATAGAAAGATATTGCAAAATAGATGAAAAAGGAAAAGAAATCTTAGAATTAGCATTTAATAAACTAGGACTATCTGCAAGAGCATATGGAAGAATTTTAAAAGTAGCAAGAACTATTGCTGACCTTGAAAATAGTGATAACATACAAACAAACCACATTGCAGAGGCCATACAATATAGAAGTTTAGATAAAAAATATTGGAAGAATTGAGGAGAAAAATGAAAATAATTAAAATAGATGATAAAAATTATCCCAAAAAATTACGAGATATAAAAAATCCACCTGAAAAATTATATGTGTTGGGAAACGAAAATTTATTAAATAATAATTGTATAGCTATAGTAGGATCCCGAAAATGTAGTGAATATGGGATAAAATACACAAAAAAATTTGCAAAAGCTTTAGCAGAAGAAAACATTACAATTATAAGTGGATTAGCATTAGGGATAGATGGAATTGCACATGAGTCATCAAAAAAATTGCCACGGAAAAACAATAGCGGTAATAGGCTGTGGCTTTAATCACATATATCCAGAAGAACATCAAGAACTTTTTAATTCAATACTAGAAGAAAATGGTTGTATCATTTCAGAATATGAAGAAGATAAAGAAGTAGACATGAAAAGTTTTCCACAAAGAAATAGAATTATTAGTGGTATAGCAAAAGGAATTCTTGTAATTGAGGCAAGAAATAGAAGTGGTAGCACAATTACTGGTAGACTTGGACTAGAGCAAAATAAGCCTGTATTTTGCTTGCCAAGAGATATTGAAAATAAAATGGGAGCAGGAACTAATGAATTAATAAAAAGAGGCGCTAAACTTGTTACAACTCCAGAAGATATTTTAGAAATGTTTGGAATCATACACGAAAAAAAGATAAAAATTACAGGTTACAAAAAAGAAGAAGTAAACTTGTCCAATATTCCAGAAGAATGCATAAAATTATATAAATTAATAACATATACACCACAAAGTATACAAAATCTTTCAAGGAAAAGTGGACTACAAGTACCAGAAGTTATGCAAAAATTAATGATGTTAGAACTTCAAGGCTATATAAAAAATATACCTGGAAATTACTATATAAGAACTTAAAATCAAAGGGGAAAATATGTATAAAAGACATATCATAGGAATGCAAGGCGAGAAATTTGCCACAAATTATCTCTTAAGTATAGGATACAAAATATTAGAAAGAAATTTTAGCTGTAAACAAGGAGAAATTGATATTATAGCAAAAGATAATGAAGAAATTGTATTTATAGAAGTAAAAACAAGAACAAATGCAAAATATGGAAACCCTATAGATTCAGTCACTTTTTATAAACAAAACCACTTAATTAAAACCATAAAATACTATTTGTATGCAAAAAAGTTAGAAAATGCATTTATCAGAATAGATATTATAGAAATATATATAAATTGCAATAAATATTCTATTAACCACATAAAAAATGTAACAATATAAAAAATAAAAAAATACTTGTCTAAATAAATTTATTATGATATAGTAAAGGCAAAGTAAAAAAGTTTTAATATAGTAAATCCGTAAGAAAATGTCTGAAATAGAAAGGCGGGGTTTTTGTGGAAGACAATAGTGAAGATTCTAAAAAAACAATATTAATCGTAGATGACGAAAAACCAATTGTAGATATACTAGTATATAATCTTCAAAAAGAAGGGTATAACACATTGGAAGCAAATGATGGAGAAGAGGCAATTAAGATAGCATTTGAAAAAAAACCAGATTTAATTTTATTAGACATAATGCTGCCTAAAGTAGACGGTCTAACCGTGTGTAAAAAAATAAGAAATACACTTAATATGCCAATTATAATGATTTCTGCAAAAGACGAGGAGATAGACAAAATATTAGGACTAGAATTAGGAGCAGACGATTATATTACAAAACCATTTAGTGTAAGAGAATTAGTAGCTAGAGTAAAGGCAAATTTAAGAAAAGCAGAGGCGGTAGCAAATTCTACACAAAATGACGAACTATCTGACCCTCAAAGAAAGGATAAATCTAACCGGTGAAAATGACCATATTATCGAAATAGGAGACCTATTATTAAATTTAGATAAATTTGAAGTTAGAGTTAGAGGACAAGTTATAGATTTAACTTTAAGAGAATTCGAGGTTATAAAATATTTAGCAAATCAACCGGGACAAGTTGTAACAAGAGAGGCATTACTAGAAAAAGTATGGGGATATGAATATTATGGAGATATTAGAACAGTAGATGTAACAATTAGAAGAATTAGAGAAAAAATAGAAAATGATACTTCAAGTCCAAAAATATTAATTACAAAAAGAGGAGTAGGTTACTACTTATCATCAAAATAGATAAAAGACCGTAGAGTAGCATAAATATAATATTCTACGGTTTTTTATCTGTTATAGGAGAATAATCATGAATAAAAATATACAAGAAAAAATTGTTTATATATTCTTTATACTAGGAATTCTATTAATAGTATGTTTTGGTGTAATTCAATTAAAAATGCTACAAAATATAGAAAATGTAAGTCAAAATCAATTAGAAGTTATTAACCAAATCAATGTCCAAAAAAGTCAAATAAAATTTATTATTATTATTTCAGTTGTAGCATATACTATTATTTCATTGCTAATTGGCTTTTTTGTAACAAAAGCATTAGTATCACCAATGAAGAAACTAATTCAAAATGCAGAAAAAATTGCATCTGGAGAAAATATTGAATTTGAAAAAGTACAAAAAAATAGCAGTGGAGTAAAAGATTTAACAAATGCATTTACAATAATGACAACAGAATTAAAACAAAAATTTAATGAAGTAAATAGACAAAAAAGACAAATAGAAACAATTTTGTTACATATGACAGATGGAATTATTGCATTTGATATGGATGGAGAAATTATCCATATAAACCCAGCAGCAAAACAGTTATTAAACATTACAGATAGAGAAAACAATTTTGAAAAAATCTTTAAAAAATTAAAAATCGATATTAATTTGGAAAAAATTATTTATCTTGAAAATTGGACATCATCAGAGCAAAGAAAAAACATAGGAGAAAAATATGTTAATATATTGTTTGCACCTTTTCAAGATGAAAATGATAGACCGATAGGCGTTATAGCTGTAATACAGGATATTACGGAACATGTTAAACTAGATAACATGCGTAAGGAATTTGTGGCAGATGTGTCACATGAATTAAAAACACCAATTACTTCTATTATGGGATATGCAGATACTTTACTAGAAGGGGAATATGACAAGGATACACAGAATAAATTTTTAGGAGTAATTGCAGCAGAGGCAAGAAGAATGGCACAACTTGTAACAGATTTGCTTACACTATCTAGATATGATAATAAAAAGATAAAACAAGAAGAAACAGAATTTGACTTAGGTGATTTAGTAAAAAAATGCCAAGAAAAACTAAAATTCGAAATCGAAAAGAAAAATCACAATATGGAATGTTTTGTAACAGCAAGCGTTCCACCAATACAAGCAGATAAATATGGAATAGAAAGAGTTGTATTAAATATATTATCAAATGCAATAAAATATACGCCACAAAATGGAAGTATAAAAGTATATGTAGGATTTGTATATAATGATGCATATATAAAAGTAATAGATAATGGAATAGGAATTCCAGAAAAAGATTTAGGAAGAATATTTGAAAGATTCTATAGAGTTGATAAAGCGCGTACAAGAGAAATGGGAGGTACAGGACTTGGACTTTCTATTGCAAAAGAAATTTTAGACCAAAACAAAGGAAGTATAGATATAAAAAGTGAAGTAGGAAAAGGAACAGAAGTGGTTATTCGTTTGCCAGCAAAAAAATAAAATACAGTTATAATACTAACTAAAAGCAGGCAAAATAATATACTAAAATATTAATAAAAAGGAGGTTTTCTATTATATGGATAACAGTTTAGTAGAAATTAGATGGCATGGTAGAGGTGGCCAAGGTGCAAAAACAGCATCATTGCTACTTGCTGATGCAGCTTTTAACACAGGAAAATATATTCAAGGATTCCCTGAATATGGCCCAGAAAGAATGGGAGCACCAATTACAGCATATAACAGAATTAGTGATAATCCAATTCGTATACATAGTAATATATACGAACCTGATTATGTTGTTGTTGTAGACGATACTCTATTAGAAAGTGTTGATGTAACAGCAGGGCTAAAAGAAACAGGAGCAATTGTAATTAATACAACCAAAGATGCTAAATATTTAAGAGATGCATTAAAAGGATACAAAGGAAAAATTTATACAATTGATGCAAGAAAGGTATCAATGGAAACATTAGGAAAATATTTCCCAAATACACCAATGCTTGCAGCAATAGTAAAAGTAAGCGGAATTATGGAAGATAAGGTATTTTTAGAAGACATGCAAGGCTCATTTAAGCATAAATTTGCAAAAAAGCCAGAAGTAATAGAGGGAAACATGAAAGCACTAGAATTAGCCTTAACATCTATAAAAGAAATATCTTAAAAATATAAGTATAGGGAGGTAAAAAATGACAAATATAGATAAAGATACACCAGCAAGTAAGCTTACAATTGGTGGAAACATTTATGATGCTGGTAACGCCAGAGAATTTAAAACAGGAGATTGGAGAAGTGTTAAACCAATTTACATATCAGAAAAATGTACACAATGTGGCTTATGTTTTCCAGTATGCCCTGATGATGCAATACCAGTAGGAAAAGATCAAAAAAGAACAGATTTTGATTATGACTATTGCAAAGGATGTGGAGTATGTGCAAAAGTATGTCCATTTAATGCAATTGAAATGAAAACTGAAGGTGAAGATTAATAAATAAAAATATAATTGTATATAGGAGGAATAAAATGAGTATAAGAGAACGCTTAAGTGGAAATGAGGCTGCTGCAACTGCTATGAAACAAATTAATCCAGATGTTGTTGCTGCATTTCCAATTACACCATCAACAGAAATACCACAATATTTTTCTACATTTGTAAGTAATGGCACAGTGGATACAGAATTTGTTGCAGTAGAAAGTGAGCATAGTGCTATGAGTGCTTGTATAGGAGCAGAGGCAGCAGGAGCAAGGGCTATGACAGCAACATCAGCAAATGGACTTTCTTTAATGTGGGAAATGATATATATTGCATCAAGTTTAAGATTACCAATTGTTATGTCATTAGTAAATCGTGCAGTATCAGGACCATTAAACATACATAATGATCATTCAGATGCTATGGGAGTACGCGATAGCGGATGGCTTATGTTATTTTCAGAAAATAACCAAGAGGCATATGATAACTTAATTATGGCACATAGGATAGCAGAACATAAAGATGTATTATTACCACTTATGATATGCCAAGATGGCTTTATAACATCACATTCAATAGAAAATATAGAATTAATTGAAGACGAAAATGTAAAAAGTTTTGTTGGAAAATATGAGCCAAAACATTATTTGTTAAATGATAAAGAGCCTATGGCCGTAGGACCAATGGACTTACAAGCATATTTATTTGAACATAAATATCAACAAGCAGAGGCAATGAAAAATGCAAAAAAAGTAATTTTAGAAGTTGCAAAAGATTTTGAAAAAATGACAGGAAGAAAATATGGACTATTTGAGGAATATAAGCTAGAAGATGCAGAAATGGCAATAGTTTGTATGAACTCTACTGCAGGAACAACAAAAGATGTTGTAGACCATTTAAGACAAAAAGGAATTAAGGCAGGAATGCTAAAAGTAAGAGTATATAGACCATTCCCAGCAGAAGAAATCGCAAAAGCACTTTCTAATGTAAAAGCTGTTGCAGTGTTAGATAAATCAGATTCATTAAATGGTGCAGGAGGTGCTTTATTTGAAGATGTAACAAGCGGAATGTACATAAACGGAAATACTGCAAAAGTGGTAAGTTATGTTTATGGAATTGGTGGAAGAGATACAACTGCAAAAGAAATAGAATCAGTATATCATGATTTAGAAGATATTATAAAATCAAATAAAGTAGATAATCCATATAGATATCTTGGATTAAGAAAGGAGTAAGACCATGGCATATAATTTAAAAGAAGTTATTGCAGAAAAACCATCAAGATTTACTGCAGGACATAGAATGTGTGCTGGATGTGGAGCTCCACCAGTAGCAAGAATGATATTAAGAGCTTTAAAACCAGAAGACCATGCAGTTATAGCAAATGCAACAGGATGTATGGAAGTATCAAGCTTTATTTATCCATACACAGCATGGACAGATTCATATATTCATACAGCTTTTGAATGTGCAGCAGCAACTTGTTCAGGAGCAGAAGCTGCATATAAATCATTAAAAAGGCAAGGCAAAATAGAACAGGATAAACATACAAAATTTATTAGCTTTGGAGGAGATGGAGGTACATATGATATAGGACTTCAAAGTTTATCTGGTGCAATGGAAAGAGGACACGACATGGTATATGTATGTTATGATAATGGAGCATACATGAATACAGGAATTCAGCGTTCATCTGCAACACCTAAATTTGCAGATACTACAACAAGTCCAGCAGGAAGTGTTATACCAGGTAAAATGCAATCAAGAAAAGATTTAACAGAAATTATGGTATCACATCATATTCCATATGTTGCACAAACAATAGGAGTTAATAATTTTAAAGACTTATATGAAAAAGCAGAAAAAGCAATTTATACAGAAGGACCAGCTTTTTTAAATGTATTAGCACCATGCCCAAGAGGATGGGGATATCCTACTGACATGTTAATGGAAATAAATAAACTAGCTATAGATACTTGCTATTGGCCATTATATGAAGTAGTAGACGGAAAATATAAAATTACATATAAGCCAGCTAAAAAGTTACCAATAGAAGAATTCTTAAAACCACAAAAAAGATTTAAACATATGTTTAAAGAGGGAAATGAATGGATGATAAAAGAATTCCAAGAAGAAGTAGATAGAAGATGGCAAGAACTATTGGACCTAGAGGAAATAACAAATAGATAAAAAATAAAGGACATACTAAAAAGTATGTCCTTTTGTTTTTTGTATTTATTCTTCTTCAGGTGCTCCAACAGGACAAACACCTGCGCAAGTTCCACAAGAAATACATTGCTCTGGATCAATTATGTATCTTTCATCACCTTGTGATATGCATGTAACAGGGCAAGAAGCACTGCAAGCACCACAGCTAATACATTTATCGGTAATTTTGTAAGCCATTTATATTCACCTCCTTAAATATCGTCTTGATTTTTATTTTTAGTATCTTGAATTTCAAGGTCTTCTAATTCCTGTAATTCTTCAAGATTTTCAGTTTCTTCTTCACTTGTACTTTCGTTAGAATAAGCAGTCTTTAATACCTGTACATCAGCAACAGGATATTTTTTGTAAAAATAATTGTCTTCTTCATCTTTTAATTTTACTCTAACAATTTCTTTTAGAGTTTCAATAGAATCAGCAATTCCCTCACCATCTGCAGTTTTTATAGTAGAGCCAATTTTAGGTAATCTTTTTAATTTATCTTCATAAACATCTTGTTCATATTTTAAACAACACATTAATCTACCACAGTTGCCAGAAATTTTAGAGGGATTTAAAGATATGTTTTGTTCTTTTGCCATCTTAATAGACACAGTTTCAAAATCACTTAAAAAAGAACAACAACACAATTCTCTTCCACAAACTCCATTTCCACCAATGCGTTTTACTTCATCTCTTACGCCAATTTGTCTTAGCTCAATTCTTGTTTTAAAAATAGCAGCCAAATCTTTTACAAGCTCTCTAAAGTCAATTCTACCATCTGCAGTAAAATAAAATAAAATTTTACTGTTATCAAATTTATATTCAACATCTATTAAATGCATGTTTAAATTATATTTTTCTATTTTTTCTTCGCAAATTTTAAAAGCCTCTTTTTCCTTAACCTTGTTTTCTTCATAATTTTTCAAATCTTTTTGTGAGGCAATGCGTATAACTTTCTTTAAAGGAGAAACTATTTTTTCTTCTGGCATACTTCTTTTATTAATAACAACCTCGCCGAAGTTCTTCTCCCATAGAAGTTTCAACAATAACTTTATCTTTTTGATTTATATTTAGATATCCTGGATCAAAAAAATATATTTTGCCAGGTTTTTTAAACCTAACTCCAACAATATTCTTCATGAAATTCCTCCCATATTTTAAGCAAAAGCCAATCAATACACATATCGTAATTAGCATTAGAGTAGAGCTTTCTTTTCGTTTGCTCAACAATTTTTATACAATTAGTATATTTGTTATCTTTAGTATCTAATAATTTATCAAATAATATAACATTAATATAATCTAAGAAATTGTAAATAGAATCTTTTGATTCATATAAAATCTTACTATTGTTCCAAACATCTACTATATCTGATTGCAGGATGTTATTAATTATATTATCTATTTGCTCATAAAGGTCAAGTTCATTTTGAAGTAGAACCATTTTTCCAATACTTCCACCACACATCTTCAAAATATTTTTGCTAGGTACTTGTTTGTGGTTAGCTAAAAAATATTTTTCCATATCTTCATCACTAAGCGGATGAAAAATAATTTTTGTGCATCTAGATTTAATAGTATTTAATAATTTATTCTCATTAGATAATACCAAAACAATTATAGCATATTCTGGTGGTTCTTCCAATGTTTTTAGCAAACAATTTTGAGCCTCTTTTGTCATAGTATCGCTATTATCAATCAAATAAAATTTTTTATCACAAGCAACAGGTTTTTCAACAATTTTTTCTTGCAAATATCTAATCTGTTCAATTTTAATAGTCTTTCCGTCTTCAGGTGAAACAATCATAAAATCTGGATGATTAGACAAATCATAAGAAACATTTAAAATAAGTTTTGCAAATTCCTTTGCAAATAACGATTTGCCAATTCCATCTGGACCAACGAACATATAGCTATGAAGTATATTATTAGAACTCACAATAGAAGAAAGTAAACTTCCAACATTGCTATTACCTATGATATCTTGAAAAGCCAAAACAATACCTCCAAAATTAATTTACTTTTCCAAATAAGTTAAGTGGCCAAAAACGAATCCACACAGTACTTTCTACTTTTTCTAAAGGAATGCAACCAAAACTTCTACTATCAGTAGAGGCAGGTCTATTATCACCCATAACAAAAATACAACCTTCAGGTACAACTAAATCATAGAAAGGCTGGTTATCATTAGTATAGGTACGAACATCAGATGCTAAATAGTCTTCAGCTAATTCATTGCCATTAACATAAACTTTTCCATCTTCAATTTTAACATGCTCATTAGGTAGAGCAATAACTCTTTTTATATAACTATCTTTTTTATACTCAAGTATATAATGAGTAAACTTTCCCCATAAAGAAGTAGGCTCATTAGAATATTTTGCCCTAACATCATCTGCATCATAAATATAAGAATCAGAAGTAGGTGCTTCAAAAGTTATAATATCACCTCTTTTTGGCATTTTTTTAGTAGTACGAATTAATCTGTTTAAAATAAGACGCTGATTTGGCTGAAGAGTTGGAACCATAGATGGCTGCTTAACTATTGTAGGTGTACCTATAAAAAAGCGAATTAATAATGCCAAAACAAATGCAATTAAAATACAAACAATCCATTCTAAAATATCTTTTGTTTTATCTGTTAATTTCATAATTTTACTCCTTTAAAATAATATCTACACTATTATATATTTTTTTTTAAAATTTATCAATACTAAAAGTGCATATAAATAATCAAATATGATATAATTTTAATAAAATAGGAGTAAGAAAAATTATGAAAGAGAATAAAAATATAGTAGAAATTGCAAAAAAAATTGAACAAGCAGGAGGAAGACTCTATTTAGTAGGAGGAGCATTAAGAGATAAAATAATGGGAAATACAGTAAAAGACGAAGATTACTGTGTTGTTGGAATAGAGCAAGATGTATTTGAAAAATTATTTCCAAAAGCTAATATAAGAGGAAAAGATTTTGCAGTGTATGATATAGAGGGAAAAGAATTTGCACTTGCTAGAACTGAAAGAAAAAGTGGGCATGGACATAAAGAATTTGAGATAAATACAAACAAAAACATCACGATAGAGCAAGATTTAGAAAGAAGAGATATAACAATTAATTCTATGGCAGAAGATGTACTAACGAAAAAAATAATAGATCCTTATGGAGGACAAAAAGACATAGAAAATAAAATAATTAGAATGACAAGTAAAGCTTTTTTGGAAGATCCGCTAAGAGTGTACAGAGTAGCACGATTTGCAGCCACTTTTAATTTTTCAGTAGAAGATGAAACAATACAAGAAATGAGAAAATTAAAGCAAGAACTAAATACTTTACCTGTAGAAAGAGTTTTTAATGAGTTCAAAAAAGCATTGCAAAGCGATAAGCCCTCAATATTTTTTGACACATTAAGAAAAGCTGATTTATTAGATGTACATTTTAAAGAAATATATAATTTAATAGGAAAAGTGCAACCTGAAAAGTATCACCCAGAGGGAGATAGCTATAACCATACAATGATGGCTGTGGACTATTCTACAAATCTCACAGATAAATTAGAAATTAAATATAGTTGTTTAACACATGATTTAGGAAAAGGTGATACACCTGTAGAAATATTGCCACACCATTACGGACACGAGCAAAGAGGAGAAAAATTAGTTGCTCAAATGGGGAAAAGATTAAAATTACCAACTGCATGGACACTATGCGCAAAATTAGCTGCAAGGGAGCATATGAGAGGCGGAAAATTCAATGATATGTCACCAAAAAAACAAGTAGATTTTATAGAAAGAGTTTCAAAGTCAAAACTAGGTTTAGATGGAATGAAGATTGTAGTTGCTTGTGACAAATGTAAAAATGGAGAATTTCCACAAGATATATATTTTGATAAAATAGGAAAGAAATGTTTAGAAGAAATAAATGGAGATTATATAAAAAAGGTATATCATATACAAGAGGGAATCGAGCTAAATAAAAAACTACACGAAGAAAGAATAAATTGGATAAAAAAATATTACAATTAGGTTACAAATAAATGAAAAAGCTTGACTAAATGAAAAAATATAGCTATACTGTAAAAGTAAAAGAACAGAAAAGCACAAACAGGGACTATTAATCACAAATAAGTGATGTAGGAACGACCACTGCAAAAATATATGTAGGGGCGACCATTACAAAATTAAATGTAGGGGCGACCATCGGTCGCCCGAGGTAAAGGAGAATATTACAAATGAAAAACTATAAAAGCCTTAAGTCTGTAAGAGAGAGAGAGAGAGAGAGAGAGAGCTACAATTTAGTAAAATAGAGGTAAGCGAAAAAATCGCTTTATTTGTGATATACAAAGACAGACTATTTATGTAAAAGATAGCCTGTCTTTTTTGCGTGCATTTTTATAAATATACAAATTGTGCAATGTAATTACAATGTTTTTTCTGTTCAAAAAATATTATTGGCTACATTGTAAAAGGAAATTTCATTGTAGGGGTGACCATTGGTCACCCGAAAAAAGGGAAAAAAATAAAAAAATTAAATGTAGGGGCTGACCATTGGTCGCCCGAGACAAAGGAGGAAAATAAAAATGATAAGAAAAAATGATAAAGGTATCACACTAATTGCACTTGTTGTAACGATAATTGTATTAATAATACTAGCAACAGTAAGTATAAACATGGTAGTAGGAGAAAATGGCTTAATAAAAAAGGCAGAGCAAGCAAGAGATGCCTATGAAGAAAGTAGTAAAAAAGAAGTAGAAGGCATAAATACAATGCTAGAAGAAATGATGAAAGAAACAGGAGTAGGACCACATGGGCTACCATTAGTAGATACCTTAGGAAGAGAAAGTTCAAATGTAGTACTAGAAAGTACAGTAAATGCAGAAGATGTAAATGGAAACAAAATAGTAGTACCAAGAGGCTTTTTTGTAAGGACAGATTTAGGAACAAAAGTAAATGACGGAATAGTAATAGAAGATAAGCAAAGAAACCAATTTGTATGGGTACCTTGTACAGAGGAACAGTATAAAAAGCATGAGTATAAAAACCAAAATGCAGATGATACAAAAGGCTCAACACCAGATAGTGGAGAAAACCCATGGAAAACACATCAGTATAGACACTATACAGATTGGACAGAAGAGGGTGGCAACAAAGAAAGTGTAAAAGAAAATGGAGGCTTTTATGTAGGGAGATATGAGGCAGGAGTGCCAAAGAATGCATCATTTTATGTAGATAAAAATAGTGAAAATAAAGAATATAATAGAGATAGTGGTACAACGCATTCAAAAAATGTATCACAAGAAAATGTAACAAAATTAAAACCAGTAAGTAAGCAAGGGGTGCAAGCATGGAATTATATAAGTCAAACAAATGCAATAGAAGTATCAAAGAATATGTATAGTGGAGCAGAAAGTTCATATGGAGTAACAAGTAGCTTAATAGACGGAATAGCATGGGATAGAACAGTAGAATGGATAGCAGGTGAAAAAGAAAAAGCAAGTATAGTAATAGATAGTAAGAAATATGGAAATTATACAGATACTACAAATATAACATTACCAGAAGAAACATTGTATGCACAGCATGCATTAGCGACAGCAAAAAATAATAGTAATAGCAGAGCAACCATAATATCGAATAAATATAAAACAGGAGCACAACAACTAGGAGAGATAGAGTTAAATAATACAGAGGAAAGTACAAAATATAATTCAGCAGATTATACAAATGGTGAAAAATATACTTTAGAAAATTATACATTATCAAGAAGAGTAGAAATGGCAACAGGAGCAGTGGGTAATTTCGAATTAAAAAATATCTATGATATGGCAGGAAATATGTGGGAGTGGACAACAGAAACAGGTTATCATAACACAAGCTTACCTGCGAAAACAAGTGGTACAAAGTATGCCGTTCTTCATGGAGGTTGTTTCAACAGCTATGGAGATGTCGATTCTATTTCCTGTCGTAGTGGCAATGAGCAGGTAAATAACTCTTTTGTAAATGTTGGGTTCCGTGTCGTGCTTTATATAAACTAAATGTACGAATGGTACAATGTAATTACAAGGTTTTCTCTAGTCAAAAATATTATTAATTACATTGTAAAAGAAAATAACTATTTTAGGGGGAGACTAATGGTCGCTCGAGATAAAGGAGGAAAAATAAGTGATAAGAAAAAATGGCAAAGGTATAACACTAATTGCACTTGTTGTAACGATAATCGTATTAATAATACTAGCCACAGTAAGTATAAATATGGTAGTAGGAGAAAATGGTTTAATAAAAAAGGCACAGCAAGCAAGAGATGCATATGAAGAAAGTAGTAAAAAAGAAGTAGAAGGCATAAATACAATGTTAGAAGAAATGATGAAAGAAACAGGAATAGGGCCATATGGACTACCTTTAGTAGATACTTTGGGTGGAGGAAGTTCAAATGTGGTACTAGAAAGTACAGTAGATGCAGAAGATGTAAATGGAAATAGAATAGTAGTACCAAGGGGCTTTTTTGTAAGGACGGATTTAGGTACAAAAGTAAATGACGGAATAGTAATAGAAGATAAACAAGGAAATCAATTTGTATGGATACCATGTACAGAAGAACAATATAAGAAACATACATATAATACACCAAGTATAAATGATATAACTGGCAAAAGAGAAGATGATGGAGATAACCCATGGAAGACATACTCTTATAGATATTGGAATGATTGGAAGGAAGAAGGCGGAAATGTATCAAGTGTAGCAAATAATGGAGGTTTTTATGTGGGGCGATATGAGGCAGGAGTGCCAGATAATGCATCATTTTCTATAAATAATGAGAGTAATAAAAACACAATGACATATTATACAAATATTAATACTAATGAAAATAAATCAAAAGATGTAACAACAGAAAATGGAGCAAAATTAAAACCAGTAAGCAAGCAAGGGATGCAAGCATGGAATTATATAAGCCAAACAAATGCAATAGAAGTATCAAAGAATATGTATAGTGGAGCAGAAAGTAACTATGGAGTAACAAGTGCATTAATAGATGGAATAGCATGGGACAGAATAGTAGATTGGTTAGGAGACAGTTATACAAATATAGCATCAAATAGTAGCAATTATGGAAATTATACAGATACTACAAATATAACATTAGAAGAAGGAACATTATATGCGCAACATATAACTGCAACAGTAAAAACTGAAAAAACAGGTACATCAGGTTGGATAATAGCAAAAAAATATAAAATAGGATCACAACAATTAGGGGCAGTAGAATTAACTGAATCTAATACAGATGAAACAAAAAAATATGTAGCAGATGATTACACAAATGGACAAAATTATAATTCAGAAAATTACACTTTGTCAAGAAGAATAGAAATGGCAACAGGAGTAGTAGATAAGTTTAATCTAAAGAACATATATGATATAGCAGGAAATATGTGTGAGTGGACGACAGAGATAGGTTACCATAACACAAGTTCGCCTGCTACAACAACTGGCACGAAGTATGCAGTTCTTCGTGGAGGGCACTTTAATGGCGGTAGCATTAACGGAGCCATTTCACATCGTGATGGATGTTATGATGCGACTAAATCTAGTGTCAACATTGGGTTCCGTGTTGTGCTTTATATAAAGCAATAAAAATATCATAGAAGTGACAGTCCATATTCTGCTAAATGTCATAAATTGTCGAAAAATGTAGTACGATTGTTGTTGCAAAATATAAAAAGAAGATGTATATTTAATATATTAAAAATATATGTCTTTTTTTGTTGTCAAAAACATATATTCAAGAAATTATTTTAATTTCAAAATTACTTTAAAAAGTTAATTAAAAATTGATTAAAGTTTTTTAAAATTAAATCAAAAACAAGTCAAAATTAAATCAAATTTTTTTAGAATTAATTCGAATTTTTAAAGATTAATTTCAAATTTTCAAAAATTAAAAAATTCTTTAAAAAAACCCAAAACAAATTGAAAAAGAAAATTTAAGGAAAAAGTAATCAAGTAGAACTTATTTTAAAATTTTAATTAAAGTAATTACAAAATAAGTAATAATTTACTTGAAAGTAAAAGAAAAATTTAGTATAATGGAGAGAGAAAAAATAGAAGTATATACATATGAAGATTATGAAAAATGTGAAAAACATGAAATAAATCAAGAAATAATAAGAAAAGAATATGAAACAAAAGCATCAAACTATATAGAAAAACTTGTACAAAACGAACATGATAAGATATTTAGAAAAATACTAGACGATAAAGTAGAGGCAACGAAGTTTATAAATAAAACTCTAAAACTAAAAAGAAAGCTAAAAGAAGAAGACCTAGAAAAATATAATAGAAGTTTTGTAACAAAGTACTTAAAAAATAAAGAGGCAGATGTAATATATAAACTAAAAAATAGAGAAGTATTTTTTCTAATAGAACATCAAACGAAAATAGATTATACAATGCCACTACGAATACTAGAATATGAGACACAAATAATGGAAAGTGCAATAGATAAGAAGAAACTAGGGCAAAAAGGATATAAGTTACCCATAGTGATATCAATAGTATTGTATAGTGGAAGAAGAAAATGGAATGCGAAGACATATATAAGGGAAGTACAGGAGAAGTTAAAAGGGTATAAAGAATTAGAGCTAGCAAGATATAATATAGTAGATGTAAATGATTATAGCGAAGAAGAATTATTAAAAGAGGAAACATTTATATCAAAAGCAATGTTAATAGAGAAGATAAGGTATACAGAAAATCTAACAGAGTATCTAGAAAAAATCATAAAAGAAATGAAGAAGAATAAAGTATACACAGAGTCACAAAAAGAGTTGCTAATCACAATAATAGATATGGTATTAAGTAAAAAGATAGGCAAAGACGAGACAAAAGAAATGATAAAAAATATAAAAGAGGGGGAAGATAGAAATATGTTAGCAGTATTAGATATGATAGAGGAAGAAAACAAAATGTTATTAGCAAGGGGCGAAAGAAAAGGAATAAGAAAAGGTATTAAAGAGGCAAATAAAGAAAATGCGAGAAAGATGTTGCAAAAAAAATTACCAATAGAAATGATTATAGAAATAACAGGACTTACAAAAGAACAGTTAGAGAAATTAAAAAAATAATTACAGCTATAACCATAATTAAAAATATTCATGTAGCATTTATAATATTACAATTGTATTACAAATGAATATCAAACATTGACATTAAAGAAAAATACGGTTATACTAAATACATAAAAGAACAGAAAAAAACAGGGACTACCAATCACAAATATGTGATGTAGGGGCGACCATCGGTCGTCCGTAATATAAAATTAAAGGAGAAAAACACAAATGAAAAACTGCAAAAGCCTTAAGGCTGTAAGAGAGAGAGAGAGAGAGAGAGAGCTACAATTTAGTAAAATAGAGTTAAGCGAAAAAATCGCTTTATTTGTGATATATAAAGACAGACTATTTATGTAAAATAAGCAGCCTGTCTTTTTTGCGTGCATTTTTATAAATGTACAAATTGTGTAATGTAATTATAATGTTTTTTCTATTCAAAAAATATTATTTATTACATTGTAAAAGAAAATAACTATTGTAGAGGCGACCGTCGGTCGCACGAGGAAAGGAAAGAAACCAAAAAATTAAATGTAGGGGTGACCATTGGTCACCCGAGATAGGAGGAAAATTAAAAATGGAAGAAAGAAAACAAATGACAGAAATAAATGACAAAGGAATCACACTAATCGCACTTGTTGTAACAATAATCGTTTTAATAATACTAGCCACAGTAAGTATAAATATGGTAGTAGGAGAAAATGGCTTAATAAAGAAAGCAGAGCAAGCAAGAGATGCATATGAAGAAAGTAGTAAAAAAGAAGTAGAGGGCATAAATACAATGTTAGAAGAAATGATGAAAGAAACAGGAGTAGGACCACATGGTCTACCATTAGTAGATACTTTGGGCGGAGGAAGTTCAAATGTAGTACTAGAAAGTACAGTAGATGCAGAAGATGTAAATGGAAACAAAATAGTAGTACCAAGGGGTTTTTTTGTAAGAACAGATTTAGGGACAAAAGTAGATAATGGAATAGTAATAGAAGACGCTGATGGCAATCAATTTGTATGGGTACCATGTACAGAGGGACAGTATAAAAAGCATAAATATAATGATGACACACAGGGTAAAGATGACAGAAATGAAAATTGGGGCACATTCTATTACACAGACTGGAGTGATTGGAAAGAAGAAGGCGGAAATGCAGAAAGTGTAAAAAATAATGGTGGTTTTTATGTAGGAAGATATGAGGCAGGAGTACCAGATAATGCGTCATTTTCTATAAATAATGAAAGTAATAAAAATACAATGCCATATTATATAGATACTAACAGTAATGGGAATAAATCAAAAAATGTAACAGAAGAAAATGGAATAAAATTAAAACCAGTAAGTAAGCAAGGGATGCAAGCATGGAATTATATAAGCCAAGAAAATGCTGTAACATTGTCAAGCAATATGTATAATGGAATAGAAGGTAGCTATGATGTAACCAGTAGCTTAATAGATGGAATAGCATGGGACAGAATAGTAGATTGGTTAGGAGAGAGTTATACAAATATAGCATCAGAAAGTAGTGACTATGGAAATTATGGCAATAATACAATAGAATTGGAAGAAAATGTCTTGTATGCACAACATATAGCTGCAACATTAAAACCTGGACAAACTGGAGGAGCATCAGGTTGGGTATTAGCAAATAGATATAAAATAGGACAACCAAAACTGGGAGCAGAAGAATTAAAAGAAGACGGAGAAGGAAGTACAAAATATAATTCAGCAGATTACACAAATGGTACAAGTTATAGTATAACAACACATACATTAGAAAAAAGAATAGAATTAGCAACAGGAGTAGTAGAGCAATTTAAGTTAAAAAATATCTATGATATGGCAGGAAATATACATGAATGGACGACAGAAACAGGGCATCATAGCACTACAGAAACAAGTACAGCAACTAGTACGAAGTATGTGGTTCTTCGTGGGGGTTGTTTTGACAACAAGGGCTTCAACGGTCCTGTTTCCTATCGCAATGGCTTCAATAAAACGACTAGTGTTGGCATCAGCGTTGGTTTCCGCGTAGTTCTTTATGTGGATTAGTTTAAATATAATGTAATAAACAAACGGGTATAGTACATTTTGAAACATTTTAAGTAAAAAAATTCAAAACTTTTTAAGTTTTGAATTTTTTTGTTACTTAGACATTGACCTTTTGGCTATTTCCGTATATAATATACATGTTTAAATATGCACTTTTAAATTAAAAATAGAAATAGTTATATAAAAGCAAGGAGGAGAATTTATGGGAGAAGTTATTGTCATAACATCCGGAAAAGGTGGAGTAGGTAAGACAACAACAACAGCCAATTTAGGAGCTGCTTTAGCTTTAAGAGGTAAAAAAGTAGCCTTAGTAGATACAGATATAGGCTTAAGAAATTTAGATGTTGTTATGGGACTAGAAAATAGAATAGTTTATGACATAGTAGATGTTGTAGAAGAAAAGTGTAAATTAAGACAAGCCCTAATTAAAGACAAGCGTTTTAATGAACTATTTTTACTTCCAGCAGCGCAAACAAGAGATAAAAGTGCAGTAAATGAAGAACAAATGAGAGATTTAATTGGAAAACTAAAAGAAGAATTTGAATATATATTAATAGATTGTCCAGCAGGTATAGAACAAGGCTTTAAAAATGCTATTGCTGGAGCTACAAGAGCTATTGTTGTAACAACTGCAGAGATTTCTGCAATAAGAGATGCAGATAGAATTGTAGGTTTATTAGAGGCATCAGAAATCAAAAATCCAGAATTAGTTGTAAACAGAATAAGACCAGCAATGATAAAAAAAGGCGAAATGATGGATGTTGATGATATTGTTGATTTATTATCAATAGATTTAATTGGCGTTGTGCCAGATGATGAATATATTATTACACAAACAAATAAAGGAGAACCTGTTGTAACAAATAGCAAAGCTCCATCCGGTAAAGCTTACATGGAAATAGCAAGAAGAATCTTAGGAGAAAATGTCGAAGTTGATGTCCCAGGAAAGGATGAAGGTTTCTTTACAAAAATAAAGGGCTTTTTCTCAAAAGGTAAACACTAATACTAGTTGGAGGTAGAATATGTTTGAAAGTATTACCAAGTTCTTTAAGAAACTTAAAAAAAATCAAAAAGAAAATTCAGGTGTTGCAGCAAAAGAAAGATTGCATTTAGTATTAGCGCAAGATAGGGCCAATATTTCAGCGGACTTTCTAGAAATGATGAAACAAGAAATTATAGAAGTAATTAAAAAATACATTGATATAGACGAAGAGGCTATCGATGTAAGAATGACCAATAAACCAGGAGAAGACGGTACTGTTGGTGCCCCTGCATTATATGCAAATATTCCTATTGTTACAATTAAAAATGATGCAAGAAAATTAGAGAATAAAACAGCTAAACATACTGCAGACGAAAACAAAGAAGAAAAAATAGAAGAAAATAACAAGGAACAAACAGAAAAGCAGCCAAAATCGCAAGAAGAAACTCAAAATGAAGAACAAAATAACACAGAGCAATCAAGCGAAAAAGTCAATGAAGAAGTAAAAAAAGAAGAAACTATCTCTAATACAGAAAACGATAAAGAAGATGTAAAAGAGGTTGAGAATGAAAAGAAAGATTCTTAAAAATATAGAATGGAGCGTATTAATCTGTACTATAGTGTTAGTTACAATTGGATTAATTGCTCTTGTTTCTGCAACAAGAAATTCTAATTATGAAGAATTAACAAGACAACTTATTTGGCTTGCAATAAGCATACCAATACTTATTATAGTTGTTTTAATTGATTATGATTTTTTTGCAAAAATATCACCTATATTATATGCAATTATATTAGCGCTACTATTAGGTGTACTTTTTACAGATGCAATTAACGGAGCGACAAGCTGGTTTAATATTGGACCTTTTTCATTTCAGCCAGCAGAGTTTGCAAAAGTCGTAGTTGTACTATTTTTAGCATGGCTGATATCAAAAATTCAAGATAAAGGAAAAGACGAAATAAACAAATTCTTAAAATTAAGTTTAGTTTTGTTGGCTTTTGCTGTTCCTGTTTTATTTATCATTAAGCAACCAGATTATGGTACAGCGATTGCCTTTGTCTCTGCATTAGTGTTTATGCTTTTTGTATCAGGCATTAGAAAAAGATATATTATTTCAGCTATTATATTAGTTGTTATATTAGTACCAGTTTTATATTTATTTGTATTGCCAGAACACGCAAAAACTAGGATAGATGTATTTTTAAACCCAAATTTAGACCCAAGAGGAGCAGGATACAATATAATACAATCAAAATTAGCAGTAGGTTCTGGGCAATTATTGGGAATGGGACTATTTAAGGGAAATCAAACACAGTTAGGCTTTTTATATCCAAAAACTACGGACTTTATTTTTGCATTAATTAGTGAAGAAATGGGCTTTATTGTTGCAGCAGGAATTATATTTTTATATGTTATTTTAATAACAAAAGCAGTATATATTGCCAAAACTGCAAAAGATGATGTAGGCTCATATATTGCAATGGGAATTGCAGGAATCTTTTTCTTTCATATGGTAGAAAACATTGGAATGACGATGGGACTTTTACCAATTACAGGTATACCACTTCCATTTGTAAGTTATGGAGGAAGTTCACTTTTAAGTAATTTTATTATGATTGGGTTATTATTAAATATATCAGGTAGAAGACAAAAAGCAATTTTTGCTAAATAGGTTTTAAAGGAAATAAAAATATGTATTTAAAAAAACTAAAAATAGGAAATATAGAATTACAAAATAATATATTGCTAGCTCCAATGGCAGGAATAACAGACCTGCCATTTCGTATTATATGCGAGAAATTTAAGCCAGGGTTAGTTTGTACAGAAATGATAAGTGCAAAAGGGCTTTTCTTCAATGATGAAAAAACAAAATTATTATTAGATAGAAAAGGAGAAAATAGCCCAGTTGCAGTTCAAATTTTTGGAAGTGATGTGGACGCTATGAAATATGCTAGTCAGTATGTAAGTAAAATTGCAGATGTAGTAGACATAAATATGGGATGCCCAGCTCCAAAAGTTGTAAAAAATGGTGATGGAAGTAAGCTTTTACTTAATTTAGACCTAGCAGGTAAAATCGCAGAAGAAGTAGTGAAAGCATCAAGTGTACCAGTAACTGTAAAAATGAGAATCGGTTGGGACAAAGAACATATCGTTGCAGTAGAACTTGCAAAAATTTTAGAACAGGTTGGAGTATCAAGTATTACAATTCATGGTAGGACAAGAGATGAATACTATTCAGGTTTAGCAGATTGGGACATTATAAAAAAAGTAAAAGAAAGTGTAAGCATTCCTGTTATCGGAAATGGAGATATAAAATCAGTTCAAGATGCAGAAAAAATATTCAAGCAGACAAATGTAGATGGTATTATGATAGGAAGAGCAAGTATAGGAAATCCATGGATATTTGAAGATATTATCAATTACTTGTCAGGAAAAGATTTAAAAGAAGTTTCTAAAGAAGATAAATTAAAAATAATAATAGAACACATAAATTTGCAAGTAAGTCAAAATGGCGAAGAAACGGCAGTAAAACAAATGAGAAAACACATTAGTTATTATATAAAAAACATGAAAGAAGCAAGCAAAGCAAGAGATATAATGAACCATATAGAAACTAAACAGGAATTAATAACTTGTCTAACAGAATACTTTAAAAATAATTAGAATAAAAATAGAAGTAGAAAAAATATCTACTTCTATTTTTATATATAGATGTATGCTAAATTATACAATTAAAAGGAGGAAAATGATGAAGGACAAGAAAAAAATAATTATAATTGTAAGCATTGTTTTAATATTAATAATATTTCTTTGTTTTTTTATAAAAAAATATTATAAAAATCAAAAAGTTGGTAATAATATGAGTAACAAAAATATTGAGGAAATTGAAGAATATATTTTAAATATTAGTTCATATTGGGCTAAGATGGAAATTACAGTAGAAAGCAATAAAAATACAAATCAATATGTAATAGAACAAACATACCAAAAAGGGAAAATTTCAAAACAAACCGTATTAGAACCAAGTAATATAGCAGGAATACAAATAATTTATGAACAAGGGACATTAACTATTAATAATACAAAATTGAATTTAACATCGGTATATAAAAACTACGAATATTTAACCCAGAATTGCTTGTGGTTAGATAGCTTTATACAAGACTATATAGCAAATAAACCAAACAATAAAACCAGTATAACAGAAGAAAATGATATAATTACCATGGAAACTATGACTCAAAATCAAAACAATAAATATATATATGAAAAAGAACTATATATAGATAAAAAAACAGGTAAACCAACGAAATTATTAATTAAGGATATTAACAAAAAAAATCTTATTTACATATCATATAATGAGATGACAGTAAATGGTTTACAATAAAAAACAGATTTGCAAACAGCTCACTAATAAATAAAATATATCAAAAAATAAACCTTAAAATATAGAACTATTAGGAGTGAAGAATATGGTAATAAAAAGAGGAGATATGTTTTATGCAGATTTAAGTCCTGTTGTTGGTTCAGAGCAAGGTGGAATAAGACCAGTTTTAATTATACAAAATGATATTGGTAATAAACATAGTCCAACTGTAATTGCTGCAGCTATAACATCTCAAACAGGAAAAGCTAAATTACCAACTCATATAGAAATTGGTTCACAAAATAATGGCTTAAAATCAGATTCTATTATTTTAACTGAGCAAATACGCACAATCGATAAAAGTAGATTGAAAGAAAAAATAGGGCATATAGATGATGAACATGTTATGTCTGAACTAAATAATGCTCTAGGAGTTAGCTTTGGTTTAGACTAAAAATAATAAAAGGGGGAGTTTAAATAGACTCCTCCTTTTAAGCTTTTAGCTTTTTAATAATTTTTATTTCGTTATATAAAGCATCAATTCTTCCTTGCCTTACCTGTAAAGCATTTTTGTATTCTCCTAAAATAGTTTCGTAATTTTCTAAAGTCTCGCCAGTTTGTAATAATAATTTCATTCCCTCAAGATAATAATCTTTTACCTTATCTTTAGTAGCACTCTCTCTTTTTTCAGAATATTTTTCTATCAATTCAAGTCGTTTGATTTGTTCTTTTAAATAACTAACATATTCCATTACACAATTAATTTCATATAAAATATCATCAATAACAACTTTAAATAAAACTTTTAAAACTTTACTATTGATTTTTCCTACTTTAGAAATTTCAGCTAAATGGTCAAGAGCAACGAACTTTGGATCAGGTTTTGTATCCTGAATTAAATCTTTTAGTGTTTCAGAAATATTAACATGTGTTTTGTATTGTCTTTTGGTAACAATAGCATCATATTCATCAGCAACGCGTATAATTTGTGCCTCTAAAGGAATATCTTTTCGTGTTAGACCATTTGGATAACCAGTTCCATTTAAAGCCTCATGGTGATTTAAAGCACCTGAAGCATAAGGGCGTAGCTTTAAATCTTTCATGCACATTTCATAACCAAGTGTAGTATGAGTTTTCATAATCTCATACTCTTCGTCAGTTAATTTATCAGGTTTTTGCAAAATGCTAGGAGGAATAAAAAGTTTACCAATATCATGTAAATAACCGCAAATTGTGCAATAAATTGTAAACTTTTGGCTAGCATGCAAATATTCACATATTCTACATGTTAAGTTTGCCACATTTTCGCAATGTCTTCTAGTAAAAACATCCAAGCGCCCCAAAGCATCTAATTGATAGCGCATAGTTTGGTCTAAATTGTATGACTTTATATTAATCGGACTATAAAAATCAAATTTATCACTATTCATTTAAAAACTCCCATTTTCACTTTCATTTGTTATATAAAATATCATACTACAAAAATATAAATAGGTCAATTGCAAAATAAACCAATTATAAAATAACAATGAAAAATGTAGAAAATACAATTTTATTCTTGCGTAAACAGAAACATAGAAGTACAACATACTAAAATAATTCGTTTCATATCTAAAAGACCTCTGTTATCATAAAAAAGGGTGAAATAAATGAAGAAATTAAAAGTAATAAAAATCGGAAAAAAATTACAAGCACTTAGAAAAAATTATGGGTACACTCAAGAACAGTTAGCAGAAAAAATCGAATGCTCAACAAGGTATATCGGTGACATTGAACAAGATAGGTCAAATCCTTCTTATGAAGTCCTAATCAAAATATGTAATACTTTTAATATAGGGATGGATGAAATATTTAGTTCGTATTTGAATATTAAAGAAAGGAAAGAAACAAACCTTATGTTATATGGCTTTGAAAAGTTAAAACAAAACAACAAGGAAACAATAGCACATCTAATAGAATACTTTAATAAAAATGCTTAAATAGCAGAAAAAGGGCTTGTCCCTTTTCTGCTAAGATGTCATAAAAAGGACAAACATAAAGCTATTTGCATGTCATAAATTGTCGAAAAATGTAATACGATTGTTGTTGCAAAATAAGAAAAGAAGATGTATATTTAGTATATTAAAAATATATGTCTTTTTTTGTTGTCAAAAACATATATTCAAGAAATTATTTTAATTTCACAATTACTTAAAAAAGTTGATTCAAAATTAAATCAAAGTTTTTAAAAAAATTAATTTTAATTTCAAATTTTCAAAAATTAAAAATTCTTTAAAAAAACCCAAAACAAATAAATATGTTAAAAAGATGTTAAAAGAGGGAATAGCAATAGATGTAATTAGTAGAATAACAGAACTTACAAAAGAACAGATAGAGAAGTTAAAAAAATAGTTACAAATATAACCATAATAAAGAAATGTTTATTGGGGTATAATATTACAATTATATTACAAATGAATATCAAACATTGACATTAAAGAAAAATATGGATATACTAAATATATAAAAGAACAGAAAAAAACAGGGACTACAAATCACAAATATGTGATGTAGGGACGACCATTGCAAAATTAAATGTAGGGGCGACCATTACAAAATTAAATGTAGGGGCGACCATTACAAAATTAAATGTAGGGGCGACCATCGGTCGCCCGAGGTAAAGGAGAAAATTACAAATGAAAAATTGCAAAAGCCTTAAGGCTGTAAGAGAGAGAGAGAGAGAGAGAGAGAGAGCTACAATTTAGTAAAATAGAGATAAGCGAAAGAATCGCTTTATTTGTGATATACAAAGACAGACTATTTATGTAAAAAATAGCCTGTCTTTTTTGCGTGCTTTTTATAAATGTATGAATTGTGCAATGTAATTACAATGTTTTTTCTATTCAAAAAATATTATTGATTACATAGTAAAGGAAAAAACTATTTTAGGGGGCCGACCATAGGTCACCCAAGAAAAGGAAAAAAACCAAAAAATTAAATGTAGGGGCTGACCATCGGTCGCCCGAGATAGGAGGAAAATAAAAATGGAAGAAAGAAAACAAATGACAGAAAGAAAGGAAAGAGGAATCACATTAATAGCCCTTGTTGTAACAATAATTGTATTAATAATACTAGCCACAGTAAGTATAAATATGGTGGTAGGAGAAAATGGATTAATAAAGAAAGCAGAGCAAGCAAGAGATGCCTATGAAGAAAGTAGCAAAAAAGAATCAGAGGGCTTAAATACAATGTTAGAAGAAATGATGAAAGAAACAGGAAAAGGACCAAATGGGCTACCATTAGTAGATACATTAGGAGGAGGAACTTCAAATGTAGTACTAGAAAGTACAGTAGATGCAGAAGATGTAAATGGAAACAAAATAGTAGTGCCAAGGGGCTTTTTTGTAAGAACAGATATAGAAACAAAAGTAAATGACGGAATAGTAATAGAAGATGCTGACGGAAACCAATTTGTATGGGTACCATGCACAGAAGCTCAATACAAGAAACATACATATAATAATCCAAAAGAAAATGATACAGGTGGCTCAACAGCAGACGAAGGAGAAAACCCATGGAAAACATATCATTATAGAAACTATGTAGATTGGCAAGAAGAGTCAAATGTAGAAACAAATACAAAAAGTGTAAAAGAAAATGGTGGCTTTTATATAGGAAGATATGAGGCAGGAGTGCCAGATAATGCATCATTTTCTGTAAATAATGAAAGTAATAAAGAAACAATGACATATTATACAAATAGTACTTCTAATGGAAATAAATCAAAAGATGTAACAGGAGAAACAATAAATAATGTAAAAACAAAATTAAAACCAGTAAGTAAGCAAGGAATGCAAGCATGGAATTATATAAATCAAACAAATGCAGTAGAAGTATCAAAAAATATGTATAGTGGAGCAGAGAGCAACTATGGAGTAACAAGTTCATTAATAGATGGAATAGCATGGGATAGAACAGTAGAATGGATAGCAAGTGAAAAAGAAAATATAGTAACAGATAGTAAGGAATATGGAAATTATAATAATAATTCAACGAAACTAGAAAAAGATGTCTTGTATGCTCAACATATAAAGGCAATCAAAAATAATGACAGTACATGGGTAATAGCAAATAAATATAAAAAGGAACAGCCAAAATTAGGAGAAGAAACCTTAACAGATACAGAAGGAAGTACAAAATATAATTCAGCAGATTATACCAACGGTTTAAATTATAACACAACATCACATACATTATTAAAAAGAGTAGAATTAGCAACAGGTTCAGTAAGTAATTTTATGCTAAAGAACATATATGATATGGCGGGAAATATGTGGGAGTGGACAACAGAGACAGGCTACCATAACACCACAGAAACAAGTACAACAACCGGTACGAAGTACGCGGTTCTTCGTGGGGGTAGCTTTGACCACAACGGCACCGACTCTCCTGTTTCCTCTCGCCGTGGCCACATTGGGGTGGATTACACACACGTCAACTTTGGGTTCCGTGTCGTGCTTTATGTAAAATAGAAAAATGGCAGATTAGGGACACTCCCAATCTGCCTAAATATCATAAAAGGGACTATCCCTTTTGTGATATTTTATATTCCTAAAATTTGTTTTGCTCTATTTACATCTTGCGTTGTAGCATTTGGTACGCCTTCTAATTCATAACTACAGCCAAGTTCAAGCCATTTAAACTTTCCTAAATCATGATATGGTAAAATTTCTACTTTTTTAACAGTATCTAAGCTAGAAATAAATTCTTTTAATTTTTTTAAATCTTCTTGCTTATCTGTTATTCCGGGAACAAGAACTTGTCTTATCCACATGTCCTTTTTGACTTTGCTTAAATATCTTGCAAATTCAAGTTCTCTTTGGTTAGATACTCCTGTTAAATCTTTACAAATTTCGTCGTTAATACATTTTATATCTAATAAAAATAAATCTGTTAAATTAATTAGTGTTTTTATTTTTTCAGTAATTGCAAAAGAACCAGAGGTGTCAATAGCTGTATTAATACCAAGTGATTTTAGTTTTGCAAAAAATTCTATCAAAAAATCAGCTTGAAGTAAAGGCTCTCCTCCACTAACAGTAACACCTCCGACCTGATACAGCAAAATAATTTTTATATCTTAAAATTTTAGCTATAAGTTCATCAGAAGTATACTCCATGCCACCTTGCGTACCCCATGTGTCGCGGTTTTGACAATATTTACATTTTAAAGGACAGCCTTGAAAAAATATAACAAAACGAATTCCTGGTCCGTCTACTGCACCAAATGATTCAAAAGAATGAACCCTAGCTATTTTTTGTTCCATATTTTATCCTTAAATCCTCTCATGAATAGTTCTATTTATAACATCTAATTGTTGTTCTCTTGTTAATTTTGTAAAGTTTACAGCATATCCAGAAACACGAATTGTAAGTTGTGGATAGTTTTCTGGATGTTCCATTGCATCTTCTAGTAACTGTCTATTAAATACATTTACATTGATGTGGTGGCCAGTTTGTTTAAAGTATCCATCTAACATATTTACTAAATTTGTTATTTTTGTTTCTGAATCTTTTCCAAGTGTTTCTGGTGTAATAGAAAATGTAAATGAAATTCCGTCTTCTGAATATTCATAAGGAAGCTTTGCGATTGTATTCATAACAGCAAGAGCTCCATTTGTATCTCTTCCGTGAAGTGGGTTTGCACCAGGTCCAAAAGGTTCTCCTGCTTTTCTTCCATCAGGGGTACTTCCTGTATTTTTACCATATACAACATTTGAGGTAATTGTAAGAATTGACAAAGTATGTTTTGAACCTCTATATGTGTAATGTTTTTGTAATTTTCTTAAAAATGATTTTACAACTTCTACTGCAATAGTGTCTACTTTTTCGTCGTCATTTCCGTATTTAGGAAAATCTCCCTCTACTTCATATCCTACAGCAAGACCTGTTTCATCACGAATAACTTTTACCTTTGCATATTTTATTGCAGAAAGTGAATCTGCTACAACAGAAAGACCAGCAATACCACATGCCATAGTTCTTAAAATAGCTTGGTCTCTATCATGTAGGGCCATTTCTAATGCTTCGTATGAATATTTATCATGCATATAGTGAATAGCATTTAATGCTTTAATATAGATACCTGCTACATAGTCCATCATTTGGTGGAATTTTTCCATAACTTCGTCATAGTCTAAATATTCGGAAGTAATTGGTTGGAATTTAGGTGTAACTTGCTTTCCGCTTATTTCATCTCTTCCTCCATTAATAGCATAAAGTAAAGTTTTAGCCAAATTTGCTCTTGCACCGAAGAACTGCATTTGTTTGCCTATTTTCATAGCAGAAACACAACAAGCAATTCCATAGTCGTCTCCAAGGGTTACTCTCATTAAATCGTCATTTTCATATTGTATAGACGAAGTTCTAATAGAAATATCAGCACAGTATCTTTTAAAACCTTCTGGCAAATTATTTGACCATAATACTGTTAAATTTGGTTCAGGTGCAGGACCTAAGTTGTCCAAAGTATGAAGTACCCTAAAAGAATTTTTAGTAACCAAAGTTCTTCCGTCGACTCCCATACCACCAATGCTTTCTGTTACCCAAACAGGATCTCCACTAAACAAGCTATTATATTCAGGAGCTCTTAAGAAACGAACCATTCTTAACTTCATTACAAAATGATCCATTAATTCTTGTGCTTGCTCTTCTGTTAAAGTTCCATTTTGTAAATCTCTTTCAATATATATATCTAGGAAAGTAGAAGTTCTTCCTAAACTCATAGCAGCACCATTTTGGTCTTTTATTGCTCCTAAATATCCAAAATATAGCCATTGTATTGCTTCTTTTGCATTAGATGCAGGAACAGAAATATCACATCCATATTTTTCTGCCATTTTCTTTAATTCATTTAAAGCATTTATTTGGTCTGCAATTTCTTCACGATTTCTAATAATATCTTCTGTAAATTCTGTTCTATCTAAAGTTTCAAGTTCAATTTGTTTTTCACGAGTTAAACAATCAACTCCATAAAGAGCAACTCTTCTATAATCTCCTATAATTCTTCCACGACCATATCCATCAGGAAGACCTGTAATTAAGTGTGAACTCCTTGCAGCTCTAATATCTGGAGTATAAACTTGAAATACACCATCATTATGTGTTTTTCTTAAATTATGATAGATATATTTTATTTGTGGGTCTACTTCAAAGCCATAGCTTTCAGCAGATTTTTCAACAATTCGTATACCACCATTTGGCATAATTGCCCTTTTTAAAGGTTTATCTGTTTGAAAACCTACAATTTCTTCTAAATTTTTATCTATATAACCCGCTTCATAAGCATTTATAGAAGAAGGAGTTTTACAATCAGCATCTAAAACACCTCCATTATCTTTTTCTTGTTTATAAAGCTCTAAAACTTCATTCCATAATTTTTTAGTTTTTTCAGTGGCACCTGCAAGAAAACTGCTATCTCCCTCATATGGAGTATAGTTATTTTGGATAAATCCTCTAACATCTATTTCTTGTGTCCATTCACCTGATTTATTAAAACCATCCCATTGTTTAAAATCCATAAAAAATAACCTCCTTAAAAATCACATTAAAATAAACGCGTGCTAATTAATATACCACAAATAAAATTAAATAGCAATAAAATACAATAAAAAAATTACTTATAACGATATTATAAGTAATTTTTTTTATATTATTCTAAAGTAAAAAATTATACTTCTTCTTCAGATATAACTTTTGCTACTTTATATATTAGCTTTTGAGTATCTGGATTTGATTTATTTAAAATTTCGTTAAATTCAGATGTTAAATAATTTATGGATGTACTAGATGCACCATTTAAAATATATCCCTCTGAAACGCCTAAAATATCACATACTTGACTTAATCTTTTTAAGCTTATATGAGAATTTCCTCTTTCAATTCTACTTAAAAATGCAATAGAAACATCTAATTTTTCTGCAAGTTTCTCTTGTGTAAGTTTTTTATCAATTCTTGCTTTTTTTAATCTTTCCCCAATAATTGTATAATCTAAAGCCATTATTTTACCACCCCTTTATGTAATGCAATATAGCACTTATATGTCTAATTTTACAGAAACTAATAAGTAAAGCTTTATAATCGGATTAGATTCATACTATATATTGTGGTAAAAAATTTAAAAATTATGCAAAAAACAAGTATAGTTTATAACTATACTTGTTTAACAATTAAAATATTAATAATTTTCACTACTTACTTCAAAATATGATTGAGGATGTTTACATACAGGACATACAACAGGTGCCTCTAAACCAACATGAATATGTCCGCAATTTCTACATTTCCATACAACAATACTTCCTTTTTTGAAAACTTCACCATTTTCTAAATTTTCAAGTAATTTTCTATATCTTTCTTCATGATGTTTTTCAACTTCTCCAATTCCTCTAAATGTAGCAGCGATTTCTTTAAATCCCTCTTCTTCAGCTTCTTTTGCAAATTTAGCATACATATCTGTCCATTCAAAATTTTCTCCACTTGCAGCATCTGATAAGTTTGATTTTGTATCTCCAATTCCTTGTAAATATTTAAAATGTAATTTTGCATGTTCTTTTTCATTTTCTGCTGTTTCTAAAAATATTGCAGCTATTTGCTCATATCCTTCTTTTTTTGCTACACTTGCAAAATATGTATATTTATTTCTTGCCTCTGATTCACCAGAAAATGCAGCTTTTAAATTTGCCTCTGTTTTTGAACCTTTTAATTCCATAAACTTACCTCCTAAAATAATATAAAAAAGTTTTTTGTTACTGTATAAAATAATATTACATCAAATATAAAAAGTCAAGAAAAAATGAACAAAATAGTATTACACACATACAATATATTATTAAATCACAAGGAGGTACTTTATGGGATTAACAGGGACTTCAACAGGTAATAGAGTATTAAATGAGGATATAGAACTACTTAAACAAAATTGTGATTATACAGTTGCAATTGCTCGGAAATCCAAATGTAGGTAAATCTACTATTTTTAATGGGTTAACTGGTATGCATCAACATACTGGAAATTGGCCCCGGAAAAACTGTAACTAATGCAGCAGGTGTATGTAAATATAAAGATAATAATTTTTTGTTAATTGATATACCAGGTACATATTCATTAATGTCAAATTCAGAAGAAGAAGAAATCGCAAGAAACTATATTTGCTTTGGAAACCCAGATGCAACAGTCGTTATATTAGATGCAACATGTTTAGAAAGAAACTTAAATCTGGTTTATCAAATTATGGAAATAACTCCAAATATGGTAGTATGTATCAATTTATTAGATGAGGCGAAGAAAAAGGGCATTCATATTGATTTAGAAAAATTAGAGAATCTTTTAGGAGTACCAGTAGTAGGCACAATAGCAAGAAAAAAGAAGACACTTTCAAATTTAATGGAAAAAGTAAAATTGGTTTGTCAAAATAAAGTAGAACAAAATCTAAATAAAATGAAATATATACCATGTATAGAGGAATGTATTACATTATTTGAAGAGTATATACAAAAAGTAGTGCCAGAAAATAGAAGATATATAAGCAGATGGATTGCTTTAAAATTAATAGATAAAGAAGAAACCATTATTAATACAATACAAGAAAAGTTAAATATTGATTTAACAAATGACGAAGAAATTAACAAAATACAAAAAAGAATAGAGGGAATATTAGAAAGTAGCAGTATAAAAAGTGAAAACATAAAAGACACTATTATATCTAGCATTGTCTCAAAGGCGGAAAAAATATGCAAAGATGTAGTAAAATATGATGATAAATCATATCAAAATAAAGATAGAAAAATAGATAAAATATTGACATCTAAAAAATGGGGTATACCCATTATGCTTGTTTTTTTAGGAATAATTTTCTGGATTACAATTGCAGGTGCAAATTATCCGTCACAATTACTTTCTAATTTTTTTGGCTGGTTACAAGGAAAAATAGTATATTTATTTGAATATTTTAATGCACCAGAATGGTTAAAAGGTATATTAATAGATGGAATGTATAAAACTTTGACATGGGTTATTGCAGTTATGCTCCCACCAATGGCTATATTTTTTCCGCTATTTACAATATTAGAAGATTTAGGTTATTTGCCAAGGCTGGCATTTAATTTAGATAGATGTTTTAGAAGGGCAGGAAGTTCGCGGAAAGCAGGCATTAACCATGTGCATGGGCTTTGGCTGTAATGCAGCAGGTGTTATTGGATGTAGAATAATTGATTCACCAAGAGAGAGATTAATTTCAATATTAACAAATGCTTTTGTACCATGTAATGGCAGATTTCCATTTTTAATTACGATTTCAATGATATTTTTTGCAGGAGTTGCAGGGGGCTTTTCGTCAATATTATCAACAATAATAGTTTTACTTGTAGTCCTATTAGGTATTGGAATGACACTATTAATATCAAAGTTACTCTCTAAGACAATATTAAAAGGTGTTCCATCCTCATTTGTATTAGAACTTCCACCATATAGAAAGCCACAAATAGGAAAAGTTCTAGTTCGTTCTATATTTGATAGAACTCTATTTGTGTTAGGAAGAGCAATGCAAGTTGCAGCGCCAGCAGGAATAATAATTTGGCTCATGGCAAATATATCAATAGGAGATATAAATCTTTTAACATATATTGCAAACTTCTTTAACCCACTTGCTAGTTTAATGGGGCTAGACGGATATATTTTAACGGCATTTATACTAGGCTTTCCAGCAAATGAAATTGTACTTCCAATAATACTTATGTGCTATATGCAAGCAGGAACACTTGTAGATTTAGAAGATGTAAAACAAATAGGACAGATATTATTACAAAATGGATGGACTTGGCTTACTGCAATAAATACGATGATATTTACATTATTACATTTTCCATGTAGTACAACAATTTTAACAATAAAAAAAGAGGCAGGTGGCTGGAAATGGGCAGCTTTAGCCTTTGCACTACCAACCCTTTGCGGTATGATTTTATGTATGATAACTACATTTATTTCAAGGATATTTATATAGTATGTAAGTAAAATATTAATTAAATAATCAAAATACCTCAAAGATAGTAAAAAAAATAATAAAAAAGTATTGCCTAAAGTTATTAAATAGTATATAATAAAAATATAAATAAAAGGGAGGGATTTTTATGACCGAAAAAATAATAAATATTAATATGAAATCATTTTTGTCATTAATACTATGTTTTGTTATGATGTTCTTAGTAATAGCACCAACTGTTAATGCAGCAACAGAAATGACAAACGAAGAAATAGAACAAAAACTAGCAGAATACAAAGATGAAATAAAAAAATATGAAGAAAAAAATGGTATAACAGGTGAAGTTATTGATTTTTCTAGAGTAAAGAATGATGTAAGCGGAAATGGCTATAAAGTTGAAAAAAACGGTGATAACTACACAATAACATTAACCAACTTAACAGCCAAAAAATTAATATTACCAGCAGATGCCGCTGATTTAGAAAAATCAACAGAGGGTGATATTTCATACCAAAAAGATTCACCTCGTAGAACTAATATCACAATCAAACTAGAGGGTGATAATAAAATTACTGGATATGGTATTTCTGGATATCCTGTAAAAAGTATTAAAATAGAGGGTTCAGGAAACTTAGAAGTTAATGCATTTTCAGAACCAAAAGCAGGAACAGTAAGTAGACAAAATAAATCGGCAGAAAAAGAAGAATGGTACAAAGATGCTGAACTTACTTATTATACTAAAGCAGGTATCAGTGTTGAAACAGGCGACAAAAAATATGCAGATAGAAATACAGAAAACTATTCAGATGAAAATAGTTTAGTATTTGCAGGTACAGGAAAGATTACAATTAAAGCTCCAAATTATCATGGACTTATAAACAATGGAGACATTAAATTCAAAAGTGGAGATATTAAAATAGAATCTGATAGAAGTGCTGTAAGTGGTTATAGAGTTTATGTTGGAGACGACGAAAATGAAACAAAATTTAGTCTTGAACTTAAATCTAACCAAAAAGCTTTTTATGACAAACCAACATTTTTAGGTAATGGCTATATAATTATGACAAGCAAAACTACATCAACAAGTAATCTACAACCAAAATCTAAAGTAGATTTTCAAAATTCATATAGTAACTATCGTTTCGTAAAAGTATCATTTATAAGCGATGCAATGGTTCCTGAAATTTCAAAAGTTACTGTTGAAGAAAAAGAAGAATATTGTTATTTACCAGAAGTAACAGTAAAAGACGATGTAGCAATAGATACTATTACTGTAAATGGCGAAGAAGTAACAAGCTTTAAAGTAAATACAACTAACTTAAAAACATTTACAATTCCTACATCAACTGTAGCTCGTAAAGAGATTGTAGCAACTGATGCAGTAGGAAAAACTAGCAATATGACTATTGTAGCGCATAATGGTCATGTTAAAGGAATTGTTGAAACTAAAAATATAGTAGAACCTACTTGTACAACAAATGGTTCACATACAAACGAATATTATTGCTCAGTATGTAAAGAATTTGTTACAAGACAAACTATTTCAGACAAAGCATATGGACATAGTTTCGGAGAATGGAAAGTAGAAGGAAATAGAAAAGTTCGTTATTGTACTACTTGCGGACATCAAGAATTAGGAGAAGTAATAGTAGAAGAAAAGGTAGTAGAACCAAAGAAAGAATCTACACCAGCTCCTACAACTCCACAAAAAGCACCAACAACATCAAGTGCACCAAGTACTTCAACTACTCCAAGTAGCACACCAAATACAAATACTAAACCTACACCAAGTACTTCAAGTAGCAGTACACCAAAAACTAATAGTACTCCAGCACCAAGTGCTCCAACTACATCAAGCAGTACTCCAAAGCCAGCTGCACCAAGCACACCAGCACCATCAGTATCAAGCAGTAGTGCATCAAGTTCAGCTAGCAGTTCAGCTTCATCAGCAAGAAGTAGCAGTGTATCTTCATCAAAAGTAAGTGTTAAAAATAATACAATAACAGCATCAAACTTTACAAAAACTTATTCTACAAAATCACAAAGCTTTTCAATTAATGCAAAACAAACAGGAAATGGAAAATTAACCTATAGTAGTAATAATAAATCTGTAACAGTAAATAGTTCAGGAAAAGTTACTATTAAAGCAAAATTTGTAGGAAAAGCAACAATTACAATTACATCAAGTGCAACATCAAGTTATAAAAAGACAACAAAGAAAATTACAGTAACTGTAAACCCACCATCAGTTAAACTATCAAGTGCAAAAAATACAAGCGGTAAAAAAATGACAGTTAAGTGGAATAAAAATACAGCAGTTTCAGGATATCAAATTCAATATTCTACAAGCAAAAACTTTAATAGTGGTGCAAAAACAGTTACAGTAGGTAGCAAAAATACAAAATCAAAAGTTATTTCTAAATTAACTAAAAATAAAACATACTATGTACGCATCCGTTCATATAAAACAGTTTCAGGTACAAAATACTATTCAGGATGGAGCGGAAGTAAATCTGTAAAGATAAAGAAATAAAATAGCATAAAATAAAAATCCCCCGGCTAAGCCGGGGATTTTTATTGTTTTTAATTATATTGTGTATATGAATATATTTTTGGCATCTTGATTTCGAATTGCTAAAAGCGTATTTCTAATTTCATATGCAATGGGATCACCACTAATACTTTTAAAAACAGGAGTGATAGAAGTATTGGGAATAATTCCTAAATCTAAAAAGCGTCTTTTAATATGCTCTGCGCAATCTAAATGGTCAATTTTGGCACTACAGTTAATTCCTAAATCTGTTAAAGGAATTATTTTGCTCATTTGTAATACACCTCCGAAGTATTAGGTTTGTTAATATATTTTATGTAAAGCTACGACAAAATGTTACAAAATGAAATAAAAGTAATGACAATTTTTATAATGTGTAATATAATAATTAAAACAAGACTAGCTTTTTAAATTAGCTGTTAGTAAAACAAGATTTATAGACAGTTTATATAATAATAGATTATTATAATTACTTTAAATAAAGAGCTTAGTCTAATAGAGGAGGAGTTATTAATGGAAAAAATTAGAGGTTTTGAAGTTGCAAAGGGCTTTGAGGACAAAGATATACATTTGCCAGTTAGAAAAACAAAATATTCAGCAGGATATGATATTGAGGCTGCGGAAGATTGCATTGTGCCATCTTTAAAAATGGGAATGAAACCTACTCTTATAAAAACAGGTTTAAAAGCATATATGGGAGAAGACGAAGTATTATGCTTATATAACAGAAGTTCTAACCCAGGTAAAAAAGGCTTAATATTAGCAAATAGTGTAGGAATAATTGATAAAGACTATTACGGAAATCCAGATAATGATGGTCATATTATGTTTGCTTTTTTTAATATAAAAGAGGAAGATATTAAGATAAATAAAGGAGACTGCATAGGACAAGGTATTTTTGAAAAGTTTTTAATTGCAGATAATGACGATGCACAAGGAGAGCGATTAGGCGGATTTGGTTCAACAAGCAAGTAAAAAAAATTTTAAATCCTAAAAATGCGATAATTACTGTGTTTTTAGCGCAAGTCACATAAAAAAAGTTGGTAAAAGTTTTGACTTTTACCAATTTTTGTAGTATAATAGAAATGTAGTTGAAAAAGAGATAAAAACCCTTTCTTAACTTCATATATATTTTATTTACGATTGAAAGGAGGACCTAAATTGTTTAATGTAGGAGATAAGATCGTGTATCCGATGCACGGTGCAGGCACAATCGATAGTATAGAGGAAAAAGACATATTAGGAGAAAAACAAGCTTATTATATTATTAAAATGCCAGGCGAAGTAAAAGTAATGATACCAACGGCAAAAGCAGAACAAGTAGGTGTAAGAAATATAATAGGAAAAGAAGAAGCTTCAAAAGTAATGACCATATTAGGAGAAAACGAAACAGAAATGTCACAAAATTGGAACAAGCGTTACAGAGAAAATATGGAAAAAATGAAGAGTGGAGATATATATGAAGTGGCTGATGTTGTTAGAAACTTAAGCTTTAAACAAAAAGAAAAAGGACTGTCAACAGGTGAAAAGAAAATGCTTTCAAATGCAAAACAAATATTAGTAAGTGAGTTAGTGTTAGCAGAACATGCATCACAAGAAGAAGTTGAACAGTTAGTAGATAATAAAATTAGCGTTTCATTTGATGAGTACAAACTTCCTCAAGAGGAAAATGTTGATGTAAATAAAAATATTGTAAGTAAGTTTATACCATTTAATAGTACTGAAACAGATGAAAATCTATAATATAAAAAGTTGGATGAAAATTCCAACTTTTTTATATTATTTTATGGCGAAAATTGACACATTATGTTATCAATTTATAAGAAGGATTTAAAGACTTTATGTCGAATAAAATAATATATGTAAGAAAGGTTAAAAAAATTGACAAGGTATAGTGATGATTTAATAGAAGAAATAAAAACAAGTAATGATATCGTAGATGTGATATCACAATATGTCATTTTGAAAAGAAGCGGGAGAAACTTTTTTGGCTTATGTCCATTTCATAAAGAAAAATCACCTTCTTTTTCTGTCTCGCCAGATAAACAGATATTTCATTGCTTTGGTTGTGGTGTCGGGGGAAATGTAATTCATTTTGTTAGCAAAATAGAAAATCTTGATTTTAAAGATACTTTAGAGTTGCTAGCAAATAGAGCAAATATTGAACTACCAACATTAAGCAATTTTGAAGATGACAAAAAAGAGGCTTTAAAAGCAAAGGTATATGAGATAAATGAAGTTACAGCAAAGTTTTATCATGAAAATCTATATAAACCAACATCAAAAGAGGCTCAAGAATATATTAAAAAAAGAAAATTAGACAATAAAACTTTAACATCATTTATGATAGGATATTCTGGAAAGTTTGATGAACTATACCAACTATTAAAAAGTAAAGGCTTTAAAGAAGAAGAAATATTAGCGTCTAGTTTAGTAAACAAAGCAGAAAATGGTAAATACATAGATAGATTTAGACGAAGATTAATGTTCCCAATAAAAGATATAAGAGGAAGAGTAATTGCCTTTGGTGGAAGAGTTTTAGACGATAGCAAGCCAAAATATATTAATTCACCAGAAAATATTGTATATAGCAAGGGCAAGAATTTATTTGGGCTAAATATTGCAAAAAAAGGCGATACAAAGAAAATCATTATTGTAGAAGGATATATGGATGCAATTTCGCTATATCAAAGAGGAATTACAAATGTAGTTGCATCTCTTCGGAACAGCTCTTACTGAAAACCAAGGATGGCTATTAAGAAAAAGCTGTGAGCAAGTTGTTATTGGTTATGATTCAGATGCAGCAGGACAAGCAGCAACATTAAGAGGATTAGAAATATTGCAAAATATGGGTTGTGATATTAGAATTTTACAAATATATGGGGCAAAGGATCCAGATGAGTTTGTTATTAAATACGGACCAGAAAGATTTTTAAAATGCGTAGATTCAGCAATTTCTCTTGTGGAATTTAAAGTAAAAGTTTTAAAACAAGGGCTAAATTTAGAAAATGTAAATGATAAAATTAAGTTTTTAAACCAAATTGCAAAAATACTAGCAGATGTTAGCAATAATATCGAAAAAGAAATATATATTGACAAAATATCAAATGAATATGATATTTCAAAAGAGGCAATTTATGCAGAAGTAAATAAGTTAGCGTATTCAAAAAATAACCAGACAAAGATTTTAGAAAAACCAGTAGCGCGTTATATAAAAAAGGAAGATACACAAAATTCTAAAGTGGATGAAGCGGTTTTAAAGCGTGAAAAGATGTTAATATACATTTTAATAAATTATCCTAGAGAAAGTTACACAAAAATAAAAAATGTTGTAACTCCTGACTTAATAAAACATGACAAAAACAATGAAATTGTAAAAAAATTGTATGAAGAGTTAGAAAAAGGAAATATTAATAATGATTTATTAGCATATTTTACAGACGCAGATACTATTAATTATTTATCAGGAATTATGGCATCAGATTTTGAAATAACAGATATAAATAAATGCATAGAAGACTTAATAAATGCATATGAAAAAGAAAAGCTAGTAAATGAAAGAAATCGGCATTATAAAGAAATTAGATGATACGCAAAATTTGAGTGAACAAGAAGTACAGGATCTTGAAAAAAGATTAAATGATATTATTTTAAAATTGGCTAAGATTAAATAGGGGGTAAAATTATGAAAAAGACAGAAAAAGATGAAAAAACAGTTGAAGAAATTAAAGAGAAAAAAATAGCATCACCTAAAAAAGAAGATAAAAAAGCACAAGAAAAAAAAGAAGTAAAAAGTGAAGATAAAACAAAAAAAGTAGAAGATAATTCTCCAAAGCAAGAAGATGTAAAAGAACAAAAGGAATCTCAAATTGAAGAAGAAAAAGTAAAAAAGATTATTGAAAAAGCAAAAGAAAAAGGACAAATGACATATGGAGAATTAGCAAGCGAATTAGAGGACACAGATGCAGATGAGATAGACAAAGTATTTGATGCATTTGAAGATTTGGGGGTAGATCTTTTAAATGAAGATTTAGAAGAACCAGATATTGAAGATTTACAAGATGTTGAAGAAGTAAAACTTGAAGATTTAGATATTACAAATGTAGAAGGAATTAATATAGATGATCCTGTAAGAATGTATTTAAGGGAGATTGGCAAAATACCCCTTTTGACTTATGAAGAAGAACTAGATTTAGCCAAAAGAATTCTAGAGGGTGACGAAGAGGCAGCACAAAAATTAGCAGAATCTAACTTGAGATTAGTTGTTAGTATTGCAAAAAAATATGTAGGAAGAGGTATGTTATTTTTAGACTTAATTCAAGAAGGAAATATGGGACTAATAAAGGCAGTTGAAAAGTTTGATTATAACAAAGGTTTTAAGTTTAGCACATATGCAACATGGTGGATTAGACAGGCAATTACAAGGGCTATTGCAGACCAAGCAAGAACTATAAGAATTCCTGTACACATGGTGGAAACTATTAATAAATTAATTCGTACATCTAGACATCTATTACAACAATTAGGACGAGAGCCAACCCAAGAGGAAATAGCTCAAGAAATGGAAATACCAGTAGAAAAAGTAATGGAAATACAAAAAATAGCACAAGATCCAGTGTCATTAGAAACTCCAATAGGAGAAGAAGATGATAGCCATTTGGGAGATTTTATACCAGATGACGATAGTCCAGCACCACAAGATTCTGCAGCATATACATTGTTAAAAGAACAATTAGAAGAAGTTATGAATACATTAACTCCAAGAGAGGCAAAGGTACTAAGATTAAGATTTGGCTTAGAAGACGGAAAAGCAAGAACTTTAGAAGAAGTAGGAAGAGAGTTCCAAGTAACAAGGGAAAGAATAAGACAAATAGAGGCAAAGGCATTAAGAAAATTAAGACACCCAAGTAGAAGTAAAAAATTAAGAGATTATATGAATTAGTTAAAAAAGCTTGATTTTAAAGGCAAGTTGTGGTAAAATTAATTATGTAATGTAATTAAGATTATAACCTAAAAAGGAGAAAATAAAATGTCAGTATTAGATAAAATACCTGTTCTTAATATATTTACAATGATAGTTGATATGAGTAAAACGGGAGAAATAGATGGTACAGTTGAATTACCACAAGAATTAGAAGATTCTTCAGAATCTATCGAAGAGCAAGCAAAAAAACATTTTAATCAAACATCAAAAGGAAATTCAGGAAAAGGTAAAGGAAAATCACAATTTAAAGTAGAAAGCAAGCAATTAAATTCAGAGAAAGCAATATCTCAAAAGGGAAAAGAAATTGAATCAGAAGAAAGAGACGGTAGATAGAAGATTAAAAAGCAAAAAGTTAGATATTGACAAAATGTAATTTTATAGCTATAATATAAATTGCATTTTGTCAATATATTAGTTATGGCGAGATAGCTCAGTTGGCTAGAGCACTTGGTTCATACCCAAGGTGTCGAGAGTTCGAATCTCCCTCTCGCTACCAAAAAAATAAAACCATATAAGTATTGAAATATCAATATTTTATATGGTTTATTTTTTTATCACATAAGTTTAATCTCTTCTATCACTTCTAGAAGATTCAGTTCTTACTGTAGAATTACACAATCTATCATATTCCTTACACTTTATTTTGTATTCTAACTGCTGTGTCATGTAGCGATAATACATATATGCTTGCTCATATTGTACCATAGGATTAAACATATTATTTCCATCTGGCATACCATTTGGGTCAAAATTTGCTTCATACCCACCATAAGGTGGTGGAAAACTGCAAAAACCATTCATGTCCATATTTCTATCCATAAAACCTCCAATCTAGCAAATAATTTGCTTTTTAAAAATAATTTATTTATATTGCTTTTTACCATAAGGTTTATGTTCTTTATGAGAAAAGGCAATACATACAATAAAAATTATGGTTAATAATAAAATAAGATAATTGCTAACACCAAAAAAATGAATTGGATATATCACTGTATCTAGTGCAGGTACAAAAGTAGGAGTTATATCTAAACTTAGAGTAGGAATTAGTTTTAAGGCTAAAAATGTATAAATTGCAGCAAGTATACCTTGTAAAAATTTACCAAAGACATATTTCTTCATAGATAAATCTGTTTTTGAAAGCAAGCCACCTACCTGAAATAGTACAGACAATCCACCAAACCCAAGTAAAAATGCACATAAAATAACATTTTGAGAAATTTCTTTAATAGAAACAGAAGTTACCATATTAATGCCATTAGTAAGCTCTATAATACCTGATAATATTGGCTTTGCAAAATTTGTATTTAACCCAAGCATATTTAAAATAGGGGTAAATAATTTGCTAGTATAATCTAAAATATTACTATTAGATAAAATTGAAATAATAACAGAAAAGATTACTACAAAACCGCCAATCATAAGAATTGTAGAGATAGCATTTTGAATACTACTACCTAAAATTTTTCCAAGATTACTTAAAGTTACTTGTTCTTTAATAGAAGTATTATCTTGCTTTTTGGAAGTTATATAATTGATATTTTGTGATGTACCGCTCGTTTAATGAAGTTACTTTTTTTGTAGATAGTTTACCTAAAATAATACCAACTGTAATACTAGCTAAAATGTGTGTGCAAAGAAGTAAAATGCCAGTTTTCGTATCTCCAAAAAGCGAAACCCCAACAAAGCTAATTATAAATAAAGGACCAGAGTTATTGGTAAAACTAAGCATTCTGTCTCCCTCATCTTTAGTGCATAAACCTTGTTCTCTAAGATTTGCAACAATTTTTCCACCAGTAGGATAACCAGAGATTAAGCCAATAATAAAAGCATAGGCTGCTTCTCCAGGTACATTAAACAAAGGTCTCATAATTTTATTAAATTTTTTCCCAATGTAATAAATAACACTTGTATGAGCTAATAGTTCAGTAATAACAAAAAACGGAAATAATGAGGGCACAACATTATTTGCCCATAATTTCAGTCCAACTTTACAAGCATCTAAATTTGTTTTAGAAAAGACAACTAAACATATTGCAAACAAAATAAAAAGGCAAGGCAAGATATTTTTTTTAAAAGATACCAAAATGAATTTCATATTTCTACTCCTTTTTTATGAATATGAAAGTGAGAGAATAAATATTCAAATATCAGTAAAAAATATATATAAAAAGGAGAATGTATATGAAAAAGTTTGTTCCAAAGGCAGTATATTATGAGCCAAAAGTAAGAGAATATGAACTAGGAAAAAGATTACTAAAAGAATATGAAGAAGAAAAAATTCCTATGTATGAGATAGAAAATCACAATAATATAGAAGAAATGCGTACAAAACAAAATAGGGAATTTCCAAATATGAAACAAAATTTAATTATAGGAGTTCGTAAAACTCATAAATTTGTTCCAAACAATAAAATATCTGATTATTTAGTTCCATATACCTCATCAGGTTGCACAGCTATGTGTATGTATTGCTATTTAGTGTGTAATTATAATAAATGTGCATATTTAAGGCTATTTGTAAATAGAGAAGAAATGTTAGATAAAATTATTAAAGAGGCAAATAAAAGTGAAAAAGAATTAGTTTTTGAAATTGGAAGTAATAGTGATTTAGTATTAGAAAACACAATTACACAAAATTTAGTATGGACTATAGAAAATTTTGCCAAAAACAATAAAGGATATATTACTTTTCCTACTAAATTTAGCATGGTAGATGATTTGTTAGATTTAAAGCATAATGGAAGAGTTATTATCAGAATGAGTATGAATCCACAAGAAATAATTACAAAAGTAGAGTTTGGAACATCATCATTAAAGGAAAGGATAGAAGCAATAAATAAATTAAAAAATGCAGGCTATAATGTAGGAATTTTAATAGCACCTATTGTTTTAGTAGATGGTTGGCAAGAAAAATATAAAGATTTATTTATAACATTAAAAAATGAGTTAAGTGAAGATGTAAAAAAAGAAGTATTTTTTGAAGTAATACTTATGACATATAGTTACATTCATAGAAAAATAAATGAAGAGGCGTTTCCAAATGCAATTAATTTATATGATGCAGAAAAAATGACAGGTCGCGGAAAGGGAAAATACACATATAAAAAAGAGGTAAGAAATGAGGCAGAAGAATATTTAAAGAAACTTTTTAAAACTTACTTTCCTGAAAATGAAATTCTATATTTTAGTTAAATAGCATAGTAGAAAGAAGTTGTAAATATTACAATTAGATTACAAATAAGTTAAAATACTTGACTAAATGAAAAAATATGAGTATACTAAATGCATAAAATAACAGAAAAAAACAGGGACTACAAATCACAAATATGTGATACAAGGGGAGACCATTGCAAAATTAAATGTAGGGGCGACCATTACAAAATTAAATGTAGGGGCGACCATCGGTCGCCCGAGGTAAAGGAGAAAA
>CANQCV010000012.1 GCA_947591045.1 uncultured Clostridia bacterium
AGAGAGAGAGAGAGAGAGAGAGAGCTACAATTTAGTAAAATAGAGGTAAGCGAAAGAATCGCTTTATTTGTGATATACGAAGACAGACTATTTATGTAAAAATAAACAGCCTGTCTTTTTGCGTGCATTTTTATAAATGTACGAATTGTGCAATGTAATTACAATGTTTTTTATATTCAGAAAATATTATTGATTAAATTGTAAAAGAAAATACACTATTGTAGGGCCGACCACTGGTCGCCCGAGGAAAGTAAAAAGGGAAAAAAATAAAAAAATTAAATGTATGGGCGACCATCGGTCGCCCGAGGAAAGTAAAAAGGGAAAAAAATAAAAAAATTAAATGTAGGGGTGACCATTGGTCACCCGAGATAGGAGGAAAATTAAAAATGAAAGAAAGAAAACAAATGACAGAAATAAAAGAAAGAGGAATCACATTAATAGCATTAGTTGTAACCATAATTGTGCTAATAATACTAGCTACAGTAAGTATAAATATGGTAGTAGGAGAAAATGGATTGATAAAAAAGGCAGAGCAAGCAAGAGATGCCTATGAAGAAAGTAGCAAAAAAGAAGTAGAGGGCTTAAATACAATGCTAGAAGAAATGATGAAAGAAACAGGAAAAGGACCACATGGGCTACCATTGGTAGATACTTTGGATGGAGGAGACTCAAGAGTAGTACTAGAAAGCACAGTAGATGCAGAAGATGTAAATGGGAATAGAATAGTAGTACCAAGGGGCTTTTTTGTAAGGACAGATTTAGGAACAAAAGTAAATGACGGAATAGTAATAGAAGATGCTGATGGTAACCAATTTGTATGGGTACCATGCACAGAGGGACAATATAAAAAGCATGAATATAAAACTCCAGAAGTAGACGATACAAAAGGATCAACACCAGATAGTGGAGATACAACTAACCCATGGAAAACATATTATTATAGAAAATATGTAGATTGGAAAGAAGAAGGCGGAAATACAGAAAGTGTAGCAAAAAATGGAGGCTTTTATGTAGGAAGATATGAGGCAGGAGTGCCAGATAATGCGTCATTTTCTGTAAATAATGAGAGTAATAAAGAAACAATGCCATATTATACAGATAGTAATAATAATGGAAATAAATCAAAAAATGTATCGCAAGAAAATGGAATAAATTTGAAACCAGTAAGCAAACAAGGGGTACAGGCATGGAATTATATAGATTATAAAAATGCAATGGAAGTATCAAATAATATGTATAGTGGAGTAGAGAGTAGTTATGATGTAACAAGCCAGTTGATAGACGGAATAGCATGGGATAGAATAGTAGATTGGTTAGGTGAAAGCTACACAAATATAGCATTAGAAAGTAGTAATTATGGAAATTATACAAATAATACAAAAGAATTAACAGAAAATGTCTTGTATGCTCAACATATATTGGCAACCAAAAATGATAACAGCAAAACGACAGCATGGGTAATAGCAAACAAATATAAGACAGGAAAACCAAAATTAGGAGAAGGAGTTTTAACAGAAAGTGGAGAAGGAGAACTAAAATATACTAACACGGATTATACAAATGGTTCAAGTTATAATTCAGCATCATACACATTATCAAAAAGAATGGAACTAGCAACAGGAGTAGTAGAGCAATTTAAATTAAAAAATATCTATGATATGGCAGGAAATATGTGGGAATGGACAACAGAGATAGGCTACCATAGTACTACAGATTCAAACGCAACTACTGGTACGAAGTACGCGGTTCGTCGTGGGGGTGGGTTTGACTACGACGGTTTCTGGCATCCTATTTCCTATCGCGGTGGACACCATCCGACGACAGATACAACCTTCGAGTTTGGGTTCCGTGTTGTGCTATATATTGACTAACTGGAAATTACACAAAATATCTAAATGTCCTTTTATGCAATGTTTTCTTAAAATTTAATTGACAAAAGTAAATCAATGATATATATTGATTAAAAGATTATTAAGTAAGATAAATTAGGGAGGAACATATGATAGTAGATAATGAGGGAAAAATATTTGAAAATAGAAGAAAAACAGCAGATAGAAGAAAAAATAAAGACATACGAGATAAAGATGACAGAAGAAAAGTTGAAAGAAGACAAGTAGTACAAAAAGAAAGAGGAAGAAAATAAAAAAATAGTACCTATGTCAAGTACATTTTAAAAAATGGAGTGCACTTTTAAATTTTATGTAAAAGTGCACTCTGTTTTAGTTTTATCTATAATATATTAGCAACAACCGCCTCTATTGCCACCACCGCAACAACAGAATAATAAAACTAATATTATGATAATCCAAATGCAGTCATCACCAAAACCGAAACCACATCCGCAACCTCTGTTCTCTGGCATAAATTTTCCCCTCCTTTCAAAAAAGAAAATGAAATTATGAATTATGGCCACAATTTTTTAGTTGCAGCCACATCCATTATTACCACATCCGCCACAGCAGAATAGTAGTAAGAATAGAATAATGAACCATAATAGTTCGCTATTGCAACAATTACCCATTTTTAGTACCTCCTATATAATTTTGTTTTGCTCTTTAGTTATGCTATATATTATTCCGAGATAAAAAAAGGGTTACAGAATGAGCATAAAATTTTATTTAAATTTTGTTAAAAAGCTATACAAAAAAGAAAAATTAATGATATAATTTGTAAAAAGATATTTGGTGCAGTACAAAAAGTAAATTTTGGAGGAGTAAAAATGGGGAACATCATATTATTAGATGATTTAACAATTAATAAAATTGCTGCAGGAGAGGTAATAGAAAGACCTGCCTCAGTTGTAAAAGAGTTAGTAGAGAATTCAATAGATGCAGGAGCAACAAACATATCAATAGAAATAAAGAATGGAGGAATTTCATATATTCGTATTACAGATAACGGAAAAGGAATTATGCCAGATGATATAGAAATGGCATTTGAAAGACATGCAACAAGTAAAATTAGAAAAGCAGATGACCTAGAAACAGTTACTTCTATGGGGTTTAGAGGTGAGGCTTTAGCAAGTATTGCAGCTATAAGCCATGTAGAGGTGATTTCAAAAGCTGTAGGAAATGATATTGGTTGCAAGGTAGAAGTTCAAGGCGGAAATATAATTAATAAAGAAGATACTGGATGTCCAGAGGGTACTACCATGACCATAACAGATTTATTTTATAATACCCCAGTAAGATATAAATTTTTAAAAAAGGATTTTACAGAGGCAGGATATATAGAAGATGTTGTTACAAGAATTGCTTTAATAAATCCAAACATTGCAATTAAATTTATAAGTTCAGGAAAAACTGTTATACAAACTTCTGGAAATGGTAATATGAAATCAGTTATTTATAGCATATATGGTAAAGACATTGCGGAAAATATTATAGAGGTAAATTATGATTATGAAGACATGACCGTTACAGGTGTAATCGGTAAACCTGTAATTGCGCGTTCAAATAGAAGTAATCAATTATTTTTTGTAAATCAAAGATATATTAAAGATAAAGTTTTAACAAGTGCAGCAGAACAAGCATATAAAGGAATGATTACTATTGGAAAATATGCATTTTTAGTTTTGAATATACAAATGAATCCAAAAAAAGTAGATGTTAATGTACACCCTGCAAAATTAGAAGTGAGATTTGAAAATGAGAATAATGTATTTAAAGCAGTTTATCATGCAATTAAAGAAGGTTTGTTAAAAGGTGATTTAGTTCCAGATGAAACGAAAATGGAACTAAATGAAAAAGATTCTGAATCTGTATCGGAGAATATGGCAAAAGAAAATGATGATGAACAAGAAAAATCTAAATTAGAAACAAATAGAGACGAAGTAGAACAAAAGTCTAATTTTATCGCACAAATATATAATTTAAAACATGGTATGAAAGATAATATTAGTGAGGATAATTTGGACGATACTTCAAAAGTAGATATTCAAAGCAGTGATACAGTAAAAATTGAAGTACCTGTATCAGAAAATGTAGAAAATGATAAAGAAACAAAAACATTAGATTTGAAAAAAGTAAGCGATAAAATGCAAGAATTATCAAATTTGCACATAGACATAGATGAGCAAAATTTTGACGAAATGTATGCAAAAACATTTGGAAGAGTTACAAAAAAAGAAACTGGAGTTGCAGAAAATGAAGAGGAATATAAGATTGGACAAGATGAGATAGAAACTACAACAAATATATCTATTTTTGATAAAGAAGAAGAATTGCCAAACTATAAATTTATTGGAATAGCTTTTTCTACATATATAATTATAGAAATGGATAAAGAGCTATATATTATAGACCAACATGCAGCACATGAAAGAATTATGTATGAGAAAGTAAAGAAAAACTATTATAGTGACGAAGAAAAAGATTCACAACTAATGTTATTACCGGACATAATTAATATGTCACATAGAGAAATGGAAATTGCAAAAGACAACATGGAGATATTTAGAAAAGCCGGATTTGTATTAGAAGAATTTGGAGAGAATACTATTAAACTAACTGGAGTACCAAATATATGCATTGACTTAGATACTAAAGAGTTATTTTTAGAAACATTAGACGAAATTAATACAGTAGCAAGAACAGCAAAGCAAGAAATTGAAGAAAAATTTATAGCTACAGTTGCATGTAAAGCTGCTGTAAAAGCTAATATGGCATTAACAAAAGAAGAAGTGGATAGTTTAATGAAACAATTATTAGTTCTTCCAAACCCATTTACTTGTCCACATGGAAGACCAACAGCAATTAAAATGACAAAAAATGATATTGAAAAAAAGTTTTCAAGGAGATAAAATAATGATACTGATTTTAATTTTTATATTTATATTAAATGTAGTAGCGATTGCATTAACATATCATTGTTTAAGCAATATGGACCAAAAAGAAAAAGTTATATTTATTGCAGTAGGAATTGCAATTATTTATGCTTTAACATCTGTAGCTTACTGGATAAGTACAAAAGATGTTGCAGTTAAAGAAGTTTCAGAAACTAGTAAAAATCTTATTACATTTTTATTTGTTCCTATAAATGCACTTATTGTTTTACCTTTAATAGCTAAGTCCTATAATAAATATAAAACAGAAAAGCTTGGGTTAGACAAGCTAAGAAATAGGGGTATATTACTTGGTATAATATTGATAATTGTTCTTGCATGGGAATGCTCATATTTTAAAGATATACAAGACAATATAATTATGCAACTTGAGCAAACTAGCAAAAAACAAGAGAATACAGGTGCAGATGTAACAAATAATATAGAAAATCAAATTACAAATGAATTAGAAAATAATATGGAGCAAAATGTGATTGAAAATAAAGTACAATTTTAAGGAGAAAGAGTAATGGCAAAACAAAAAGTAATTGTAATTTGTGGACCAACAGCATCTGGAAAGACTAGTTTATCAATCGAACTTGCTAAAAGAATAAATGGCGAAATTGTATCTGCAGATTCTATGCAAATATATAAAGAAATGAACATAGGAACTGCAAAGCCAACTGTAGACGAAATGCAAGGTATTAAACACTATTTACTAGATTTTGTATCTCCTAGTCAAAGATATAGTGTTGCAGAATATAAAAAAGATGCTATAAAAGCAATAGATACAATTATAGAAAATGGAAAAGTACCAATTATAGTAGGTGGAACAGGTTTATATATAAGTTCTTTGATTTATGGAATTGATTATCCAGAAACTAAAATAGATATATCATATAGAAATCAATTAGAAGAAATAGCAAAAAAAGAGGGGCTAGATGTTTTATACCAAAAGGCTAAACAGATAGATTCAGAGGCAATAAAAAATATTAGCCCAAATGATAAAAAAAGAATTTGTAGAATATTAGAAATCTATCATGCTACTGGAAAGACGAAGACAGAGCAAGAAATAGAGTCAAGAAAAAATGGTCCAAAATATGACTATATTGTATTTTGCATTAATATGGAAAGAGATAAACTTTATGATAGAATTAATAGGCGTGTAGATATAATGATAGAAGATGGCTTAATAGAAGAAGTAAAAGCTCTTTTAAAAAATAACAAAGAATTTCCAACTGCAATGCAGGGACTAGGATACAAAGAAGTTGTAGAATATCTAAATGGAATTATTACTAAAGAACAAATGATAGATAAAATTAAGCAAGAGACAAGGAGATATGCTAAAAGACAATTAACATGGTTTAGAAAATATGAAAATATTATATGGATTGATGGATTAGATAAATTAGACAATAATATTAAAATTATTTTGGAGGAATATGGTGAAAAGCAAAATTGAGCCAAAAAAGATTAACAAAATAAATAAGCCCAAAAAAAAGAATAAATTTACTCAAATCATAATAAAAAATAGACGACTGATTATTATGATTATATTGATATGTGCAATAATATATACTTTTAAGATTGTGCTACAATTAGTAAAAAATCCCACAGATACTTTTTTAGTAGAACAAGGGCAAATATATCAAGAAGAAGCAGCAACAGGATATATTTTTAGAGACGAAACTGTTGTAAAAGGAGAAAATTACAAAAATGGTATGTCTCAAATTAAGACAGAAGGAGAAAGAGTGGCAAAAGGAGAAGCAATTTTTAGGTATTATTCAAATGGAGAGGGCAATTTAGTAAAAAAGATTGAAGAGCTAGATAAAAAGATAGATGAAGTAATGTCAAATGAAGACGGACTGTTTTCTAGTAGTGATACAAAAGCGTTAGAAGATCAAATAATACAAAAAATTGATAATATATATAATGAAAATGATTTGCAAAAAATAAGAGAAAGCAAGAATGATATTAATACATATATTATGAAAAAAGCAAAAATTACAGGCGAAAAAAGTCCAGCAGGTTCGTATTTAAAGAAATTAATTGATGAAAGAAGCGGTTATGAAAATACATTAAATTTAGGAGCTGAATATGTTAAATCACCAATTAGCGGAATAGTATCATATAGAGTAGATGGATATGAGGAGATTCTAACAACTTCAAATTTTGGAAATATATCAAAAGAATTTCTAGAAGGATTAAATTTAAAAACAGGGCAAATGATACCAGCAAATGACGAAAGCGGAAAAATAATAAATAATTACGAGTGTTATATTGCTGTTGCATCAAATTCTGAATATGCAAAACAAGCAAAAATAGACGATGCAGTAAAGTTAAAGTTTTCTAATGGTAATGAAGTTTCTGCTAGCATTGAGTATATTAATCACGAAGACAGTGACGATTATGTATTAATTTTTAAAATAGATAAATCTGTAGAAGAATTAATTAGTTATCGTAAAATTTCATTTAGTATTATATGGTGGAGTGCTAGTGGAAAAAAGATTCCAAACTCTGCTATTGCATATGAACAAAAAGGTGATAATAATGTCGCATATGTTGTTAGAACAAGGGCAGGATATCAAGATAAAATATGGATAAAAGAATTAAAAACAAATGGAAAATACACGATAGTAACAGACTACACAAGTGACGAATTAAAGGAACTAGGTTACGGCATAGAAGAAATTAAATCAAGGAAAAAGATTTCTTTATATGACGAGATTTTGATTAATCCATAAATGTTACATATATATTACAAAAATGTTACAAAAATATTAAATTATTATTACATGCTAAAAAACTATTGACAATATGAAAAAAAAGTTAGATACTGTATACAAACAAAGGACAAATTAAGTTTTATAGGAGGGTATTATAATGTCAGGAGCAATCATGGAAAAAGTATGGGGATTATTAGGAATAACACCAGAACAGGAACAAGAGGAAGAAATGGAAAATGTTGATTATATAGAATCAGAAAACGATGGAGAAACAGAAGAAGACGAAGAAAGAAAGTTATGGGGTAGAAGAAATAGTAAGGTGGTAAATATGCCTCAAACTACACAAGTAAAAATGGTTATTTGTCAACCAACTACATTTGAACAATCAGAAAATATATGTACTTTACTAAAAGAGAAAAAATCAATTATTGTAAATTTGGAATATGTAAATAAAGATATTGCAAGAAGAATAGTTGATGTTGTTAGCGGTGCAGTTCATGCATTAGACGGAAATTTACAAAAAGTATCTAATTCAATATTTTTAGTTGCACCATTTAACTATGATATTACAAATGAAATGGCAAGAGAAGAAATAAAAAATAAACTATCTGTTTCTTGGATGAGAAATAATGCCAATAATTAAAAAAAGTTCAACGATTTGGAGGAAGTATTATGTACACACCATTGGATATAGAAAATAAGAAATTTGCTAAACAAATGATGAACGGATATAGTGTTGAAGAAGTAGACGAATTCTTAGACGAACTTACTGTAGATTATGAAAAATTATACAAAGAATCTAGTGAAAACGAAGCTAAAATCGCAGAGTTAGAAGAAAGTCTATCTAAATATAAAAAGATTGAATCAACACTTAATAATACATTAATTATGGCTCAAAGTGCAGCAGATGAAATAAAGAAAATGGCTCAGCAACAAGCAGAGCAAATTTTGGCAGATGCACAGGGAAATGCAAGACAAAAATCATCAGACTTAGAAAGAGAAATTTCGGCTAAATCAAAAGAATTAGACGAACTACAAAAAAAGTTTGATGTATACAAAGCTAAAATGGAATCACTATTAATTTCTCAATTAGAATTAATAAAAGATATTAATAAAGATTAAGTGTAAATAAACAATAAAGCCACGGTTTTATTTAGCCGTGGCTTTATTTGTCTATTAAAAAGAATATGACATATAGACAAATTTTTTAGAGGTTATTTACATTTTACATAATTTGTTATATAATGCAAAAAGTAAAAATATTACAATAATATAACAGTATTACAATTATATTAAAAGTATATTACAATTTTATTAATCATATTGACATATCTTAAATAAATTATAAAATATTAGTAGTAAATAGAATAAGGGGTAACTGTGAGAGTAATAAGTGGAAAAGCAAGAGGAACAAAACTAGAGTCTATAGATGATATTTCTACAAGACCTACATTAGATAGAGTCAAAGAATCTTTATTTAATATTATTCAAAATAAAATAGAAAGTAGTACTGTTTTAGATTTATTTGCAGGAAGTGGAGCAATAGGAATAGAATGTATTAGCAGAGGAGCAAATAAAGCATACTTTTGTGAAAAGTCTAATATGGCATCAAAAATGATATATAAAAATTTAACAAAAACAAAACTTGAAGATAAAGCAGAAGTTATACAAAAAGATTATAAAAAATGCTTGCAGATGTTAAAAGAAAAAAATATATCATTTGATATTATATATATTGATCCACCATACAGAGATGATATAGCTGTGGATGCTGTACAAAGGATATTATCATTAGACTTACTAAATGAAGAGGGAATTATTATTATAGAAACTGATGACGAAAAAAGAGAAGAAAGCAAGTTACAGGAAATTAAGTTAAACATGTATGATTTAAGAAAATATGGAAGAGTAAGCTTAATATTCTTAAATCGAAAGGGGTAAAATCATGGAATTATTTACTTTGTTAGAAACATTAGAGGATATGATAGAAAAGAGCAGGAATGTTCCTTTTTCTAGTAAGTGTATAGTAAATAAAGAAGCGGTGTTAGAGATAATTAAAGAAATTAGACTTAAATTGCCAGATGAAATTAAGCAAGCAAAATGGATTAGAGAGGAAAGACAACGCATTTTAGAAGAGGCACAAAATGAGGCAAATGATATCATAAAAGAGGCTGAAAATAGAATTATATCAATGATTGACGAACATGAAATTACAAGAAAAGCATATGAAAAGAAAGTAGAAATTATTGAAACAGCAAATGAAATGTCAAGAGAAATTAAAAGTGGGACAGAAGAATATGCCGATGGTGTTTTAGCAGGAATTGAAGTAGCTCTAGAAGATGCACTAAAAGTAATTAAAAACAACAGAAAAGAACTAAAATAATTAAATAGTTAATAAAAAAGAGGAAGTCAAAGTCGGATAAAAACAAATCAATTAAAAATTGATTTCCGACTTTATTTTTTCGATATTAATATATAAATATAAATCAACTAACAAGTAAAACAAAAGGAGGAAATATTTTGGCAAGAGCAAAGAGGAAAAAGCAAACAGGAATTGATATCAATGTTGCAGTGGTAATAATGATTTTAATTAGCATATTACTTGCAATTTTAATTTATACAAAATCAGGATATATAGGAGAACACTTAAGCCCAATGCTTGGTGGAATTATGGGAGCTATTAAATATATTATTCCAATCGGAACTTTTATAATAGCACTTTATATGACATATCAAGATAAAGATTATTTATTCTCAAAACTTGTGCAATATGGAATATTTCTTTTATGTATTGCTACAATTTTAAGTGTTTCTCAAATATCAAAGGGAAATATTGATATAAATAATGATTTTTCAAAAGTAGTAGAAGACGGTTACTATTTAGGAGAAAAAAATATTGGAGGAGGAGCTATACGGAACAGCTATGGCAAATCTTCTAATTGGTATGCTTGGAGAATTTGGAACTGTTATTTTGTGTATTGGAATATCTATTTTAATACTTGTATTTATGTTTGGAATAAGACCAGCGGAAATAATTTCCGATATTTTAATGTCAATACATGAAAACAGAGAAGAAAGAAAACAAGAAAGACATTCAAGAAGACATGAAATAGAAAATGTAGAAGATGAGGCTGTTCCAAAAGAGACCAGAAAAGAGCGTAGATTAAGAGAAAAAGAGGAACAGAAAAGACAAGCTGAAGAACTTGCTGAACAAATTACAATTAACTTAAATGATGAGCCAAAAGAAAATAAAAAAGATTTAAAAGTATATAATCATGACGAAGAAGATTTAATTCCATTTAGTATAAAAAGAGGAAAGAATAAAGAGTTTGCAGAACAAAAAGAAACTAACCCAGATGTTATAGATGCAAATTTATTTAAAACAGAGCAAGAAACAAAAGAAGAAAAAGTAAAGGAAGTTTTACAATTAGAACATACTGTAACAGTTGAAGATGAAAATTATGAATTTCCACCAATTCAATTGTTAAGTGAAAGTGATAAAAAAGTAAATAAAGGCGGTAAAAAAGCAGTAACAGATACAGCGACAAAACTTCAAAAAACGCTGTATAGTTTTGGTGTGTCTGCAAAAGTAGAAAATGTTTCTGTAGGACCTGCTATTACAAGATATGAATTAAAGCCAGCAGAAGGTGTTAGAGTAAGTAAAATAGCAAACCTTGCAGATGATATTGCTTTAAATTTAGCAGCAGAAACAATCAGAATTGAGGCACCAATTCCAGGAAAACAAGCCGTTGGAATTGAGGTTCCAAATAAAGAAAATGAAATGGTACATTTAAGAGATATTATTGATTGTGAAGATTTTAAAAATCATAAATCAAAACTTGCTTTTGCATTAGGTAAAGATGTTGCAGGAAAAGAAGTTGTAGCAGATATTGCAAAAATGCCACATGTACTTATTGCAGGCTCGACAGGTTCTGGAAAGAGTGTATGTATTAATACATTAATTGCAAGTATTATATATAAAGCAAAACCAAGTGAAGTAAAACTTGTTATGGTAGATCCAAAAGTAGTTGAACTTTCAGTATATAATGGAATTCCACATTTATTAATTCCTGTTGTTACAGATCCAAAAAAAGCAGCAGGAGCTTTAGCTTGGGCAGTTCAAGAAATGGTAAATCGTTATAGCCTATTTGCTAGTAAAAATGTAAGAGATTTAAAAGGATACAATGAGGCATTAGATAGTGAAGGAAATTCAGAAAAATTACCACAGATTGTTATAATTATAGATGAGTTATCAGACTTAATGATGGTATCTCCAAAAGATGTTGAAGATGCAATTTGTAGATTAGCACAAATGGCGAGGGCAGCAGGTATGCACTTGGTTATTGCAACACAGCGTCCTTCTGTTGATGTTATTACAGGTATTATTAAAGCAAACATACCATCTAGAATTTCATTTGCTGTTTCATCACAAATAGATTCAAGAACAATTTTGGATATGGCAGGTGCAGAAAAACTTTTAGGAAAAGGTGATATGCTATTTTATCCTTCTGGTGCTCCAAAGCCTACAAGAATACAAGGTGCATTTATTTCAGATAAAGAAGTAGAAAAAATTGTAGATTTTGTAAAAAATAATAGCAATGTAACATATAGTGACGAGATTATGAAACAAATTGAAAATGCAGGAAGTACTGATAAAGAAAAAGATATGTCAGCAGGAGAAGACGAAGAAGACAATGTAGATCCATTTTTAATGGATGCAATAGATGTTGTTGTAGAAACAGGACAAGCTTCTACATCTTTTATCCAAAGAAGATTTAAAGTAGGATATGCAAGAGCAGGAAGAATTATTGATCAAATGGAAGAAAGAGGTGTTATATCTGGATTTCAGGGTAGCAAACCTCGCGAAGTTCTGATGTCAAAGGAGCGTTGGGAAGAATTAAAAATGAGTGGAGAAGTAGAGTCAGATAATCAATAATAAACAAAAGAGGAGAATACATGGAAGCGAAAAAAATTTTTTCTAAATTAAATATGAAAAATTATAATAATATTTTAGAAGAAATATTAGAAGAAAAATTGTTTTCATTAGATGTAAAAAATATTTTACTAAGCATGTTATATAAATCAGAAAATGCGTATAAAGATTATAAAACGGTTAAAGTAGAAGTACTTCCAGAAAAAGAGTTCATTAGTTATATTGTAAAAACAATTAAAGAAAGGTGCTTTGGAATAGAATTTATATCTCCAGAAGAAAAAGAAAATAAAGAAAAAATAAATAAAAGGACTGGAGAAATTACTTGTTTTCCAAATGAACTTTCTTTGTTAGCAAGTATACTATATATGGGAGAAGATGAGGCAAGTATTGTTGTAAAATATCCATATGTAAAAAAGGCTGTACAAAATGTAATAAGAATAGGAAGTAACATGAGCCTAATAGAAGTATTAAGAGACTTTAATGGTTGGTCATGGGATATAAATGTAAGGGAATTACAAAATATAAAATATAATATGTTATATCAAAGTATGCTATTAGTATATGGAGAAAGATTATTAAGAATCAATTTAAAAGATGTAGAAAAAGATAACTTTTTAATGCAAAAAAACAAAAAAGAATTTACAGAGTTTTTTGATATATTGTCAAATGTGTCAATGAATCTATATATAGAAGAAAATCAAGATGCAAAAGCTGAATATGAAAAAGTGTTAGACGAAAAAAATCAAAGATTAAATTTGTTAAACAATAAAAAACAATTTGTAGAACAAATTACTGAAGAAAAAAAAGAATGTCTTAAAGATATTGAAAATCTAGACAAAATTTTAAATAATGCAGATTTACTAAAAACTGAATATGAAAAAAGAAATAGTGTTTTACCAAACAAACAAAAGATTTTTAGTATTAGCCATTTGGTAGACAGATTAGAAAAAGAAAGAGAAAGTTTATTAAAACAAATAAAAATATGTAATCAAATAGTTCAGCCAAGGGAATTTGTAAAGGAAAAAACAAAAATAAGTGACGAATTAGAATTTTTAAATAAAAAGGAAGATATTATAAATGTTTGCAAAGAATGTTTGCAAATAGCAAAACAGCAAATTGAAAATGCTCAAGAAAAAGAAGAAATAATAAAGTGGATATACAAAATAAGATATTATAGATATGTTCCTTTTAATGAAAAAAGTTATTTAAAAGATGTAGTTAAGCTTAAAAAAGATTTTGAAGAAGTTATAAAGTTAATAATAAAAAAAGCACAGGAATTTAAAGTATGGGATGTATTTACAGAAGACGATAAACTTACATACATAATAATACAAGAGTTATTTAATTCAAAAATGATTAATTTTAAAAATGTAAATATATCATGTAATTATGAAGATGGTGTCTTATATGTGGAATATTATGATGATAATATATTAGAATTTAAGTCGCAGTTTAAAGTAGATAATGTAAGAATAAAAAAGAAAATAAAATTATTTATATAAAGTGGAAGGAAGATTTAATTTATGAAAATTACATTTTTAGGAGCAGCAAAAACAGTAACCGGATCTAATTTTTTAGTAGAAGGTGCAGGGAAAAAATTTTTAGTAGATTGTGGTATGTATCAAGGTTCAGCAGCAGATGAGCTAGAAAATTCTGATCCATTTAATTTTAATATAGATGAAATTGACTTTATGTTACTTACACATGCTCACATTGACCATTCTGGAAGAATTCCAAAGTTATATAATGAGGGATACAGAAATCCAATATATGCAACAAAAGCAACATGTGATTTGTGCTCTATTATGCTTCCAGATAGTGGACACATTCAAGAAATGGAAATAGAGTGGAGAAATAGAAAAAGAATAAGAAAAGGCGAAGAGGCACTTCCTCCACTATATACAGCAGAAGAGGCAGCAAAATCAGCAGAGATTTTTTATCCGGTACAGTATGATCAATTAATAGAAATTGACGAAAATATACATGTAAGATTTAATGATGCTGGACACATGTTAGGTTCGGCAATTATAGAAGTGTGGATAAAAGAAAATGGTGACCAAAAAAAGATTGTGTTTACAGGAGATTTAGGAAATAACGACATTCCATTATTATCATCACCAACAATGATTGATGATGCAGATTATTTAGTTATGGAATCAACTTATGGAAATAGACTACATTTAAGAAATGACGATAAGGCTGAGCTTTTCCTAGATACTGTGTATAAAACACTAGAAAGAGGTGGAACAGTTGTAATTCCATCATTTGCAGTAGGTAGAACACAAGAAATATTATATGAATTAAACAAAATAAAAGATGAAGAACATAGTGATGAGTTTTATAAAAAATATCAAAAATTAATGACAGTGCCAGTATATGTTGATAGTCCGCTTGCTATTTCTGCAACAGAAATATTTAGAGAAAATATGAACTTATTTGACGAAGAAACGCAAGCCATGATTAAAAGCGGAGATAATCCACTAGAATTTCCAGGCTTAGAATTTACAAGAACGGCAGAAGAGTCAAAAGAGTTAAATGCAAAAGAAGAGTCGTCTATTATAATTTCTGCAAGTGGTATGTGCGAAGTAGGAAGAATAAAACATCACTTAAAACATCATTTATGGGATCCAAACAGTACAATTTTGTTTGTTGGATATCAAGCACCGGGAACACTAGGAAGAAGATTAGTTGATGGGGAAAAAAATGTAAAAATCTTTGGCGAAGAGATAGCAGTAAATGCAGAAATTAAGTACATAGAGGGATATTCTGGTCATGCTGACCAAGAATGGCTTATGAACTTTGTGTATTCATTCTTAAAAAAGCCAAGCCACATATTTTTAGTACATGGAGAGCCAGAAGGACAGATTGTTTTAAAAGAAAAGTTAGAAAAAGAAACACGGAATTCCTGTTACTATTCCATCACTTGGTGAAACATATGAATTAAAAGACGAAATCAAGATGGTAGATGTGGTAGGAGTACCAGCACAACAAAGATATTTAAGATTAGAAATTTTAGAGAGAATGCAAACATTAAAAGAAGAACTAGAGGACATGGAAACTATTGTAAAAGAAGATTACTTAAACAGTGATGTAGACGATAGTTCTATTGTTGGTCTAAAAGGAAAATTAAAAGATTTAGAAAATCAAATTGTTAAAATTGTAGAAAATAAATAAGGAGAAAACACATATGAAAAATAAATACTTTAATGATGCAATAATCGGAGGGAAAAATATAACAGCAAGTTATAGCAAAAATGGAGAATTATTAAGAATGATGTATGATGCACCAGACTTTAGACAATTTTTAGATTTCTTTCATACAGGTGTAAAAATTAATGATTCATGTATGATATATTTACATGAAGATATAAATAATAGATATAAACAATATTATAGTGAAGATACTAATGTATTAAATACAGAAATAGAAAACTCATATTTTAATTTACAAATAAAACAAACAGATTTTGTATCATTAAAGAATAGTATTTTAATAAAAAAATATGAATTTCAAAATAACAACACAATAGACTTAAATGTAAATTTTTTGGTACATTCTAAGTTATTATCAGACGAAAACAATATGGTTGGTTCAAAAATGTGTGGTAATGTGTTAATTCAATATAGCCATAATGATATCATATGTATGTTTTCAAAAAATGGAATTTTAAGCCATCAATTAAACGATACAGACGAAAATATTGGAAGTGGAGTAATACAAGACAAAGACTATATCGGAATGAGTCCAGATTCTAGTATTAGTTATGATTTAGGGTTAATAAAGCCAAAGCAAAAAAAAGAATTGGTTTTGTATATATACATAACAAACCATAGCCAAAAAACAGAAGAGAATGTTTTAAAAGAGATAGAAAATATTAGAAAAATAGATGTAGCAAAAGAACAAAGTGCAGTAGAGAAATATTGGAAAAAATATGTAAAAGAACATACAAAGATAGATTTAAAAGAAGAAACAACACAATACAATAAAAAATTTAATAAAGTATATAAAAGGACCATTTTGTTATTCCCACTTTTAACAAATCAAAATACTGGTGGTATATCTGCATCTGTTGAAGTAGACGAAAAAATGGAGCATAGTGGAAGATATGCCTATTGCTGGCCAAGAGATGCAGTATTTATAACAAAAGCATTTGACGAACTTGGAATGCAAAAAGAAACAGAAAAATTTTACAAAAACTTTTGCAAAAGCACACAAAGCAAAAACGGAATGTGGGAGCAAAGATTTTATACAGACGGAAGACTAGCACCATGTTGGGGATATCAAATTGACGAAACCGCAAGTGTAGTATATGGAGTATATGAGCATTATAAAGATGTACAGGATATAAAGTTTTTAAAAGATACTTTAAAAATGTGTGAAAATGCATGCAAATTTTTGTGTATATATATGGATAATATATTAGGAACACATGATGAAAGTGATATTGTAAAAAATGAAATAGAAATGGCTTATCACACAGAAGAAAGAAATAAACTACCATTAAGCTATGATATATGGGAAATGAATGAGGGAGTGCATCTATATTCACTTGCAAGCATTTACGGAGCTTTTAAAGCAATGCTTGGAATATATGAAAAGATAGAGCCAGAATATACAGAAAACAGATTAAAATTAGAGGCAATACAAAAATTAAAAGTAAAGCTAGAGAAAAATTTAGACGAAATAAAGAAATACATATCAAACAATATGTATGACGAAAACATGAAATGCTTATTAAGAAATAAAACAGACAAAAGGACAGATGTTAGTATAATAGGTGCAGTTGTACCATTCGGGCTATTAGGTGCAAAAGAAAAGAAAATAGAAAATACAATAGAAAGAATTAATTTAACATTAAGGACATACACAGGGGGATATTTAAGATTCGAAGAAGACCATTATATGGGAGGTAAAAACCCATGGACAATAGCAACATTGTGGATGGCAATGTATTATAAAGAAATAAAAGACTACAAAAGAGCGAGAGAATGCATTGAATTTGTAGTAAATAGTGCAAATGAACACGGCTTTTTAGCAGAACAAGTAGATAATAGCGCAATGACACCAAATTGGGTAATAGGACTTGCTTGGGCCCACGCCATGTTCATTTTGGCAGAAAAATAATAAGATTAAATTGAAAATTTTGTGAAAAATATAGCATAATTATAAAAAATATGCTATATTTTTATTTGTGTAAAATTGAATATAAAAAGGAGAAAAAATGGCAAAAGCAAAAACAGTATTTGTATGTGGGAGCTGTGGATATGAATCAGCAAAGTGGCTTGGCAAGTGCCCAGCTTGTAATGAGTGGAACAGCTTTTATGAAGAAAAAATAGCAAATAATACATCTACAAATAACCCAACTGGAAAACAAAAAAATGTAACTCCTAGAAAATTAAAAGATGTGGAGGGTTTAGCTACCTCAAGAATAAGTACAGGAATAGGAGAACTAGACAGAGTTTTAGGTGGAGGGTTAGTTAAAGGTTCTCTTGTACTTGTTGGTGGAGAACCTGGAATTGGTAAATCTACTTTGATTTTACAGCTATGTAATAAAATCACAGGCAGTGGAAAAGTTTTGTATGTTTCAGGGGAAGAGTCAGCAGAGCAAGTTAAAATTAGAGCAGATAGATTAAATATAGATAATGACGATATTATGTTTTTGGGAGAAACTGATATAGATGTTATACAAGAGGCAATTTTATCAATTAACCCAAAATTAGTTATTATAGACTCAATTCAAACAATGTATTCAGAAGAAATTACATCAGCTGCTGGTACAGTGAGTCAAGTGCGTGAAATTACTTCAAGAATTATGCGCATTTGTAAAGATAATAACATTACCACTATTATTATTGGTCATGTTACAAAAGATGGAAATATAGCAGGACCAAGAGTGTTAGAACATATGGTAGATACTGTTCTATACATAGAGGGAGAAAGATATTTTTCTTATAGAATTTTAAGAAGTGTAAAAAATAGATTTGGTTCTACAAATGAACTAGGTATGTTTGAAATGAAAAATGAAGGAATGGTAGAGATTACAAACCCATCTTCTATCTTAATTTCTGATAGAGAAGATAACCCAGCAGGTTCAGTTATTGTAGCTAGCATGGAGGGGACAAGACCGCTTCTAATAGAACTTCAATCACTAACTTCTACAAGTGTTTTTGGTATTCCAAAAAGAACAGCAAATGGATTTGACTATAATAGACTCGCTGTACTTATTGCTGTTTTGGAAAAAAGAGCAGGTCTTGCACTTGGTCGGACAAGATGTTTACTTAAATGTTGTTAGTGGTATTAGAATTTCTGAACCAGCGGTTGATTTAGGAGTAATACTTGCTTGCAGTTCAAGCTATAAAAATATAAGCATACCAAAAGATGTAGTAGCAATAGGTGAAGTAGGCTTGACAGGTGAAGTAAGAGCTGTTAATATGATAGAAAAAAGATTAAAAGAAGCGGAGAAGTTAGGCTTTAAAAAATGTATTATACCAGAAAGTAACAAAAAACTATTGAAAGATGAATATAAATTAGATATAATAGGCGTTAGAAATATTAATGAAGCAATAAAAACTTTAGGAATTAAATAACCTGACCTGTCCCTTTTACGACAAAAATGGGAAAAAGGGTCAGACCCTAATAAAGGAGTGAAAAAAATTGATTGTGGACATACTGAAAATTGTTGCACCAGGTACACCTATTAGAAATGGCTTGGAGAACATACTAAAGTCAAAAACCGGAGCCCTTATTGTTATCGGAGGAGATACTAAAGAGGTATTAGATTTAGTTGACGGTGGATTTAAAATAGATGTAGAATATACTTCGTCAAGGCTATATGAACTTGCTAAAATGGATGGTGCAATAGTACTTAGTTCTGATTTAAAAAAAATTTTGTATGCTAATGCACAACTTATTCCATCTTCAGATATTTTAACAAATGAAACTGGTACAAGGCACAGAACAGCAGAGCGTACAGCTAAACAAACTGGAGCCCTTGTTATTAGTATTTCTCAAAGAAGAGGAATAATTACACTATTTAAGGGCAATTTAAGATATGTACTAAAAGACCTAGAGGCAGTAATTTCAAAGGCTAATCAAGCATTACAAACTGTGGAAAAATATAAAAAAGTATTTGATAGTAAATTAAATTTATTGAACGAATATGAATTTAATGATATTGTGACATTAGAAAATGTTGTTACAGCAATACAAAGAGCAGAAATGGTTATGAAAGTTGCAGATGAAGTAGAAAAAGCAATTAATGAATTAGGAGAAGAGGGTAGACTTCTAGAGATGCAACTAGACGAATCGGTTGGCGATTTGGAAAAAGAAGAATTATTGATTATTAAAGACTACATAGCACCTGGTAAAAAAAGAGTAGCAGAAAAAGTATTAGATGAAATAAAAAAGATAGAGCATGAAGATTTAATGAAACCAGAAAAAATTGCTAGACTTCTTGGATATGAAGATTTTGACAATTATGACGAAGTTGGAGTTTATACAAGAGGTTATAGAATATTAAATAAAATACCAAGAATGCCAGCAAATATTGTAGATAATTTAATAAAATCATTTAAATCGTTCCAACATATTTTAGCAGCGGATATTCCACAACTAGACGAAGTAGATGGAATAGGTGAAGTAAGAGCAAGAACTATAAAACAAGCATTAAGAAGAATGCAAGAACAATTTGTATTTGATAATTTAATGTTATAATAAAAAAGAAAGAGGTAATTTTATGAAAAAGAATATAGTAAGAGTAATTCTAATATTATTAATTATTGCAGTAGTTTTAGGAATAGGATATGTTGTATATGGTATATACAAAAAACTAACATTAGATATTCCTGATCCAATAGCTACAATTGAAGTAGAAGATTTTGGAACAATAAAGGTTAAGTTATATCCAGATAAAGCACCAAACACAGTTACAAACTTTATTCGTTTAGCTAATAGGGGCTTTTATAATGGTTTAACTTTTCATAGAACAATTCCAGACTTTGTTATCCAAGGAGGAGCAAAAGGTGGCGATAGTACAGCATCACCTTCTTTAAGTGATATAATGGATAATGTAAAAGAGGACAAGGACTACAATATAGACGGCGAATTTATTGCAAATGGATATGAAAAAAATAATCTAAAACATAAAAGAGGAGTTATATCTATGGCAAGGGGCGACTATAGTGCATATGGAGAAACAGCAACAAGGGAAGGATATAATTCAGCAGGTTCACAATTCTTTATTGTGACAGATGACAATGAAAGCTTAGATGGACTATATGCAGCGTTTGGAGAAGTAATAGAAGGAATGGATGTAGTAGATAAAATAGCAAATGTAGAAGTATATTATAGAGATGGAGATTTAAAAGAGGGAGAAGAAGCTCCAAAAAATGAAGAAGGAGAAAGTATCGCATCAGATACACCAAAAAAACAACCAGTAATTACTAGCATATCTGTAGAAACATATGGATTGGATTATAAATTGCCTAAAACACATGATGTATTTGATGTATATTCATGGATGCTACAACAATATTCAGTATCATATTAAAATATTACATTTGTATTACAAATAAAGAAAAATATTGACTAATAAGTAAAAAATATATATACTATGAATATATAATAACCAAAGAAAAAAGGGAAGTGTCACAAATGATAGAACATGTAAGCCTTGGGGCTGTACACACACACACACACACACACGGGTATTTTATAGAAATAAAAGAGGGTATAAAAGATACCTTTATTTGTGATAGATTAGACAGACTATTTATGTAAAAATAAATGGGCTGTCTTTTTGCATGTGTTTATTACATGCAAACAAAATAAAATTAAAAAAGGGGAGTTTTAAATGAGAAAAGAGAAAGGAATAACACTACTAGCACTTGTTGTTACAATAGTAATATTAATAATACTAGCAACGGTAAGTATAAATATAGTGTCAAAAGATGGAGGGGTACTTACTAAAGCAGAGCAAGCAAAATATGTATATGAAATGTCAGAAGTACAACAAAGAATTGACATGGCATTGTTAGAAGTAAAAACAAAAAATAAAGGAAAAGCACCAGTAGATAAATTCATAGAGCATTTAAAAGAAAGAGAAATAATAGAACCAGATAGTGTAGTAGAAAATTCAGATGGAAGTATAGAAGCAACAACCCCAGATGGATGGGTAGTAAAAATAGAGAAAGAAGAAGATGGAAAGTATGTTAAAAGTGCAGAAATAGAAGGAAAAACAAACAACTTATCAGTAAAAATAACGAGCATACAACTAATACCAACAACACATGATATAACAGTAAAGGTAACGGCATCAAGAGGAGAAAAGGCAAAATATAGCTATTACTATAAACAAGGAGCGATAACAGACGAAGAAAAAGGCCTAAGTGGAGACGAATTAGTAAAAAATCATGGTTGGATAAGAGCAGAAGAAAAGACAGATAGTCTAGAAGTAACAATAGGAGATAATATCGAGCAGGCAAAACAATATACAGTAATGGTAGAGGCAATAGAGGAAAATGTAGTAAAGGCAAGAGGCTATGCAACAGCAAGTACAACAGATGTACCAATAGCAACAGGGGCAATAACATTTGGAGAGTTAAGTTGGGAAAGTGGTTTAGCAAAAGTAACTGTAAGCAAGACAACAGAAGAATATTATTTACAATATCAAATAGTAAATCAAGGAGAAATGCCAGTAGATTCAGAGTGGAAAACACTACCAGACAAAACGACAAATGAAGTAGAAGTAAAAGATATAGATTTAGGGAAAACAGTAGTGGCAAGATTATGGGATGGCTACAAAGGAGGAGCAAGTATATCGTCAATAGAAGTAAAAGATGAGATAGCACCACAACTAGAAATAACAAAAACAGAATCAACAACAAATAGTATAACAGTAACAATACTTGCAACAGATGCAGAGTCAGGAATGGGAGAAAGTCCAACATATAAATTCTATATAAAAGAAAAAGATGGAGAATATGGAAATGCACAAGAAGATACAAAATTAAGTCATACATTTGAAGGACTAAATCAAGAAACAGAATATATAGTAAAAGTAGAAGTATCAGATAGAGCAGGAAATGTACAGACAAAAGAGAAGCTAGACGCAATAAAAACAGAAACAATACCAGATGCAGGAGACGGAAAAACAACAGGAGCAATAACATTTGGAGACTTAAGCTGGCCAAATAAGAAAGCAAGTGTATCAATAACAAAAAATACAACAGAATATCAATTACAATGGAAGAAAGTAACAACAGGAACTAAGGCAGAAGACATAGGAGAAAGTGGATGGACATTAATAAGTAATAAGGAAACAAATACAACAACTGCAACAGATATAGACCTAAACGAAACAGTAGTAGCAAGATTATGGGATGGAAGGCAAGGAGGAAAAATAGCGTCAATAGATATAAAAGATGGAGTAAATCCAAGTGCAACGATAAACTTAAATGGAAAAACAACTATAAATGAAGGAGAGGCAATAAATGCAACAGTAACACACAGTGATGGAGAGAGTGGAATAAATATAGGTAAATGTAAATGGATATTAAATACACAAAGCACAGAATTAGGAACAGCAGATGATAGTTATACAGGCACATTTACAAAAGAGAGTGAAAGCTTAACACCTACAATATCAAAAGAAGGAACATATTATTTACATGTACTAAGCGTAGATAGAACAGGAACAAATAAAAAAGAAACAATATCAGGAGCAATAACAGTAAAAAAACCTAGTGCTACATTAGCAGAACTTGTAAAGAGTGGAAAAGTTAAAGCAGGAGACTATATAGCATATAGTCCAGGTACAGGCACAAGTACAAGTAATGGAACATTTACAGTTTCACAAACTTTAACAGGATATAATCAAGATTTTAGTGGTGATGTTAAATCATATACTGGAGCATGGAGAGTATTAAGTATAGATAGTACCAAAACACCACCAGTAATTGAAATAGTTAGTGTGGATAATGTTGAAGACAGATTTCCACTAGGAACAAAAACAGGATATAATGGAGCTGTAGAAGCACTAAATAGTTTCTGCTCACATTATGTAAATCCTTCATGGGCATTAAGTGCAAGAAGTGTTGGAAGTAACCCAGATAATGTTAATGGAACTACTACAAACTATGCTTATACTGGAACAGATTCTTATATCAAGAGTAATGCAACAGGATATAAAGCATCAGATAATAATTATTTAATAGACCAGAAAAAACTTCAAGCAATAGATGAAATATCAAAAGGATATGGATTCTGGTATGCGTCTAGAGGTGTTTATGAGTTTAACCAACCACTTGACTCATGGCAAACTACGGATGCTGGAATAGCTTTCACTGTCTATTATGAAAAGGGTAAATATGATCCTCTCTTCAGTATAGACTTGTTAAACTATCGCGTATGTCTAGAGCGTATATCTAGTGTTTGGAAATCAATAGATCAGGGAGCAGGCTATCATGGCGTTCGTCCAGTTGTAAAACTAAAATCAGATATTTTAATAGATTTATCAAATGCATCAAAAAGCGGAAGTTCAGCAGATAATGCATGGGTAATTAAATAAATACCTTAACAAGCAAGCACCAGTTAGAATAAAAACTAACTGGTGCTTGTTATATATTTCTTTATTTTAATTCTACTACTGTAACTCCCATTTCTCCTTCTCCATATGTGCCTATACGAAATGATTTTACATGTGAGTTTGTTTTTAAGTATGCATGTACGCCTTGTCTTAATTTACCTGTTCCTTTGCCGTGTACTATGCGAATAGGCGACAGTTTTGCAATTACGCAATCATCTATATATTTATCGATTAAGAAAGTAGCCTCATCTACATTTAAACCAATTACATTAATTTCAGGAGAAACTTGTTTTGACTTATATTCTTCTCCTCTTTCAAATTTTATATTCCCATTTTTATTAGAATCTAATTTAGTGTTTTTCATTCTTTCTTTGGAATTTAAGCTTTTAAGTACTTCCAGATTAAGTTTATTTGTTCCTCCACTTTTTTCAATATCTTGTAATTTATCATTTAACTTATTGCGAAGTCGATTTGCATCTTTTAAGCTATTACTTTCATAATCTTTTTCTATTCTATCTAGTTTTTTTATAATATCATTTACTTCTTCTTTTGCAGAAAGTACAATATTTCTTGCCTCAATTTTAGCTTTTTCTATTGCTTCATTTTCACGCCTTTTTACATCTTCATTTTCTTTTTCTAAAGATTTGCGCAAAAGTTCTATTTGATTTGAGTTTTTTTGTATTTTTTCTTTTTCTTGTTCGATTTTAATTTTATCATCATAAATATTTTTCATTAATTCTTCTATGCTAACATGTTCTTCTTTCATTAAGGTCATAGCTTGTTCTAATATTTCAGACTTTAGACCAAGTCTTTTACTAATTGAAAAGGCATTACTTTTTCCGGGTATTCCAATTAAAAGTTTATATGTTGGCTTAAGATTTTCTACATCAAAACCACAGCTTGCATTTTCGAAACCGTCTGTTACTAAGCAATAATTTTTTAATTCTTGATAGTGAGTGGTAGAAACTACGGTTGCTCCTAAATTATAGAAATATTGTAATATGCTGATAGCTAAATTTGCACCTTCTATTGGATCTGTTCCAGAACCAAGCTCATCAAGTAATATTAAGCTCCTGCTTGTAGATACATTTGTTATTTCTATAATATTTGACATATGAGATGAAAATGTACTAAGTGATTCTAATATGCTTTGCTCATCTCCAATATCAGCAAATATATTATCAAATACATAAATAGAACTATTTTCATTACAAGGTATAAATATCCCTGAATATGCCATAAGTAAACTAAGTCCAACTGTTTTTAAGGTAACTGTTTTTCCTCCAGTATTTGGACCTGTAATTATTAAACTTGTGTAATTTTCTCCTATAGAAAAATCAATAGGAACAACTACAGATTTATCGATTAAAGGATGACGAGCCTTTTTTAAAAGAATAGTTTTATCTTCATTAATTATTGGAAAAGTACCTTCTATTTGCATTGAATAGCTTGCTTTTGCAAAAATTAGGTCAAGTTTTCCTATTATTTCTATATTTTCCTTTATATTACTTACATATTCATATAGCATGTAAGATAAATCTTGTAAAATCTTTTCTATTTCTATAGATTCTTCTGCTTTTAGGCTTGAAATTTTATTGTTCATTTCAAATATTGATATAGGTTCTATAAATACTGTAGAACCGCTACTTGAAATATCATGTATAAAACCTTTTACTTCACTTTTATATTCATCTTTTATTGGAATTACAAAACGACCATTTCTGATAGTTATAATTGATTCCATAATATATTTTGAATATGTGCTAGAGTGAATAAGCGAGTTTAATTTATCACGAATGTCTTGCTCTAGTTTTTGCATTTGTCTTCTTATAGATGAAAGCTTGGGAGAGGCTTTATCTGAAATGGTATTTTCATCTATTATTACATTAGAAATTTTTTCTTCTATTGCTTTATTTGTGTAAAGTAAAGAAAAATATTCAGATAAAATAGGGAAGTCTGATGTATTTAAAGTTTCATCTAAAGAAAAATATTCTTTTAATTGTCTTGATAGTTTTAGTATACTATTAATTTCTAATAATGCCTTTATAGATAGAGTAGAATTGCTTTCTAATGCTTTTAGCCATAGAGTAATATCTGGAATTTCAGACAAAGGAATATTGGATTTTCTAACAATTAAGTTAAATGCTTCTTGGGTTTGACAAAGTAAATGTATTACATATTCTTTATCAAAAGAGGGCAAAACTAAATCTCCGATTTTCCTTGCCTATATATGTTTTGCAATAACTTTTTAAAATATCAATTATTTTATAGTATTCTAAAGTACCTAGATATTTGGTGTTCATAATAGCCTCCGAATAATTATAATAACATATAGTATACCACAAAAATTTGATTTTTAATAGTAGGAAAATTTTAGCCCAAAAATTCAAAAAAATGCTTGCAATTGGAAAAAATATGAAGTATAATTATAAAAGCATAATAATTTAAGGTAGAAGAGTGGAATCAAGTTCCACTCTTCTGTATGTAAATAGAGGTATATATGGCAAGTATAGAAGAAAAAGTAGAAAATTTAATTCAAAAACCGATTGAAAATTTAGGATATAGTCTATATGATGTTCAATATGTAAAAGAAGGACAAAATTATTTCTTGCGTGTTTTTATTGAAAAGGCAGAGGGAAGTATTGATTTAGACGATTGTGAAAAAGTAAACAACGAAATAAATGATATTTTAGATACAGCAGATTATATTAAAGATCAATATTTTTTAGAGGTATCATCTACAGGAGTAGAAAAAGTTCTACGAAAGGATAGACATTTGCAGTCAAATATAGGGACTAAAATAGAAGTAAAACTATTTAAGCCAATAAATAAAGCAAAAGAGCTTATAGGTATACTAAATGGTTTTAATGAAAATGAAATTACATTAATTTTAGAAGATGGAAATTCTGTTACAATACAAAGAAAAGATATATCACTAATAAAAACGGTTTTTGATTGGGATAACATATAAAGGAGGAATGGAAGAAATGAAGAGAAAAGTAGAAAAGAAAGTAGGACCTGCTATTGATAGTACAGAGCTAATAATGGCAATGGAAGAACTTGAAAAAGAAAAAGGCATTAATAAAGAGTATTTGCTAGAGTCAATACAAACAGCCCTTGTAAGTGCATATAAAAAGAATTTTGATTCAGTTGAAAATGTTAAAATAACAATGGATAAAGAAACTGGAGAGATTCATGTATATGCAGAAAAGGATATTGTAGAAAAGCCAGAAGAGATAGAAAATGACAAATTACAAATTTCTTTGGAAGATGCAAGAAAAATTAACAAGAAATTGCAAGTAGGAGATAAAGCAAGTATTGAGATTGTTCCAAAAAATTTTGGTAGAATTGCAGCAGGTACTGCAAAACAAGTAATTATACAAAAAATAAGAGAGGCATCAAGAGACTTTTTATTTAATGAATTCCATGAGAGAAAAGGTGAAATTGTTTCTGGAATTGTACAAAAAGCAGATGGTGGAGTTGTAGTTTTAGATCTAGGTAAATTAGAGGGAATTATGCCTGTAAAAGAACAAGTCCCTACAGAAAAGTACAAAGTAAATGACAAAATAAGAGCATATGTTTTAGATGTAGAAAAAGGAGCAAAAGGTGCACCACAAGTTATAGTTTCAAGAGCTCATCCAGGTTTTGTTAGAAAATTATTTGAACTTGAAATTCCAGAGATTTATGAAGGTGTTATTGAAATAAAGAGTGTTTCAAGAGATGCAGGTAGCAGAAGTAAAGTCGCTGTATATTCTCCTAATGAGAATATTGACCCAGTAGGCTCTTGTGTAGGACAAAAAGGAATTCGTATTCAAAACATTATTAATGAACTTCATGGAGAAAAAATTGATGTTATAGAATGGTCTGAAGATCCAGCTATATACATTTCTGCAGCACTTCTTCCAGCACAAGTTATGGCGGTAGATGTTAAAGAAGACGAAAAATTTGCACAGGTTATTGTTCAAGACGACCAATTATCTTTAGCTATAGGAAAGTCTGGACAAAATGCAAGACTTGCAGCAAGGTTAACGAATTGGAATGTAATTGACATTAAGAGTGAATCACAATTTAGACAAATGTTAGAAAAAGCAAACGAAGATACAGAAGAAAAGAAAGAAAATGAAGAATAATATATAAGACAAGTCGAATAAAATAAAAGGAGAGTTGAAGTTTGAAAAGTTTACCACAAAGGACTTGCATAGGTTGTAATACAAAAAAAGATAAAAATGAATTTATTAGAATTGTAAAAGACAAAATGGGTAATCTTTATATAGATAGAACCGGAAAAGCAAGTGGCAGAGGAGCCTATATGTGTGATAACATAGAGTGTTTAGAAAAAGCTATTAAATCTAAAAAAATAGAAAAAGCATTTCAAATGAAAGTAGAAGATAAAATTTATGAAGATTTAAGAGGTGTAATCATTGACAAGTAAAGAAAAGATATGTGGACTGTTGGGGCTTGCAACAAGAGCAGGAAAAGTTGTTTTTGGAACAGAGGCAAGTAATGCTCGGAATAGAAAAGAATAAGGTAAAGTTGTTGCTGATAGCACAAGATGCGTCCGACAGAACAAAATTAAATTTTAAAAAGATATGTGAGAATAAAAACATACCAATAATAGAGATATTATCTATGGAGCTGTTAAGTAAAGCTATAGGAAAACCAAACAAAGTGGTTGTAGGAATAACCGATATAAACTTTTCAAAACAGATAGAGAAAATAATTGATGGGGGTGAAGTTATTGGGTAAGATTAAATTACATGAAATAGCAAAGGAAATAGGCTTAACCAGTAAAGAAATAGTAGAAAGAGCACAAAAACTAGGTATAGCTGTAACTAGTCATTTAAGTAGTGTTGATGAAGCACAAGCAAAACAAATTAAAGAAAGCTTTGGAGTAAAAGAAAAAAATGTAGAAAACAAAAATAATAGCAAACCTCCAAAAGCAAAGGATGTAGCGCCTGTTATTATTAGAAGAGAGGTGATTATTTCCGAGGAAGAAGAAAAGCAAAATAACGAGCAACATAAAAAAGTAGAAGACAGTAGAAAAGATGTGGGCTTTGTAGAAAGGAAGAGTAGCAAGGACTATAATATTGTTTACAGAAATAAGCAAGCAAAACCAATGACTGTAAATGAGCTATTTGGAATTAAGCCAAAAGAAGAGCCAAAAAAAGAAAAAAGCGAAGATATAGCAGAACCTAAAACACAACCCGTATCACAAGAAAAAGTGCAAAAAACAGAAAAAGAGGAAAAAGTAGTATCACAAAGCGAAAAACCACAAACATCTTCTAATAATGAAAATTTCCAAAACAGAAATAACAATTTTGCAGGAAGAGAAAAAAATGAGTATAGAGACAACAGAAATGTAGAGAATGGAAAAAATAATAATTTTAGAAATGGTTATAATAAAAATAACGGTTATAGAAATAATCAAAATGGAGATAATAGAAATAACAATTTTAGAAACAATAATGGAAATAGAAATTATCAAAATGGCAGAGATGGAAGAGATAATAATAGAGGACAGTTTAATAGAAACAGACCTTTAGATGAAAAAGGAATTGACAAAAACATTAAAAATATTATGACTACTGAAATTGTAGAAAAAGAACTACAAAGAGACTATTCTAGCAAAGTAATGGAAAAACAAAAAGCAAATAGCAAGTTTGATGATGTAAGAGGTGCTAAGAAAAATACTAAATCTAGAAAGTCAGGAAGATTTGAAGAATTTGATGGTGGTAAACTAAAAGGCTTAAAGCAAGTTGATAGATTGTCTAATATGTTCAATGAGCAAGATGGCGGAATGCTTGAATATTATGACTTAACAACAGAAAGAGGAAAGAAAAACAAAAAGAAAATTCAAAAGAATGATGAAGAAAGAGTTAAGCAAAAAATATTTGAGTTAAAAGATATTACAATTCCAGAAAACATAACAGTAAAAGATTTGGCAGCAGAAATGAAAAAGACTACAGCAGAAGTTATTAAAAAATTATTTGGACTTGGAATTATGGCAACTATTAATAATTCGCTTGATTTTGATACAGCATATTTAGTAGCAAGTGAATTTGGAATTAATGCTACTAAAAAGGAAGAAGTAAAAGAAGAAGATATTTTATTTGATGAAACAGAAGATTCACCAGACGAATTAGAAACAAGACCACCAGTTGTCGTTGTTATGGGGCATGTAGACCATGGAAAAACATCACTTCTTGATGCAATTAGACAGACGAATGTTATAGAGGGAGAGGCAGGAGGAATTACACAGCATATTGGTGCATATAAGGTAAATGTCAATGGTAGAGATATTACTTTCTTAGACACACCAGGTCATGAGGCATTTACAAGTATGAGAGCAAGAGGAGCACAAATTACAGATATTGCAATTTTAGTAGTTGCAGCAGATGATGGCGTTATGCCACAAACAGTAGAGGCTATTAATCATGCAAAAGCCGCAGAAATTCCAATTATTGTAGCTGTTAATAAAATTGATTTACCAGGTGCAAATGTAGATAAAATAAAACAAGAATTAATGGAATATGAACTTGTTTCAGAAGAATGGGGAGGAGATACTATTTTTGTTCCTATTTCTGCAAAGCAAAGAATAAATATTGAAAACTTATTAGAAATGGTATTATTAGTTGCAGATATGAAGGAATTAAAAGCTAACCCAAGAAAACAAGCAAAAGGAACTGTTATTGAGGCAAGACTAGATAAAGCAAAAGGACCTATTGCAACTATGTTAGTACAAAGAGGAACTTTAGACGAGGGAGATACAATTGTAGTAGGTACTTCTATTGGTAGAATTAGGGCAATGAGAAATGACAAAGGACAGAAAATTAAAAAGGCAGGACCTTCTGTACCAGTAGAAATTATGGGACTTACAGATGTACCAGAGGCAGGAGATACTTTCTATGAAGTAAAAGACGAAAAAATGGCAAAACATTTAGTAGAAAGAAGAAAACGCCAAGAAAGAGAGAAAAAGGTTGCAGTAAATAACCAAGTTACATTAAATAATTTATTCGAAAAGATGGAAACAGAGAATTTAAAACAATTAGACTTAATTGTAAAAGCAGATGTTCAAGGAACAGCAGAGGCTTTAAAACAATCATTAGAAAAAATATCAAATGATGAAGTTAAAGTAAAAGTAATTCATTCTGGCGTTGGTGCTGTAAATGAGTCAGATGTTCAACTTGCAAAAGCTGCAAAAGCTATTATTATTGCATTTGATGTTAGACCAAATTTAGCTGCAAAAGATATGGCAGAAAAAGAAGCGGTAGAAATTAAGCAATATTCTGTTATTTATCAAGCAATAGAAGATGTTGAATCTGCAATGAAAGGAATGCTTGACCCTGTATATGAGGAAAAAGTTATAGGAAATGCAGAAGTAAGACAAACATTTAAAGTATCAAATGTTGGAACTATTGCAGGATGCTATGTATTAGACGGAAAAATAGAAAGAAATGCAGGAGTTCGTGTAATTCGTGAAAATGTTGTTATTCATGAAGGAAAACTAGAATCTCTAAAACGCTTTAAAGATGATGTAAAAGAAGTTACAAAAGGTTATGAATGCGGAATTCAAATTGCAAACTATAATGACATTAAAGAAATGGATATTATTGAAGTTTTTGTTATGGAAGAAGTTAAAAAATAAAGTAAAAAAGAGGGGAATAAGATATGGAAAAACCTACTAGAAGTCAAATATATAGAGAAACATTAAAACTAAGAGAAGAAAGAAGAAAACAATTAGAATACAAACAAGAAAAAACAGAACCTAAAATTCCTTATCATAAAAGAGTTAAAGGTAAAGACTCTGAACTTGAAAAATAAGATAATAGGAGGAAAAGTATGGCAAAAAATGAGACAAGGCTAGGTAGAATTAATGAAGAGTTAAAAAGGCAGTTAAGTGAAATCATTAGTTATGAATTAAAAAATCCTAATATAACAGGTATGATAAGTGTTACAAGAGTAAAGATTACGCCAGATTTTAAATATGCCAAAGTATATGTTAGTATTTTAAATGGCAAAAATAGAAATAAAACTCTTGAAGGTCTAAAAGAGTCATCAGGTTTTATAAGAAGTAGATTAGCTCAAACGGTTAATTTACGAATCACTCCTGAACTTGTATTTGAGTTAGATGATTCATTGGACTATGGAGAAAAAATTGATTCAATATTAAAGGAACTAAAAGGGCAAAACAAATAGATTTTGACATACATGACCTGTCCCTTTTACGACAAAAATGGGAAAAAGGGTCAGGCCCCAATAGCAAGGAGGGAATATGAGTACTCTTGATAGTATATTAGAAGAAATAAATAAGGCAAATAGTATCGTTATTTTGACGCATGAAAACCCTGATGGAGATGCAGTAGGTACTGCTTTATCTTTATATAATGCACTAAAACAATATGGAAAAAGTCCAGATGTTATCATACCAGAATATTCGAAAGTGTTTGAATTTTTACCAGGAACAAGTGAAATAAAAAAAGAATCTGATGTTGAAAAATATGATTTAGCTATATCTGTAGATTGTTCAGATATAAAAATGTTAAATGGTTTTTCAAAATATTTTGAAAATGCTAAAATGAGAATTGTTATAGACCACCATAGTACGAATACTATGTTTGGAGATATTAATTTTGTAAATCCAGATTCACCAGCTTGTAGTCAGGTTATGTTAGTTATTTTGAAACATTTTGATATTGAAATTACTAAAGAAATTGGTGAATGTATTTTGACTGGTATTATTACAGATACTGGAGGTTTCAAATATTCAAGTGTAACTAGTGAAACTTTTGAGTTTACATCATGGCTTTTGAGTATAGGAATTAATGTTTCTGAAATATATAGAAAAGTATTACAGATTAAGACTAGACCTAATTTTGAATTACATAGAATTGCTATGAATAGAATGGAATTCCTAGAAGATGGGAAAATTGCTTATACATATATCACTAAAGCCGATGAAGAAGATACAAAAGCGCAAAATGGGGATCACGAAGGTATTGTTGAAATTGGCAGAGATATAGAAGGAGTAGAAGTGTCTATTTTTGTGCGTGAAGTTGAAAAAGGCTGTAAAGTATCAATGCGTTCTAATGATGATGTTAATGTATCTGATATATGCTTAATATTTGGAGGTGGAGGACACCCAAAGGCTGCTGGAGTTACAATGCAAGGAACTATAGAACAAGTTAAGGAAAAACTATTATATCAAGTAAAGGCAATTTTAAAATAATATCAAGGTATAAAAAATGTTAGATGGAATTATTGTAATAAATAAACAAAAAGGTTATACATCACATGATGTAGTAAATATTGTTAAAAAGATTTTGAAAGAAAAAGTTGGTCATATAGGTACATTAGATCCTAACGCAACAGGAGTTTTACCACTTTTAATAGGCAAAGGTACAAAGTTATCTCAGTTTTTGATAGAACATGATAAAGAATATGTTGTTGTACTACAACTAGGAATAAAGACAGATACTGCAGATGGGGATGGCAATATTATCGAAAGGCATGATGTAAGAAAAACTATTTTAACTAAGGAAAATGTAAGTAGTGTTCTTACATCTTTTATTGGTAAACAAAATCAAATTCCACCTATGTATTCTGCTATTAAAGTTAATGGAAAAAAACTCTATGAATATGCAAGGAAAAATGAGCAAGTAGAATTAACTCCAAGGCAAATAGAAATTTATGAAATAAATTTATTGGAGTTAAATAAAGAAGAAAATCAAATTATGTTTAATGTAAAATGTTCAAAAGGTACATATATTAGAAGTTTATGTGAAGATATTGCTTTAAAACTAGGAACGGTGGGCTTTATGAAAGAATTACAAAGGACAGTAGTTGGAGATTTTAATTTAAGTAACAGTATAAAAGTAGAAGATTTAGATAATAATATAAATAACGAGAAGTGGATATGTGAACATTTTATATCTATAGAAAAATTCTTTCAAAAATATAATAATGATATTTCTTTAAATGAAAAAGAATTAAGATTATTTCTAAATGGTATAGGTCTGAAATATAATTTAAAAGATGGCTTATATCGCATTTATGTACAAGATAGATTTATAGGAATTGGACTAATACAAAATAATTTATTAAAAAGAGAAATAATAGTTGAAAAAGAGAATAAAATATGATAAGATAGATTTATAATTAAATAAAAGATATTCCCTGCGTGGTGCGTGTAGACTGGAATTTTAGAACCAACAAAAGATTAAAGGGAGTCCGACTTTAAATGTGGCGTGTATGCTTATATTAATATAAGAAACCCAGGAGCATTTAACAAGACACCCACCTGTGTAAACAGGCTCTTAAAATTTCATTCATCTTACGGCTAAGGCGGGGGTTATTTATGTATGGGAAAAGAAAAATGAATATTAAGGAATTAATGGCTGAATCTATTAAGTTATTGAAACAAAACAATATAGCAGATGCAAATATAAAATCGAGAGTTTTACTTCAATATGTTTTAAATGTAGATAAAAACTATTTGTTAGTACATAGTGATGCTAAATTAGATGATAATATTAAAACTAAATATATGAAATATGTTAAACAATTAATACAAGGCAAACCTTTACAATATATAACGAAAACACAGGAGTTTATGGGCATAAATTTTTGTGTTGACGAAAATGTACTTGTGCCACAGCCTGATACAGAGATATTAGTAGAAGAAACTATTAAACAAATAGAAAACAAGTTTAAGACAAAGGAAAAAGTTAAAGTTTTAGATTTGTGTACAGGGAGCGGAGCTATTGCAGTTTCAATAAAAAAACATTTTTGTAATGAAAGAAAGCTAGAAATATATGGTTTAGATATTAGTAAACAAGCATTAAATATAGCAAAAATAAATGCAAAGAATAATGATGTAGAAATACATTTTATAGAATCAGATATGTTTGAAAAAATGCCTAATATGAAATTTGATTTAATTGTTTCTAATCCACCATATATTGAGACAAGCACGATAAAAAAATTAAGTAACGATGTAAAAAATCAGCCATATATAGCTTTAAATGGTGGAGAAGATGGACTTGATTTTTATAGAGTTATTTGTAAAGAGTCTAAAAAATATTTAGAAAATGATGGAGTAGTTTTACTTGAGATAGGCTATAACCAAAAAGAAAGTGTAATTAAACAATTTGCGGAGAATAATAGATATAAAGATATTGTATGTATAAAAGATTTAGCAGGAAATGATAGGGTAATTATATGTAAAAATAACGAATATTGCATTTAATAAGTCTTTATGTTATAATATAACTATTCATTAGTACAGACAGAGTGTACTATTGTAGGGTAAATTGCAAAAAAATGTATTTTTTGCAATGCGGGCTTTGAAAAAGGAGTGAGATGAAGGTGTGTGACAACAGGGAGTACCAAGTTGAACGGAGCAAAGAGCAAGAAGAACGCGATTTGCTAAAGGCGGAGCTGAAAAAAGCACTGCCGGGACTGCGAGAAGTTAACAATGACCTCATCGCTATGGCGAGACTAAACAAGCTTCAAAGAATTTTGAAGGAACATCCTTGCGACGCCAGTACCTTTATACTTTCTGTGGTACAGTCTGATATCGAGAAGTATAAGATGACTGGATTTGGACTTCAGGGTTTGTCCCTCAACAAGGGGCAGAAACAGGACATTGAACTCTTGGTCAAAAAGATCAAAGCTTTCTTGGAAGGTTAACTTCTAAGATGATGGGGACCTGTAAAGGTCCCTATTATTTTGTTACATAAGGAGGAGTAGATTTTATGTCTTTTTCATCAGATGTAAAAGAAGAAGTAAGTCAAATAAATAGTTTATCAGATAAAAATTGTGTAGAATTGGAATTTATAGGATATAGTAAAACAGTAAATGTATCTATTGTGAATGATTTACTTAAATTTTCTACAGAAAGCCAGTATAATATTAATAGGTTTGCTAAACTATTAAATAATTTAAATATAGATAATTATAAAATAAGTTTACAAGGGAAAAATTATATAATTACATGTAAAAATAAAAAAGTTTTTTCCTTTTTAGAAAAAGAATTAAAAATGACAAATGATGTCCAAGAAAGAGCCTTTGTAAGAGGTTGCTTTTTAGGAAGCGGTTCTATTAATAACCCAGAAAATAAATATCATATTGAAATTATATTAAAAGAAAATTCAGATGTTATTAGTTTGTTTAGTGTATTAGAAAAATATGGTATTTATTTTAAAAAATTGAAAAAAGAAAATAGTTATATTGTTTATTCAAAAGACGGAGAAGAAATATCAAAGTTTTTAGCTTTTATTGGTGCAAGCACATCTGTGTTAAAGTTTGAGGATATACGCGTGTATAGAGATATGAGAAACAATGTAAATAGATTAGTAAATTGTGAAACAGCAAATCTAACTAAAACAGTAAATGCATCTGTAAAACAAATTGATGCAATAAAAAAAATTAAGGAAAGAGGAAGATTTGAAGAATTGACAGATAGCTTAAAAGAAATCGCTAAGGTAAGAGAAAATAACCCAGAGGCCACACTTGTAGAGTTAGGAAAAATGCTAAATCCGCCTATAGGCAAATCTGGCGTTAATCACAGACTAAAAGCAATTATACAAATAGCAGAGGAATTAAAATAAAAATATATGATATTGACAAAATTAGGGAATATGATATACTTTTGAAAGCGAAAGGAGCGATTGCTAATGAGTATTCGATATAATGTTGTTGTTCAAAAAGAAGAAAATTGGTATGTAGCAAAATGTATTGACAATAATATTGCATCACAAGGAAAAACAATAGAGGAATCTATAAAAAACTTAAAAGAAGCAATAGAATTGTATTATGAAAATGAAGAACCAATTATTCCGAAAGAAACATATATTACAACTTTGGAGGTGGCAATATGAGTTCAAAATATCCTATATTACCACCTAATAAAATTATTATAGTATTACATAAGTTTGGCTTTGTAAAAGTTTCACAAAAAGGAAGTCATGCTAAATATAAAAACAATTTTACGAATAAAGTTTGTATTATACCAATGCATACTGAAATAGCAAGAGGAACTTTAAAAAGCATCTTAGAACAAGCAGACATACAGATTGAAGATTTCTTAAATATGTTATAATTTTTTTCTTATATTTTCCCAATAAAAATAAAATACTTTTTTCTATTTTGATTATCAAAATAGTTTATTTGTTATGCTTTTATATAAATATGTGATATAATAAGGAAAATTAAAGGAGTAGTTATGGAAACGAAAAATATTGGTATATATGTACATATTCCATTTTGCAAGAGAAAATGTAGATATTGTGATTTTAAGTCTTATGAAGATAAAGAAGAATTAATTGAAAATTATATAAAGTATTTGAAATATGAGTTAGCACAAGTTGGAGATGGAAATAGTATGGATAGCAAAGAGGGGTATGATAAACTTGCTATTGTTAATACTATTTACATAGGTGGAGGAACTCCATCTTTTATTGACAGTAAATATATAGTAGAAATTATAAATACTATAAAAGAACACTATACTTTAAATACCTGTGTAGAAATTACAATTGAGGTAAATCCTGGAACTGTTACAAGAGAAAAGTTACAGGACTATATTAAGTGCGGAATTAATAGATTGAGTATTGGACTTCAAAGTACAAAGGAAAGTCTTTTAAAGCAACTTGGCAGAATACACAGTTTGGAAGAATTTGAACAAACATATCAAATGGCAAGAGAGGTTGGTTTTAAAAATATTAATATTGATTTAATGATTGGACTTCCTAATCAAACACTAGAAGATGTAATAGATTCGATAAATAAAGTATTAAAGTATAATGCAGAGCATGTTTCTGTGTATTCATTAATAGTAGAAGAAAATACCCCTTTATATGACGATATACAAAGTAAAAAGCTAATATTACCCGAAGAAGATGTAGAAAGAAGTATGTACTATAAAGTAAAAGAAATGTTAGAGGAAAATGGCTATATTCACTATGAGATTTCTAATTTTGCAAAGCCTAATTTTGAATCTAAACACAACCTAGCTTGTTGGAATCAAGAAGAATATATTGGGATAGGAGTTTCAGCTCATTCTTATACAAATAATGTAAGGTATTCAAATATAGATTCTATTGAAGAATATATTAAGAATTTTGAAACAAATAACGAAATTGATAATTTTATTTTTCATGAAAAGCAAAATAAAGAAAGTCAAATGCAAGAATATATGTTGTTAGGTTTGAGAAAGTTAAAAGGAGTGCAAATTCAAAATTTTAAAAATAAATTTGGAGAAAATCCAATTTATTTATATCATAAAGAGCTAGAAAAACTAGCAAAACAAGATTTGATAGAAGTAGATGGAGATAATATAAGACTTACAAAAAAAGGACTAGATTTTGCAAATCTAGTCTGGGAAGAATTTGTTTAAATTATTCTAATAATTTATCTGCTTGCTCTTGTGATAGATAACCATATTCTACCATATCAGATATAACCTTTCTTTGACGGCTTTTTGTTAATTCAGGGTTTGCAGTAGGCGCATAAACAGATGGTGCATTTGGAATTCCTGCCATCATTGTGCAATCATATAAAGTCATTTCAGAAGGCTCTATATCTAAATAACCATTGCAGGCCTCTTTGATACCATAGTATCCGTCTCCAAAATAAATTGAATTTATATAAAATTCCAAAATTTCGTCTTTTGAATAGTTTTTCTCCAAATCAACGGCTGCAAATATTTCAGCTATTTTTCTGATAGCAACTTTCTTTTCGCGTATGAAAAAAAGATTTTTTGCTACTTGCTGTGTTATTGTACTGCCACCCTCTCTAAGGTCAAAGTTTTTTATATTAACCCAAATAGCTCGTCCAATTGCAATAGGATCAATAGCTCCATGCTCTTTAAAACGATGATCCTCTACTGCAATCACAGCATTAATATAATCTTTAGGTAAATCTTCTAGTTTTACATAGTTTGATTCATTTTTTAAGTTTATTATTGTATCTTTTAAACTGGTTTTATTTATTGCATTATGATACATTTTTCTTCCATTTAAAATAAATATAGTTGATACAATTATAACAATTAAAATTAGTAGTATTATTATTTTCTTTATTATTTTCATTTTATCACATATATCCTTTCTAATTTAGATTATATAATGAATGAATTAGAAAAGCTATTTAAATATACTTAATATTTTATTAACAAAATATTAAGATTTAATCTACTAACATTGGACCAATTTGTGTTACTGTACCAGCACCTAAAGTAAGAACAATATCACTACTTACAACATGGTTTTTAATGTATTCTACAATATCATTAAAACTAGATATATAAATTGCTTTGTTGCCATGTAGATTTATTTTATCTACTAAATCTTTTGAAGATATATTATATGTGTTATTTTCTCTTGCTGCGTAAATATCTGTTATAATAACATGGTCAAAATTTAAAAGTGCATTTGCAAAGTCGTCTAGTAATAGGCTTGTTCTACTATAAGTATGTGGCTGAAAAATTACCCAAGATTCGTTATATTTTTTTTGCTTTAATGCATTTGCTGTAGCAACAATCTCTGTTGGGTGATGACCATAATCATCATAAACATTTACATTATTAAAGCTACCTTTATATTCAAATCTTCTATGCGCACCTGTATATTTATGAAGAGCATTTTTCATATCTTCTTTTGAAATACCATATTCATGACAAACTGCTATACAAGCAAGTGCATTTAAAACATTATGCATGCCTGGAATAGATAAGCTAATTGTTTTATAAAAATTATTGTTATAATATACATCAAAAGTAGGGAAACCATTGTCATTGAAAACAACATTTCTTGCAACGAAATTTGCATTTAATTGATTTATTGCATATGTAACAACTTTAGCTTTTGTGTTTTTTGTAATTGTTCTACAATGCTCGTCGTCCCAATTAATAACTAATAAACCATCATCAGGAAGTAATCTAACATAATTTCCAAAAGATGTAATAATATTTTCTAGAGTACCAAAGTAATCTAAATGGTCATTATCTATATTTAAAATAACTTCTGTTTTTGGAAATAATTTTAAATAGCTTTCAACATATTCACAAGCCTCTATAATAAAATATTCACTATTTCCAACACGATAATTTCCGTCAATAGCATTTAAATATGCTCCAACTTGAATAGAAGGATCTTTTAATGCCTCTAAAAAGCATAAAGAAACCATTGAAGTTGTAGTTGTCTTTCCATGAGTACCAGAAATACAAATAGTATTGCGAAATGCCTTTGTTAATTTTCCTAAAAAAGAACCCCTTTCAATAATAGGAATATTTAGTTGTTTTGCTCTTACAATCTCTATATCATCTTTTTTTATGGCAGCGCTATAAACAACTAAATCAGCTTTTTCCAAATCTGTTAAATTGTGTCCGATTGTAACAGGAATATTATTTTGAATTAACTTATCTGTATTTTCAGATTGAGAGCTATCAGAACCCGTAACAATAAAACCCCAGTTTTTTAAGATTTCTGCGATTCCACTCATACTAACTCCGCCAATACCTATCATATGTATACGCTTATATTGTCTTAGTTCTTCAATATTTGCCATATAAAAACTTCCTTTCAAATATTCTTTTATTTTCAAGTATTATATACTCTTTATGCAAAATATTCAATAGTTTATAAAACAATAATAGTATATGACAAAAAAATATAAATGTTAAAAATAATTAAATTTGTAAAAATAAGAAGGAAAAAAAATTTTTTTGACGAATAATATAATTGTACATAAACTAAAGAATTGTACAAATTTTTAAAACTTTGGAAGGCGGTGCTCAAATGCAAATAACAGATGTACGTTTAAGAAAAGTAAATTCAGAAAACAGAATGAAAGCTGTTGCTTCTGTAACTTTCGATGGAGAATTCGTTGTACACGATATTAAAGTTATCGAAAGTCAAGATGGATTATTTATTGCTATGCCAAGCAGAAAAACTCCAAGCGGAGAATTCAAGGATATAGCTCATCCAATTAATCCAGAAACAAGGGAGAAAATTCAAAAAGCAATTTTAGAGGCTTATGAAGCTCCAGAGTCTGAAACAAGTTCAGAGTCAGCAGAATAAAATAAGAATTTCAAAATAAATAAAACACAGTCCCAGTCTGGGGCTGTGTTTTTTGGTAAGGATTGCCTTAATCGGTAGGCAAGATTTCGATGTTGACTAGCAGAAAGTAACGAAAAGAACAAATGTTAACCGTCTTTTCTTCCTTAATGCTCATCTTACATTTACCGAACTTGCCATCTGCGGCAGCGTTAAATGTATTAACAAAATGCATGATAAGCAATTTGTATTTTTCATCGCACTTGACCGAAGCCGAACGGTTTCCGATTTCGCCATCGTACCGAGGCATTTTATTGGAAGAGAGAACAAGTTTCTTTTTCCAATAGTGAGCGTGGCATGGATACTTTATGGGAGAGCCAAGCTGATGGATAAACTTCTTGAACTGGCCAGAAAGTTGTACATAGATTGGTATCCCAACCATGTATTCACCAGGCGGTATTGGTTTCCCTTGCCGCAAAAGTCGCAAAATATTTGCGTCCAAGTTACCGTTTTTTAAGTCGTCGTCGTGTTGTGAAATGCCGTGCGTCAAAATAATCCCTCCAATTTAATTTTGCTTGACGAAATGTCAGCTATAAATATTATAGCACAAAAACAACAAAATTACAAATATAAGAGGAAATATTACAAACAAATAAAAAAGATAAAAGAAATTAACTTCTTCCTCACTTACTGTATATTTTTTTAATTTCTCTTTTTTGTTATAGCTATATTTACTAGCGTTGTCTCCATTCAATTGACCATCACTTTTGCCCACTGCTAAATCTGCATAGCCAAAAGTTTTTCACAATATTAAAGGGGGAATAAATCCCCCAAATGGTCTTTGCCAAAAAACCACAAAAATTCTTGACATTTACACACAACTTTTAAAATTTAAAAAAATTTACACTGACATCAAGACATTTCTATTTTATTTGGTTTTTACATTGTTCAGCCTACACCACTAAAAGCGGACGGAAGGTAGTCGTACTGCTGGTAGAATTAGCAGGGAAGCTAAAGCGAAGCCCCAGCTCATTCCCAACCCCCCTTTGAGTGCAAGAAGAGTTGTGATCGTTACCAGTTTCTGTTGTTAATTCGAGACAATTACTTGCCATATCCCATATATTACATATTTTATCTCGCTCTGTTGCTTCTAAATTATTAGTTCCTTTTGGTGCTGGATTAGAACCTGTATTCAAACTAGTTTGATATGAATATGGAGTTTCTTTTGCTTCTCCTTCTCTATCATCAAATGTTTGCAAATACACTATCGCTGTATCCCATGCATAACTATTCATTAAATCACTTGTAAATGTTTTTCCTAGATACATATTTCTACATAATTTTGATGCCTGCGGTTGCGTTACCCAGTTATATACACTATCATTTGCTTTTTCTGTTAATTGTGGTAACGGAATTTCACCGCTAGGTTTTGCACTTAATGGAGATGGCGTTCTTGCCTCATATCTTCCTATATAATAGCCTCCTGCCTTTTCTACTTTTGTTTTTCCTTCCTCTGTTTTACTTGTAAATGCATTATATACTTCTGTATCTGCTACTTCATTATAACCAACACTTGAATTCCCGTTATGGATTAGAGTTTCAGTAACTAATGGTTTATACATCATATAACGAGATGGAATACCTGCATCTCCTTTTCCTATTGGCGTTCCCTTTTCTAATAAATTCCCAGATCCATCTTTATCAGTTTCTCCATCTGCAAATGTATATCTATTTAATGTTATTGTTTTTGTTTCAGTTCCTTTTTTTACTTCTCCTACTGGTATCCACACAAACTGACTTCCTTTTGTTGGCTCTTCACTTGCATCTTCTATTACTACTCCTCCTGTTACATCTGTTGCTGAATCATCTGCTATTTTAAAATTTTCTGGCACTACTACTTTATTTCCATATTTGTCTTCTACTGTTGTTTTTTCATTAAATACTGTTTTATCATCTTTTGCTTTTTCTAATGTACTCTTTTCTGTTGTGCCTCCTGTTGTTATCTTTCCAGTTGTTTCTATTGTATAATCTTTTCTTTCTCCTTTAAATGTCCATGGTCCTTCTCCTGAAAAAGTAGCATCTGTTACTTTTTCTTCTCCAAATTCACTCTTTAATGCATTTTTTACATTGTCTGTTGAGAGTTTTCCTGCTCCTGTAATTAAAGCATCTGCAACTGCAAGTTTTAAGTGTTCATCTTCTGTTACATCTTTTGCTAATTCTCCTGTACCTGTAGCTTTTTGTATCAACCCATTATCCATTACCAATATGTTTACACTTACTGTTGCAAGTATTATAAGTATAATAATGGTAACAACAAGAGCAAGTAAGGTAATACCTTTAGCGTCTTTTTTAAAATTTTTCATGATAAAATTCTTCCTTTCTTTGTCTTTTGTAAAAGACATATATATTTTTTTTAAATATTAAAAACAAATTCAAACAACAAAAAGACTATTTTTCCTTATACATTTTTGAATCAAAAAAATGCATAGGGAAAAATAGCCCTATAGCCATATAAATGATTTATAAAATTAAAGCCCGTAATATATATATATAT
>CANQCV010000013.1 GCA_947591045.1 uncultured Clostridia bacterium
CAAGAAATAGATATTTATTATAGAGGTGTTGGTATAATTTCTTTTCCAGTAAGTATTGATGATATTGAAGTAACAATTGAAAAGATATTAAATAAAAAAACAGCTTAATATTGAAATAACCTATTTTATGGGGAGAATGTTTTAGTGTGTACTTAACTAATGCATTCTCCACTATGAGTTTTGACCAATGGTCAAAACACGGGGATAATGTAATACATACTGAAAACAAAATTAAAAAATACCATTCTTTTTCAGAATGATATTTTTATTTATCTGTTTTATAAAGTTCGAACAGATACGTCGTTGGTGCGGATGAAGGGACTCGAACCCCCACGCTTTTGGCACTGGTTCCTAAGACCAGCGCGTCTGCCAGTTCCGCCACATCCGCATATTGTTTAAGTAAAACTTCAACAACTTCATTTATCATAACACACTTTTAATTAAAAAGTCAATATATATTTACATATAATTGATTTTTTTTTATGTTTGTGGTACATTTAAGGAAAATAATATTAGAGGAGAAATAGATATTGGTAGAAAAAAATAAAGAATATATTGTAGATATTATTGATAATGGATATGATGGAGAAGGAATTGCAAAAATAGAGAATTTTACCATTTTTATTAAAAATGCAATTAAAGGAGAAAAGTGCAAAATATTGATAATTAAAGTTAATAAAAGTTTTGCATATGGAAAAATATTAGAAGTAATTTCTATGTCTGAAAATAGAAAAGAGCCAGACTGTAGTACATACAAAAGATGTGGTGGATGTGATTTAAGGCATATTGATTATAAATATACTCTGAAAATGAAACAAGACATTGTACAAAATTTAGTTAATAAATCTTTAAATAAGAAAATAGAAGTATTACCAACAATTGGAATGGAAGAGCCATATTATTATCGTAATAAGTTGCAATATCCTATTGGCGAGGACAAAGATGGAAAGCTCGTTAAAGGAATATTTGCAAAAAGAACTCATGATATTGTACAAGTAGAAGATTGCTTGATTCAAAATAAGGGAGCACAAAAAGTAGTAGAAAGACTAGTTGAAATAATGAATGAATATGGTATTACTGCCTATAATGAGAAAAGTGGCAAAGGGATAATTCGCCATATTGTAGTAAAAGTGGGTATTTACACAAATGAAATTATGTGTATTATTGTAACTAATGAGGAAAATATAAAAAATGAATCAATGATTGTTAAACGAATTGTAGAGGAATTTCCAAATATTAAAACAGTTATAAAAAATGTAAATAGTAAAAATACAAATGTAATACTTGGCAATAAAAATGTTATTTTATATGGAGAAGGATATATTTATGACAAGTTGGGAGATTATACTTTTAAAATATCTCCAATGTCATTTTATCAAACAAATCCAATTCAAACTAAAATTTTATATGATAAAGCTATAGAATTTGCAAATTTAAGTGAGGATGATATACTTTGTGATTTATACTGTGGTATTGGCACAATAGGAATTTTTGCTGCAAGGTATATAAAAAAAGTGTATGGAGTTGAAATTGTAGAAGAGGCAGTAGAAGTAGCAAAGAAAAATGCAGAAATAAACGGAATAAATAATATAGAGTTTATTGCAGGAGATGTAGAAAAAGTATTTAATACAATGATTAATGAAAAAAAGGTTTTACCAACAGTGATTATTGTAGACCCACCAAGGAAAGGGCTAGACGAAACTACCATTCAAACAATGCTTAATTTATCAGTATCTAAATTAGTATATGTAAGTTGCAATCCTGCAACACTAGTAAGAGATTTAAAACTATTAGAAGAAAAATACGAAGTAAAAAGAATACAGCCTGTTGATATGTTTCCATTTACTTCAAATGTTGAATGTGTGGCAATGCTACAATTAAAATAAAAGATATTTGAAATTCAAAAGAAAAAGTTTAAAAAATTAGAAAGGTAAAAAATGATAAATTATGAAAATAGGAATAGATTTAGATGGAGTAGTAATAGATAGTGAAACAACTTTTAGAACATATGAAGAAATATTTGATATTGATGTACTAAAAAGTAATCATTTAGTAAATAAGGAAGAGCCAAAGTTTCAAGGAAGATATAATTGGACAAAAGAACAACAGGAAAAGTTTATTAAAGAGTATTTTTTAACAGTATCAAAACAAAGTGGTTTAATGTCTGGTTTTACTGCAGTATATAATTTATTAAAATCACAAGGACATGAATTTATTGTGATTACTGCAAGAGGTGGACATGTAAAAGAAATGAAAGATGATGCGATTAGATTATTAGATGAAAACAATATTAAATTTGATAAATATTATTGGAAAGTAGATGACAAAGCACAAATTTGTATAGTTGAGAAAGTAGACATTATGATTGATGATGATTGGAGAATCGTAAAAAAATTGGCAGAGAATAATATAAAAACTTTATATTTTAGAGACACAAATTTACTAAAATTAGAAGAAAATGAATTTATAAAAGAAGTAAATAATTGGGGAGATATTTATAGATATATAAAAAATTTGAAGAAATTAAAATAAAGACTAAAAAAGCTTGATTTATTGTTAAACAAATGGTAAAATACATGTGTAAAAATATATAATTATATATTTTTAAGACAATTTAAAAAATGGTGATTAATTATGCCAATAATTACTAAAAAAGGTTTACCAGCCAATAAAATTTTGAAAGAGGAAAAAATACAAATTTTAGAAGATTTAATGGATGATGATGGTTCAAAGTTAATAGAAATTGCAATTTTAAACTTAATGCCATTAAAAGAGGATACAGAGCTACAACTCCTTAGAAAATTATCAACAGCAGAGAAGAAAATTAAAGTTACATTTTTTAATGTAATATCATATATAGGAAAAAATACAAATCCAGAGCATATGGAAAAATTTTATTCAACATTTGAACAAATAAAAGATAAAAAATTTGATGGCTTGATTATTACAGGAGCACCTGTAGAGCAAATGAAGTTTGAAGATGTGCTTTATTGGGATGAGCTAACAAGAATTATAGATTGGTCGAAGACAAATGTAAAATCAACATTATATATATGTTGGGGAGCACAAGCAGGTCTATATTATAACTATGGCATTAATAAAGTATTGATGGATAAAAAAATGTTTGGAGTTTTTGAACATAAAATAGATGATGAAAGTTCTAATTTAATGAAGTCATTTCAAAATGGGTTTAAAGCTCCACATTCAAGACATACTACTATACAAAAAAATGAAATAGAAAAACATTCGGAACTTACTGTTGTTTCAGAATCAGATGATGCAGGCGTATTTATAGTAGAAGATAAAAAAGCACATCAAATATATGTGACAGGACATCTAGAATATGCAAATAATACTTTAGATAAAGAATATAAAAGAGATTTATCAAAAGGATTGGACATAAATATACCAGAAAATTATTATAAGGATAATAATCCTAATAATGAGCCAATATATAGTTGGAAAGAAAATGGGGATAAAATGTATTCTAATTGGGTTAATTATTATTTAATGTAAAAAATATTTTTGCAAAAAATATTTTTCCTATTGATATTTTTATTATTGTATTATAGAATAAATTAAATTGGATAAAAGTTGTAATAAAGATAGGGGGATTTTTGCTAGTTATGAAGAAAAAAATTATAGCAATATTTATAGTTATAATGTGTATATTTGGTAGTTTGGCAATTTATGCTACTACAACAAACACACAATCAGATTTATCATCAGATTCAACAGTTAATTTAATCAAAATTAAAGAAAGAGAACTTAAAACATTAGAAGATTATCAAGATTCATATGGTAATGACACATATGGCTTAGCTGCATATGTTTTGAATATTATTAGAATTTACAGTATACCATTTGGATTCGTTGGTATTGCAATTAGTGGAATTTACCGCTATGTAATAGGAATTAGGAAGTTAGATGTAAGAGATAAAGGCTTTGGCGCAATGATTGGTATTATAACAGTTATGGTAATTTGTCAAGTATTGCCATTAGTTTTTGCCATAGTAGTAAAAGGCTGGAGGGGTTAAACAAATGAAGGTATTATTTGCTGTAAGTAATGAAAATATTTCAGATTCGATAATTAAGAAATATCAGCAAGATTATAAGGAAATTATATCAAGTAAAAATGTTTATTATTTCAATGCAATAGCAAAGGAATTACAAAAAGATAAATCTTATGACAGAATAGTTATAAGTGAAGATTTGGAACCATTTGCTAATAACAATTATGAAGTAATAGATAAATTTATTTTTGAAAAGTTAGATAATATTAGTGATGAGGCAACTTCAAGTAATGGGCAAGATATTCCAATTATTTTGATATGTGCGGATAGGCGTGTAAAATCAGAGGCTTTATTAGTAAAAATTTTTGGAATTGGTATTTATAGTGCATTAATTGGCTCAGACAGAAGTGTTACAAATGTATGTGAACTAATAAATAAGCCACGCAGTAAAAAAGATGCAAAGGTTTATTATAAAATTGATTCTGATGATGTTGATTATAAAACAGAGTCAGAAGGTGATGTTAGCGAAATAGAAATACAAAATATATTAAATCATTATAAAAGATTAGGAAAAAATGAGGAGCAATATGTAACTAGCTTTGATAATATTGCTGCACAATATACAGATGCACAGTTAAGGGTAATTTGTAAGTTCTTACCACTTAATGTTAAAGCTGTTTTGGAATCTTATTCACAAAAATATCAAGAATTAATAACATTTGGTACAGTAACCCCAAGTGTTTCACTTAAAAGAAGAGATAGAGATAATGAAACAAAATATGTACCAAATAGTGACTATAAAAGACAAACAAAAAATAGTAAACATAATTATCCAAATCAACATGAATTTAGTGATAATTTAGATGTTATTGAGAGAAATATTGGTAAATCAAATTTAACAAAGCCAGTAGTTATTCCTTCTTCAAGGAATATTAGTGATGTAAAGAAAATAGTAAACACCGAAGAAAAACCTGTTACTATGCCAGAGGAGACGACGGATGTTCCTAAAGAAGAAAATAATCTTAATAGTGTAGATGAACTTTTTGATGATGTACTTCTAGGCAATTCAAACGAGCCAAATGTACAAGAAAATGTTGCAGAAGAAGTAAAAAAGAGAAGAGGAAGACCTAAAAAAATACAAACAGAAACATCAGTAGATGAACAAGCTCCTAAGAAGAGAAGAGGAAGACCTAAAAAGATACAGCCTACTGAAGAAACAGACGATAATATGGTTTTACCTGGCTTTGACAATGAAGAAGAAAGTAAAGAAGATGCTAATTTGTTTGCATTAGGAGAAGAAGAAAGCAAAGAGCAAAGTGGTGGCTTTATACTACCAGGTTTTGAAGAAGATGAAGAAGAAGTACCATCAAGACCTGAGACAAATATAAATGAACCTAATACTAATATAAACACAGAACCTCAAATGGAAACTCAAAATGTATATGAAAACCATGTAGAGAAAAATACAACATATAATGATAACAATTATCAAGAAACAACAAATATTGGTAATTTGTTAACAAAAGACAAAAAATTAGTTGCATTTGTTGGAACTTCTAAAAATGGAACATCATTCTTGGTTAACAACTTGGCTGATAATTTATCAAAAAAAGGTATTAGTACAGCTATTTTAGATTTAACAAAAAATAAAAATTCATATTATATTTATACGCAAAATGAAGAAGAACTAAGAAAAAAAGCATTTTCATGTATAGGAAACTTAAAAAATGGAATTGTAGATGGTATACAGGTTAACAAAAACTTAACTGTCTATACATCTCTTCCAGGAGAAGATGATTTACTTAATGATTACCAAAATGTCTTAAAAACTCTTACTCAAAATTATGCTGTTGTTTTAATGGATTGTGATTTTAATACAAATTATGGATACTTTAAAAATGCACAAGAAATATATTTAGTACAAAGCTTTGATATATTAACAATTCAGCCAATAACTGCATTTTTAAGAGATTTAAAATCAAAGAATATTTTAGATCCAGAGAAGTTAAGAATTGTATTAAATAAAGTTTTAAGAGTAAGAAGTGTTACAGAAAGAACTATAATAGGTGGTATGGCATTTTACAATGATCCAGCAATGTCTTTTATGACAGAGTTATTTAATAGAGATGTGATTCAATATTGTTCTATTCCTTTTGAAGAGCAAACATATTCAAAATATTTAGAGGGATTAGTAAATTGCCAAATTACAACAAATGGATATTCAAAGAATTTTATGAGTAGTTTAGAAAAACTATCTAATATGGTATATCCATTATTGTCTGTAAATGATAGAAAAATGGGAAAATTAAATTCATACAATTCTGATCAAGCAAGAGGATTTTCTAACAATATGAATGATACATTAAATAAAATGAAAAATAATTATTAAGATACGAGAGAAAGAGGTGTTATCTTTTGAGTTTAATTGTTATTATAATGCTTATTGTAATTATTATTTTATTAACAGTATATAATATGTCTATTCATAAAAAAGTAGAAAGTTTTAAAAATCTAAATCAAAAGGTTACAGCTCTAAACATTTTACAAGAGTTTATGGATACTATTGGTGAATATACTACAGTAAATGAAAAAATGAATAAGATTAATGAAATATTAGTTGAAAGATATCAAATTAAATATTCTACTATTGTTGTTTATGATGGTGCTCAATATGTAGTTAAAGCATCAAATGTAGACCAAAAGCATTGGGATACTTTAAGCCATCTGCAATCAGAAGAACTTTTCCAAGATAGTATACAAACTGCTATTCCAAAATATGTAACTGTAGAGAATGAAAATGAAAGATTGTCATATCAAAAGATGGAATTTGGAAGAGCAAAGTCAGCAATGTTTTTCCCACTATATGATGACAATGTATATATAGGATATTGGCTAATAGAAGGTAGTGTCCCTCATGAATTTGATAATATAGACACAACAATTTTAGAAGTTATTAGAAATAATATAGTTTCAATTTTGCGTACAGTTACAAACCAAAATATAATAGAAAATACAGTTAGAGACGATAAATACAGTGGTTTAAAAACAGCTGAATATTTGTATGGAGAAGGAAGAAAAATTATTGATAGTCATGATTCGTCTACAGTGTGTTTATTTATGATTACTAATCTGGAAAAAATTAATGAAGAGATTAGTAGAAAAACTGGAGATGCAATTATAACTAAAGTATGTGAAGTAGTAAAAGAAAATTTATCTGACGAATATGTTTTTGTTAGATATATGGGACCAAAATTTGCAATAATTTTTTCTGGAATAGAAACAAATGCTGTTGCTAACTTTTTAGCAGGTATAAAAAAACAAATAGAAGATATTGAAATAGAACCTGTTGATGTAGAGTTTGAAGATGCACAAGACGAAGTAGCAAAACCAAGCATAAATATTGTTATTACAACATATTACAAAGGTACAGCGTTAGATGGCGTAATGAAAAAATTAGAAGAGTATTTAGACAATGCAGACCAAAAAGAAAGTAGTATTAATTATTTATAAAGGAGGGGTAAGATTATGGCAATGGATGAAACAATGAGTTTTAAGGTAGAAAGAGACAAAAATATTAAGGCAAGAGAAATTTTGAAAGCAGTATTTGAAGCATTAGAGGAAAAAGGTTATAATCCAATTAATCAGATTGTTGGTTATATATTGTCAGGAGACCCTACTTATATAACAAGTCATAATAATGCTAGAAATTTAATAAGACAGATAGAAAGAGACGAACTTTTAGAAAAAATGGTAAAAAACTATATAGGATTAGATGAATAGTATGAGAATTTTAGGAATAGATTATGGAGATTCTAGGGTAGGACTAGCAATTACAGATGCATTAGGAATAACGGCACAAGGTTTAGAAACTATTTCTAACAAAGATAATGATAAATCAGTATTAAAAAAGTTAGAAGAAATTCTTGTAGACTATGATGTAGATACTATTGTTGTTGGTATGCCTATTAATATGGATGGACAAAAAACTGAAAGAGCTGAAATAACAGAAAAATTTATTCATAAATTGAAGTGCAAATTTAACAATGTTAAGATAGAGACTATTGATGAAAGATTAACTACTGTTGCTGCTCATAAAACCATGAACTATCTTAATATAAATAAATATGACAAAAAAAATATTGTTGATACAATCTCAGCGGTATATATTCTAGAAACATATATGAATAAATTAAAAAATGAAACATAGTATAGTTTTTAGCTAAATTGTAAACAATATATTAAAAAGATATTAATATTGTATAAAATACAATTATCATATAAAAAAATATGGAAGGAGAAATAAAAATGAGTGATGATGTAAATAATAATTCAGAAGATATGGAAAACGAAGAGGTAGATAACATAATAGTATTAAATGATGAAGACGGAAACGAAGTGGAGTTTGAATTTTTAGACTTAATTGAATATGAAGGAGAAGAATATGTTGTATTACTTCCTAGTGAAGAAGAGGAAGACGACGAAGAAGGCGGAGAGGTATTAATTTTAAAACTAGAGGATACAGATTCAGAAGACACAGAATCATATGTTAGTGTTGATGATGACGAAGTTTTAAATAAAGTATTTGAAATTTTTAAAGAAAAATTTAAAGACGAATTTAATTTTATAGATGAATAGTAAAAAGCAAAAATCCACAGAAAAAGATAAAATCTGTGGATTTTTAGTGTTTTTTACTTGTAAATTTAAAAATGTATGATAAAATATAATTATATGGTAGTAAAATTTTAAGGGGGAATTACAAATGAAAAATTTTTCTAGTTGGTTAATAGCAATGTTTGCATTTATGTTTTGGGGAGCAAGATTAATAGGAACTACTATGACATCTTTGGGAAACGATTTTTTATTTGAACCAACAAATATTACAATGGAGGTTGCTTTATTATTTATTACATTTATTTGTATATGCTTTATTATAAAGCGTAGATTATGGGCAAGCCTTATTTATTTAGTAGGTCATTTTATATATTATGGTCCAAGCTTTTTTAATGATATTATGGCTATTGCACAAGGAACTTTGCCAATAGATTCATATATGGGAGTATTATTTGAGTTTGTAGGTCTAATATTACCATTAGCAGCAGTATTTGATGTATTATTAGATAAAAATAGAAAAGCACACCCAACTGATAAGAAAACAGACTGGTTTTATAAAAACGAACAATTTGATAGGCAATTAGATGAAAGAGCAGATAAAAATAATTATAGAACTTTATAATTTTGTTTTAAATAAAAAATTGCAGACTTATATATACTGTTTGCAATTTTTTTATTTATTGCTTTATTAAAAAATATGAGTGTGATATAATAAGCAAAAATAAAGAATAGGAGATAAAAATGAACAATAAATCAAATATTAATTGGTATCCGGGCCATATGGCAAAAACGAAAAAACAAATTATAGAAGATTTAAAATTAATTGATGTTGTTGTGGAAATATTAGATGCGCGCATTCCAATTTCTAGTCAAAACCCTGATATTGGTAAATATATACAAGGTAAAAAAAGATTAGTCATATTAAATAAATCTGACTTATCAAATGAAAACGAAAACAAAAAATGGGTAAAATACTTCGAAGAAAATAATGTGCCTGCTGTACTTGCTAGCTCAAATAATGGAAATGGAATTGGTGAGGCATTAAGGAAAATTGAAGGAATATATAATGATAATAGTGAAAAATTCTTAAATAAAGGAAGAATAGGTAAATCAATAAGAATAATGGTTTTAGGAATTCCGAATGTAGGAAAGTCTTCATTTATTAATCGTATTTCAAATAAAAAGTCTGCAGAAGTAGGCAATAAGCCAGGAGTAACAAAACAAAAACAATGGATTCGAGTTAATCAAAACATAGAGTTATTAGATACCCCAGGAGTATTATGGCCTAAATTTGAAAGCGAAGAAGTAGGCTTAAAGTTAGCATATACAGGAACAATAAAAGATGATGTTCTTGAAACTATAGAAGTTGGCTTTAGCTTATTAAAATATTTGATACAAAACTATTTAGAAAATATAGTTGTAAGATACAAATTAGAAGATAATAAAGTAAAGTCTATTTTGGAAGAAGATTTAACAGAAAATGATAAGGCATTGGAAATAATGGACGAAATCGGAAGAAAAAGAGGTGCTATTATTTCGGGTGGAATAGTAGATGAGGATAAAACCGCAAGAATTTTACTAGATGACTTTAGAAGTGGCAAGCTAGGAAGGATAACATTAGAAACAGTAAAAAAATAGGTTCAATTTGTAAATCTTAAATATATATTGGAAAGGAATTAATAAATGCAAGAAGTAGAAGAACTGATAGAAAGAAAAAGAGAAAAAATAGATATTGATACAATGTCACCATTAATTTGGGCATATGTTGGAGATAGCGTATATGAGCTATATATTCGAACATATTTAACAAATACTACGAAACTTAAACCTCATAATTTACATATAGAATCAATTAAATATGTAAAAGCAGGTGCACAAGCTAAAATATTAGAAAGACTAATGGAATATTTATCAGAAGAAGAACAAGAAATTGTAAAAAGAGGTAGAAACGCTGAAAATCATCATCTTCCAAAAAATGCTAGCGTGCAAGAATATATGTATTCAACTGCTTTTGAATCATTAATTGGATATTTATATTTAACGAAACAAGATGAGCGTTTGAAACAAATATTAGAATTATGTATTAAAAAATAAAACGAATTTTTAGTGGTGACCCCTACGGGAATCGAACCCATGATTCAGCCTTGAGAGGGCTGCGTCTTAACCGCTTGACCAAGGGGCCATAATAAAAGTACTATATAAATATACCATAAAATAGGCTTAATAGTCAATATGTAAAGAAAAAATAATATGAATAAAAAAATCAAATTACCTCTTGACAAAACAAAAATTCGCATATATAATATGATACGAACAAAGTTTTGAAGGAGGCTTTTTTATGATATCTACTTTGCATATAAAAAATATAGGAATTATAGACGATTTACTTATTGATTTTAATGAAGGATTTAATGTATTAACAGGAGAAACAGGAGCAGGAAAAACACTTATTGTAGGTGCTTTGGGAATTATTGCAGGTGGCAGGTTTTCAAAAGATATGATTAGAAGCGGACAAAACTATTCATTTGTAGAGGCAAGTATTTACTGCCCAGAAAGTGATATAGCAGTTGATGGCAATATCATAGTATCAAGAGAAATATATCTAAATGGTAGAAATAATTGCAAAATAAATGGAAGATTAGTAACAGTAAACGAATTAAAAGATATAATAGGAAAATTAATTGATATTCATGGACAGCAAGATAATCAAAATTTATTAGATAGTACAAAACATATTTCATATCTTGATTCTTTTATAGATGAAAAAATAAATAATATAAAACTTGAATATATGCAGTTGTTTGAAAAATATTGTGAAATAAAAGATAAACTTAATCAAAATTATGGAGACGAAAAAGAAAAACAGAGAAAATTAGATTTATTACAATATCAATTAAATGAAATAGAAAAGGCAAAATTAAAAATAGGTGAAGACGAAGAATTACAAGAAAAACATAATTTAATGAAAAATTCAGAAAAATTACAAGAAAATCTTTCTTGCATAGACGAAAACTTAAATACACAAGCAATAGAATCTATATCAAACTCTATAAAATGTTTAGAAAGAATAGAAAATTGTGGAGAAATATATTCACAAAAATTGGCAGAATTAAAAAATATATATTATGAAGTGCAAGAATTATCAAGAGATATATCTAGTATGCAAGAAGATATATATTTTGACGAATATGAAAGAGATAATATAGAAAGAAGGTTAGATGAGATATTTTCTTTAAAAAGAAAGTATGGAAATCAAATTGAGGAGATTTTACAATATAAAGATAACCTAGAAGAAGAAATTAATTCAATAGAAAATGCAGAAGAATTAAATATACAGTTAAAACAAGAACAAAAAGTAATAGAAGATAAAATGAGAAAATTATGTGACAAAATGGATATTTTAAGAAAAGATGGTGGATTAGAATTATCAGAAAAAATTAACCAAGAATTAAAAGATTTAGAAATGTATAATTCTAAATTTTATGTTAAAGTAGATAAAGACGATAATTTTAATATAAATGGTCTAAACAAAGTTGAGTTTATGATTTGTACAAATATGGGAGAAGAAGAAAAGCCATTGGTAAAAATTGCATCAGGTGGAGAGATGTCTAGAGTAATGCTAGCTATAAAAACAATTTTATCAGATGTTGATAAAGTTCCAACTTTAATTTTTGATGAAATTGATACAGGAATTAGTGGAAAAGCTGCAAAAGCTGTTGGTGAAAAAATGAAAATTATTTCTAAAAGACATCAAATTATCTGTATTACACATTTACCATCTATTGCAGCAAAAGGTGATTATAACTATTATATAAGTAAACAAGTAATAAATGATAAAACAATCACAAATGTAAAATTATTAAATGAAGAAGAGACGGTTTCAGAGATTGCAAGAATTGCAAATGGAGATGTAACAGAAGTTGCAATAGCAAATGCAAAAGAGTTAAGGAAGGCAGGATAAATTAAATATTTACAAATTATTTCCAATTAGTTTACAAAAAAGATAAAATAGTATATAATAATGGACATAAAGTGTATTATTATATGCTATTTATTAATTAAAAGGGAGAGAAAGAGTATGCAAGAAAATGAAAATATGCAAGAACAAGAAATTGATATAAATCAATTAATGAAGGTAAGAAGAGATAAATTAGAAAAACTAAAACAGGAAGGCAAAAACCCTTTTGAAATTACTAAATTTGAAGTAACTCATACAAGCAAACAAATTATAGATAATTATGAAGAATTAGAAGGAAAAGATGTTACTATCGCAGGTAGAATTATGGCAAAGAGAATTATGGGAAAAGCCTCTTTTTGTCATATACAAGATTGTGATGGAAAAATACAAAGTTATGTTAGTATTAATGATTTAGGAGAAGAAAGTTATAGTAGTTTTAAAGAAGATGATATTGGAGATATTGTTGGAATTACTGGTTTTGTATTTAAAACAAAAACAGGTGAAATATCAATTCATGCAAAGAAATTAACTCTTCTTTCAAAGTCATTAAGACCACTTCCAGAAAAATATCATGGTTTAAAAGATACAGATTTAAGATATAGACAAAGATATGTTGATTTAATAGTAAATCCAGAAGTAAAAGATACTTTTATAAAAAGGACGGAAATTATAAAAGAAATTAGAAGAATATTAGATGAGAAAAAATATTTGGAAGTAGAAACACCGATATTAAATACAATAGCAGGTGGAGCATCAGCAAGACCATTTATTACACATCACAATACTCTTGATATTGATATGTATTTAAGAATTGCAACAGAATTGTATTTAAAAAGATTAATCGTTGGTGGATTTGATAGAGTTTATGAGATAGGAAGAATTTTTAGAAATGAAGGAATGGATATAAAACATAATCCTGAATTTACAAGTATAGAGTTATATCAAGCATATGCAAATTTGCAAGATATGATGGATTTGACAGAAGAACTTGTAGTAAAATCTGCTTTAAAAGTTTTAGGAACAACAAAAATTACTTATCAAGGACAAGAAATTGACCTAACACCATCATGGAAAAAAATTACAATGATAGATGCAATTAAAGAAGTGACAGGAATAGATTTTCATAACATACAAACAGATGAAGAGGCACAAAAAGCCGCAAAAGAATATGGAATTGAAATAGATCCTATTAAAACTTCAAGAGGAGATATTATAGCACAATTCTTTGATGCAAAGGTAGAAGAAACTTTGATACAACCAACATTTATATATGAATATCCAATCGAAAATTCTCCACTTGCCAAGAAAGATGAAAAGGACAAAAGAATGACACAAAGATTTGAATTATTTATTGGTGGTAGAGAATATGCAAATGCATTTTCTGAATTAAATGATCCAATAGACCAATACGAGAGATTTTTAGACCAAGTAAGACAAAGAGAAGCAGGAGACGATGAGGCAAATATGATGGATACAGATTTCGTAAATGCTCTTGAATATGGAATGCCTCCAACAGGAGGTATGGGAATGGGAATAGATAGATTAGTTATGCTTTTAACAGATGAGGCATCTATCCGTGATGTACTATTATTCCCAACAATGAAACCACTTTCAGACCGTCAGTAAACAACAAAAATGTTCAAGATGAAGGAATGGTTAAAGATAAGACAAAAAAGTGAAGAGGAACGATAAAATTGAGAGGAATTTTATATGAATGAAAAATATTTAGATAAAATTAAATATGAAAAAATTGGAGAAACAGAAGACTCTAAAGAACGACAATTAAATTGGAATATTGCCTTTGGACTTCAAACTGTAGATAATCTTACTCCTTCTAAATATATGGTAGATTTAGCAACTGAAAATATTATTGGTAAAAAAAGTTATGAAGTTGTTGAAGAGGAAGTAAAGTATTATTATGAAAAGGCTAATAAAGAAAACATAAATAAAAATGAAAAACAGGCAGATGAAGTATCATTAAGAATTGTAAAAATATTAAATGATAAAGCTTTTACATTTAATTACTTAACATTAAAACAATATCATAAAAAGCTATTTGAAAATATCGATATAGGAATTGATGAAAAATATATTGGAGAGTTTAGAAATTATAATATTACAAAGAAAGAACCAATTTTAAATGGTGAAACAGTACAATATGCTGATTACTCAATGATAGAAGAAACTTTAAAATATGATTTTGAAGAAGAAGCAAACCAAAAATACATAGAAAAAACAGAAAAAGAAAAAATAGAAAGATTATGTACATTTACTGCACATATCTGGCAGGTACACCCATTTGGAGAAGGAAACACTAGAACAACCGCTCTATTTATTCAAAAATATTTAAACAGTAAAGGTTTTGATGTTAATAACGAACTATTCAAAGATAATTCATTGTATTTTAGGAATGCATTAGTTAGAGCAAATTATAGTAACATTTCAAGGGAAATTGAAGAAGATAACAAATATTTAATAATGTTTTTTGAAAATTTGCTATTTAATAAAAACAATAAATTAGATAATGAAGAACTTAAATTATCTAATTAAATGTTAATAAGTTCTAATATATTCAATTGCGTAGCCGTAAAATAGCATTTTTTAAAAGATAAAAAATCGACTAAACAAGCACATTACACAAAATTTAAATATTTGCACTATGAAACCTTTATCATAGAAATAAAAGAAAAGAGGAAAATTTATGTATTTTGACAAAAGAATAATTTATATTATTTTAGGATTAATTATTTTAATGAATGCAGTTAGCTTACTTACAAACACAAATGCACTTTTAAATTTATTACTTACATTGCCAGCAGTACTTGTTGCTATTACATTTCATGAGTTTGCACATGGCTTTGTAGCAGATAAATTAGGTGATGATACACCACGAATGCAGGGAAGATTAAACTTAAATCCACTTAGCCATTTAGACCCAATAGGAACTGTTATGCTAGTATTTGCAGGCTTTGGATGGGGAAAACCTGTACAAATAAATCCAAATAATTTTAATAGAAATATAAAAATGTCTGTCGCAGAGGCACTTGTTGCAGCAGCAGGACCAGTTATGAATTTTATATTAGCTATTATTTTTGCAATTATATATGCAGTTTTATGGAAATTCGCTCCTGGCTTTATAGCAACTCAAGCAGGTAACATTGTAGTTATTTTAATTCAATCTTGTATTCTTACAAATATAGGTCTAGGAATATTTAATTTAATACCATTACCACCACTTGATGGCTCAAAAATTATAGGCGGTTTCTTATCATATAATGTTAGAAACTGGTTTGAAAGATATTACTATATATTCTATATAGTATTTGTAGCAATATGGGTTACAGGTATAGCAGGCTCAATTATTTCACCACTTATTTCGCTTGTGTATAATGGTCTTATAACTTTAATGGCTAAGATTTTTGGAATATTAATATTTTAGGAAAGGAACTCAATTTATATAAAATATGAAAGATATAATTACACTAGGAATTGAATCAAGTTGTGACGAAACTTCGGTAGCTGTTGTAAAAAATGGAAGAGAAGTTTTATCAAATATAATTAATTCACAAATAAAAATTCACGAAAAATTTGGTGGAGTTGTACCAGAAATAGCTTCTAGAAATCATGTAGAAGCTATTTCTAGTGTAACAAAACAAGCTATGCTTGATGCAAAAATAGAATATGAGGATATTGATAATATTGCATGCACATATGGCCCAGGTTTGGTAGGAGCACTTTTGGTAGGTGTTTCTTATGCCAAAGGTTTAAGCTATGCTTTAAATAAGCCACTAACTCCTGTGAATCATATAGAAGGTCATATCGCAGCAAATTATATTACACACAAAGATTTAGAACCACCATTTTTATGTTTAGTTATTTCAGGAGGACATACACATTTAGTACATATTAAAGATTACTATAATTTTGAGATTTTAGGGAAAACAAGGGATGATGCAATAGGAGAGGCATTTGACAAAGTTGCAAGAGTAATTGGACTTGGATATCCTGGTGGACCTAAAATAGATAAATTAGCAAAGGAAGGTAGCGAAAATATAGAACTACCTAAAACACATATAGATGGTTTAGACTTTAGTTTTAGTGGAATAAAAACAGCAATTATCAATTTACACCATAAAAACCCAGACATAAATAAAGCAGATTTATGTGCAAGTTTTGAAAAATATGTTACAGATGTGTTGTTAGATAATACATTAAGAGCAGCAGAACAAATAAAAACAAATAAAATTGCATTAGCAGGTGGAGTTTCTGCAAATTCATATATTAGACAGAAGTTTATTGATTTAGAAAAACAAGGCTACAAAATATATTATCCAGAGCCAGTTTTATGTACAGACAATGCGGCAATGATAGCTGCAAGTGGATACTATAGGTATTTGGCAAATGATACAGCAGATTTAACATTAAATGCAATACCAAATTTAAAAATTAATTAAAGGAGAAGGTAATTTCATGTCAATTTATTCAATAGCAGACTTACATTTATCTTTTTCACAAAATAAACCAATGAATATTTTTGGAGATAATTGGAACGGACATGCAGACAAGATAAGAGAAAACTGGATAAAAAAAGTAAATGAAAATGACTATGTAATATTATCAGGTGATTTCTCATGGGCTACATATTTAGAAGATACAAAGAAAGATTTTGAATATTTAAATAATTTGCCAGGGAAAAAGATTTTGCTAAAAGGTAACCATGATTATTGGTGGACTACTTTAACAAGTATGAGAAAATTTATACAAGATAATGGCTACCATGATATAGATTTTCTATACAACAACAGTTATTGTATAGAAGACAAAATAATTGTTGGAACAAGAGGCTGGAACATCTTAGATAGCGAAAATGAAAGCAAAATGATAAAAAGAGAAATTGCAAGGTTAGAACTTTCTATCCAAGATGGAATACAAAAATTTGGAGATAAAAAAGAAATAATTGTATTTTTACATTATCCGCCAATGGGAGTAGGAAAAATAGAAGAGACAGATTTTGTAACAGTATTAAAGAAATATAATATAAAAAGATGCTATTATGGTCATTTACATGGAGCTTCACATAAGGATGCAGTTATAGGGCAAGTAAATGGAATAAACTATATGTTAATTAGTGCAGATTATTTAAACTTTGATTTAGTTAAAATTTAGGACTTGCAATATTTACAAATTGTGATATAATAATAAGGCTTAATTTATATCAAAAAGCGAAAGGATTGAAAAAAATGGATGTAAAAGTAGAAAAGACAGAAAATAAAAATGAAGTTAAATTATCATTTACAGTAGAAGCTGAAAAATTTGAAGAAGCAATGAAAAAAGTGTATGCAAAAACAGCTAAATATTTTAATATACCAGGTTTTAGAAAAGGTAAAGCACCAATGCAATTAGTAGAAAGACAATACGGCTCTGAAATATTTTATGAAGATAGCTTTAATGAACTAGCATCAGAAGTATATGATGAGGCAATTAAAGAAAATAAGATAGATGCTGTTAGCAAGCCAGACATTGATATTAAACAAATGGAAAAAGGAAAAGAACTAATTTTTACAGCAACTGTACAAACAAAACCAGAGGTAAAATTAGGAAAATATAAAGGTATAGAAATTAAAAAAATAGAGTATAATGTATCTGACGAAGATGTAAATCATGAGTTAGGACATATGCAAGAAAAGAATTCAAGATTAGTATCAGTAGACGATAGACCAGTAGAAAAGTCAGATATAACAGTAATTGACTTTGAAGGTTTTGTAGATGGTGTTCCTTTCGAGGGTGGAAAAGCTGAAAATCATGAATTAGAAATTGGAAGTAATACATTTATTCCAGGATTTGAAGATCAAATAATTGGAATGAAAATAGACGAAGAAAAAGACATTAATGTAAAATTTCCAGATGACTACTTTTCAAAAGATTTAGCTGGAAAAGATGCTGTGTTTAAAGTAAAATTACATGAAATAAAGAAAAAAGAATTACCAAATCTTGATGACGAATTTGCAAAAGATGTTAGCGAATTTGATACATTAGAAGAATTAAAAAAGAGCATTAAAGAAAGAATTGAAACTGAAAACAAAAATAGAGAAAAATATGAAACACAAGATTTAGCTATAAAAACAGTATGTGATAATACAGAACTTGATATTCCAAGTGGAATGATTGATTTAGAAATTGACAACATGATAAACGACACAAAAAATAGATTATCATATCAAGGTATAAAAATGGAGCAATATCTTCAAATGATTGGAAAAACAGAAGAAGATATAAGAAAAGATTTTGAAGAGCAAGCTAAAAACAATATTAAGTCAAGATTAGTATTAGAAGCTATTGTAGAAGCTGAAAAAATAGAAATAAGTGATGATGAAATTACAAATAAAATAAAAGAAATGGCAAAACAATATAACAGAGACGAAAAAGAATTACTAGAAAATGAGCAATTAAAGAACTATTTAAAAGAAAACATGAAAACAGAAAAAGCAATTAATTTTGTTGTAGAAAATGCAAAAATAAAATAATAATTAGTGGAAGTAAAAGTTAGGGGTGAATTTTTAATTTATTTAAGTAATAAATGAATCATTTGCCACTAACTTTTCACACTTTTTTAAGCATATTCATATATATTAAGGAGGAATTTTTTATGGAGAAAAATAGTTTAGTTCCATATGTTATCGAACAGACAGCAAAAGGGGAAAGGTCATATGATATCTTTTCAAGATTATTAAAGGATAGAATTATATTTTTAGGTGAAGATGTTAATAGTACAACAGCAAGCCTAGTAATAGCACAAATGCTATTTTTGGAATCAGAGGATCCAGACAAAGAAATTAATTTATATATAAATAGCCCAGGTGGTTCTATTACAGATGGTATGGGAATTGTTGATACAATGAATTATATTAAATGTCCTGTATCTACAATTTGTGTTGGTTTAGCTGCAAGTTTTGGCGCAGTTCTTCTTGCAAATGGAGAAAAAGGCAAAAGATTTGCAACACCTAATGCAGAAATATTAATTCACCAACCATTAATTGGTGGAAATGGTATTGCAGGTCAAACAACAGAAATAAAAATACAGGCAGATCATATGATTAGGACCAGAGAAAAATTAAATAAATTATTAAGTGAAAAAACAGGTCAAAGCATTGAAACTATAGAGCAAGATACAGAAAGAGATAAATGGATGACAGCTGAAGAAGCACTAAAATATGGACTAATTGATGGAATTATGGACAAAAGAAGATAAATTTAAAGGAGAAGAAAATGGCAACAAATAAAGAAAAAAATATAAGATGTTCTTTTTGTGGTAAATCACAAGATGGAGTAGATAGAATTATTGCAGGACCCGGAGTATATATTTGCAATGAATGCGTAAAAGTATGCTCTAATATTATAGAAGACGACATGTATGAAGATACAGAGTTAACATATACTTTAAATGATAATAAAGAACTTCCTAATCCAGCACAAATAAAGGAAGTATTGGACACATATGTTGTAGGTCAAGAAGAGGCTAAAAAAACATTATCAGTTGCAGTATATAATCACTATAAACGAATTAGCAACGAGGCAGAAAACGAAGATGATGATGTAGAAATACAAAAAAGCAATGTCCTATTACTAGGACCTACTGGATGCGGAAAGACTCTTTTAGCACAAACACTTGCTAAAATATTAGAAGTACCATTTGCTATTGCAGATGCAACAACTCTTACAGAGGCAGGTTATGTTGGAGAAGATGTTGAAAACATATTATTAAAATTAATTCAAGCTGCAGATTATGATGTACAAAAAGCAGAAAGAGGAATTATATATATAGATGAGATTGATAAAATTTCAAGAAAGTCTGAAAACCCATCTATTACAAGAGATGTAAGTGGAGAAGGAGTACAGCAAGCATTATTAAAGATTGTAGAAGGAACAATAGCATCTGTGCCACCACAAGGAGGTAGAAAACATCCACATCAAGAGTTTATTCAAATAGATACTTCAAACATTTTATTTATATGTGGAGGAGCTTTTGAAGGACTAGAAAAGATTGTAAAAGATAGAATTGGAAAAAAATCAATTGGGTTTGGTGCTAATATAGAAAGTAGCAAAGAGATTGATAAATATAAGGTATTTGAACAATTATTACCACAAGATTTATTAAAATTTGGTTTAATTCCAGAGTTTGTTGGTAGACTACCAATTATTGCTACATTAGAAGAACTAGATAAAAAAGCATTAATAGATATCGTAACAAAGCCAAAAAACGCTCTAGTAAAGCAATACAAAAAGTTATTCTCAATGGATAATGTAGAATTAGAATTTGAGCCAGAGGCATTAGAATTAATTGTAGACAAAGCAATAGAAAGAAAAACAGGAGCAAGGGGACTTCGTTCAATTATAGAAGAGATTATGAGGGACATAATGTACGAGATTCCATCAAACCCTAAAATAGAAAAATGCATTGTAACAAGAGAAACTGTAGCAAATGGAGAACCACCAAAAATTATGATAAATAATAATAGGGAAACATCAAAAAATAATGCTACTATTGTACAAAGAAAAACAAATATCAAACCAAAAAAGACAGGAACAAGTGCATAGATTTTACAAAATAGTGCACAAAAATGAAAAAATTTTGAAAAAGTATTGACAAAATAAGGTGGAGCATTTATAATAATAAATGTTCCATAATTAATGCAGGTGTAGTTCAATGGTAGAATTCCAGCCTTCCAAGCTGGCTATGCGGGTTCGATTCCCGCTACCTGCTCCAAATTAAGACAACTTACGAACTTATAAATGTTTCGTAAGTTTTTTCATTTTTCAGACAAATAAAAATATTGCATTTAAAAATTTTACTTGACTTTAATTAAAAATCAAAGTATAATAAATATAGGAAATGACAATTCCACAAACGTGGTTTTGCCGAAATAGATATAAAAACTCACATCTAAATCGTCAAATTTACAGATGTGAGCTTTTTTTATTTATGTAGTTGCTTATCAACCCAGTTCTTATACAGAACTGTAGCCAAGGCAACGTTTAATGTTAAAGATAGCATAAATGCTATTATAAAAAATAGTATTACTTTAACCATAAACATCACCACCTCTCCTACGAAGATTCGTAAAAATTGGTGGCAAAACCACATCTGCTTATCATCATTTCCTATGTTTACCAATATACAACATTATTAGATAAAATACAAGCGAACAGAACAAATTTTTGGAAAAATTTTTTTATTTTAATATTGCAATCTATACCGATTATGATATACTTTAATAAATTGATTGATATTTGTATCAATCGTGGGGAGCAAAAAGTTGTAGATAACTACGACGTCCGCTCCAAATTAAGACAACTTACGAATTTATAAATGTTTCGTAAGTTTTTTCATTTTTCAGACAAATAAAAAAATTGCATTTAAAAATTTTACTTGACTTTAATTAAAAATCAAAGTATAATAAAACATAGGAAATGAAGAAACCACAAATGTGGTTTGCCTAATTGATATGTAAAAAAACACACCGAACTGGGCAAGTTACAGATGTGTTTTTTTATTGTCTATTTGCTTAAAATTATAACAAGTATAATCAAGGCAAATACTATAATAGTTTCGACAACTAAGCCAAATAAAAGTAGGTATATTATTTCTAATAAAACAGCTTCTATCATAGCACCACCTCCATTCTCACAACGGATGTTGTAGATTAAAAGTGGCAAACCACATCTGCTTATCATCATTTCCTATGTTTACCAATATACAAAATTATTAGATAAAATACAAGCGAACAGAACAAATTTTTGAAAAAATTTATACATTTTAATAATCTCTACAAGAAAAGTAGCAAAATAGCTACTTTTTCTTTTGCAAATTTATATATACATTTTTTATTTATAATGCTATTTACTAAGGAAAGTATTGTATTTGAAAATTTTACTTGACTTTAGTTAAAAATCAAAGTATAATAAAACATAGGAAATGACAAACCACAAATGTGGTCTTGCCGAATAGAGTTAACTCACACCTACTCGTCAAAGTACAGATGTGAGTTTCTTATTATTTATGTAGTTGCTTATCAACCCAGTTCTTATACAGAACTGTAGCCAAGGCAACATTTAATGTTAAAGATAATGTAAGAGATAATGTTAAAAATAGTAACACTTTAAACATAAACATCACCACCTCTCCTACGAAGATTCGCATAATTGGTGGCAAAACCACATCTGCTTATTCTCATTTCCTATATTTACCAATATACAACATTATTGAATGGAAAACAAGCGAACAGAACAAACTTTTGAGAAAAATTTATACATTTTAATAATCTCTACAAGAAAAGTAGCAAAATAGCTACTTTTTTCTTTTGCAAATTTATATATACATTTTTCAATTTATAATGCTATTTGCTAAGAAAAACAAGTTGACTTTACATAATATAAATGATATAATTTGCGTATGGTCAATATGACCAAATAAAAAATTTTAAAGGAGTGAAAAAAAGTGAAGGTTCTATTCGAGTTATCCGAAATTTCTGTTGAAGAGCGGATAAGGTTGGCAGGGTGTACATCTAATGAACATGCAATAAAGGCATTTGCACAAGACGAAGACTATCAAGTAAGACAAGCAGTAGCAGGAAATGCCAGTGCAACTCCTGAAGTTCTTCTGAAACTTTCAGAAGATGTGTTTTGGGAAATAAGACAAGCAGCAGCGAGAAACACCAGAGCAACCTCTGAAGTTCTTTTGAAACTTTCAGAAGACAAAGGATGGCTAGTAAGAAAAGCAATAGCAGAAGATACCAGAGCAACACCTGAAGTTCTTTTGAAACTTTCAGAAGACAAAGAAGTGGGAGTAAGAATAGCAGTAGTAAGAAATGCTAATACAACCCCTGAAGTTCTTTTAAAACTTTCAGAAGACGAAGACTGGGAAATAAGAAGAGCAGTAGCAGGAAATAACAGAGCAACCCCTGATATTCTTTTGAAACTTTCAGAAGACAAAAAATGGAAAGTAAGAATAGCAGTAGCGGGAAATAACAGAGCAACTCCTGAAGTTCTTCTGAAACTTTCACAAGACGAAGCATGGGAAGTAAGAAGAATGGTAAAGATTAGACAGTATACAAGGGAGCAGAAATAAATATTAGAGTAGCAACCTGTAGAAAAAAACACTAAATTTTTCACACCCACACTTGTTAAATAACATGTGTGGGTTTTCTAAAATTAAAATAATCAAGGCAAATAAAATATATTTATAATAAGTTTATAAAAAAATATTGACAAGTAATAAATAAATGGATATACTATTAACTGTAGAGGAAAAGTGAACAAAGGAGAAAATAGCAAATGATAGGACATGTAAGCCTTGGGGCTGTACACACACACACACACACACACACACACACATGTAATTTTATAGAAGTAAAGGAAGGTAGTAAAAATACCTTTATTTATGATAAATATAACCAACTAATTTTTTAAGTAAAATTGGTTGGTTTTTTGCGTGCATTTTATTTGAAAATATGCAAACTATATTATTAATAAATTACTTAAAAATATTACATTGACATTTATGTCATAAAGAGTATATAATGCAATAAATGAATTCAATCAAATATACAGTGAATATAAATAACCAAAGGATACATATTAACAAAAGGTGGACAATGTTATTAATTTTATTAATATAAAATATTAAGATAAATGGAGATATCAAAAGATAACTAATTCATTTATAGAAAAGGGAGGAATAAACAAATGAACACAAAATCAGCATTTAGGAAAAATGCAAACAATTTCTTGACACATACAAGTAACGACACAGGAATCACACTAATAGCTTTAGTAGTAACGATAATAATACTAATAATACTAGCAACAATAAGCATAAACATAATAGTAGGAGAAAATGGACTAATAGCACAAGCAGAAAGAGCAAAAGGGGTATATGAAAATTCAGCAGATAGGGAACAAGGTATAATGGATCAATATGCAAATATAATTGCTAATGGAGGAAAAACACCGGAAACTCCAGTAGGAGATAAACCAGGAAAACCGGATGAAAATGGATTTTTTACAGAGAATGGTACAATAGATGGAAAAAAAGCAAGTGAAAATAATCCAACAATACCAAAAGGATTTAAACCAATACCAACAGAAACATCAAGTTGGACAGGAAAAGAAAAAACAGCGCCAACAGAACAAGATGTAAAAAATGGATTAGTAATACAAGATAATTTAGGAAATGAATTTGTATGGATACCAGTACCAAATATATCATTAATGGCAAATAAAATAACAGATAAAGAAGGACAAACAGATTCAAATGGAAATGAATATTATCAAGGAAAATTATATGACTTTAATTCAGGAACAGGTATTACAGAAATGACGAAATATGGACACGGAACAGAAAATTATAGAGAGCCAGCATATTTATCAGGAGCAACAAGTGATGATAATACAAGTTATGGAAAATTATTTACAGAAACAAGTTTACAAGAAGATTATAATAGTATGATAGTAAGTGTAAAGAAATATAAAGGATTTTATGTAGGAAGATATGAAATGAGTGAAGGATTTGCATCAAAAAAGAAAGAAAAATCAGCAGATTCTTCGGTTAATAGATGGTATGGTTTATATAGAAAAGCAAACAGCTTTTATTCAAAAGATGATAATGATATAACAGTAGTAGGAAGTATGATATGGGGAAGTCAATATGATAGAATGATGATATGGATGACAGACAATGGTATTAATGTAAGAAGTGGAACACCAATATCAGGGGCAACAAGAAATACTGGTATAGAAACAGGAAAAGAAGAAAATGACAAATTAAATAATATATATGATTTGTTAGGATGCAGGCGAGATTGGACATTAGAGGCCTGGAGCTCGGACACTCGAGTTTTTCGAGGAGGTGGGAAGGGTTCTGACCAGGAACTTTGGCCGGGTATACGCGTGTTCGCTGGCCCGGCTAATAACTACGACTATTATGGTACTAGGCTCACACTTTATATAAAATAACGCTATACATTGATTAAATTACCGAAAAGAGAGTCTGCAAAAGAATGCGTTTGGATTTCTTTTAAGGATTCAAGTAATGAACTTCTCTAGAAAATCAAAATGATTATAATATATAACGATATAATAAAGTGCATCTTTTAAAATTAGATTTTTTAGTCTAACTTTGGAGATGTACTTTAATTTATTATCCTTTAATATCATATTTAGTCTTGAAAAAATAAAAATATTTGAGTATAATAAAATAGAAAAATTAAGTAATTGTTGGAGAAAAATATGAATCGACAAGAAATTTTAACTAAATATGAAAGTGAAGAGGACAAACTTTTAATATCAAAACTATTAGATAAAATTGAATTTGTAGAAAAGAAAAATACAGTAGAAAATACAGATTTTTTGGATATTCACCAGAGAAGTATTTTAGAAAAAGTATTAACTCTAATAAAATATAAAAATTATGTAGCATATGGCGGATATGAAAATAGTGAAAGAAAAATGATTATTTTATATCCAGAAAAGTTAGAAACTGTTTTTGAAAATAATTATTTTGATTATAACAATATTGTACAAGTTATTAGAATTACTTTACCGAATGAAATGAGAGGCAAATATACGCACAGAGATTATTTGGGAGCAATAGTAAAAGTAGGCATCAAACGAGATAAAGTGGGAGATATTTTAGTAAGTATTGATGGAGCAGACATTATTGTTATTAAAGATGTGGCTGTATATTTAAATACAAGCCTGCAAGAGCTAACAAGATTTAGCAAAAGTGTTTTCGAATTACATAGTATAGAAGAATTAAATGTGTCTATACCTAAAACAGAAGTGATGGATATTATTATTCCATCTATGCGAATGGATAGTATTGTATCTGAAATAATTAGAACATCTCGCTCAAAAGCTATTGAAATCATTGAAGAAGAGAGAGTATTTGTTAACAACGAATTAGCAATAAAGAATTCTAAAATGTTAAAAGAGGGAGATATGATTACTGTAAGGGGTAAAGGAAGATTTAAAATAAATCAAATATTAAGTAGTACAAAAAAAGGAAATTTAGTATTAGAAGTCGAAAAATATATATAAATGGGAGGAGTAAACTTATGGTTATAGATGGAAAAGCATTAGCTGCAGAAATAAGGAGCAAACTAAAGGGAGATGTAGAAACTTTAAGAAAAAATGGAATTATTCCAAAGCTAGCAGTTATAATGGTGGGAGATAACAAGGCATCTCAAGTATATGTGCGTAATAAAAGCAAAGCATGTAACGAATTAGGCATTGAGTTTGAAGAGTTTTTAAAAGACGAAAACATTTCACAAGAAGAACTAATTATCCTTATTGATGAGTTAAACAACAGAAACGATATTCATGGCATTTTGTTGCAAAGTCCAATACCAGACCATTTAGACATAAGAGAGGCTTTTAACAGAATTGATTACAAAAAAGATGTAGATGGCTTTAACCCAATAAATGTAGGAAAACTTGCTATAGGGGAAGATGGTTTTGTATCTTGTACACCATTAGGGGTTATAAAGATGCTAGAAGAATATAACATAGACATAGAGGGTAAAAATGCTGTTGTTATTGGTAGAAGTAATATTGTTGGTAAACCAGTGTCACAATGTTTATTAAACAAAAATGCTACAGTAACAGTATGTCATTCTAAAACACGAAATATTAAAGATATAGTAAAGCAAGCAGATATAGTTGTTGCAGCACTTGGAAAACCAAAGTTTGTAACGGAAGACATGATAAAAGATGGAGCAGTTGTAATAGATGTTGGAATTAACAGAGGAGAAGATGGCAAATTAGTTGGTGATGTAGATTTTGAAAACATAGAATCAAAAGCATCATACATTACACCAGTTCCAGGAGGAGTTGGACCAATGACAGTAGCTATGTTGATGAATAATGTTATAAAAGCAGCAAAACAGTTTTAAGGGGATATTTTTATTCGGGGGTTCTTTTTTAGAAAGGAAAACCAAATGAATATTAAAATTAATAGTGACAAAATCAAGCAAATTAAAATAGGAGACGAAGAATATCCTGAAAAATTAACACATATTTATTCTCCACCAAAGGTCTTATATGTATTAGGTAATGAAAAGCTATTAAAAAATAGCTGTATATCTATTGTTGGGTGTCGTGATTGTACAGATTATGGAAAAAGAGTGGCATACTATTTTGCACAAGAATTTACAGAAAGAAATATAGTTGTAGTTAGTGGCTTGGCAAGGGGAATAGATACTTATGCTCATAAAGGGGCTGTTTCTAAAGGTGGCAAAACAATAGCTGTTTTAGGCTGTGGACTAGATGTTATATATCCACCAGAAAATAAAGAATTATATATGCAAATACTAAAAAATGAAGGAGCGATTATAACTGAATACCCATTAGGAACAATGCCATTAAAAGCAAATTTTCCTGAAAGAAACAGAATTATAAGTGGACTATCAGATGGGTTATTGGTTATAGAGGCAAAACAAAGAAGTGGAACACTGATTACAGTTGAACATGCATTAGAGCAGGGAAAAGATGTTTATGCTGTTCCACGGAAGTATATTAAGTAAACATTCAGAGGGAACAAATGAACTAATTAAGCAAGGAGCTATTCCTGTAACTTGTATTAATGATTTTTATGAGACTTAAGCAAGGAGAAAAAATAATGGACTCTACAAAAGAAATGATAAGTAATGAAAGAGCAAAAGAAAAAAATGTTAAGCTATATCCAAAATATAAAATGATTTCATGGGATATGCTATTTTACTATGCAATCATATTTTTATTCTTTACTCAAATAAAAGGAATTTCAGCTGCAGATGTATTACTTGCAGAATCTTTTTATCCACTTTTTAAAGTTATATTATTATTCCCAGCTACAATTTTAATAGATAAAATAGGAAAAAGAAAGAGCTTAATTGCAGGAAACATATTTATTTCATTATCAACTTTTACATATATTATGTCTACTGATTTTAAAATGATAATGTTAGGTCAATTCTTTTTTGCAGTAGGCTTTATTATTAAAGGCATATGTGAAACTAATATGCTATATGATTCTATAGAAAAAAGTGAAAAAAGAGGAGATATTTTTACAAAGATAGATGGAAAAGCAAGTTCTTTGTATTATTACATAGATGGCTTTTCGTCAATAGTTTCAGGCTTTTTATTTGCAATTAATGGTTATTTACCTATGATATTCTGCTTTATTACTAATATTATTTCTGTTATTTTGTCATTTAAATTTGAAGAAATTGATAACATATCAGATACAAAGCCAAAAATAAAAATGAGGAAAGAGATAAAAGATTTAAGAATATCATTAAAAAATATTATGAAATCTTCAAGGTTAAAGAACCTGCTAATGTTTGGAGCTATATTTTCAGGACTTTTATCAGTGCTTACAACTTTAAGAAGTAGTATTTTGAGTGATATAAATATACCAGCACAATATTTCGGTATGATTTTTGCAGTGTTTGGAATTGTTTCAGGAGTATCGGCTAAAAATCAATATAAAATTCATAAGAAATATAGAAACAAAACACTTACAGTATTATCTATTCCAGTTGTAATTTCTTGTATTGTTTTGGGTTTATGGTGTAGTTTTAATTCTAATTACACACTAACAATTATAATAATGATGCTTGCGTTTTTTATACAGTTTATTTCTAAAGGAGCATTTTATACATTGATAAAACAATATTTGAACAATTTTACGAATACAGATTTAAGAGCAAAAATATCATCATTATACAACATGTTAGAGAGTCTACTTCGTTCAATTATTAGTTTTTTAGCATCTTTTTTACTACGCTATACAACAACTGCAAATGCATTTGTAATAGTAGGTTGTGTATCTACAGTGATAATAATAATATTACTTGATAATATGAGAAAAAAGGTTGGTTTAAAACCTGAAGAGTATGATGAAAAGGATATAAAAATATTACAATTAAAATAAATTTTCATATTGACATATTAAAATATTATCTATAAAATAGAATAAAACATAAGCAAAGGTGGTATTGTTAAAAACAATATCAAGAGGTGAAAAAATGTATATTTTTAATAAAATTACTGTTAACCCACAGTTACCAAAAAGAATTAATAGACTAAATGATATAGCAAATAATTTGTGGTGGTCTTGGAACACAAATTTTTTGAGTTTACTTAAAGAAATTGATATAGATTTGTGGGAAAAGGTTGGGAAAAACCCAGTTAAGTTTTTAAAACAAGTTTCTCAAGAAAAGTTAGATAGTGCATGTCAAAATCAAAACTTATTGAAAAAATATGATAAGTTTGTTGATGATTTTGATGATTATATGAAAAGCAAAAATACATGGTTTGCTAAGAAATATCCAGAAAATGATAATAATTTAATTGCCTACTTTTCAGCAGAATATGGTTTAGACGAAACTATTCCAATTTATTCTGGTGGACTTGGAATATTGTCTGGAGACCATTTAAAATCTGCAAGTGATTTAGGTATTCCATTAGTTGCAGTAGGGTTATTGTATAAAAAAGGATACTTTAATCAAAAAATTGATGGACGCGGTTTACAAGAAACTGAATATAACGAGATTGATTTAACTGAATTACCTATAGTTCCTGTGAAAGATGTAGATGATACAGATTTATTAGTTTCAGTAGATATGCCACTAAAGAAGTTATATCTTAAAGTATGGCAAATTAGTGTTGGTAGAGTAAATCTATATTTAATGGACTCTGATATAGAGGAAAATATTCCAGAATATAGAGAAATTACAAAAACACTTTATGGTGGAAACCAAGATATGCGTATTTCTCAAGAGATAGTATTGGGAATGGCTGGAGTAGAGCTATTAAGAAGATTGGGCTTAAAGCCAACTGTATATCACATGAATGAAGGACACTCATCATTTTTAATATTGAAATTAATTGAAAATACAATAAAAGATAAAAAAGTTTCATTTAATATTGCACGAGATATTGTAAGTTCAAAAACAGTATTTACAACACATACACCAGTTCCAGCAGGAAATGATATATTCCCATTAGAATTAATGGAAAAGTATTTCAAAAATTATTGGGATAAGTTAGGTATTACAAAGCAAGATTTCTTTAAGATGGGAAAAAGACCAAATGCAAAACAAGATAGTGGCTTTGATATGGGAATACTAGCTTTAAAGGTAGCAGGTAAGAAAAACGGAGTTAGTAAATTGCATGGAGCTGTATCAAGAGAATTGTTTGGTGATGCTTGGCCACATATTGCTGCAAATGAATCACCAATATCATATGTAACAAATGGTATACATACATGTTCATGGCTTGCATCAAATATAAAAGAACTATATAATAAATATTTAATGCCTTATTGGCAAGATAATATCCAATATGACCAAACTTGGGAAAGAATTTATAGTATTCCTGATGAAGAATTATGGAATGCACACCAAGAAAGAAAAGAAAAATTGATAGAACTTGTAAAGAAGAGTACTACTAACAGGTTATATCGCTCTCGGATATAGTTATGAAGAAATAAATAGGATAATATCATGCTTAAGACCAGATGTATTAACAATAGGTTTTGCAAGAAGATTTGCAACATACAAAAGGGCAACACTAATTTTTAAAGACCTAGAAAGAATTACACAAATTTTTAGTGACCAAAATAGACCAATACAGATTATATTTGCAGGTAAGGCACACCCAGCAGATAAAGAGGGACAAGATTTAATCAAATATATACATGAAATATCAATGAAACCACAGTTTAAAGGAAAGGTATTTTTACTTGAAAATTACAATATAGCAACTTCTAGATATTTAATAAGTGGAGTAGATGTATGGTTAAATACACCAAGAAGACCAATGGAAGCATCTGGAACAAGTGGACAAAAGGCATCAGTTAACGGAGTAATAAATTTTAGTGTTTTAGATGGATGGTGGGCAGAAGGATATAATTCAAAAAATGGTTGGAAGATAGGAACAAATGCAGAGTATAGTAATTATGAAGAACAAGACAAAGCAGATAGCCAAAGCATATATGAAACATTAGAAAACAAGATAATTCCAATATATTATCATAAAGATAAAACAGGTTTGCCTACTGATTGGATAGGTATTATGAGAGCGTCTATTGTATCAACAGGTGGAAAGTATAGCACAGCTCGTATGCTAACAGATTATGTAGACAATCTATATATGCCATTATGCAATCTATATAATAATTATTATTCAAATTTGGAAAAAGTAACAGAATACAATTTGTGGAAGAGTGAGTTGTATAACAATTGGGAAGATATAAGTATTTCTCAGCCAAAAGATAATTTAGATAATATTACAATAGATGCTGGAAACAATATAGATGTAAATTGTAAAGTTCGTCTTCCAAACATTAACCCTGAAAATATAGAGGCACAAGTATATTATGGTAGAATTCAGGAAAATGGCTTGGTAGATAATATAACAATTATTCCAATGAAATTGGTAGAAGAAAATAAAGAAGAAAAAGAATATACATATACAGCAAAAATACAATTAATAAATGGTGGAAATTATGGATATACATTTAGAGTAATGCCAAAGCATGAAATGCTATTAGATAGTGCAAATCTTGATTTAGTAAAATGGATAACAGATGAAAAATAAAAAAAGAGGTAACAAATAATTTAATTTGTTACCTCTTTTTCTATTTATAAATCATATAATCTATATCAGGAAAGATACAATCTTTTTTACTAATATCTTCTAAAAAGTCTTTATCAATGTTATTGTTTTTTATCTCATAATATAATTTAGTAAATCTGCCTATGTGATCTTTAATTCTTTTTTTAGCATAATCGACCATAGTTCCATTTGTAATGATAAATAACCAATCACTACTTTGGGCAAGAAGTAGTTCTCTTGCACATTGATTTAGTGCGTCTTTTATAACAGAGTTTTGCTCATTTGGATATAAATTTGCAAGTTCGACCATTCTATTTCCAGCAACATGAAGGTGTCTGTGGACATAGTCATTTGTTTGATTTAGCCATACTTCGCTATATCCATTTGCACCCCAACTTGAACGGCAAGGGGTAGATATTTGCATTGTTGGATAAGAATCAATATATTCGCTAGGTGTAATTAATTTAAAATCACATTTATCGTAGTAGATTTTTTTAAATAATACATATAACCAATAAGGACCTTCATACCACCAATGACCAAACAATTCTGCATCATATGGGCATAAGACGATAGGAGGGGTATCCATTATGGAAGATAACGAATTTATTTGCTTTTGTCTACTATCAAAAAAATGTCCAGCTTGTTTTTCAACAGAATCTTTTGCCCATTGGATATTGTATAAATCTTTTTCACAATTTTTTCCGGTAATTCTATAATATTTAACTCCAGTGTGAACGCGAGCACCATTAGAAGCAATATATGGCTTAATATAGTCATATGGAGCATCATAGCCAATATCACGATAAAATTCTCTGTAATTAAAATCTCCTGGATAACCGTTAATAGAACTCCATACTTGTCTTGAAGATTCAATATCTCTTCCAAAAGCAATTACGCCTTGTGGAGAAACTATAGGTGCAAATGTACCATAAATAGGGGTAGGGTTTGCATATAAAATACCGTGAGATTCAGTAATTATATAGTCAATTCCGTATTCTTTTAAATATTTATCAACTTCTGGAATATAACCACATTCAGGTAGCCAAATTCCACGAGGTTTTCTTCCAAAATATTTTTCATAAGTTTGCACACCAACTGCAATTTGTGCTTTTACAGTTTGCTCTGTAACATATAAAATAGGGAAATATCCATGTGTTGCACCACAAGTAATAATTTCAAGCACACCAATATCTTGAAAATGCTTAAAAGCACTAATTAGATTACAATTATATACATCTTTAAAGATATACAAATCATTTGTATATCTATCTAAATAATATTTTGATAATTCATTTAATCTTTTATCATCCTTAGTTCTTATGAGCTCTTTTTTGCAAAGTTCAATATGTTTTTTTAAATATTTAATATATCTTTCTTGTAATAATTTATTGTCAAGCATATTTAAAAGAGGGGGAGTAAGTGACATTGTAATTCTAAAATCAACTTTTTCCTCTTCTAATTTCTTAAAATTTAAAAGAAGTGGTATATATGTCTCAGAGATAGCTTCATATAACCACTGTTCTTCTAAATAATCTTCGCTTTCTGGATGATGTATAAAAGGTAAATGTGCATGTAGCACAAAACTAACATATCCTTTCATTTTTTTCTCCTTGGGGTCTGACCATTTTTCCCATTTTTGTCGCATTGGGGACAGGTCACATATTTTTATTTGAAGCTTGAGCTGTTATTTGACGATGGCAAGTTTAGTCCAAATTCATCAAAAGTTAGTTCATTACCATAAATTTTCATATACAAATCATAAATATTATATACTTTACCAATTTTTTGTAAGAAAGAAATTGATGATATTTTTCTTTCTTCAATTATATTTGTTTTTACATTTCTAAAAAATACGCTATTACCAAGTTTATCAAATAGAATATGATTGTTTGGCATTTCCATCTCATTTGAAGAAGTAACATATAAATAATCATTTGTACGGTAAGAAGTAAACTGAAAATCTTTAGGAGAATCAGTTATGAATTTCCTACCAAGTTCAACTTTGTATTCACAATTTGCGTCATTTACATGTAAATACCAACTATTTGCAAAATCATTAATTTCAACATCAAAAGAATAATGCATAGTTTCGTTTGTTATAATTAAATATGGTTTTGTGTTATAAAAGAAATTTTCACCATATTTTTTTATATATGCATTTTTATCATTATCTGAAATATCCCAATAGATAAACAAAGTGTTGGGAGTTTGAGCTAAAATTTTTACAACTGTTTCATTGTAACGAAAAGGTAAGTCATAGTATTCTGTAGCTATAACAGCTTTTTTAGTAGTTGTTTTTCTAGTAGCTGTTTTTTTAGAAACTGTTTTTTTAGTAGTTGCCTTTTTATTTGATTTAGTTTCTTCTTTTTTTGTAGTAGCTACTTTCTTTGTAGATGTAGGCTCTTTTTTAGCAGTAGTCTTTTTAGTAACGGCTTTTTTTGTAGTAGCTTTAGTTTTTGCTGTAGTAGTTTTACGAGTGCTTTTTGAAGAAACTGCTTTACGAACTGGTTTTGTTTCTACTTCTAGGTTATTTAATTCTTCATTTTTTTCTTTTGATTTTCTTGGCATTTTATCCTCCGATTGAAATTACATTTTTACCAATTAATCATATATCAAAGCTAAAATAAATTCAATAGAAAATGATAATAAAATGCAAAAAATTTTATTTATATATACCAATATTTTTCATATAACTGATATAAGCATTGTCTATATTAGACCATATGCTAATTTCATTTTGCAATATATTATTGTCAAGTGTAGACTGTGAAAGCGTTTCATAGCTATTTATGATATCACCTTTAAAAGTATCTGGACATCTTCCGATAATACGAGCAATATCAAAATATTTATTTCCAAACCCGCCAAAGCCAAAATCAATAATAGCTGAAATATGATTATTTTCGTCTAACAAAATATTACTTGAATTTAAGTCTCCATGAACTAAGCAGTTGTTATCTTTTTTTACAAATTCATTGTAATTCCAAAAAGTTTTATTATCACAATGAACATTTAAAAGCTCATTTAAAAAATCAACAAGATTTAAGCCAATATTACTTGTTTCAAAAAGTGTATTTTTGTCAAATGAAACTTGATGTAGCTGAAACATAAATTTAGCGATATCGTCACAAATTACTTTTATTTCATCTGGAGTTAAATCATTCATTTTATCTGCAAGGACAGTACCTTCAATTTTTTTGTGCATACTAAATGGTCTGCCATTATTATATAGCAATTCTAGTTTTACTGTAGTAAAGTCAGTTTTACCATAGATAAATTTTGAAAATTCATAATCTTTTACAATAGTTCTAGACCAAAATTCGTCTCTTGGAAAACGGAAAAAATAGTTTCCGTGTATTAGTAGATGTTTCAAATACTATATTAGTCCAACCTGTTGGTATAGGTGTGATTGAAATAATTTCTTTATCTTTTAATGCATCTTTTATAATTTCTTCAAAGTTTTCATCTAATGTAAAATAATTTTTTACCATAAAATACCTCTAATTTTTGCATATATTTTTTACTAATGATATTACTTCGTCTTCAGAAGCTTTATCATAGTTATTATATAAAATATAATCAAACATATTTCGCAAATTACTATCTGTCATAAATTTATGATAATGTTCATCTATTTCATCAATTCTTTGTTTTTCAACAATAGGAGATAAGTTCCTTTGTCTTGTTTTTTCTTTTGCCATTTCAATATCTTTTGGTAGTAGATAAATAACGCATAGATGTGGACAAATTTTTTTAAAATCATATATAGTATTATAGTGTAATTCAAATACAGTATTTTTTTGAGAAAAAAGTGCGCTTTTTGAATATGCATAAGTATTACCTAACATTTCAAATTCATAAGCAATTTGACCACTTTGTCTTATTTTTTCTAATTCTTCTGGAGTTACAAATATTTTATCTTCATTATTTTTTTCGTTAGCGCGCATCTTACGAGTAGTAATAATTTTTATTTTTTCAAAACCAAAAAGTTCTACAACTTTATCTTTATAGTATGATTTACCAATTCCAGTAACTCCTGCAAAAGCAAGTAACATATAATTAGTACCTCCAAAATTCTTTGCATTTTTAGGTATTATATAACGAAACAAATAAATAAGCAACCATTATATAAAAATATTTGCATTTTATAAAAAAATATGATACAATAGCAATGTTAAATTATACCTTATACTTAGCAAAAGGAAAATTAACACCACTTTCGCTCAGTTTAAGGCAAATAAAATATAGGAGGTGCTTATAATATGACAAAGGAAAGAAAACAAGAAATCATTGCAACATACAAAAGAGATGAGAATGATACTGGTTCTCCAGAAGTTCAAATTGCTCTTTTAACAGAAAGAATCAATGAGTTAACAGAACATTTAAAAGTTCACCAAAAAGATAACCATTCAAGAAGAGGTCTTTTAAAAATGGTTGGTTCAAGAAGAAATTTATTGAACTATTTAGGTAGAAAAGATGTTCAAAGATACAGAGATATAGTTGAAAAACTAGGATTAAGAAAATAAACAAACTTACATTGGGCGTTTTACAGTTGCTAAAGCGTCCAATTTCCAAGTTTATTAGTTTGATTTTAACAATATTTAGAATTAGTAAGTAGCTTGTATTATATATCAAAAGTGTTTTGGTGTGTAATAGAGGTTACTCTAGTTCTAATATTGAAAATGGTATAAAAGGGATAGCCCTAAATAGTACCAAAATGTCACAAAAGTGGACAAACTTTAAGTGACTATAAAAGGAGGATATTATGTTTAAAAGTTATAGTACAAAGTTAGCAGGAAGAGAGCTAACAATTGAAACAGGAAAAATAGCAGGACTAGCAAATGGTAGTGTTGTTGTAAAATATGGTGATACTGTTGTTATGGCTAATGTTACTGCATCAAAAGAACCAAAGGAAGGGGTAGATTTTTTCCCACTTTCAGTAGATTATGAAGAAAAGCTATATGCAGTAGGAAAAATTCCAGGGGGTTTTACCAAAAGAGAAGGAAAGCCATCAGATAAGGCAATACTTACTGCAAGAGCTATTGATAGACCACTTAGACCATTATTCCCAAAAGATTTTAGAAATGATGTGTGTGTTGTAACAACAGTTCTTTCAGTAGAGCAAGATAATAGCCCAGAAGTATGTGCTATGATTGGTGCATCTGCAGCACTTGCTATTTCTGATATTCCATTTGGTGGACCAACAGCAGCAGTAGCTATTGGTTGGGTAGATGGAGAAATAGTTATTAACCCAACAGTAGCTCAAAGAGAAAAAAGTAAATTAACAGCAACAGTAGCAGGAACATTAGAAAAAATTACAATGATTGAGGCAGGAGCAGATGAAATACCAAATGATACAATGTTAGAGGCAATCAAAAAAGCTCATGAGGAAATAAAAAATATTTGTCATTTTATATCAGATATACAAGCCGATATAGGAAAACCAAAATTTGAATATAAATCTTTTGCAGTAGATCCAGAATTTTATAAAGAAATTGAGTCTAACTTTAAAGATAGAATGTACAAAGATGTACAAGCTACTGATAAAGAAGTAAGAGATAGTAATATTGAAAAAATTACAGAAGATATTACAGCATATGTAACTGAAAAATATGGAGAAGATGTAGCAGAAGAAAGAAAAACAGATATAGCAGATAGTGTACATGATTTGGAAAAAGCATGTGTAAGAGAAATGATTTTAGAGGAGCATAAACGCCCAGATGGTAGAAAAATAGATGAAATACGCCCTCTTTCTTGCGAAATTGATGTACTTCCAAGAGTTCATGGAAGTAGCATTTTTACAAGGGGACAAACTCAAGTTATGTCAGTTGTAACATTAGGAATGAAAAGTGAAGAACAAATGCTAGATGGAATAGATGAGGAAGAATCAAAAAGATATATGCATCAATATAACTTCCCATCATATAGTGTAGGAGAGGCAAGACCTTCAAAAGGACCAGGAAGAAGAGAAATAGGTCATGGAGCTTTGGCAGAAAAAGCTTTAGTTCCAGTACTTCCTTCAGAAGAAGAATTTCCATATGCTATGAGAGTTGTATCAGAAGTTTTATCTTCAAATGGTTCAACATCACAAGCAAGTATTTGTGGAAGTACACTTGCCCTTATGGCAGCAGGTGTGCCAATTCGTAAACCAGTAGCTGGAATTTCAACAGGACTTGTAACAGATAAAAATGATAAAAATAGATATATTATGCTAACAGATATTCAAGGAATAGAAGATTTCTTTGGAGATATGGACTTTAAAGTAGGTGGAACAAAAGATGGTATAACAGCTATTCAAGTAGATATTAAGATTGATGGCTTAACTTATGACATTATTAAAGAAGCATTTGAAAGAACAAAAGTAGCAAGAGACTATATTCTAGATGAAGTTATGTTACCAGTAATAAGAGAGCCTAGAAAAGAAATATCACCATATGCTCCAAAAATTATGACATCTAAAATTAGTGTAGACAAAATAAAAGATGTTATTGGACCTAGTGGAAAAGTAATTAATAAAATTATTGAACAAACTGGCGTAAAAATTGATATAGAAGATGACGGCCATGTATGCGTATACAGTGACAACTTTGAAAACGGACAAAAAGCAATGAAAATGATAGAAACAATTGCAAGAGAAATTGAAGTTGGTGGCATTTATGATGGTGTAGTTACAAGAATTATGTCATTTGGTGCATTTGTAGATATTGGCGGAGGAAAAGAAGGCTTACTTCACATTTCAAAAATATCAAGTAAAAGAGTCGAAAAGGTAGAAGATGTTTTAGCTGTTGGAGATGAAGTAACTGTTAAAGTATATGAAATAGACGGTCAAGGAAGAATAAATCTAACAATGAAAGATTTAGAGGCTGGAAACAAAGAAGAATCAAATCAAGAATAAATCTTAATGCTTTATGAATATTTTGTTCAAAAGTTGCAAAAAATGTAAAATAATAGTATAATAAATATCGTATGAAAATGAAGAAAGATTTAGTAATATAATAATACTGTAGAATCATAATATAAAAGTAAATGTAACAAGTATAAAGGAGAGATTTTTGTGGAATATTTATATATGCTACAACAAGCGTTAGTGTGGATTATTACAATATTCTGGATTTATCAATTAGTTATTAGTATATGTTCATTAGTAAAGTTAAAAGATAAACCAATTTTAGAAGAAAAAGTAAATCGTTTTATGATGATTATACCTGCTCATAATGAGGAAAAAGTAATAGGACCATTAGTAGAAAGTTTAAAAAATCAAAGTTATCCAAAAGACTGTTATGATATTTATGTTATTGCAGATAACTGCACAGATAGGACAGCAGAAATTGCAGAAAAGTTAGGAGCAAAGGTTTTTAAAAGATTTGATGAGGAACATAAAACAAAAGGATATGCTTTACAATGGTTTTTAGACCAAAAAATAAAAGAAGATGCTCCTTATGATGCTTTTTGTATTTTTGATGCTGATAATATTGTAGATACAAACTTTTTGAAAGCAATGAATAAAAAATTGTGTCAAGGAGAAGATGTTGTACAAGGTTACAGAGATATAAAAAACCCAACAGACAGCTGGGTTTCAGCAGGGTATGCTATATTTTATTGGACCATGAACCGTTTTTATCATTTGGCAAGATATAATGTGGGCTTATCTCCATTAATTAATGGTACAGGGTTTATGGTAAGGTTTGATGTTATTAAGCCAGAGGGATGGCAAACTAAAACTTTAACAGAGGATATAGAGTTTTCATTAAAGAGAATTATAAATGGTAAAAAGTTAGGTTGGGCAACTGATGCAATTGTATATGATGAGCAACCAGTAGGCTTTAAACAATCTTGGAAACAAAGAACAAGATGGACAGTAGGACATATTCAATGTATGGGAGAATATACAAAACCATTAGCAGCAGCAGTAAAAGAGCATAAAACAATGATGAACTTTGATGGACTTTTATATATTATTGGAAGTATTCCAATGTTTATACTAACTTTAATATTATTAGCACTAAACTTTGTTATTTATGCAGCAAATGGGATGACAAGTTTAGACTTACTTATAAATTGTTTGCGTTATTTAATACCAACATTTTTAATACCTATTGCAACAGCATTGTTAATTATGACATTAGACAGAAAGCCAATAAAACCAATGCTAAAAGGTCTTCTTTGTTATCCACTATTCTTAGGCTCTTGGTTATTAATTAACTTTAAATGTTTGTTTAAGAGGGATACAAGTTGGGATAAAATTGAACATGGTAGAAATATAAAAATAAATGAAGTAAACTAATAATAAAAAAATATAAAAAAACTAACTTTTTGACATACTTCTCTCAAAAGGTTAGTTTTTTAAATTTTAAATAATTGTTTATAAAAATTTTAAAGGATGTTATGAAAATATGTCAAAAGTAACAAATGAGAATAAAAAAATAATTGAGAAAAATTTAGATTATATAGGTCTAAATTTGAACAAAATACCTAAATTTTTAAATGAATTTGAACCTTTAAATTTTAGACCTGTACAATCATATGATGAGAATTTGTATAAAGTGTATAAATATGTAGATGTGAAAGATATTCAAATTCTTATCACACCAACAGATAGGCTAACAGATTTAAAACAAAGGTATAAATTATCAGAACCAATATTCACATATTTAGATGATAAAAATGAAGAAAATATAGAGAAATTTGCAAACTTTTTAAAGATGCTGACAAATTTAAAAATAGAAGATATAGAAAAATTAGAAGAAGAGCAAAATAGATTAAAAAAAGAGATACCAACTAAAGTAAGGTATGAGAATAATTTTATTTGGCAAATTTATTATTCAGAAGATACAAAAAAATATTTTATGCTTGTGCCAATTAATGAACAAGACTGTAGCAATATGTTTTATTTATTAAAAAAGCAGTTAAATAGTAAAAAGAAAGAGACTATATTTACGCCAATTAGCCATTTGGAATATTCAGGTACGCTTTTAAGCAAGTCTGAAATTACAGATATAGAGAACTATTTGTGGTATTATACTAAAGACTGGGCATCTGTATACGAGGTGTATGACAAAAAAGAGCAAATGTGCATTAAGATTGTAGGAACTACAAATGTATATGGAAAAATAAGAAGTGATTATGTAGTAACATTAAAAAACAAAAAAGAGGCAATTGAGTTTTATAAACTATTAAAAGCAATGTTTATATTATCAACTGGTGTAGAAGAAGATTATAGGTTTACATCACATATAAATAAAGATGGAAATTTAGAGTTTTTAAATAATGATACTGTAATGACTTATGATGGTTTAACGGAATTTATAAAATCAGAGTATTTAAACAAAATAGAGCTTTTAAAACAAGAAATAAAAGATAAAAGTAAATTGGAAAAAAGATTAAAAAGATTTAATAATATTGTGGAAGAACTAACACAAGAATATTTAATAAAACAAAAACAGATAGCTACCTTTTTGGAATGCAAAAAAACTTTTTTTGGAAAAGTGAGATACTTTTTTAAAAAGAAAAAGTCTGATACTCCTGTTGTAAAGAAAATTGAAAAATCAAATAGATTAGATGATGTAGATGTTAATAAAGAATTAGAAAACATGTACGAAATAAAAGAACAGTATACGATAGAGGATTTAATTAGCATATCTTCTATACTTAACAAGAAGAAAAAAGAATGTGTAAATATACAGTTAGATATTAATGCAATAGAAAATAAAAAAGAAGTTTTAAGTAAAAAGGTAGATAATGCAGAGTTGTATATTAAAGAAATAGATGAACATAGAAAAAGTATATTTGAGTTTTGGAAGTTTACAAATAAAGATGAAGTTCAAACTTTAAATGCGGGAGAACAAATAGAAGAAAATAAAAAGGACAAGCTAGAGAAGTATTTTGATTATGAAACAGATTTAGATAGTCTTGGTAAGATGGTAGATGAACTACAAAGAAGAAAATTATCTAAAACTGAAACAGATGGAATTTTTGCTGCAAAGCAAGTTATTGAATCAATGAGACAGTTAATGAAATTAAAGGCTACAAAAAAGGATAACGAAACATTTGATACCAAGATTTTTGAAAAAGACCTAAAAGACTTACAAAAAGAATACAAAAATGACATGGAATATATCAATAGAAAAGATTTTGATATATTTGGTGGTATGTCTGATGATAAGACTAAAATAAAAGAAATTCATAATGAAAAACACAGGGAGGTAGAGAAAGACAAATATAAAGTATTAAATATTAATTTAGAGACTGATATAGAAACTTACATTGATAATTTGAAACATTATTTAAATTTAATATTAGAGTCTTTAAACAAAATTCATTCACCATATAATATGTCTATATACAAAATAGGAGATAATAGTAGTGTAGAAAGCTTAGATATATATAACATTAATCCAGAGATTCCTTTAAATGTGGCATTAAACTCTAAACAAACAGATATATCGTTATGCAAAATAAATATAAAAGAAAACACACCAATTATATATTACAGTAATATTATGTTTTATGATAATTTTAACAAAACATTGCCATTAGGAATGGATTTATCTTCAGAAGTGTTAATTGATATAGATAAAATTAAAATAGAACTTTGCAATGAGGAAGAATTTTATATAAACTACTCTACAGACGAGTTTAATAATGTGACAAAACATGTAAAAATATATGAATATAACGCTGATGTTATGTAAAGAGAACTCTAAAAATTTGACTATTTGCTCAATTTATGGTATAATAATAAAGTTACAGGGCAATAGTAATATAAATGAAGTAAAAGGAGAAACAATTATGGATAACAAAAATTTAGTTTTTGGACATAAAAAGCCTGATACAGACTCAATAGCATCAGCAATATCAATGGCTAATTTGCAAACTAATATTGGACATTATTCAGAAAGTTTTAGATTAGGAAA
>CANQCV010000014.1 GCA_947591045.1 uncultured Clostridia bacterium
CCTATTCCATTTTCTGTTTTAGCAAGTTGCTTTAAATATGAATTTCCTATAAAATATTTTGCAAAATTTACATTTGGCTCTCCCATTCCAAATGCTCCACCATGAACTTCTTTAACATTATCGTCTGCGTATACTTCATTTATCATAGGAAATGTACTCCAAGCCTTTGCCCATCCTGTATAAAATGCAAGCTGTGTAACCATTTCAACTACTTCTTCTTTTTTTATTCCATGCTTTTTTCCCATTATTAAATGTGATTTTAATTGTGGAAACAAGCCTTGAGCCATTAAAGCCGAAATAGTAATCATACTTCTATCTCTTGGTGATAGTTTATCTTCTCTGCTCCAAATTTCTCCAAATAATACATCATCATTAAGCTCAGCAAATTTTGGTGCTAAACTTCCTAAATTATCTCTACCTGCTGTTTGTTTTTCCATAATACATCAATTCCTTTCTTTTATTACATATTTGATTTAAACTTCTGTAAATTTTTCTACTTTCATACGAAGTGAATATTTTTCTCTTAAATTTGCAATTTGTTTCATCATATCTGATTTATGATGCAAGTCAAGTGCCTCCTGATTTTTCCATTTATCTATTAACATTACTGTTTCTTCATCTTCCATTGGAAAAAAATATTCGTATCGTTCATTGCCTTCTTCAGCACGCACCCTATCAACAATACCACTAGACATCATTTCTTCTGCAAATTTTCTAGCACTACCATTTCTACCTGTATAATATATATTAACTATTAAACTCATTTCATATCTCCTCAAATATTTTTATTTATATTCAACAATTTCTGATAAATCTTTTCTGGTATTGTGCATAGGTGAAGGTTTGCAATCATCAGCCTTATATCCTAATGGAATAAGACATACCGGTTCAATATTTGCATCTAAATTAAATTCTTGTTTTAAAATATTTTTATCAAACATTTCTATCCATATATTATCTACACCAACATTTGTAGCCTCTAACATCATGTGAGTAGCTACTATACAAGCATCCATTTCATAAGTTGAATAATTACCTTTTGACCACGCAATATTTTTATCACTTGCTACTATTATACAAACTGGTGCATTATATCTACATGGACTTGCTTTATCTATCTTTTCTAGTCCTTCTTTAGATTTAACTACATATATCTTTTGTGGCTGGCTATTTTTTGCTGTAGGTGCTAAATTTCCTGCCTGTAATATTTTATTTATTAGCTCATCACTAATTAAATCATTTTTAAATTTTCTAGCTGAAAATCTTTCTCTAATAACTTTCTCAAATTCCATTTTTTACCCTCCATTTGTTTTAATTTAAACCTCCAAACCAATTTTTTATAAATTCTTCAGATTCATTTCCTGTAAATCTCTTTCCCTCTTTCCAAGTGTACTCAGGATATTCATTTCTTAAATCTCTTTCACAACCACTTATACCAGTTCCTCCTGATGTACAAAAAGGTATTAAAGTTTTACCTGATAAATCTAAACTTTCAATAAATGTGTTTATAATTGTAGGAGCTGTATACCACCATACTGGAAATCCTATTAAAATTGTTTGGTAATCATCTATGTTACTTACTGTTGCCTCAATTTCTGGTCTTGATGATTTATCATCCATTTCTATACTTGACCTACTATTTTTATCATTCCAATTTAAGTCTTGTGATGTATATGGCTTTTTTGCTTTAATCTCAAATAAATCTCCCCCTATACTATCTGCTATATTTTGTGCAACATTTCTTGTTACACCACTTGCTGAAAAATAAGTTACTAAAACTTTACTCATAAAAATTCCTTCTTTTTTAAATATTTTTCCTAATTCATATTTTTGATTTACGTATTTATTTTATAATACATTCTATTATCTTTAAATTCATAACTTAATTTATTTTCATCTACTAAATATGATAAATACGATTTTATTGTACTTCCAATCAAAACATACTGATTTACATTCATAATTAAGTTATATTCATCAAATATATATTTCAATATTTCTTCAAAAGTCATTTCATTTTTGCAAACATTATATATTTTATCTATTATTTCATTTATTTTATTTCTATTCAATTCTATTAAAGACGAAATATCATTTGTAGCCTCACAATGAGAAGGAATATACAAATTTCCACTTAAAGTTTTTAGATAATCTAATGTATTAAGAAACTCTTTTACATCATATATAAAGAATAAATGATATTTTCTAATTGTTTCCTCACTAAATAAAGAATCTGCTAAAAAATACACATTATCACTTGTTTTAATTCCTATCATATCAAAGAAATGACCTTTTAAAGAAAAATATTCTAATCCGTCTGGAAGATTATTTTCTATTGGCGTAACAATAGATTCTTTGGCTAATAAAAATTTGTTTTTTATATCTTTAAATGGATATCCTCCATAAAGAAAAGATGATTCTAAAATAGGAAATTCAGTAAAAGATTTTTCAATATCGCTAGCAAGTATAGTACAATTTGTTCTATCTTGTATTACTTTATTTCCACCAATATGGTCTGCATTTGAATGAGTATTTACAATTCCTTTAACTTTCCAACCTTGTTCTTCTACAATTTTTAGAATCTTTTTACCCGAATCTTTGTCATTGCCACTATCTATTAAATAAACATTTGTATCATCAACTTTATAAATTCCTATATTAGTAGGATTTTTTATATAATAAGTCTTTTCTCCAACTTTTACTAGTTCCATAAGAAAAAACAAACCTCCTTATTTTAAAATAGCGGTGCAAATAATCTTAAAATAGACTGCCATAAATTCTTTATAAATCCTGTTTTTACATCTTTATCATCCAGCTTTTTACTATCTTTAAAAGTACTTTCGAAGTCTTTAAATATTTCTTTAATTTCATCAACATTTTCCATATAAATTCCATTTTCAAAATGAAGATATAAACTTCTATAATCCATATTTATTGTTCCCACTACTGCTCTGACATCATCTGATAAAAATACTTTTGAATGAACAAACCCATTTGTATACTTATAGATTTTTACTCCATTTTCATGTAACACTTTAAAAAATGAACTCGTTTGTGTATAAACTACTTTTTTATCAGGAATACCCGGTACAATTATTCTTACATCCACTCCTCTTTTAGCAGCTCTACAAAGTGAATTAAGCATATCTGTATCAATTATTAAATAAGGTGTCATTATGTACAAATAGTTTTTTGCACTATTAATCATATTAATATAAACATCTTCTCCAATTAAATCTTTATGAAGTGGTGCAACTCCATAAGGAATAACATAACCTTTATTGTTTTTACCATTATTCTCAAAATCATATTTAAATTTAGTAATATCTTTATCTTCATTTATATTGGCATTCCATAAAGTTAAAAACATAACCGTTAAATTCCAAATAGCATCACCAACAATTTTAATTCCATTATCTTTCCATATTCCTAGATTACTATTAACATTTATATACTCGTCACTTAAATTAACTCCACCAGAAAAAGCTACTTTTCCATCTATAACAGTAATTTTCCTATGGTCCCTATTATTCATAAATATTCCTCTAAAAGGACTTAATTTATTAAAAGTGATACATTTTATTCCATATTTAGCAAGTTCCTTTGAATAGTTTGCAGAAAGCATTGCAATACTTCCCATGTCATCATACAATACTCTAACATCTACTCCTTGGGCTGCTTTTTCTTTTAATATATCTAAAATACCATTCCACATTACACCTTTATTAATAATGAAATATTCCATAAATATAAACTTCTCTGCTTTTTTTAATTCTTTTAATAATTCTGGATAAAATTTTTCACCAAAGTTATAATAAGTAATTTCATTATTGGTGCTTACAAAATAGTTTGTTCTATTTATTAAATATCTGATATTATCTAACTTTTTATCGTCTATTTCTTTTTTTAATTCATCTTCTTGAACCAGATATTTATTATATTTTTCCTCATATTCAAATATATTTTTTAATAACTTGCTTTTAGAATAATTTCTTCCCAATGTAATTAATAAAATTGTCCCAAATATCGGAAATATCAAAATTAATATTACCCATGGCAAATCACTTGAAAGTCTTGTACTGTCCTTTAAAATACCAAGAACAATTAAAACACTTATAATACTATACATTAATGTAATAATTCCAAGATATTTGTAAAAAAATAATCTTATCATAATTGAAAATCCAAATTGTAAAATAACTCCTAGTATAACTATTACAGCTCTTTTTATTGCATTTAACATAAATCTAACTCCTATATAAATTATTATTGCAAATTATTATTTACATATTTCATAAAAATTGCACTTTCAATTAAATCAATTATTGAATATGTTAGCATTATTATTCCTATTGTTAAAATTAATGCTCCATTTTGGAATAATATATAAATTCCACCAATTATCATTATAATTGATAATATTAGTGATACATTCCACATGCGTATTTGTGCCACATGTAATTTTAATGACAATGATAATCTTACAAGACCACTATATATTATCCAAAATGCTATAATAATTCTAAACATAGACTCTATTAAACCACTACAAAATATAGTAAATAGTCCAATAATAATTGCAATTATTCCATAAATTAAATCATAATTATAAAAATCGTACTTCCCTTTTGATATAAAATAATCTACGCTCTTAATAATTCCAATAACAATAAACATTCCACCTACAATATATGATATTATTTTAATTGCTAAATCTGTTTTTGCTATCATAAATATACCTATTATAGCAAATGCTACTGATAGTAATATATCTATCCATCCCGATTTTTTCAAAAAATTCTTCATTTTATTTTCCTCCTATCTAAATCTCCTAATTTTGCATAAGTATTTGTTGTCCCTTAATTAAATTATAGTTTATTAATTCACTACTATCTAAATTTTCTTTGTTCATATCTATTCCAGTAATTTGATTATTCTCATAAGTTGTGTAATAATATATTCCTTTGTCTTGGTTACAACAAGAACTATAAATAGTTATTTCATACTTTTCTTCTCCCATATAAACACATCCTCTTTGCTGATATACAGATTCTAGTATATGGAAAAACTGACTTATGCTTTCTGATTCTGAGCTTCCAGATTTTGAATTCATCTTAGTAAATGTCGCTTTTACAAATCTTGAAGCAGATGATAAGTCTCCTGGTAATCCTATTGCACCCATTCCACGACTATAAATGTCTAAATTTAAGTCTTTTGAAAAATTGTTTACTGGTTGCTTTGTTGATAAACTCATATAATTATTTAAATTAAACAAGTGAATATCAAAAGTTGGATTATTAGTAAGAACACCAACTGGATTATCATATATTTTTAATCCATCTTTAACACTTTCTACCGTTATAGACTTTTCTTTATCTGCAATTATCCAATGTAATGGTGATACTGGTAATTCATCACTAAAATTGATATTTGCAATGTTTATATTTTCCAATAATTTTTTTGTTTCTTCAATACTTGAACATTGTGATAAAACATATGGTATAAATTCAAAAGGTGCTATATTGTTTTTTCCAGATTCTATTTCTTTATAGTCGGCATTTGATGGGAAATTTAATCCAGCCATTCCTAATCCCTTTTCATTTATAGCATCATAATATAGTGGATAATCATTTGCGACATATGCCATTCCTATCATAGCATAATGATTTTTTATATTTTCCACTTGTCTAAATTTTAATTCGTAGTTTCTAGGAGTTATTGTAACTGTCTCTTTATACGAATATTCCAAATCTAAATTTCTTCCAAAGTAATGATTATTTGTAGAATAAGTTATTGCTGTACACATAATTTTTATCTCTCCTTTACATTTTTTTATATTCTATCATATAATAAAAAGAAAATGTAGTATTTTTACTACATTTTCTTTTTACTCTTTTTTACTTATTTTTCATTTCTAATTTCATATCCTGTCAAATCTGGCATTTTTACCTCTTCATCTGTAACATTATTAATCCTATATTCCAAATATTTTCCATTTATACCTTGTTTAATAAGTAGTGTATTTTTGTCTACCAATGTATGAATGTAGTCAGGAAATACATAAATATCATAGCACTTTACTCCATCCACATTTTTTGTAGTTATTCTTGATAAAAATGCAGTTCCTATCTCTGCCCATATGTTATTTGAAGGTAATACGGGACTTGCCAAAGACCCAATAGAAGCAATTTTACTTTCTTCCGAAAGTCTTGTTGCAATTTTAACTTCTGGATTTTTTTCATTAACAATAATCCATGTATCATTTTGGTCACTGTATATTATTTGTTCTCCACTTTCTGATGTTCTCTTAAACAATATTTTCTCATCTTTTCTCCATATTTCAGAAATTGCCCCTTCATTTTCCATTTTTTTGTAATAATTTGTACACTTGCTATATTCTATGTTTGCATTCTCATATTTTCTTAAAATATATGTTTTTCTACCTACATTTACTAATAAAATTAATATTGCTATTATTATAATAAATAATGTAATTCTTAATTTACTAATTTGCTTTTTATGTTTTTTTAAAAAATTTATATTTACTTTTTCGTCTGACTCTTTTTTATAAAATTCCTCTTTCATTCTAGTATATATTTCTTTACATTCTACACATTCCTTTAAGTGTTCCTCAATGAATTTGTTTGTTTCATCAGAAGTTAAGCCTTCAATGTAATTTGGCAATAAATCTTGAACAATTTTACAATATTTATTATTCATGATTAGACACCTCCTTTAAAATCTTTTCCTTTCCTCTATAAAATGTAATTCTAGCCCAATTTTCAGTTTTTCCCATTAACAAGCCGAATTTCTTTAAAACTCATATTGGAAGATATTCTGTAATACATTACCTTTTTAGTCTGTTTTTCTAAATTTTCAATTTTTCTATATATAAGTTCTTTATTACTATCTTTAACTAGTTTATCATCTATGCTTTCTAATGCGTCATCTTCTAATTCATCATCTAGCGGAATGTGTTTTTTGGTCTTTCTCAATTCTTCATACCAACAATTTTTTGCTATTTGACATAGCCAAACACTTATCTTGCAATCTCCTCGAAATTGGTTTAATGTTTTTATTGATCTACAAAAAGTCTCTTGCGTTAATTCTTCTGCTATATCCTTGTTTTTACATAAGCTATACAAGTATTTATATACCGTTAAAAAGTATTCATTATATATGTACTCAATATCTAACATTAATTCTTACCTCCTTCTGTATAATAAGTGTATAAAAGAAAAATTTTGTTACAAAAAAACATAAATATTTCCTATTTTTAATAAAATAGGAAATATTTTTAACTCATATATTATTTTCCATAGCTTGATGTACTTGCTTTTTTAGCTTTTCAATACTATCTTTTTTGCTATCATTTTCATTTGTATATTTTATTGGTTCTAATATTTTTACTGTAACATCTTTTTTCTTTTTAAATAATTTTCTTATTCCTTTTGGATTTCTAAAAGTAATTACCATTGGAATAACCGGAACATCATTTCTTATTGCAAAATCAAATGCACCATTTTTAAATTTTCTTATTTTTTCATAATAAGGCCATAATGCCTTTTCTGGATAAAAATGTATTATTTTGCCTTCCTTTATAGCCTTGTCTAATTGGTTTACAAAACATTCTTTATTTTTTACACCAGTAGGAATAGGTACTGCTCTTAATAACTTTATTAGTTTTCTTATAAAAGGAATTTTAAAACTGCCTTCTCTCGTAGTAAAATATACTTTCTTTAAACCCAAAGCTTTTCCTACCATAGTGCAATCTAAGACTAAAACATGGTTTGATACACTTATTGCTCCTGTATGTAAATTTTTAATATTTTCTTTTCCCTCTATTTTTAAATCATATACTATTTTATTCAAGATTGTTAAAACTGGAAAAGCAAGTCCATAATATATTAAGTCAGAAAAAAACGAAAATATTTTTTCTTCTTTAATGTATTCATACTTTTCATCTATATTTATCTCTAATGGTTCTTTCATATGAATTACATCTTCGTTTTCATTTTCTGCTAACTCTATATCTTCTCTGACGAAAGTTTTTTCCATTGTACATTACCTCTATCTAATTGTTTCACAACAACTTCTACTATTTCCTCACAAGTATTTCCTTTTATATATTTTTTTTGATTTTCAATTATTTGATTTTGCAAAGATTCGTCTTCTAACAACTTTTTCGTACCCTCTACTACTTGTTCTAAATTTTCACACTTTACTGACATATGTCTTTTTTCAAAAAAGTCTGCATTATAGTTCTCACAGCCTGGTATTGGCATTATATGAACCAAAGGTTTCCTCATTGTTGCAATTTCTGTACTTGTTAGTCCCCCTGGCTTGCTAAGTATAATTTCACAGCTTGCCATATATTTACCCAATTCACTAGTATATGGAAGTGCTATAATTCTTTCATTATCTTTATATTCATTACTAAGATAATCAGCTAATTCAGTATTGTTTCCACAAGATATAATAAAAGTATAATCTTTAATATTTTCTAATAATTCTTTTGTTATTTCTTTTACATTACCAAAGCCCATACTTCCATTTAAAATTAAAATATATTTTTTATTAATATCTAATTTTAACTGTTTCTTTGTTTCTTCTTTATCATATTTTTCTCTAAATTGCTTTCTTACAGGTATACCTAGTGATAATAACTTTTGCTTTTTTATGCCCTTTTCTAAAAAATCCGCTTCTAATTCTTTACTTGGAATAACAAAATAATCTGGATTAGTTTCTTCCCAAAAAGGTATACTTACATAATCAGTAGCAACTTGCAAAAAATGAATATGATGTTCTTTTTTTATAGCTGTTAATGCCTGAGCTGCAAATAGATGTGTAGTTACAATAAAGTTGTAGTGATTATCTTTTATATATCTATATAATTTATCTTTATTTAAGCTATTTAAAAAATATACAGGTGATTTTAATTTTGTCTTTTCATAAACTGTTCCTAAATAATATGCTTTTTTAAATACTTTCCCATTTTTATTTGTAGATTTTATATATAAATTATTAATTCCATCTTTTAATTTAGGATTTATAATCTCTAAATATTCTTTAAAATCAGCATTAATTCCTTTTTCAATAAGTTCTTCTTGTATTGCCTTTGCTGCTGTGTTATGTCCTCCACCTGTACCACATGATAGAATTAAGACTTTTTTGTTATTATCCATATCTAATTCATCTATAAACTTGTAATAAAAGCATCCTAATTTACCAATATATCCGTTATTCCAAGGCTTATTTCTACCAAAATAATGGATAACCACTGTATTTTTGCGAATCCATTTAATACCTATTTTAGATTTTGGGTTATTTAGGTTATAATAGTTCAAATTTCTGTCACCTAAATTATATTTTAAATCACTTACTAACTTTATTTTATCTCCATATATTGCACTAATTATATCTTGGTCGGGTAGTATTAACTTCTTTTCGTTTTTTTGTATAAAATCTGCTACCTCTTTTTCAATCTCTATTTTCCTTAACTCTTTTAAATTTATTAAAAGTACGCCTGTATTTATATATGGCTTATCTTTTTCCATTCCCAATCTTATTTCGTTAAATTTATGTAAAACTTTTTTTATATGTGTTGCTGCTATAAAATAATTTCCATCAAAGTCCATGTTATATAGTTCGTCTAATTTATTTATTACCAATGTATCAGAATCTAAATATAAAACTCTGTCTACATCATTTGGCAAATATTTTGCTACAAAAATTCTAAAATAAATTTCAACTGGGTATCTTTGATCATATACTGGTAATTCAGTTATTTCTTTTTCATTAACTTTTATATCAGTTATATAAAAGTTATCTAAATCTAACCCTTTTTGTATTTCTTTTAATTGCTCACCAGTTAAATTTCTATTTAAAACATATACATTAAATTTTTCGTCTTTATTTGATTTTTGTATAGAATTTAATAAAATATTTAGTTGCTTTACATATTGGCTATTTATAGTTACTAAAATATTCATTTTCCCCTCATATTTCTACATAAAACATTAGATTACTTTTTTAATTTCATTCCATCATTGAATGCATTTCCAACTCTTTGATTTACTCTATAATATCCATGTGTATATGGATCAAATGATATTGCATCTACCAAATCAATATCAACATTATCTCCATTCATTACACTTTCGTCAGCTGTTACATTTACTACTTTGCCTATTACTCCACCGCCATATTGTCCATCTTGATATTCTATAAATTCACATTCCATGCATATTGGAAATTCATTTATAATTGGTGCATCTACATTTGTTGATTTTGTAGCAGATAGCCCACTATTTTCAAATTTGTTTAAAGTATTATTTCCTGATGCAATACCAAAATAATCAGCCTCTACAACATGTTTACTATCTGCAATACTAACTGTAAATGCTTTCCTTTCTTTAATATTTTTAACAGTCTTGTGTGTTTCTGTTAAATTTAGCATCACACAATCTCTATCTATCATAGTACCCCATGCTGCATTCATTACATCAATACTTCCATCTTCGTTATATGTTGCAATCATTAATACAGGCATTGGAAATATTGCCTCAGTAGTTTTAATATTTTTTCTCATAACTTTTACCTCCTATTTTTTATATAGTATAACACAAAACTTATTCTATATTAACACCTTTTTTAAATTTTTTATATTATATTTATAAAAGCAAGAAATTATAAAATAATCTCTTGCTTTTTTACTTTTTTATAATTTAATACTTCTTAATCTTAAAGCATTTAAAATAACAGTAATACTACTAATTACCATTGCAATACTTGCAATCATTGGGTTTATTGATATTCCAATAGGTTTTAACACTCCAATAGCAATTGGTATCATTAGCATATTATAGAAAAACGCCCAAAATAGATTTTGCTTTATATTTCTAATTGTTCTCTTGCTAATATGAATTAAATCAGTAATGCTTTTCAAACTATTTCTAGTTAATATAACATCTGACGAATCCATTGCAATGTCAGTTCCACTATTTACACTAACTCCAATGTCAGCATTTGCTAGTGCTGGACTATCATTTATACCGTCTCCACACATCATTACAAATTTATTTTCTTCTTTTAATTTTTTTATCATGTTTGCTTTTTCAGAAGGTAGTACATTAGAAATAACTCTTGTAATACCTATTTGCTCTGCAATTTTTTCCGCTACTTTGCTATTGTCACCAGTTAGCATAATCGTTTGAATTTTATTTTTATTTAAACTATCTATTACTTCTTTTGCATTTTCTCTTATAATATCATTTACTCCAATAAGTGCAATTACTTTATTCTCTTTTGCAACATAAACAATACTGTTACCTTTTTCTGCTAAAGTTTTTTCAGCATCTAAATGATTATTTTCTATTTGATATTTTTCAAGTATTTTAGCATTTCCTATTATTATCTCTTCGTTTTGTATTGTACCTACAATTCCATGTCCCGCAATATTTTCAAACTTTTCTACATCAAGTAATTTTATCTTATTTTCTTCTACAAAATCAGTAAAAGCTTTTCCTATTGGGTGAGTTCCTTTACTTTCTATACTAGCTACTAACTGTAATAGCTTTTTATCTTCTATATCACTATAATTTAATACTTCTGAAACCTTTAGTTTTCCGTATGTAAGTGTACCTGTTTTATCAAATACTATTGTATCGATTTTTTGTGCTGTTTCTAATACTTCGCTTTTCTTTACCAAAATGCCATTACTTGCACACAAGCCTTCACTTACAACAACAGCAAGTGGTGTTGCAAGTCCAAGACTACAAGGACAAGCCACAACTAAAACTGTAACAAAAGTTTCAAGTGCTACATTAAACGTATTAAATATCAAATACACTATAAAAGCAATTATAGCAATAACCATAACAGTTGGTACAAAATAGCCTGATACTTTATCTGCTATTTTTGCAATTGGTGGCTTTGTATTGCTTGCTTCTACAACTAATTTTACAATCTCTGATATTGTTGATTCTTTTCCTATTCTTTCAGCTCTATACTCTATATATCCATCATAATTCATACTTCCAGCTATTACTTTTGCACCAACTTCTTTTGATACAGGCTTGCTTTCTCCTGTGATAAAAGATTCGTCTAAATGAGCTTTTCCTAAAATAATCTCTCCGTCTACTGCAATTTTTTCTCCTGGCTTTGATATAACAATATCGCCCTTTTTAACCTCGTCTAATGTAACTTGCTTTTCGCCCTCGTCTGTTTTAATAGTAGCTGTCTCTGGCGTTATTTTTACTAACTTACTAATTGCCTCTTTTGTTTTATCTTTACTAATTCCATCAATATATCTACCTAGCTTTATAAAATAAATAACTATACTTGCTGATTCAAAGTACAAATTCATTGTGTAGCTATGGTTTCCCTGTATAATCATATACATGCCATATAAACTATAAATAAAGCTACTAATTACTCCTATTCCTACTAATGTATCCATATTAGGAGTTCTATGAATTAAATTTTTATAACCATTTTTTAAAATGTCAAAACCATATATAATAAATGCTATTGTTAATACAAACAAAGTCATAGCATAATTTACAGCATGTGTATGCATATTTATTATTTCCAATGTTGGTAAATTAATCATATGTCCCATTGACACATACATTAGAATAATTGCCAAAACTGTAAAAACAATAAATTTTACTTTTTCGCTTTTACTTTTACTTTCAAGCTTAATCTCTTTAAACTCTCCTAAACTTTTAAAGCCAGCTTGTTTTACAAACTCTTCTAACTTTGCTTTGTCAAGAATTTTATCGTCAAATTCAATAGTTGCATTTGCCATTACTAAATTAACACTTGCATTTATAACACCATTTTGCTTATTTAGATATTTTTCTAAACCATTAGAGCAAGCAGAACAGGTCATTCCATCAATAGCTAAAATTATTTTTTTCATAGGTTAATTTTCCTCTACAACTTCAAAACCTATATCTTCTATTTTTTCTTTCATAACATTTTCCGGCACTTCAGCTTTTGAAGTAATTGTTACAATACCAGTATTATGGTCTGCAACAACTTTTTCAACTCCTTCAATAGTTTTTAGAGCATTTTGTACTCTATTTTCACATCCTCCGCAAACCATTCCATTTACCTTTAAAACTGTTTCTTTCATAACTTTCATTCCTTTCTATTTTTAAGCTCTTTCATAATCATCATAATCATCTGTCTTTTCTCGTTTTTTCATAACATTTTCTAGTGTTATATCTCTATCTCCTAATTTATTTTTTCCTAATTTTATAGATTTTGGACTAACTCCTCTGCTTAATACTTTTTCTATAAAATTTATATATGCGTATTCGTCTTTATATGAGGCTTTTTCTAATTTTATAATTCTTAAACATATATCGCCAACTTCTGCAGTTTTTACCATTTCTTGTAATTGTTTCATTCTTGCACTCTCAACAGAGCTTTCTTCAACCTGCTTTTTAGCTAACTTTTCGCCTAATTGTTTTGCTTCTTTAAATTGCTTTTCTGGTAATAATTTTTGTAAAGCTAAATCAAAAGAATCCTCAATTCCTATTCCTAATATTTTTTGAGCTTTAGTAGTAAATAAACTTGGGTTTTTTATCGGCATATCACTTTCAATTATTTGTTTTTTTATTTCTGACAATATATCTTGAGTTACTGAACTAATATCTGCATCTGGTTTAACATTGCTCTCTCTTTTAACTTCACTTTTAATAATTGCTCTAGCATTTTTTACATTTACGGTTCCATCTAACAAACCCTTTACAATTTCCATAACATTTTCAGATAGTCTTAGTTGTGGCTTTTTTTCTAATTTTCCAGCTTTAAGATTTGTAATTTTTGCATCTATCCTACTTATTATTGCACCTAGATACATATTATATCGTATAAGCATTTTACTATCTACTTTATTTCTTAATTTTTGTAATTGTTCTATATCCTCTGTTTGAGTATATTCACGCTCTAAAGCGTTTTGCAATTTTTTTGCTGCTATATCATATAAATCAGTTTTTATTTTAGCATTATCTATACTTTCTATTTTATTATAGAAATCACAAGATTGATCAGCAGTTAAATTACATTCTTTTAGTTCTATAATAGAAGATAATATTTTTCTATTCTTTTCCCTTTTTCTTATAAGTATACTCCTTGTTCTGTCTTCTGGTTCCTGTTTAACTTCATCAATAGTTTTTTGTACATTTGCTAATATCTGGTCTGCCATTTTCTTTTCTTCTTCTGTTGGAGCTTTAAGAGCATTTTTTATTTCATCATAGCCTCTTAAATAAAATTGCATATAATTTTCCCTCATTTGTTGTAACTTTAAATGAGCTTTTACAAGATCATTATTATTTAATTTTTTTTCTTCGTTACTCATAATTTTCTCCTTATATTCATGATATTAACAAAAAGATTATATCATTATTTTATTATTTTATCAATATAATAATTTACTTTTCCTTGTCATAATCGTCTAAGAAATGATGTACCTCATTTTTTCTTCTATATGAAATCAAAGTATCTAAATTTACATTTTGTGCACTTCTAAAAATATTCATGTCTACCTTATCATAAACTTGTCTTAAATTTTCAATTAACTTTTTTACTTCGTCTCTTTTAGAACCATCACTATCATTAGATTTTTGAGTTACCTTACAAGCACATCTAATAAATTCCAAACCATTTCTTTGTGCCCAGCTAATAATATCCGCTTCTTTTACATAATAAATCGGTCTAATAAGTTCCATTCCTGGATGAGAAGTACTTCTTACCTTTGGCATCATTGTTTGCATTTGCGCACCATAAAGCATACCCATAAGAATTGTTTCTATTACATCGTCAAAATGATGTCCTAATGCAATTTTATTACAGCCCATTTCTTTTGCTTTCTCATATAAATACCCTCTTCTCATTCTTGCACATACATAACAAGGATGGTCTTGTATATTTTCTACTGCATCAAAAATGTTAGTTTCAAACATTGTAATTGGAATATTTAAAATCTCCGCATTTGAAATTACCTTCTGCTTGTTTATCTCATTATATCCAGGGTTCATAGATAAAAACACTAAATCAAAATTAAGCTTTCCATGTCTTTTTAGTTCTTGCAAACATTTAGCCATAAGCATCGAATCTTTTCCGCCAGAAATACAAACTGCTATCTTATCGCCATCTTGAATCATGTCAAACTCTTGAATACTTTTTATCATTTTAGTCCAAATTTTTTTTCTATATGTTGTTATAATACTTCGTTCTATTTCTTTATATCTTTCCAATTTTTATATATTCTCCAATCTTAATTCTTTTTAATAATATCTTTAACTACCTCACCTGCAATAATTAAGCCTGCAACTGATGGCACAAAAGATATACTTCCTGGTACTCTTTTATTTTCCTCATAAAAATCATTAGTGTTTTCATATAATTCCTGTTTAATTGGCTCTTCTTTTGAATATACAACCTTTAAACTTTTAATTTCCTTTTCTCTCAATTTTTTTCTCATTACTTTTGCCAAAGGGCATACCTCTGTCTTATAAATATCTGTTACTTCAAAGCCCATTGAATTTAGTTTATTACCTGTTCCCATGCTTGAAATAATAGGTATATTTAACTTATTTGCTCTAACTACAAGTTCTATTTTTGCAGTTACAGTGTCTATCGCATCTACAATATAGTTAATTTTTTCATCTAATATTCCTTTTGTGTCTGGCATAAAAAACTCTTCATATATCTCTACCTTAGCATCTGGGTTAATTTCCAATACTCTTTCCCTTGCCACCTCTACTTTATATCTTCCTATTGTTTTCCTTGTTGCAATAAGCTGTCTATTAAGGTTTGTCAAAGATACTTTGTCATTATCCACTAATACAAAATTTCCTACTCCTGCTCTTACAAGTCCTTCTAATACAAAAGAACCAACTCCGCCAATTCCAAAAATAGCAACCTTTGATTTTTGTAATTTTTCTACATTTTCTTTTCCAATTAATAATTCTGTTCTTGAAAATTGATTTAGCATTTAAAAATTATCTCCTTTTGTGAACATTTTTTCTCTAATACAGAATTATACAACGGTTTAAGAATTGTTGTCAATAAGAAAAGTGGCAGAAAAGGGTCTGTCCCTTTCCTGCCAAAATTATAATTCATATATAACATCAACTGCATCACATACATTTTGTGAATGTGTTACTATAATAATACATTTGTTTTCATCTTTTGCAAGATGTTTAAAGATTTTTAAAATTTCTGACTCTGTTTCTTTATCCAAATTTCCTGTTGGTTCATCTGCAATAATAATTTTAGGATTATATGATAGACTTCTTGCTATTGCTATTCTTTGTTGCTCTCCTCCTGATAGTTTTAATATTTTTCTTTTGCTATGTTCTTCTGAAAGTCCAACGCTTTTCATAAGTTCTAATGCTTTTTCTTTTTTATTTTTTACTTTAACTTTGCTTACATCCATTGATAAAATAATATTTTCTATTGCAGTTAGTCCAGGTAGCAAGTTATAGCTTTGAAATACAATTCCTATATCGGTATTTCTGTATCTGTCTAAGTTCATTTTTTTTAAGTCTTTTCCATCATATAATACTTTTCCTTCTGTGCATTTTTCTAGTCCAGTAATTAGTGATAATAAAGTAGTTTTTCCACTTCCACTTTTTCCTTTAATTGCATACATTTTTCCTTGCTCAAACTCATAGTTAATATTTTTAAACACATATTTATCCTTTGGTGCATCTTTGTAACGATATCCTACATTTTCTAATTTTAATATTCCCATAACTTTTAAGACCTCTCTTTCAATATAGTAAGTGGTGAAAATCTTTGAATACTAATCATTGAAGCTAAACTACTTATAACCGTCAAAAATACACCTATACCAACCAACTCTGCAATTACAGTAAAATCTACAACTGCCTCTATTTTATCTACTGGCTGAATATTTACTACTCCACCAAATTTCATATCCATTCTTCCACCTTTGCCGAAATTGTTTGAAATTTCTTCCTGCGAGGCTTTGCTTGATTCTATTTCATTTTCAAGAAGTATATTACCTACGGGTTTTGCTAAAAATGTTCCACAAACAGCACCTATTCCTAGCATAATAATTGCTACAATAAGTAACTCTAAAACAAATTGCATAGTTAATTTAAATTTGCTAACACCAATAGTTCTATATACGCCTATTTCATATTTTCTTTCTCTAATATTAATCATATTTATAACTAATAGGACAATAGCAGATATTATTAGTGTTATAACTAAAAACATAGTAGCAAATGTTTTTACATTTGAGATTGATTGTGTTGCACTTTCTAATTCATCTACATTTGTATTTACTGTGTAATAATCACTTAGTCCCTTGCTTTTTACTTCCTCTGTAAATTCTTCTATAACATCTTTATTTTGTAAAACAAACGATGGAGTTGTGTTAGTTACTAATGTATCATCATCTTTTATTAATTTTTGAATAACTTCACTTCCTGTTATTATTTTATTTGCAGAAGGTGAATACATATTAACCGCATCATCTTGTTCTGAATTATCTTCATAAATGCCTTTTACTACAAAATCATATGTATCTTTTGTAGTTGGATTTTTTAATTTGATAGTATCTCCTACTTTTACTTTATTTAAAGTTGCAAGTTCTGAACTAATAACACATTCAAATGCACTAAAATCTGATATCATTTCACCATCTGTTACTTTATAAATTCCATTTGTAAAATCAGTCATAGCATCATAAGAAGAATATCCATCAAGCTCAAAATCACCTGTTAAATTTCTTGAACTCTGAAAAGTTTCCTTACTTTTTGTTATTACAGTAGTGTTATTTCTTGTAACCATTTGTCTATTTCCACCTTTTCCCATAGGTGGCATATTTCCACTAGGACCTGATGTAGTAGTACTTGTAGTTGTTTTTTTATCTTCAACTTCGTACTCGTATGAATCAGATGCTTTACTTAAAGTATCACTATTTAAAGAAGTTGCAATATAGTAATAATAATCTTTTAAGTAAGAACTTTCACCATATTTTTTAATATCTTCTAATGTTATCTGTTCTATTTCATTAAAAGCCTCTATATTTTCCTTTCTTGCATCCTCTCCTCCCTCAAAGTTATGAGATAATTCTTGCCTATTAAAAGCAATGCTTGCAATAATATCGTGTGATTCTTCATAATTTTTTACTAAATTATTTGCTGTATTTCTAATTGCTAAAGTAACTGTACTACTTGCTGCTATTACTAAAATAATAATACCAATTAATATGTTTCTTCCTTTATTTCTTATAATTGAAAGAAAACTGTTTTTTAAAATGTACATTTCATACCTCCAAATATTTTTAAGTATTTTGATGTTTTATTAATAACTAATTTTTGTGTTTTCTGTGTGAACATTTTGTATCATTTTATAAAATCATTGTATATTAAAATAGCAAGTAGTATCTCTGAGATTAATATAACAGGAAAGCCTATGAAAAATCTTGCTTTTTGTGTTTTATGTCTAAAAGTATACATTCCTATAATTGCCCCAATACTTCCACCAATTATTGCCAAAATGAATAAAGTATGTTCTTTGATTCTCCACTTTCCATATTTAGCACGCCTTTTATCTATAAACATTGCTAAAAATGCAATTATATTAATAACAATCAAATATATAATAAAATATTTCATTCTTTATGAAACTCCTTTAATATCAAAGAATAAGAAAAGTATTTACTTTTCTTATTCTTGATAGATTTTTAATTTAAGTAATATCTTGTATAGCTTTGTTCCAAATGGAATCATCATAATTTCTTCTTTTGACAAAACTTTTGTAGCTATAATTCCAATAACATACACTATAACACCTACTAGTATTGCAATTATTGTACTTATTGTATTTCCAGTTACTAGATTTAATAAATAATGAGTTATATACACAATAACTCCCATAACAATAGTTGCAATAGCCGGTTTTAATATATTTTTCTTTAAATCAAACTTAACTTTTAATTTTTTATTTAATGCTGCAAAACATACTAAAAATGCAACTAATTGACAAGCAATAGAACCTATTGCAGCACCTGTTATATTAATGCTTGGATTACTTACTAAAACTATATTTAAAACTGTTTTAACTATTACTCCCAATGCAAGCGCAGTTACTGGTACTCTTGGCAAATTTAAGCCATATAATCCACCATTTATTGTCTGATTTAATGCTGAAAAAATCATTGATATGGACAAAAGCTGTAATATAAGAGCTCCGTCAGATGCAGCAGGATATATCATTTTTAGTATAGGATTTGCCAAAGCCGAAAAGCCCATTGCACATGGTAAAATAATTAATATTGAAGTAAAAACAGAAAAAGATAACCTTTTTGATGCTACTTCATATTCCTTTTTTGCAATAGATTCAGATGTTGCAGGTACAAGAGCCGTAGAAAATGCAATATTAATAGCTAGTGGGAAAGATATTAATGTATCTATTTTAGAAAGTATTCCACTATTTGTCATTGCTAAATTTTCTAATGCATCTTTTGTCATTCCCGCATTTCTATATGCATATTGTATACAATTACTTACAGTTGCTGTATCTATAACTGAACTAATTACAGAAATTAACGAACTTAATGTAATTGGAATTGATATTCCAAGTATCGTTTTTAATAATTCTTTGTTCGATTTTTTTCTTTCATCTGATACTTGCCCAATTTCTGGTACAATTTTATTTTTTCTATAATATAAAATCAAATACACAAATGTAAGGACAATAGCCATTGTTGTTGATAAATTTCCTGCTGCTGCCATAATATATGCATCTTTTCCTATACATGCATATACAAATGTAATTGATAACACACAATTTAAAAATTGCTCCAATGTTTGAGATATACTTGTTGGTTTCATGTTTTGCTGTCCTGCAAAATATCCTCTTAAAACAGCTGAAATTGAAACAAATACAATAGCAGGTGCTAAAACCTTCATTACATATGCTGTATCTGGCACATTTAAAATAACTGTTCCAATAAAATCTGCTCCAAAAAATAATGCAAATGAAAATATAAGTCCCAATGTTCCAAAGAATTTTAATGCAAGTTTAAATATTCTTTGTGCTCCTGCTTTATCCCCTAATGCTAGCCTTTCTGAAACAAGCTTTGATATAACACTTGGAATTCCTATTGATGAAAGTGCTAAAAGAAGTGAATATATTTGATATCCTGCTGAATAATATCCAGCGCCAGTATTACCAAAGCCTTCAACATTTGTAATAATAAGCTTATATATTAACCCTAAAAACTTAATTAGCAAATGTGAACACATAAGAATAATAACATTCTTCATAAAGGATATACCTTTTTTATTTTCTACTTTTGTGTTTTCTTGCTCCAATTTTTATCCTCATTTCTATTCTACAATATATTTATCTTTATTTAAAAAATCAAATTTTGCCATAGCTCCAATATTGTTTGGAGTATGCACTGGTAACTGATATAAGTTATAACCTGGTAGTTCATTTCCCTCTACAAAAACAGGTCCTTCTGGTGTAATTGCAACATCCCATCCAACATAACCTACCTCTGGAACTTCAAAAGATGCTTTTTCACATAATTTCAATACTTCTTTCCAATAAGGAAATTGAAATCCCTTTATTTTATATCCTGTTTTTGGATGATTTTCATATACATTTTTTTGTTTATCCATTGCAACAGCTTTAATAATTCCTGTTTGTTCGTCTACTGGTGCAACCATTCCACCATTTCCAAAATTATCAACACATTTTCCATTTCCAATTCTACAACAAGAATATATTACATGGCATTTTAATTTTACATCTTTCCTTTTTTCTTCTGGAATGCTAATAAAAGGCTCATCATTTTCTGTTGTAACAATAGTTACGACACGAATTGTATTAATAGAATCTGGATATATTTTATTTAACTCATCATGTTGCTTAATTATTTCTTCTAATTCATAATTTGCACCTTCCTTGGTTAAATACTCATATACATCCTCTACCAAAGGAAAATCTGATGTATTTAATTTTTCAATTCCTTTTCCGCTAAATCCGTCTATGGGCTTTGCCATAAATGTTTCGTGCTTTTTTAAAAATTCTATTACTTTTTCTTTTTCTGTGCCATTTACTTTAATCCAATCTCTTTTTATGTAATCTTTGAATTTTTCGTTAAATTCATCTTTATTAGCAAAATAATGAAGATAATTTTTATCACAATACTTGCGTTGCAAACTACCATTTCTTCCTCTTGTTAAATAAGTATTTCTTTGTGCATCTGTCTTTTTATAAAACTCTAATAAGTAATAATCACTATATCCTGCGCCATAACGCCTTGCACATTTTTGCATATCATAAAGGATAGAAAGTTTAGACTTTCCATTTTCTTTATGAACTTTATTAATCGTCTCACGCATAGCTTTTGTGTCCATATTTTTTAATCTTCTAAAAATAAATAAAATATTTCCCATTTTTTTCCTCTTAAAATTTTAATTTTTCGGAAATCCAGCTTTCTAACTCGTCTATGCCTACTCTTACTTGCTCCATTGTATCTCTATCTCTAATAGTTACCTTGTTGTCCTCTAATGTATCAAAATCAATAGTAACGCAAAAAGGAGTTCCAATTTCATCTTCTCTTCTATATCTTTTTCCGATACTTCCTGCCTCATCATAATCACACATAAATGATTTAGATAGATTTTTGTATATTTCTTCTGCCTTATCACTTAACTTTTTAGATAGTGGAAGAACTGCTACCTTGTATGGTGCAAGAGCTGGGTGTAAATGTAAAACAACTCTTGTGTCACCCTCTCCAACTTCTTCTTCGTCATAGCTATTACACAAAAAAGCAAGTGCTACTCTATCACAACCAACAGATGGCTCTATACAATAAGGAATATATTTTTCGTTTGTTTCTGGATCTAAGTAGCTCATATCCTCTTTTGAAAACTCCATATGTTGTTTTAAATCATAATCTGTTCTATCAGCAATTCCCCAAAGTTCTCCCCAACCAAAAGGAAAAGCATATTCAATATCTGTTGTTGCTTTACTATAAAATACAAGTTCATCTTGGCTATGGTCTCTTAAACGAATATTTTCTTCTTTTAGTCCTAGTGATAACAAAAAGTTCTTGCAATACTCTTTCCAATATGCGTGCCATTCTAAGTCTGTTCCTGGTTTGCAAAAAAATTCAAGCTCCATTTGTTCAAATTCACGCGTTCTAAATGTAAAATTTCCAGGTGTAATTTCGTTTCTAAATGCTTTACCTATTTGACCAATTCCCATAGGTAATTTTCTTCTTGTTGTACGAAGTACATTTTTAAAATTAACAAAAATTCCTTGTGCTGTTTCTGGTCTTAAATATACAGTAGCTGTACTGTCTTCTGTAACACCTTGAAAAGTTTTAAACATCAAATTAAATTTACGAATCTCTGTAAAATTTTCTTTACCACAATTTGGGCAAACAATATGATTATCAGCCATATATTTAATCATTTTTTCATCTGACCAACCATCAACTACTTCTTCACAATTATGCTCATGCATCCATTCTTCTATTAATTTATCTGCTCTATGTCTTGTTTTACATTCTTTGCAATCAATTAATGGGTCACTAAAACCAGATAAATGGCCAGATGCTTCCCATGTTTTAGGATTCATTAAAATAGCACAGTCCAAACCAACATTGTGAGGTTCTTCTTGTACAAATTTTTTCATCCATGCCTTTTTTACATTATTTTTTAGCTCTACTCCTAATGGTCCATAATCCCATGTATTAGCTAGTCCTCCATATATTTCAGAACCTGGATATACATATCCTCTATTTTTACATAAATTTACTATTGTCTCCATTGTTACATTTTCCATAGTCTTACCTCTTTCTAAAACTTTACAAATTAAATACTCTCATAAATTTTATCAGTATATTGCATAAAAGTCAATGTGAAAACAAATAAAAAATAGCAGACTAATGGTTTTAAATCTGCTATTTTAAAATATTATTTAATTAACTGCATAGTTAATTCCTCTTGCTACTATATCTTTCATGTTTTCTATTAATTCATCTATTTCTTTTGGTGTTACAATAAAATTGTAATCATTCGGAGTTAAAACTTCTTTAATCATTTCATATTTATCTTCTTCTTGTAATTCATTTAAAAATTTATTTGATTGAGCTTGTTCTTGTACTTTTTGAATAAATAAAGTTAAGCTATCTGCAGCTATTGTTGCAGCCTCTACTACAGTTGGAATTCCTAGAGCTATAACTGGTACTCCCAATGTATTTACAGATAATTCTTTTCTTGTATTTCCTACACCTGCTCCTGGAACAATACCAGTATCTGCTAGTTGTATTGAACTACTTATTCTTTCAATACTCCTAGATGCTAAAGCATCAATAACAATAATTAAGCCTGGCTTTATATTATCTACAATTCCTTTTAATATTTCTTGGGTTTCAATTCCAGTTGTACCTAAAACTCCTGGTGAAACTGCGCTTACTGGTCTTGTATCTTTATCTAATACTTCTGGCATATATGTTAATAAATGTCTTGTAATATCAATTTCATTTACTACTTTTGGTCCTAGTGCATCAGGTGTTACATAAAGATTTCCTAGCCCAACTACTAAAACAGGAGCACTATTATCAACATGTTTTTGTATTAATTCTTTTAACTCTTTTGTAACAACTTCTGATGCTTTTTGTATGTCTTCTTCTCTTGCAACTTTTAAGTTTTTTACATCTATTGTAATATAATTTCCAATAGGCTTACCAATTGCATCTTCTCCCTCTTTGCTTGTTACTTTTACTCTTGTTATATTAATATTTTCTCCATAAGTTTCTTCTTCTGTTTCAATACCATTTACTTCCTTTTCTATATTATTTGCTTTTTTGTATAAATCTCTTCTTTCAAGCGCCATATCTGTCCTAAAATTTAGCATACTTTTCACCATTCCTTTATATTGTATTTTTACTATTTTTTGAAAATTATTTAATTTTATACATTTTATTTTGCATAAAAAAAGATAAAATTTAATAGCAATTTACTATAAATTTTATCTTTGTAATTATTAGTTATTTGTTTTAGCTAATATTCTAGCTAGCTCAACTCCTGAACAAGATGCCATCATTAGTCCCCTTGTCATTCCTCCGCCATCACCTATTGAATATAGCCCTTTAATATTTGTTTCAAAGTTTTCATCTACCTTTACTTTGTTGCTATAAAATTTAATTTCTGGTCCATAAAGTAAATTATCTGGATTTGCAAAACCCTCTATTACTTTATCTAGCCCTCTTATAAATTGTAAAATATCTGTCATTGTTCTATATCCTAGTGCAAAAGTAATATCTCCTGCAACTGCTGCTTTTAAAGTAGGCTCTACCGAATTTTGTTTAAGTTCTTCTTCCCATGTTCTTTTTCCTCTATAAATATCTCCTAACCTTTGAACAACAATATTTCCATTTCCTAATTCATTTAGATTTTTCGCTACATTTCTACCATAATCAATTGGTTTGTCAAATGGATATGTAAAATTATGTGATACAAGTATCGCCAAATTAGTATTCGTACTCTTTTTGTCTTTGTATGAATGTCCATTTACAAGTGTTAAATTTTCATCATACACTTCTGTTGAAACAAAACCACTTGGGTTTTGGCAAAATGTTCTTACCTTATCCCTAAAAGGCTCTGGCCTACTAATAAATTTTCCCTCATACATATAATTATTTACTTTTTCCATTATCTTATCTGGTAGCTCATATCTTACGCCAATATCAACAGTTCCGGGCTTTGTAGCAATATTATATTTATCACACATTTGTGTTAGCCAGTTAGCACCTTTTCTTCCTACTGCAAATACTACCTTGTCACTATAAATATCTTGTAAATCAGATTCATTATCTTTTGCTGGCTTTATTTTAACACCTTTTACTTTTCCCTCTTGTATAATTAAATCTTCTACAACAGTCTCAAACATTAAATTTATGTTATTATTCTCTAAATATTTTTCTATTCTTCCATAAATTTCATGGCTTTTTTCTGTTCCTAAATGCCTTATTGGTATATTAATTAAATTAATTCCCTCTTTTTTTGATTTATCATATATTTTTTTAATCTCTTCTTTATGCTCTATGCCCTCTAGCTTTTCATCTGCACCAAATTTTAAATAAACCTTATCTGCATAATCAATTAATTCTTTTGTCTTTGGAACACCTATATACTCATGTAAAGATCCACCTATATAAATATCATCATCTTCTGGATTGTACAAAGATAACTTTCCATCTGAAAAAGCTCCTGCTCCAGAAAAGCCACTAGTAATACTACAAAAAGGCTTGCATTTTGTGCATTTACCTGTTTTTTCTATTGGACAAAACCTATTTTCTACTCTTTTTCCCTCTTCAATTAATAAAACATTTTGTGCTTTTTTTAGCTGTATTAATTCATATGCTAAAAATATCGAACTTGGTCCCATTCCTATTACAATCAAATCATATTTTTCCATAATCTCACATCCTTCTAACTTTCCTTTAAGAGCAATATCTACATAAAATTGTTTCTAAGCCAATATTTAAATCTATATTGCCGTATTTTGTAATTTTCATCTAAATTAATAAACTCTTGTAAAATCTTTCTAATTTCTTCTAGTGTAAAATACCTTGCCTGCGTCTTATATTTGTTCGTCAAAAACATTTGGTTTGGCTTTAAATTCATTGAAAGAACCAAATCTTTTTTATAAATTTCTGCTATCTTTACAATATATAGTTTTTTAAAATGATTATATAATGTAACTAAAATCTTTTGAATAGGCTCCTTTGTGTATAACAAATTATTTAGCACTTCCATAGATTTTGTAATATCTCTTTTTCCTAAATTATCTGTTAAATCAAAAATAACACTATCTAATTGTTTAATAGATAATTTATCAATATCCTCTTTTTTTATAGTTCCATTTGTACCTGCACACTCTATAAGCTTTCTTATTTCATTAATTAACTCTTGCATGCTTGTTCCACAACATTCTACAAAATATTTTGCTGTTTCGTTACTAATTTCTACCTTGTATGCAGTACATATTTTCTTAATGTTTTCTATTAATTGAGGTAGTTTTAACAAATCATATTTTATTACTTCTCCATTTTTCTCTATTGCCTTATACAAATCATTTTTATCCGCTTCGTCTTCCACAAAAACAAGTGTTATATCTTGCTTTAAAATATCTACATGATTTTCTATATATTCTGCAACGCTATCTGACAAAGCATTATTTGCCTTTTTCCTATCTTTCTTAAAAAGCCCTGTATTTTTAGCAATAATTAGTTTTTGTGAATATCCAAAAGCAGGAGTTTCAATGTCTGAAATTATTTCTGATATATTTTGCTCGTCAAGTTGTATATAGTTAATTCCCTGAACACAATCTCCAAACTCTTTTTTTATTTTTTTTAATTTAGTTTCTAGTAAATACTTTTCTTCACCATATAGTAAATATATCATATCTTTCCTTCTTTTATAATTTTTGCGAAAATTTTGCTGAATGTGCATGACAGATTGCTGCTGCCATACTATCTGTTGTATCGTCTAGCTTTGGAAGAGATTCAACACCCAAAATTGTCTTTACCATTTTCTGAACTTGTATTTTATCTGCTCTTCCATATCCTACTACTGCTTGTTTTATTTGAAGTGGAGTATATTCATATGTTGGTACATTTTTTCTACATCCTACTACTAGAATAACACCTCTTGCTTGTGCAACATTAATTGCAGTTTTAGCATTATTGTTAAAAAACAATTCTTCTACAGAAATCGCATCTGGTTTATATTCGTCAATTAAGCTTTCTAAATCATTATTTAACTTTAATAATCTTAATGGAAAAGATTCCCCTGCCTTTGTTAGTATTGCTCCAGATGTTATAAGCTTAAATTTATTACCAATATAATCTAAAACGCTATATCCCGTTATTGCAAATCCAGGATCAACTCCTAATATTCTCATTTTCTACCTCTTCTTTAAGACAACATTATTCTAAATATTTCTGCAACACTCCAAGCCTGTGCAAAAGTTCCGTCTGGTCTATATGTTTTATTTACTCCTTCATATATTTCATGAATACTTCCAACTGTATAGCCACAATTTATTTCTTTTGTAAATGTTTCTTTTGTATTTTTTATAAACTTCTCTTTTTGTTCCTCTAGTTTCTTTTTATCTGTTTTGTTTTTTTCAGCTTTAATCATATTATTCATAGCATCATAATATGGACCAAGTAGCCAAGGCCATATTATTCCTTGGTGATAACTCATATCTCTTTTTATCATGTCACCCTCATATTTATCTCTGTAGCCCGGCTCACCTTTTGCAAGTGTGCGTAAGCCATATGGTGTAAGTAATTTTTTAGTTACTGTGTTAAAAATCTCTTTTGCAATTTCAGATGAAGGATTTATAACAGGATATGACAAAGATATTGCAAAAATCTGATTTGGTCTTATTTTTGAATCTCCTAAAACATCATATAAGCATTTTCTCTTTTTATTATAGAATTTTTCTTGAAAACTCTTTTTACAGCTTTTTGCCAATTTTTCATATTTCTTTGCATCTTCTTTTCCTTTTGTTAGTATTGTAAGTTCCTCCATTATTTTAAGAGCATTATACCACATACTATTTATTTCTACTGCTTTTCCATTTCTAGGAGTTACAACAAAATCACCAATTTTAGCATCCATCCAAGTGTTTTGAGTGTTTTCTGTTCCAGAAGATATTAAATAATCTTCGTCCATATAAATATTGTTCCCATCAATGTCTATTCTGCTCATATATGCATCTATTATCTTTTCTAATGATGGATAAATATTTTCTTTTATCCATTCATATTCATTTGTATATTTTAAGAACTTCTTTACTTGTTCAAACAATAATAGAGAAGCATCACTACTATTATATAGTGGTCTATTATCATATCCAGAATAACCATTTGGAACAAGTCCATATTTTATATCTCTAATAGCTGTTAAAAGTACTTCTTTAGCTATTTGATATCTATGAGTTTTTAACAATAAACCTTCAAAAGAAATTAAGCTATCTCTTCCCCAATCTAAAAACCATGGATAACCTGCAATAATTGTATAAAGTGCAAATGATGGTCTGTATACTACAAAATTATCTGATGCTATTACATAATTTCTTATTAAATTAACATATTCTTCATTACTACTTTCTTTATTCTTTTCGTCTAATAGACCTGTATCATATATAAGTTCACTTAATCTTACAATTTCTTTGCTAATTACATCTCTGCCATCAATTTCATCAATGTTTTCTTCTAATGAACATACAAAAGTAATATATTTTTCTTCATTTGGTTCTAGTTCTATTTCATATCTACCTGGTACAACATGATTTTCTTCTGCTGGTTGCATACGCTTTTCTTCTTCTACATAGTACATACCTCTAAAAAAGTCATTTTCATGTTTTATATAGTTTCCCTCAGACACTTTCATATATATTGGGTTTTGAGTTTTAGAATCTACAACCATTTTTACTTTATTTCCTACAATTTGTTGTGTTATAGGTATATATTCTTTTTGATTTACTTCATGAAAACCTCTGTTATTTACTACTGGTGCAAGGGTTAATTTACTTTTGCTATCATGATTTTTTATGTAATAACATACCACTACTGTATTTTTCCCATATTCCATACAAATAAACTTTTTCAAAATGATATCTTCAATTTTGTATGTAAAAATAGGAATATACTCTTTTTCAAAAGACACAAGATTTTTATAACCATCAGAAATATAGTTTTTACAAATATTTGTATATAACGGATAGTTTTTATCATTTGTTTGTATAGATTCATCTAATTTAGATAAAATAACCATTCTATTTCCTGGTGGCGTTAGCGGAGATACTAATAAGCCATGATATTTTCTAGTATTTGCTCCTACAATTGTTGAGCTAGAATATCCACCAATACCATTTGTAATAAGCCACTCTCTTTTTATTCCTTCTTCTAAAGTTAATTGTTGTTTTTCATACTTCATTTGTGATTCCTCCACTAATTTTTATTTTTCCTATGTTATTTTGCTCTTTTACTGCTTTTCCCTTTTTCTTTCATTTCTTTTTGTTTTAACTTCATTTCAGACTCTCTAATTGACTGTATTCTTTCTTGATATTTTTTGAAGAATTTACTCTTTTTGGAATCTACTTTTTCATGCTTTGACCTTGTATTTTTGCTTGTAGAAATCTTTTCACTTTTAATCGATTTTTTAGCATTTTTTAATTTGTCATTTAACATAACATATTGGGTATCATTTTGCATATCCTTAAATTTTAGGTCCTCACAAACAAGCTCAATAATTGATGCTGCAACTGCATCTGGATTATGCCTTATAAATTCTCCTTCAATGCATGATAAATTTCTTTGAATTAGGCTTACCCCTTGTTCTTTTACTTTTGCAGTGTCTTGTTCAAGTAGCTCTGAACCTTGCATATTATATTTTCTTATAAACTCTGGAGTAATTTCTCCTGTATCATAAATGCAAAATTCAATAACTCCTTTTCCTACATGCTCATGTATCGCTTTTATATGATCTGATAAAGTATAATTGTCTGTTTGTCCAGGCTCTGTCATTAAATTACTTATATAAATTTTAAACGCTTTGCTTGATTTGATTGCCTTTGAAACGCCTTTTACTAATAAGTTTGGTATAATATTTGTATATAAACTTCCTGGTCCAATAATAATAGCATCTGCTTCTTCTATTGCTTTAATAACACCTGGTGCCGGCTTACAGTTAGATGGACTAATATAAACACGGCTTATTTGACTTGTTTTTTCATTAACAACATCTGCAATTTTATTTTTACTTTCGATTACAGTTCCATCTTCTAATTCAGCACATATTTTTATTTCGTCTAATGTAACTGGAAGTACCTTTCCTGTTATATTTAATATAGCTGATGCCTGTTTTACTGATTCTGCAAAATCTCCATATATTTCTTTCATTCCGAGCAAATATATATCTCCAAAAGAAAGAGAATTTAACTTTTTATTGTCAAATTTATAATTTAATAATTTTGACATCTCTTTTTCGTCTCTAGATAGTGCTATTAAACTATCTTTAATATCATCTATTGGTAATGTTTCAAGCATTTTTCTTGATGTTGTAATCGGCTGTCCATAATCAGACACAGTTACAATAGCAGTAATATTATCTGTATAATTTTTTAGTCCTTTCAAAACAGCATTTAAGCCACTTCCACCACCAATAGCAACAATTTTTGGCCCTTGGTCATATACTTTTTTATTAAAAATAAGTGACTTCACTTTAGACTCTTCGTCTTTTGCTCTTTTGTCTGTATCTGCAACTAATAATTCAAGTGTTCTTCTTTGCATAGAAACAATACTTATAACTGTACATAAAAAGCCCAAAACAAACACTATAACTATTTTAGCTAAATTTTTAAAACCAATTTGCTTACTTGTTAAAACTGTTGCCATACCATAACAACATAATAAGATTCCTATTAGTAATAATAATATCCATCTTTTCATTTTTGTTTTTTGTTTAAACCAATTAAAAAATCCTTTCATTTCTACGAATTCCTCTCTTCTTATTATAACAAATTTTATTTAGTCTCCTAAAATTTCAATTTCAAGTTCTATCTTTTTCCCTGTTTTTTCATAAACTACATTTTGAACATATTTTACTAAATCTAATACATCTTTTGCTGTTGCATTTCCTTCATTTACAATAAACCCAGCATGTATTTCAGATACTTTAGCACCACCTATCTTATAGCCCTTTAAGCCACACTCATCAATAAGTTTTGCTGTAATAAAATCTTCTCCTCTTTTAAAAATACTTCCTGCACTTGGCATATTAACAGGTTGTTTTTCTTTTCTTGCAAGTGTATATTCGTCCATTTTAGATTTTATTTCTTCATATTTTCCCATTTTCAATTTTAATTTGGTCTCTAATACTATGTATCTTTTGTTCATAAAAATGCTATGTCTATATGAAAATTGTTGTTCACTATTAGTTAATATAATAATATTATTTTTTTCATAATCATCTAAACTTAAAACCTTTGTTTCTAAAACAATATCTTTCATTTCAGTACCATAAGCACCTGCGTTCATTCTTACAGCTCCTCCTATGGTTCCTGGTATTCCAGATGCAAATTCAAGCCCTGCTATTTCTTCTTTTAATAATTTTTGAGCAAGTTCTCCTAATCTTACACCTGCTCCAACTGTTACAATAGCTGTTTCTTCTTTTTTTTCAATTTCTAATTTATTAAAATCTATCTTTAATACTATTCCATAAATTCCATTATCTTTTACTAAAATATTACTTCCATTTCCAATAATAGTTAAATGTATTTTTTCTTTATTTATAACTTCAAGTACATGATACAATTCTTCTATTTTACTTACCCTTACAAATAAATCTGCTGCTCCTCCTATTTTAAAAGAAGTATGATTTTTCATAGGTTCATCTATTAATATTTGATTTTCTGGTATTTCTTTGGTTAGGATATTTTTTATTTTTTCCTTATCCAAACAACTTACCCCTCCTTTTTTAAAACATCTTTATTTAGCACAATATCGTTTTAATCTTATTACATTTACCTATATAAGTCAAGAGTTGTTTTTATTGAAATCATTAATAATTTGTATTTTTTAAGCATATTTATAGATATAAAATTTTTTGTAAACTATTGCAAAAAATGTAGAATGTTGTATAATTATGTTATATTGAATTTTAAAAGGAGGAAACGATTATGTTTTGTAAATATTGCGGTAAACCAATAGATGATGGTCAAGAGTTATGTGAAGATTGCAAAATATCTCATGGAGAGTCTTCTAATCAAGGAGCAAATAACGCTAGTAATGCTAGTCAAACAGTAAATCCTAACCCAAATTACAACCAGAACTATAATCAAAACTACAACCCAAACTACAATCAAAACTATAATCAAAATTACAATCAAGCCCCAGCTCAAAAATCTAAAATAGCTGCTGGATTACTTGGTATCTTTTTAGGAAGTTTTGGTGTTCATAACTTTTATTTAGGTTATACTGGAAAAGCTGTTGCACAACTTTTAATTACATTATTAACATGTGGTTTTGGTGCATTTATTTCTAGTATATGGGGATTAGTTGAAGGAATTCTTATTTTAACAGGAAGCATTAATACTGATGCAAATGGAAATCCTTTAAAAGATTAATTGTAGGTATCATTAATGAATGCAAGAACAAAAAATATTTGTATTTTACTTGTTTTAAGTTTATTTTTATTAATGATAAGTTTAATGCCAGTAACTTGTTTAATTTACCAAGTTACTGGTATTTATTGTCCATCATGTGGTATGACAAGAGCCTTTTATAGTATCCTACACTTTCAGTTTATAGATGCTTTTAATTATAATATTTTGTCAATACCATTATTTGTTTTTATCATTGTATCAGTATTTTCCTTGTTATATGAAATATTTAAAAATAAGTTCACATATATACCAAACTTGTTAAATATATTATCAAAAAAGCCGGTAATATTTATAATATTGTTTCTTCTGCTAATCAGTTTTATATTAAACAACATATAAAAAACAACACTATAGTGTTGTTTTTTGTGTATTATCTACATAAATTTACTCCTACTATTCCTCCTATCATTCCTGCTACTATTCCTGATACAATCATAATAACAGACTTCGTTCCTATCATAAAGCCAGAAAACAACATACTTGATAAGATATAAATAAATAAAATATAAATTAGTCCTACCAAAGCACCATTTAGCATCCCTTGTTTTTTTATATTAAAACTACTTATAGAACTTCCAATTAAAATACTAATTGCAGAAATTGTAATTACAACAGGTGCCATAGTTGTTTCTGACAAATCTGTACAAGTCAGTAAAACAGCATAGATTAGTAATAAAACAAGTGATATTATAATAGCAAATATACTCCCCTTTATTACACGAATAAGATTTTTATTAACCTCTAATTTATTTTCCATTTTTTATCTCCTTTTATTATTATTTATACATTTTTATTCTTTCATATTTAAAATAGAACATAAAAAAAGAATTACTTAAAGTAATTCTTTTTTATCTTAACTATCAAATACTACTCCATTAATGTATTTACTGCTGGAGGTTGTGAAAATGGATTTTCCTGTGATTGAACATTTTCTTGAACTTCCTGCACATTTAAGTTCTCTCCTATATTCTCATCTGTAACTGTATTTGTATCATAACTGTTTGATATGTTAACATCTGGTATAATCTCATTATTTTGTACTTCATTTGTTATTGTATTTGTATTAATATCTTGATATTCATCTATCTCTATATTTCCAGATGGTCTTTTTATACCTTGCTCTTCTAACCATGATATAACTTCTCTTTCAACTTCACCTTGTCTCATATAATATTCATTCTGTCCTGAATTTGTAATTGAATAAAACAAATCTAATCTACAAGGTATTAATTCTTTTCCTAATGAATCAATTAATCCATAACTTTTATCTTTTTGTACTACAATAGCCTCATATTCAGGAATAACTAAAATATTATTTTGAGAAGAACCACTTCCTGTACTTAAAATACATCCTATTCCATCATATTCAACTGGCACAATCTGCTTACCTGTTTTATCAAAAAAGCCCCATTTTTTATCTCTTTGTACAGGAATACAATTATCAAATAATAAACATCCATTTTTTATATCATTATTTCTAAATTGAGTTAAATCAACTCCTATTTTATCATATTCCAAGAAAATTATGATATTACCAGTTTGATTTACCACACCATACTTTTTATTATTACTTACTAAATATAAATTTAGATTTTTATCAATCTGACTTATAGAATCATAGACTGGTTCAATTTTTGTTACTCCTTTTGAAGATAAAATTCCCATTTTTCCGTCGTCTGTTTTTATTATAAATTCCTTTGTACTTTCAATAAATTTTATGCTTGCATATTTTGTTCCTATAATTTCTTCATTATTTAAACCACGAACTCCATATTTGTTATTACTATTCTTTACAACAATCATATCATATAAAAGAGCTTTTTGATTGCTAAAATCAGCATCTTTATCTCCTACTGCTGAATCTGCAAATTTAGTAGTCCAATATGTTGATAAATAAGGAAGAGTATATACTGTGTACTGTTTATTTGAATTATCATATGAAATAGCACAAGTCGTTGCAATTTGAACTCCATCAACACTCATGTAAAGTTTGTCATTTATCATTTTAATTGGCTTTTTCATATCAAAATATTCATTATCTGTTCCAGATTTTAGAGTTTTACATAGTGTATTTGAATTTAATGTGTATGATGCCTCTTCATAATCATTTTCCACATATCCTCTTGTTTTACCTTCTGATATATGGTCGCCATTTTGTGATTCATATCCTACTAAACCTGCAAAGTCTTGTATAGAAACATAAATTGTATCATCCTCTATTATAAATAAGTCATCAGAAAACTTTGCAATCTGTTTTGTATCAACTACTAATTTAGTTGTATTTTTTTTCACATCATAAATCATGTATAAAAGTCCTAAACTTAAAATTAATAATAATATAATACATACAATTATGATACTCATAATCATTTTACTTTTTCTATTTTTTTCATTTAATTGTTCAGTTTCTAATAAATTCATAAAAACCTCCTATTCTTTTGTATATCCATATTTTTTGTAGAATTCATTTTTAAATTCTAATAAATTATCCCTCTCTATTTCTATTCTAACTCTTTCCATAAGTTTAGTCAAGAACCTTAGATTATGAATTGATAATAATCTAATTCCTAAAATCTCATTTGCTTTAATTAAGTGCCTAATATATGCTCTCGTATAATTTTTACATGTATAGCAATCACATTCTGAATCTAATGGTGAAAAATCTTTTTCATATGTTGCATTTCTTACAACTACCTTTCCATTCCATGTCATAGCAGTTCCATTTCTTGCTATCCTTGTAGGAAGTACGCAATCACACATATCAATTCCAGCAAGTGCTGATTCAATTAAATAATCTGGTGAACCTACTCCCATTAAATATCTTGGTTTGTTTTCTGGCATAAGGGGTGCTGTATAATTTAAGATTCTCAAAAATTCTTCTTTTGGCTCTCCTACACTTATTCCGCCAATAGCATATCCTGGAAAATCTAAATCTGATAAATCTTTTGCACTTTGTTTTCTTAAATCTTCATAAAAGCCACCTTGAATAATTCCAAATAAAGCTTGTTTATCTACTGTTTTATGGGCCTCTTTACACCTTATAGCCCACCTAGTTGTTCTTTCCATTGAATTTTTTGTATATTCATATGTAGATGGATATGGACAACATTCATCAAAAGACATTATAATATCTGCACCTAATGCCTCCTCTATTTCCATAACCTTTTCTGGTGTAAATAGATGCCTACTTCCATCTAAGTGTGATTTAAACTCTACTCCTTCTTCTGTAATAGTTCTTAAATCACTTAAACTAAATACCTGAAACCCTCCACAGTCAGTTAATATAGGCCTGTCCCATCTCATAAAATTATGAAGTCCACCTGCCTGCTTTACAAGTTCATGCCCTGGTCTTAAATATAAATGATATGTATTAGATAAAATAATTTGTGCTCCTACCTCATTTTTTAGTTCTTCTGGTGTCATAGATTTTACAGTTGCCTGTGTTCCAACAGGCATAAAAACAGGAGTTTGAATATCCCCATGAGGTGTATGTATTATGCCTCTTCTTGCTCCTGAATTTTTATCAACATGTAATAATTCGTATGTTACTGATGGTTTCATTTTTACTTCCTCTCATTTTCATTTGTTTAATTATATGGCATTTCGACTATATTTGTCAAGAAAATTGTATTGTTAGGTTTCCCACTACTATGTTAAATATTTTTAAAAAATGCAAACAAATATTTGACATTTTATTTTTATTGTGATATTATTAGTACAGATGTTCGCAAAAGGTGGGATTTATTTATGGATATAGAAGAAAAATTAAAAATACTTGCAGATTCTGCTAAATATGATGCGTCTTGTAGTTCATCTGGAAGTTCTCGTACAAATAAAAATGGCATTGGAAATGGTGATGTTTCTGGAATCTGCCATAGCTGGGGTGCTGATGGTAGATGTATTTCTTTATTAAAAATTCTAATGAGTAATTGTTGCATGTATGACTGTAAATACTGCATAAATCGCTCTTCTAATACAGTAAAGCGTGCTACATTTACTTCTCGCGAAGTTGCAGATTTAACAATAGGTTTTTACAAAAGAAACTACATAGAAGGATTATTTTTAAGTTCTGCTGTTATAAAATCACCTGACTACACTATGGAGTTACTATATCAAACAATATCTATTTTGCGTAATGAATATCATTTTAATGGATATATTCACACAAAAACTATTCCAGGAAGTAGCCCAGAATTAATAGATAAACTTGGCAAATTAGTAGATAGAATGAGTATTAATATAGAACTTCCCTCTAGTGATAGTTTAAAATTACTTGCACCTGAAAAATCTAAATCAGATATACTAACTCCTATGAAATATGTTGCTAATAGCATAAATAATTCAAAACTTCTTTTGCAGGAAAGTTCTAGCAAATATCACTTAAAACCTAAAAAAGAAAGTTTTGTTCCTGCTGGTCAAACAACACAACTAATAGTAGGAGCAACACCAGAAACTGATTTAAAAATTATGAAATTATCTGAAAATTTATATAACAAAATCAAACTAAAAAGAGTATACTATTCTGCTTATATCTCCGTTAATGAAGACAAAAACTTGCCTACTCTTAAAGTCCCACCTCTTCTTCGTGAAAATAGACTATATCAAGCTGATTGGCTACTTCGTTTTTATGGTTTTAAAGCAGATGAACTATTAAATGAAAAAAATCCTAATTTTAATACAATGTTAGACCCAAAGTGTGAATGGGCTTTAAGGAATATTGACTTTTTCCCTATTGAAATAAATACGGCAGGATATTATAAATTGCTACGAGTTCCTGGCATTGGAGTTACTTCCGCAAAAAGAATTATGACTGCTAGGCGTGAATCTAAACTAAATTTTGATAACTTAAAAAAGCTTGGAGTTGTATTAAAAAGAGCGCAATACTTTATTACATGTAATGGAAAATACTTTGATAAAATATGTTATTTTAATCAGTCATTTATAAGCTCAAACTTAATGTATTTAGAAAGGCAAAACTTACCATCACCAGACTACTTCCAAACCTCTTTATTTGATGACTTACTTCCAACAAAAGGAGATAAAATAAAATGCTTAACTGGAAATTTATAGATGAAATATTTTTATATGATGGTACATTTGATGGACTACTTACTATTGTATTTGACTGTTATATTTCAAAAAGACTTCCTCAAAAAATTGTGCCAAAAGATGAGTATGTACAAAATATATTAGATAAAACAAGTTTTATAGAAACTGATTTTGAAAAATCAAGCAAAGTTTTTGAAGGGATACATAAAAATATATGTAATGATGCCTTATATAATGCTTATTACGCTTTTTTATCTGCTAACAGAAGCGGTATTTGCGATAATAAGGAAATAGAAATTGTAAAATTTTTGCTAAAAGGATTTGTTGTCGGTCCTAAAATTATGACAATGCTATCTGTAAGCTATGTTTTAAATGTATTTAAATTAAGAAAAAATATGTTAGCAGAAGCACATAAATTAAAAGGATTAGTTCGCTTACAAGAAATTGGAGATAATGTATTTTATAGTAGTATTCACCCTGAAAATAATGTAATTGAAAATATAGGGCATTTTTTTATGAAACGCTTTCCTATGCAAAATCTTATTTTACATGATAAAAATAGACAAATTGCCTTTTTATACAATACAAAAAAATATGAAATAATTGATGTAAATGATAACATTACACCTACTATTACCAAGGAAGAAAAAGAATTTCAAACTTTATGGAAAACATTTTTCAAGACTATTGCTATTAAAGAAAGAACAAATAAAAGATGTCAAATGCAATATATGCCAAAAAAGTATTGGCAAGATTTAGTCGAAATGAAGTAAACCTTAAGCAAAAAGAGCAATTACTTTTTTTCTACTGTCTCCATTTTGTGCTATTAGGTAACAAGCATAACGAGTTAATTTATAGTCTGGAACTATTTTCTCTGCACCTTTTGGCATTTTTATCGTTTTGCCAACATTGGCAAAATGTTCAATCGCACTCATATCACTATTTTTACAAGATTCTTTTGCTTTATTTATTAAATTTCTATATTATTAAATAAATAAAATTTTATTTTTTGCAAAGAAATGTTCGTTTTTTGTTGCTTTGTTGCAAAATAAAAAACACATCTGTAATTTGACCGTTGTAGATGTGTTTTTACATATATACTGGCAAACCACGTTTGTGGATTCTCCATTTACTACTTTTATTATACTCAAAAATTTTTTAAATGTCAAATAAAATAAAGAAAATTTTAATATATATTAAGTTTTTTTATAATGTGGTACCGATGGTGGGACTCGAACCCACATGGTTTCCCGCCAGATTTTGAGTCTGGTGCGTCTGCCAGTTCCGCCACATCGGCATTTTTATTCACAAGCATTAGTATAGCAGAAAACTAAATAAATTTCAAGCTGATTTTGTATAAAAAATGGAATAGAAATTTTTATCTATTCCATTTTACTTTTTTTATTTAATTGTATCTAATATTTTAGGTAATACTTGCATCTTTCTTGATACAACTCCATCTAGTATTGCCATATTATTACACAATTTAATATCATATGCTTTTTCAAATATGTCTCTTCTATTTCCTAATACAATCATTGTTGAAGATGCTTTCATAATGTCTGTTATCATAAATATAAAACAATCTATATTATTAAGTAAAATTTCATTTTCCATTGCTTTTTCTAAATCTCTTTGTTTTTCTAATACTGTTTCTACATCTGCACTATTTACTTGTGATATTACAAAATTAATTCCGTTTTTACCAAAAGGTTTGCTATCTTGATTAATAATTTCTTCTGGTGTATATCCTTCTATATTTGTTCCAGCCTTTAATAGCCTATATCCATAATCGTACAAATCAACCCCTGCTATATCAGATAATTTACTTGCAATAAACTTATCTTGTTCTGTTGATGTTGGAGATTTAAATAATAATGTGTCTGACACAATTGCGCTAAGCATTAAACCTGCCATTTCTGGTGTTATATTAATATCATTTTGCTTATACAATTTGTATAAAATTGTTGATGTACAACCTACTGGTTCGGCCATACAAAATACAGGATTAGTTGTTTGTAGGTTCAATCTATGATGGTCCACAATCATTCTAATATTTGCTTTTTCTATCCCGTCTACACTTTGGTTAAATTCATTTGAGTCCACCATAATAACATCGTCATTTTCGTTTACCTTATCCAAATATTCGGGAGTTACTACGCTAAAAGTTTTTAGTGCAAATTCTGTTTCTCTGTTTACTTTTCCTAATCTAAAACTTTCTGAATAATGTCCAATATTAGTTTGCAAATTAGCCATTGATATTGCTGATGCTATTGA
>CANQCV010000015.1 GCA_947591045.1 uncultured Clostridia bacterium
TTGTTTCTCCTGTTTTAGCTGCGATAGCTGCGATTAATTCTGATTTGTTCATTTAACATTACCTCCTATAAGATTTTGGATATGTAGACTTAAAATCGATCTACTACTATGTTTATTCGCCAAAATAAGATAAAATCCTTCTTTTTTAGTTTATTTTTTATTTGTTTTCCTTTTAAAATACATGATTTAAAGTTTTAATATAGAAATTTTATTCTCTATCTTTTTCTTCTTTTCCGTATATTCCAACGGTTTGTAACACTTTATATATGTTTTTTCCATATGGTATCATATATATATTACTCTCTGAAAATATTTTTAATACAAATACAGAAATTATATATATTATGATAGAAACAATTAATGCTACTATTGTACACATTTTTTCTGAAATTATTCCTATTAATAAATTATATGTGAATAATAGACTTACTCCCATCATAAATGTTGCTATGATTGGTTTAATAATATAGTCTTTTTTATCTATATTTAGCTTGATATACTTTTTTACAATATGCATATCTATGCTAAAAGCTATTATATGGCAAATTGTAGTTGAAAATGCTGCTCCTGCTGTACCTCCTAGTATAAATGTATTTGGGTTTATTGGAACTAAAATGGTATTTAAAATAAATTTTACTATTACCCCTATCCCTAATGCTATTGCTGGTATAAATGTTTTTCCTATTCCTTGTAGTACACTACTTATTGTTTGTTCTAATACAATAAATATGATTGATGTCGCACTAACTTGCAGAATAAATATGCCTGATACTTGATTTGGAAATAGTAAGCTTAAAATTGGCTTTGCAAATAAAATTATACCTATTGCACATGGCAACCCTATTAATATTGTAATAAGTAGAGAAAATTCTATTCTTTTTTTAGCACTATCTAAATTTTTCATTGCCTTTGCTGATGATACTACCGGTACTAATGCTGTTGAAAAAGCTATATTAAATGACATAGGCATACTTATTAATGTATCTACTTTGCCTGTTAAAATACCATATTCTGCTTTTGCTGCACTTTCTGTTAAAAAGTTTTTTAGACCTCTTACAACAGTTATTGAATCTATATTTTTATTAATAGCCGTAAGTATAGGCGTAATTGACATTGGGATAGACACTGACAAAATTTCTTTTATAATTTTTCTAATTCCTTTATATTTATAATTTACTGTATTTTTTACTTCTCTTGCTATTTCTTTTCTTACACCTACATAATATATGTACAAATATGCAAAGCATAATATAGATGATATCGTTGTTGCTAAATTTGCTCCTGCTGCCATAAGCGTTGTATCTACTCCGCTTATTATTGCAACAATCTCTACTATAATAACTGTTAATAATGCCTTAAATGTCTGTTCTATCATTTGTGAATTTGCAGTTACTTTTACACTTTCTCTACCATTAAAATATCCTCTAATAACACAAATTAAAGAAACAAAAAATATTGATGGAGATAGTGTTACTAGACTCATTTGTGCCTCTGGTATTTGTATCCAGTAATTTGCTATTTTTTCTGCAAATGTAAATAAAAATATTGAACTTAAAAAACCTACTATTCCAAAAGTAACAATAGCGATTTTAAATATCTTGTGTGCTCCCTTATGGTCTCCAACAGCTACTCTTTCTGAAACTAGCTTTGATACAGCATTTGGTACTCCAATAGAAGAAATGGTTAAAAGTAATGCATAAATTTGAAAGCCACTTCCATATATGGCATTCCCTTTATCTCCAAAGCCTTGTCTATTTGTTAAATACATTCTATATGCTAACCCCATTATTTTTATAAATACTTGGGAAACCATAAGAATTACAACACCTTTCATGAAACCTTGTTTTTTTATTTTTTTATCTTTTTTACAAATGTCCATGTTTAATAATATTATTTAAAAATTAAATTATTCATAATTCCTTTATTTATTTTTGTCAAAACTCTTGTTTTTTTATCGATTTTATAGGATAATATATATTGTAATAGTTTATTTTTGAAAGTGGTGAAATATTTGAAATACATTGATAAATTTCTAAAATTTTTAAAAACTGATAGAAACACTTTTGTAACATATATTTTAACATTAATTACTGGATATGTTTTAATTGATAGACTTGTTGAATTAATGTTTATGATATTTACAGGAGTTGCATTTTCTTATTGGGGACCAATTGAATATACTTTAGCATTTGCTGCTTGTATATTTGCTTTTTACTGTTCTTTTGGTTCTAAGTTTGTAAAAGCTGATGTAGATAAGATAAGATTTTTTAATACATATATTGTTTGTTTATATGTACTACTTATATCTTCTGTTGTACAGTTTTTAAACTCAGCAGTTTGGATTGGATTGCTTTCAATTCCTAATTATCCAGAAATAGTAGCAGAATATTCTTACCTATTTAGGCCAGCATTTACTGCAATATCATTATATATACCTTTAGTAACATTTTATAAGTTATTTAAATGGCTTACATTTACAATTAATGATACAAAAGACTTAAAAGATTCTATTTTCGATTATGGTGGAATTAGTTTAGCTGGAAAAGGTGGAGATACTGGAAAATTTACTTGTGAAATAAAACTATGTGTAGATACTGAATCTGGAGATGATGTTATTATTCCAGAGGCAAAAAGATTAGAATCATTTTTAGTAGTTGGTGTTTCTGGTTCAGGTAAAACAACTATGATTTATGAACCAATGATTGCCAAAGATTTAGACAGGAAATTTTTCTTTAGAGAAATTTCAAAGGAAATGGGCTTTACAGCATTAAAAACAGGTATTGCTAGTTTAAATTGTCCATATGATAATAAATATTTAACAGAAAACTTTACTTTAGACATGCTTTTACCAAATCCTGATAAACTTGATTTATATGAAAAATACATGTCAAAAATGATTGTTGGAAAATTAAATGGTAAATATGTATACAAAAATTTAGGAATTACATACCTTTCTGCAGAACATGAGTCTGTAGAAAAGATGGTAAGTGTTGCAAATAATTTTAAAATAAAGGTAAATTTAGTTGACCCAAATGATCCTAATTCTCCTGGTTTAAATCCTTTTGTATATTCGGATCCAATTAAAACTGGTATTGCTATTTCTTCTGTATTAAAAGGCTTATTTTCTTCAAGTAGACCTGATTTACACCTTGCTTTTAGGGAAAATGCGGCAATTCAAGTAATTGAAAACTTATCTATTTTACTAAAAGAGATGTATCCAAGACAACATGAAGGAGATTTACCAAACCTTGAAGATTTACTAAATATGATGAATGACTTTTCTCTTGTAGAAAAAATGTGTAATGATATGAAAGAGATTCCAGAACTTGCTGATAAATATAGAATTCTTATTAAATATTGTGAAAATAGTTTTTATGCTGGTAGCAAAGATTTATCAAATACACAAACATCTATATTTACTGCATCATCAGAGTTAGATAATTTATTAAGATATCCTGGTGTTAAGAATGTACTTTGCAAAAGAAATAATAACCTAGATTTTGACAAGGCTCTAGCAAATGGAGAAGTTACATTTGTATGTACAAGAAGAGGAGATTTAGGTGCAAATGCTCACAAAGCATTTGGAATTTTCTTCTTACTACTTATGCAACAATCTGTACTTGCAAGACCAGGAAATGATAGTAACAGAATTTCACACTTCTTATATGTAGATGATTTTCCAGAGTTCTTGTGTAAATCAATAGAACCATTATTTACTATTTACAGAAAATACAAAGTTGGTTGTATTTTATCTGCACAAACATTATCTCAACTTCAAACAGTTGAAAAGAGCAATTTCAAAGATGAAATCTTGGCTAACTGTGTTAATAAAGCAATATTCGGTAATGCTTTGCCAGAAGATGTAAAATGGTGGGAAACAGAGTTACAAGACAAGAGAGAGTGGCAATGGCAGAAAAGCTATGAAACAAATTCAGAAAAAGAGAACTTTGGTTATGATACAAAATACAACAACATAGGATTTAACTGGACACCTAACTATAAAGCTGGTAAAATTATGGCTTTAAAAGCAAAGCAAATTTTATTTAAAGTAAAAGATATAAAAGGTAAAAGTTATGTTGCAAAAGGAAGTATAGATTTTCTAGAATCTAAATACAAAGAAAAACAAAAATTAAAAGAATACAATTTTGAAAAATTTACAAGTGGCATTTCGAATATAGAAAAAGCCAAAACCGCTTCTAAAAAATTAAAAGGAAACTTTGCAGCAGCTGCTGCTGGAAATGATCCAACTGATTTTCAATTAGAAGATGACCCAATTCAAACAGATAGTAGTGATTCAAGTTTTCTTATTAACAACGACGATGCAATAATATTTGACTTACATAGAAACAAAGATAACACATAAAACAAAAATAATAACCGTCCATGAAATGGATGGTTATTATTTTTTATATATTTATATTCCTAAAAGTTTTACTTCTACATTTTCCATTTTATATTTTTTAGTTGTTTCATCTATTTTAAATTCTACTAGAGTCTTACTTAGTTCTTCCTCATTTTGTCTTAAATCTGTAGAAAAGTACAACTTTATATTACTAATTTCTACTTGATTTATAACAATCTCTTTAAAAGTTTCCGCCATATGCTTTTCATCTTCACATATGATAATTAGTTGTGGCATTGAACTAAAACCTGAATCCATAATTTGATAGTTTTCATAAAAGTCTTTATATAATCTCATTCTCTCTATCAATTTTTTCTGCCACTCTTCTTCTCTTCTAATTACTTCAAATAAAAATTCTATTGATTTATTATTTTTAGTTAATTTTACACTACCACCTGTAGCTTTAAAAGTTTTTCCTATCTGCTTTGCTGTAATAGTAGGTTTTACCACATATGAATCAAATGCTTTTACTTTTCTTAAATATGCAATAATTGTTTGATTTCCCGCTAATCTCTTTTTAATCATGGCTACCGGCTTTGTATTATCTGTTGGTTGCCACTTGCAGTCAATACCTCTAGAATTTAATAGATATTTTCCCATTTTCTCTAAACAATAAATTCTATATATACCTTTTCCATCTTCACCTGCAAAATAATATCTGGTTAATATTTTTGATTTTACTAATTGCTCCAATTTATTATTTAATTTGTCTTGTGATGCTATCTCTATTTTTTTCCACTCTAACATTTGAAATATCTGTCTAGATGTCATAAATTCAAATTCATTTATTAATTCCATGATATGAAAATGTATATCGCTAATATGGCCAATATTAATCTTATGTATAATTTGATTCATTGATACATATCCGTCTTTTCCATCAAAAGTTTTTATTTCTCCCTCTCTTACTGCAAATGGAGATACCATTGCTTTGATTTGATTATCTTCTACCATATTTGTCCTCCTTATTATATAATTGTTAATTTAATTTTCTTTTTCTCCGGAATAATCTTTTTAATATTTACAACTACATTTTCTCCATATTCTATATTTGGCTTGTAATCTGCTAAGCCAACTAAATTCGGTTTTAACTCTATAAATATACCATTTTTATTTTTTTCTATTTGTCTTGCAATTCCTGTTACGATGTCACCCTCGTTAAATTCCTTTATATTTTCTTGCCATGTACCTAATAGTTCTTTATATGAAAGAGTTATTCTATTAGTTTCTTCGTCTATTGATTTTATCACAACTTTTATGTTTTGTCCAATTTTAAATCTTTCTAACGGCGTTTTTATTCTTGCTACAGATATATTTTCTATATGTAAAAGCCCAACTTTTCCATTTTCCATTTCTACAAAAGCACCATATGGTTGCACGCTTTTCACAATACCGTTTACTATCATTCCCTCTTTTAGTGGACTTTCATATACTAATTTCATCTTTTGATTTTCCATTTCTATTTAAACTCCTATCCTTTGTACTTTTGCAAGCTTTCTATCTCTTGTTTTGTTAAATATCTCCATTTTCCAAGCTCTAAACTTTTTACATCAATGTTTCCGATTCTACTTCTATGTAATGCTAAAACTTTTTTATTAATCGCATTACACATTTTTCTAACTTCTCTATTTTTCCCCTCATGTATTGTAATTTCTATCCTTGATATATCCTTTTCTTCATCTATTTTTAAAATTCTTACTTTTGCTTTTCCGTGAGATATAATTTTCTATTTCTACACCATTTCTTAGTTTTTCTATTTCTTGCTCAGTTATTTTTCCTTTTAAAGTTACATTATATGTTTTTTCAACTTCATATTTTGGATGTGTCATTTTATAAATAAAGTCTCCGTCATTTGATAGCAAAATTGCACCAGATGTATACATATCTAGTCTTCCAACTGGCAAGACTTTTTCTTTTACCTTTACTAAATCTAATACTGTACTTCTTGCAAATTGGTCTTTTGTTGTTGTAACATATCCTATAGGTTTATTTAATAATATATACACTTTGTTATCTGTAACTATTTTTACTTCTTTATCATTTAACATTACCTTATCTTTGCCAGGTACTATTTTGCTTCCAAGCTGTGTTACTGTTTTTCCATTTACTTTAACATCACCATTTAAAATGTGTTCTTCTGCTTTTCTTCTAGAGCATATACCCATATTGGCTAAAAATTTTTGTAATCTAAGCTCTTCCAATTTCTTCTCCTTCTATAATTTTTTTAAAATATTCTGGTAATTCCGCATTAAGTATCATTTTTTTACCTGTTGTAGGATGAGTAAATTCTAATGTTTTAGCATGTAACATTTGTCCTTCTACTCCAAAGTCATTTTTTCCATTTGAATACACCATATCGCCAACTACAGGATGTCCTATTTCTGCCATGTGTACTCTTATTTGATGTGTTCTTCCAGTATCTATTTTAACCTCTAACAATGTATATTTTGGATATCTTTTTAGCACTTTAAAATGTGTTACTGCCTGTTTTCCGTCTTTTACAACTGCCATCTTTTTTCTATCTTTTGTACTTCTTCCTATTGGCATATCAATAGTTGCTTCATCTTCTCTTACAACTCCCCTTACTAATGCTATATAAATCTTTTTTACTTGCCTATTTTTTATCTGATTACTTATATTAATATGTGCCTTATCATTTTTAGCAACAATTAATAACCCAGATGTGTCTTTATCTAATCTATGTACAATTCCTGGTCGTAATTCTCCTCCTATCCCAGATAAGCTTTCTTTACATATTGCCATAATTGCATTAACAAGTGTCCCATCAGGGTTTCCGTTTGCGGGATGCACAACTAAGCCTTTAGGTTTATTTACTACAATAATATCACTATCTTCATACACAATCTCTATTGGTATGTTTTGTGGTTTTAAGCTAACTTCTTTAACTTCAGGAATCGTAATAGTAATAACATCTCCTACTTGTACTTTATATGATATTTTCTTTTGGCTTTCATTTACTTTAATATTACCATCATCTATTAATTTTTGTATCATAGTCCTAGATAAATCTGCACACTTTTCTGCTATATACACATCTAGTCTTACATTTTCTTTCTCTACAATAATTTTGTCCACGAATTTCCCTTTCTATTACTTTTTACTTTCTCTTTCATATATAACAAAATAATCATCTGAATATATTTCTGTATATTTGTCATCTCTTGATATTAGCATATTTAATTTTGAATTCTTTTTAAGAATAACATGTGTAATATCATACTCTTCAAACTTGTTGTCATAGTATACTGAAATATTAGAAATATTAATATAATCTGTAAATATATCTCTTCCTTCGTATTTTCCCTTTTCGTTTTTAGTTCCATTAAATTCTGGAGTATATAAATCAGCTCTTGAATCTATAAATACTGGTATCCCTCTATATAGTAAATAACTTCCGTAGTTATATTCATTAAATAATTTAAGATTATCTAAATCTAAATTTTCTAATATATAATCAGCAGCTTTTACTGGATATGTTGAAGTACTTACAATAGAAGATTTCATTGTATTTCTGTAAAAATAGAAACTCATTAACATTACAACTAATATAGTTAATACTTTTCCCAATAATTTCGTCATTCCTGTGGCTACTTTTAAACAGCCATCTTTGTCATATTTACTTAAAATACTATCTGCTAACTTTGCAAAAATAAATCCTCCAATAATAACAAACATAGATATTTGTCGTCTTGACATAAATGCAAGTAGTGTTAAACCTGCAATCATAAAAAAGTCTCTTAATTTTATCTTTGTATCTGTAAAAATTAGTATTCCTAAAAACATAACAAACACAACTAATATATTTTTGTTATTAATCAAAGTCAAAGGTAAATGCTCACTTATATTGTCCATTGTGTTTCCTTGCATTGTTTTTGCTAAATATGTATATGGAGTTGAGCCAAGTGGTGTAAGAAGTCCAGTAAATACACAGATAATCATAATAACAATTAGCCATTTACCAACTGATTCTTTTTTAAACTGAATTTTATATGGGTTTGCTCTTCTTATTTCTCTTCTTTGAATAGATTTTTTCAATCTTTCTTCTAAAATATTAATTTTATCTGTTACGCTTTTTATTTTTTCTTCACTTGCATTTTTTAGAGTTAATTTTTTAACTTTATGTTTTTTTAAGCTAATTTCTAATTTATATAACCAATTTGAGTCTTCTACTACTGCAAGAATATATTCTACTACATATGGTAAAAATACTATAAAGTAAAATGGCCATACTGCCAAGTGAACATTTGCAATAATAATAGGAATTATAATTAAGCCAATTCCATATCTTTTCTTTTTGGTTTCAATTAACAATTCTATAAATAAAACTTGTAAAACAAACAATATATATGTTACAAGTTGCGCCCTTGCTGCGACAAAAGCTCTTAATAAATAAAGCATTCCAAATGTGACAAAAAATGATACTAGTTCATTTTTACAAATTTTGTTTAAGGCAAAGTATATAAGTAGTCCTAATATTATTGTAAGTATACAAGTTGCAATATAGATTGCCATAAAGCCACCAATTCCAACATTTTCTCCAAAGTTAAACAGTTCATAAGTCGCCACATCATATAACCAATGAGGATATGTGTATGGCAAATCTTCATGCCAAGAAAAAGGATCCTTCATGTCAATTCCATTTTGTACAATATGCTCACCTATTTTAATTGTATAATAAGTATCATTTTGTAAAGTTTTTGGCGTTATTGCAAAACAAAAAATGATAATTGAAAATATTGCTAATATATTAAATTTAATTTTCGTTTTTTTGTCCATCTTATTTTCTCCTTTTTAGAGCTCATTTTTACATTTCTAATTATATCAAAAACCCCTTGTATAAACAAGAGGTTTTTGATTTTTTAAGCTTTACTTATTTAATAACTTCTAATAGAATTTAATATTGTAATTAATGTCACACCAACATCTGCAAAAACTGCAAGCCAAATTGGAGCTACGCCCATAATTCCAGCTATTAAAACCAATATTTTTACTAAAATAGAAAATGTAATATTAGTTTTTAATATATGCATCGTTTTTCTACTAATTTTTATTATGTCTGGTACTATATTTAGATTATTAGAAATTAAAATACTATCTGCAACATTATTTGCTATTTCTGTACCTTCACCCATTGAGATGCTAAAATCAGATGCTGCTAAAACTGGACTATCATTAATTCCATCTCCAACAAATATAGTTTTTCCCTGCTCTTTTAAAAGGTTTATTTTTTCTAATTTTTCATTTGGAAGTAAACCTGCATATACCAAATCTACCTTAATTTTGCTTGCTATTTTTTCTGCACCCTTTTTATTATCGCCAGTTAATATAACTGCTTTTTCTATTCCAATATCTTTTAGCTTTTTAACTAATACATCTACTCCGCTTCTTACTTCTTCTTTTAATGTAACACTTCCGATTATTTTTCCGTCTACAACTACATAATTTTTATTTTCATCTATATTTTCATATTTTATGCCATATTTGTCTAATAACTTTTTGTTGCCAAAAAGCGCATCTTTTTTATCTATTATTCCATATATTCCACAACCTGCAATTTCTTTGTAAGACTCTACTTCCATATGATTTACTTTCATATTTAATTCTTCTACTTTCTTTTGGATACTACTTGCAATAGGATGTGAAGAATTTTTTTCTAAATTATATATATATTCTAATACTTCTTCTTTGGTATATCCCTCTTTGGTTTCTATTTTATCTATTTCCATTTTTCCTGTTGTTAGTGTCCCTGTTTTGTCAAATGCAATGATTTTCGCTTTTGATAAATCTTCTATATGCTTTGTGCCTTTTATTAACATACCTTTTTTAGAAATAGCACCAATACAAGTAAATAAAGCAAGTGGTACAGATATAACGATACTACATGGACAAGATGCTACTAAAAATACAAGTGCCCTATTAATCCATGTTTTTACATCTAGTCCAATTAATGTTGGAATAATGGCTATAAGTATTGCTAAAACTATAACAACAGGAGTATATATCTTTGAAAATTTTGTAATAAACTCTTCTGTTTTTCCTTTATTGTTTTGTGCCTCATATACTAAATCTACTATCTGTGATGCAGTTGAATTTTCAAAAGTTTTTTCAGCAACACATGTTAGGCTACCATCTAAATTAATCTCTCCTGATAGTAATTTTGAATCTTCTTCTACATACATAGGTTTACTCTCGCCAGTAATTCTAGATGTATCAATATTGGAACTTCCAGAAACTACTCTGCAATCAACTGGAACCATTTCTCCTGGCTTAACTAAAATTTTATCTCCTACATTTATTTCTTTTACATCTACTACTTTTATTTCGTCATTATAAACTATATTTGCATTTTTTGACTTAATATCTACTATTTTTTTAATAGATTCATTTGATTTATCTACTGCCTTTGATTCTATAATTTCACCTAAGCCAAATAATAGAATAACAAGGCATCCTTCTACAAACTCTCCTAAAATACATGCCGATATAACTGCAATAGTCATTAGAGTGTCTTCTTCAAAATTTAATTTAAAAATATTTTTAATTCCATCTAAAATTATTTCATAACCTGCAAGTAATATAGTTATAATGTACATTCCTATTTTTAAAGATTGTGGCAACTTAACAATAAAAGTAAGTACAAAAACAATAATAGAAAATAAATATAATATTTTTTCTAATTTATCCTTTTTATTTTCTTTACATTCATAACATTCTTTATCATGACAACATCCATTCATTATGCCTCATCTCCCTCTTTAATATGTGCAAGTGCCATTTTTATAATATTTTCAATATGTTCGTCTTTTAAACTATAATAGACTTGCTTTCCCTCTTTTCTATATTTTACTAATTTACTGCTCCTTAATAATTGTAGCTGATGTGAAACTGCTGATTGATTTAAGTTTAATAATTCACACAAATCACATACACAAAGCTCGGTATTTAAAATAGCACATATAATACGGAGCCTTGTTTCATCTGCAAATAACTTAAATATTTCAGACAAATCTTGTATTTCCTCTCTACCTATATTAGATAACTTTACTTTATTAATTAAATTAAAATGTGGGCAATTTTCTTTGCAAACAAATTCATCATTTTCCATTGTTTTTCTCCTTTAATATAATATATGAGCATATATTCATATGTTATATATATAATACTCTTTATTTTTTTAAATGTCAATAAAAAAAGAAAAAATTCCGATAAACTTATAATTAAGTCTATCGGAATTTATATTTTTTATTTATCCATTAATTTGTTTTGCAACTTCTTCAGCAAAGTTTTCTTCTCTTTTTTCTAGTCCTTCACCTTTTTCAAATCTTGCAAATCTTACAATTTTTGCTCCTTTTGATTCTACAAGTTTTCCAACTTTTATATCTGGATCTTTTACAAATTCTTGCTCTACTAAACAAATTTCTCCATAGAATTTTCCAATTCTACCTAAAACTATTTTTTCAGCTATTTCTGCAGGTTTTCCCTCATTCATAGCTTGAGCTTTTAAGATTTCCATTTCTTTTGCTACTCTTTCTTGTGGAACAGCATCTCTATCTAAATATTCTGGTCTTGCTGCTGCAATTTGCATACATACATCTTTTGCAAGTTCTGTTGTTCCATTTTCCATTTCTACTAAAACAGCAATTTTACCATCTCCATGGATATAACTTTCAATTAGATTGTTTGTTTCAAATCTTTCAAATCTTCTAATTGACATATTTTCACCTATTGTAGCAATTTTATTTGTTAAAACTTCTTTTACAGTTTTATCTGGTTCTGCAATTGATGTTTGATTTAATAAATCTTCTACATCTGTTGGATTTTTTTCAGCTACTTGTTTTGCAACATCTGCAACAAATGATTTAAATTCTTCATTTTTTGCAACAAAGTCTGTTTCTGCATTTACTTCAACAACAGTTCCTACTTTTCCGTCATTTGAAATATATGTTGTAACTAAACCTTCCGCTGCAATTCTATCTGATTTTTTAGCTGCTTTTGCAATTCCTCTTTCGCGTAATAATTCTATTGCTTTTTCAAAATCTCCATCAGTTTCTGTTAATACTTTTTTGCAGTCCATCATACCTGCACCTGTTTTTTCTCTTAACTCTTTTACTTGACTTGCTGAAATCATATAAATTCTCCTTTTTAAATTTTATCTTTCTATATTATTCTTCTACTGTTGTTTCCTCTGCTGTTTGTTCTTCTTCAGCTGCTACAATTTCTTCCATGCTTTGTGGCATTTCTTCTACATTTTCTTCTTCTACTTCACCTGTAACAGTTTCCATAGATTCACCTTGTCTACCTTCTACAACAGCGTTTGCCATACAGTCTGTAATTAATTTAACTGCACGAATAGCATCATCATTTCCTGGTATTGGATAATCTACTTCTTGTGGATTACAGTTTGTATCAATTAACCCTATTACTGGAATTCCTAATTTTCTAGCTTCTAGAATTCCAATTCTTTCTTTTTTAGGATCAACTATAACCATAACTCCTGGTAGTTCTTCCATATCTTTTATTCCACCAAGATTTTTTTCTAGTTTTTCCATTTCTTTCTTTAATAAAATAACTTCTTTTTTAGGTAGTACATCAAATGTACCATCTTCTTGCATTTTTTCTAGTTCTCTTAATCTTCCAATTCTATTTCTAATTGTCCCAAAGTTTGTTAGAGTTCCACCTAACCATCTTTGATTTACATAGTACATACCGCATTTTTCTGCAGCTTCTTTTACACATTCTTGTGCTTGTTTTTTTGTACCTACAAACAAAACTGTTTTTCCTTCTTCAGCTTGTTCTTTTAAGAAACTATAAGCCTCGTCTAATTTTTTTGATGTCTTTTGTAAATCGATAATGTGGATACCGTTTCTAGCTTGGAATATATATTCTGCCATTTTTGGATCCCATCTTCTTGTTTGATGTCCAAAGTGAACACCAGCCTCTAGTAATTGTTTCATTGCAACTACTGCCATTTTAATTTCCTCCTTTTTTGTTCTACCTCCACTAAGCCTCTAACATTTAAAAAGACTTGCTTTAATGATTTAAAACAAGCACTCCTTTTTAAACTAAGCTTGTGTGTGTATTTTTTAACGATAATATTATATCAGATAAATTGCACAAATGCAATACTTTGATAGAATTTTTATTATTTTCTTTAATAATTTTCTAGGAAATTTAAAAACGAAAAAATTTTAATTTTGATTTACTTTTTAGAAATATATGTATTATAAAATGATTTAAAATCTCTTTTACTATGAATAACAAAATATATATAGATAATATTTTTTTCTTCTAAAACACTATAAACTATTCGATAGTTTTTATATAATAATTCTCGGTATTTCTTATCTAAAAGTTCTGGAATATATCTACCTAAATATGGTGAATTTTCCAATTCAGAAATACGAGAATATATATTTTTTATAGTCTCATTTGCATATTTTAAAGAATCTCTTGCAATATATTCATAAATTTCTGTGATGTCATTTCGGACTTCATTTGATATTATTATTCTCATATTTCTCCTCCAATCTATCAATATATTCTTTTAATTCTTGTAATGTTATAACATTATTATTTTGAATATCTTCTTCACTTCTTTTTATCTTTGAGCATAAATACAAAGTATAAAGTGCATCATCCCAAGTTGCGTTATCTGGTAATTTATTGATTGTTGCCAAAATCTGTTCTTTTACACTAATCATTAATTTAACTTCCTTTCATGTAAATTTGATAATATTATAACACAAATCGAATTTAAATACTATTATTTTTGTAATATAAATGTAATAATTTTTTTGTTTCTTTTTGTCACTATTTGTGATATAATACAAAAAGTAAAATTAATTTGTATACAAATGAAAGGATGATAATTGCCATGCAACTTAACAAATGTAGTCGTTGTGGATGTTTTTATACATCAAATTCTAGTGTATGTCCTAATTGTGCACCAAAAGATTTATGTGATATAAACAAACTTAAAAGTTTTTTAGAGGATGCAAGTCCAGATTCTTCTATTGAAGAAATATCTATTGAAACTGGTATTTCCACTAAAAATTTGCATAGATTTTTTTCTTCTGAAGAACTTGCAAATAGTAATTTCGACCTATTAGGAAACACACCTAAAACACAGTTATAAATTCATAAATAAAAGCCAGATTTTTTTATCTGGCTTTTATTTATATAATTTCATATAAGTTTTTAAGTCTTGTTACTGCCTCATTTGCCTTTTCTTCTTCATTTGCATGTATGTATGCTAAAATTTCACCTTTTTCTACTTTACTTCCTACTTTCTTTTCTAATACAATTCCTACACTACTGTCTATTTTATCTTCTTTTTTTAATCTTCCTGCGCCTAAATATACAGATAACTTTCCTACTTCTTCTGCTCTTAAACTTTGTATCGTTCCTTTTTCTTCTGCTACAACAGGAACTATATATTTTGCCTTTTCAAATTTATTTGTATCTTCTATAAAAGAAACATCTCCGCCTTGCCTTTTTACGAGTTGCTTAAATTTTTCTAATGCCTTTCCATTTTGTATTACTTCTAACATTTTTTGTTTATTTTCTTCTAAATTGTCTCCTTTTTCTGCTAACTTTATCATATAACTTCCTAATTCTAATATAACCTCTTTTACATCATCTTGCATATTTGCTTTTAAAAACTCTACAGCCTCTATTACTTCTAATGAATTACCCACATTTTTTCCAAGTGGTTCTTCCATTGGAGTTAAAATACATACTGTTTCTCTGTTTGCAAGTTTTCCTATTTTTTGCATCATATCAGCTAACTTTTGTGCATCTACTTTTGTTTTCATAAATGCACCGCTTCCATAAGTTACATCTAACACAATTTTATTTGCACCTGATGCTATTTTCTTACTCATAATACTAGAAGAAATTAATGGAATACTTTCAGTTGCAGAAATACTATCTCTAAGAGCATATATTTTTTTATCTGCTGGCGCTAAATTTAATGTCTGACCTATTAAACTAATTCCAATCTCTTTTACATTTTGCTTAAATTCTTCTATAGAAAGAGAGGTTTTATATCCTGGTATTGATTCTAATTTATCTATTGTTCCACCAGTATATCCTAACCCCCTTCCAGACATTTTAGCAACAGGTATTCCAAGTGTGCTTATAATAGGAGCTAAAATTAAAGTAACTTTATCTCCTACACCACCTGTACTATGTTTATCTACAACAATTCTTAGGTCAGATAAATCTAAAATATCACCAGAATGAGCCATTGCCATTGTTAAATCAGTAGTTTCCTCTTCATCCATTCCATTTATATATATTGCCATAATAAGTGCTGCTGCTTGATAATCTTCAATAGCTCCATTTGTATAGTTTTCTATAAAATAGTCTATCTCTTCTTTTGATAATTTATTTTTATCTCTTTTTTTAGCTATTATCTGTTGGATATTCAAATTTTTTACCTTACCTTTCTATTATATAAAATTTTTAACAAATGTTTTTCTATGTAAAGGACATAAACCATACTGTTTAATTGCATCTATATGCATTTTAGTTCCATATCCTTTGTGTTTTTCAAAGCCATATACTGGATATACCTCGTCCCATTGTCTCATAATTCTATCTCTTGTAACTTTTGCAATAATAGATGCTGCTGCAATAGAATAACTTTTACTATCTCCTTTTATGATAGATTGATAAGAAATACCATCTGTATCAATTTTAGTTAGTGCATCTACCAAAATAATCTCTGGCTTTTCAAAACCTCTATTTTTTTCTTTTAAATTCTTTTCCAAGTCTTTAATACATGCTGTTAGCCCCTCTTTTGTTGCATTTAAAATATTTATTCTATCAATCTCATTTTGATCTATGATTCCCACTCCATAAGCTATTGATTCTTCAATAATTTGTTCATATAAAACTTCTCTTTTCTTTTCTGATACTTTCTTAGAATCATTTACACCTTCTATCATTGAATCTTTTGGCATAATAACACTTGCAACCACAACAGGTCCTGCTAGTGGTCCTCTTCCTGCCTCATCTATTCCACAAATGCTTTTTATTCCTTTTAAATATAAATTTTCTTCTATTTTTTTTATTTCTTTTAATCTTTCAAATTCTTTTTCTTTCATATTATATCTATCACTCTTTCTTAAGTGGCATAGTTTTTATTTAATATTTTTTATATCTGTTAAGGTATATAGTATATTTCCGAAATCTATCTTCTATTCCTTTTGAATAAATAATCTCATTACTGTTATATTCTACAATATATACTCCGTCATCTAAAAAGATATCTTTTAAGCCTAGCATATCTAATTGCTCTTTTTCTAAAATATAATAAAGTTTATTTTCATCTGTAACATCAATTATTTGCTTTTCTTGCAAGGTTTTAATATCTTCATTATCAATGTCTTCTTCTATTTTTATACCTATATATGAAGCTCCATTTTCTTTCATATGTACTTTTTCTGCAGTTTGCTTCGTTTGTGCCTCTATTGATAACATATCTGTTTTAATTGTTTCTATTTTTTCATCTTCATATGTGTTTTTTGCAAAATATATTGCTACTGCAACTATTATGCCAATTACTATCATAAAAAATATTATTTTTGCGTATGTTTTTATATATTCTTTTTTCATAACTTCCTCCAAAATCTTTTTTAATTATATATGTTTTAATTCATTTTTTCAATAGAAATTTTTTTATTAAAAAGCAAAAAAAATTCACATTTTTTTCACAAAACTATTGTATGATATACTAAACTTAGGTTAATATATATTATATGTTATTTATTGGAGGTATAAAATGGAAGAAAATAATCAAGAAAAAAAAGACAATGAATTTAAAACTGTTACTTCTACAAAGGATAGTACATATAGGAGTTTTAATCCTCAAAAAGAAGGAATCAAAGGTGGTTTCGTAAAAACAGTTGCTGTACCATTCTTATGTGGAGTTGTCGGTGCTGGAGTTGTTGTAGGAGGTTGTATAGGAGTTCCTACAATTAGAAATACTCTACTTAGTAAAATGATTGTTTCTACTGTTACTCAAGAACAATCAAATACAGTTTCTTTAGATGATATAAATACAAAATTAATAACTTTAAGTGGTTTTTCAGATACATCAATCAGTGTTGCCCAAAAAATAAAACCATCTATTGTTGGTATTAGTGTAGAATATTCAGTTAATTCGATTTTCAATAGAGGTACTACAACAGCAAAAGCTGAAGGTTCTGGTGTTATTATTAGTTCTGATGGTTATATTTTAACAAACAACCATGTTGTTAATTCAAGTTCTTCTTCATCTTCTTTTTATGAAATTGAAGAGGCAAGTAAAGTAACTGTAAAATTATATAATGATGATAAAGAATATGATGCAAAAATTATTGGTACAGATGCACAAACAGATTTAGCAGTTATAAAAATTGATAAAACAGATTTAACTGCAGCTGAACTTGGAAATTCAGATGCTGTACAAGTTGGAGAATTTTGTATGGCAGTTGGAAATGCATTAGGCTTGGGAGATAGTGTTACATCAGGTATTATTAGTGCTACAAATCGTGAAGTAACTGATTCTGACAATAACACATATGTAGCTATTCAAACAGATGCTGCTATTAACTCGGGAAATAGTGGTGGTGCATTAGTAAATAGTAAAGGAGAAGTTATTGGAATTAACACATTAAAGGTTTCTGGAACTGGAGTAGAGGGTGTTGGCTTTGCTATTCCTATTAACTCAACAAAAGAAATTGCTGAACAATTAATTCAATATAATAAAGTAAAAAGACCATATATAGGTATTAGCGGAACTGATATAGATGAAGATTTATCAAGAAGATATAATTTACCACTTGGAATATATGTAAGGTCAATTGAAGCCTTTTCAGCAGCAGAAAAAGCAGGAATAAAAATAGGTGATGTTATAATTGAGGCAGATGGTAAAAAAATTACCAAAATGGATGAATTAAATGAAATAAAAAATACAAAAAAAATTGGAGATACTATAAAGTTAAAAATCTCTAGAGCTAATGAAACTAAAGAATTTACAGTAACATTGCAAGAACAACCTTAATTTTATTTTCAAGTAAATCTCACATGTTGTTCACACAATGTTCAAAATTAATTAGTATTATATAGTCATAGTTGATAATACATATTACTCCATTATCAACTATGTATATGTAAAACATCCCCTTTTATTTTCAAAAAGAAACTACTAAAAAAGTAGTTTCTTTTTAAATGTCATATTAAATTTATGCACTTTTTAACTCAAGCCTTAATTTGTCAGCAATCATAGCTATAAACTCGCTATTTGTTGGTTTTCCTTTTGCTGCAGATACAGTATAACCAAAGATGCTTTCTACGGTTTCAGTTTGACCTCTTCCCCATGCTACTTCTATTGCATGACGAATAGCTCTTTCTACTCTTGATGGAGTCGTTTCATATCTATATGCTATTTCTGGATAAAGCTGTTTTGTAATTTGATTAATTATATCAATATTATTTACTACCATAATAATGGCTTCTCTTAAATATTGGTATCCTTTTATATGTGCAGGTACACCGACTTCATGTATAATGTTTGTAACTAATGCCTCCAAATTTTTCTCGTCTTTTTTACTTTCTGGTGATATATCTATGTATTGAGCTTTAATCTCTCTACTTATAAAATTATTTTTATATTGTGATGGTTGAAAGAATTTTAATTCTTTTATTCTTTTTACTAATATTCCTATATCAAAAGGTTTTACAATATAATATTGTGCTCCTAAATTAATTGCTTTTTGAGTTATTTTATCTTGTCCTACTGCAGATAAAATAATGCACATCGGCTTTTTGTCCATTTCAACATCATTTAGCTTTTCTAAAACGCCTAAACCATCTAAATGTGGCATAATAATATCTAAAAGTACGATATCTGGTTTTCCGCTTATAATTTTATCTAAAGCTTCATTGCCATCTCTGGCGACATCTATCACCTCCATATTTTCTTCTTTTGATAAATAACTAACCAATGTTGCCGTAAACTCTTTGTTGTCATCTGCAACTAGAACTCTTATCTTCTCGTTCACTTTAAATTTCCCCCTATCTGCTTTTGTAAATTTTTTACAATGCAATTATACATATATTTCCAATTTTATGCAATAGTTTTCTGGAAATTTTTTCAAATTTTTTATTTATTCTTTATTATTATCTATTTGTTTTTATATACTTTTGTTCTAGAACAGCATATTCTAGTATATTTACATCTTGTTTATTTTCTCCTATTAATTTATCTTTTTCTTGGCTATTAATTTCAATAGTACAAAAAATATTATCTTCATATTGTAAATCTATTATTTTAATTTCATTTTTTTTACAATAATATTTAAATTTTTCCAATTCTTTATATTCTATTTTAACTTTCATGACATATCCCATTTTTTGTATCGTCATATTTGCACTTTCTAATGCTTTTTGCACAGCCAAAGAATATGCCCTTACTAAACCGCCTGTACCAAGTAAAGTTCCTCCAAAATATCTCGTAACGATAACTAATACATTTACAAGTTCGTTTTTTTGTAAAATATTTAACATAGGAAGTCCCGCTGTTCCTGCTGGTTCTCCATCATCAGATTGTTTTTCTTTTATCATATTTTCCTGTTCTACTCTAAATGCATAACAATGATGACTTGCATCAAAATATTTAGCCCTAACTTCTTTTAACCTTTGTTCTACCTCTTCTAAATCTTTAACATAAAAAATATTAGCAATAAATCTAGATTTCTTTTCCTCTATTTCTGAACATGAATCTTGCAATATAGTTTTAAATTCTTCCATATATTTTAACTCTCCATTCCAGCAGTATATCCTGTAGAATATGCAATTTGCAAATTAAAGCCACCTGTGTATGCGTCCACATCAATTATTTCACCTGCAAAAAATAGTCCTTTTACTATTTTCGACTCCATTGTCTTTGGATTAATCTCTTTAATTGAAATTCCTCCAGATGTAATAATTGCAGTTTCAATATCTCCAAAATCAAAAATACCAATTTCAAAATTTTTTAATAATTTTACTAAATCTTGTCTTTGCTTTTTAGTTATTTCATTTACCTTTTTTTCTAAAGGAATATTAGAAAGTTTAATAATAACTGGTATCATTTTTTTAGGCAATAACTTATCCAAACTATTTTTAAACTCTTTATTTTTTTGCTCTGAAAAATCTCTTAATATTCTATTATCTAATTGTTCCATAGATAAAGCAGGTTTTAAGTCTATTATGAGTTTTATTTTTTCTTGTTTTAAAAGTTCGTCAATTTTAGGATATCTTAAAAGATGCGCAGAACCACTTAATATAGTAGGTCCAGATACCCCAAAATGAGTAAATAACATCTCTCCAAAATCTTCATATATTATTTTTTGTTTTTCTATATCTTTTAATTTTATAGCCACATTTTTTAAACTTAGCCCTTGTAAACTTTTGCAAATTAATACATCTTTATTATCTGCTACTAGTGGAACTAATGATGCCCTTATTTTTGTACATGTATGTCCAAGTTCTTCTGCCATATAGTATCCATCTCCTGTTGAACCTGTCGCTGAATAACTTTTTCCTCCTGTTGCTAAAATAACTTTGTCTGCATCTATTTTCTGCTCTTTTCCATCTATTTCACAAATAACTCCTGTAACCTCTCCATTTTTAGTAATAATGTGTTTTACTTTTGAATTTGTTTGAACTTTTATGTGCAATTTATCAAGCTTTCTAATTAATGCTTGTTTAACATCTTTTGCACTATCAGACACAGGAAAAATTCTATTTCCTCTTTCTTCTTTTACAAGAACTCCCTCTTCTTTTAGCATATCTATAATATCTTGATTATCAAAATTGTGAAAACTGCTATACAAAAACATACCATTTCCAGGTATATTTTTAATAAAATCTTCAATAGGAAGACTACTTGTTATATTACATCTTCCCTTTCCCGTAATAAGTAGTTTTTTTCCCAATGTTTCCATTTTCTCTAAAATAATTACTTCATTATTACCACTTTTAGCAGAGGAAATTGCAGACATCATTCCTGCCGGTCCTCCTCCGAATTACTACTACTTTCATAGTTCCTCCAAAATTTATATTTAATAAAGAAAAAATAATTTATTAACACTAAATGAAAATAAATTATTTTTCTTTTGAGTTATAACATATTTTGAATTGCTTTCATAACACCAATTTTTCCATAATGATATGTAAGTCCACCCTGCATAAATGCTGTATATGGTGGTCTTATTGGTCCATCACACGAAAGTTCAATAGACGAACCTTGTGTGAAAGCACCTGCTGCCATAATTACTTTATCAGTATAGCCAGGCATATCCCATGGTTCAGGAATAGAGCTACTATCTACTGGCGAGCCCATTTGTATTCCTTGACAATATTTAACTAATTTTTTTTCATCATTAAAATTAATTGTCTGTACAATATCAGCTCTTTCTTCATCAAATTTAGGACTTACCTCTAAACCTAGTTTTTCTAGACATCTACTTGCAAATACAGCTGTTTTCAAACTACTTGCAACCACTGATGGAGCCATAAATAGTCCTTGTAAAATTGATTTTGTAATTCCAAGTGTTGGACCTACTTCTTTTCCCTCTCCTGGAGCTGTTAGTCTTTCTGCAACTAGATTAATTAAATCTTTTCTTCCTGCTACATAGGCTCCATTTGGGCTAATACCACCACCAAGGTTTTTAATTAGTGAACCCACAATAATATCTGCACCAACTTCTAATGGCTCTTTTTTTCCTACAAATTCACAATAGCAGTTATCTATCATAATAATAACATCTTTATCTACTTGCCTAATTGAATCTATTACCTTTTGCACTTGTTCTATTCCTATACTTTTGCGAATACTGTATCCTTTTGAGCGCTGTAACTCTATTACCTTTACTTTGCCTTTTTCTAATCTTTTTTGTATTTTTTCATAGTCAAAGTCATCATTTACTAAATCAATTTGTTCATAATTTACATTAAAAGATTTTAATGAGCTAGGATTATCTACAATGCCAATAACTTCATCTAATGTATCATATGGTTTTCCTGTTATGCTAAGAAGTGTATCACCTGGACGAAGTAATGCAAATAAAGTAACTGTTAAAGCATGTGTGCCAGAAATAAACTGACCTCTTACTAAACTATCTTCTGCATTTAGAACTTGAGCAAATACTTTTTCTGTTGCAAGTCTTCCAACATCACCATATCCATATCCTGTTGTACTCCCAAAATGCATATCTGATATATTGTTGTCTTGAAAAGCCTTTAATACTTTTATCGTATTATATTCGCATATATCATCTATATTTTTAAAAATAGGCTCTATTTCTTTTTCTGATTTATTTGCTAACTCTATTACATCTTCACTAATTCCATATTCTTTATATGCTTGTTCATTCATTTCTTAATCCTCTTCTACTTTATCAGTATAATATGAATCTCCTCTCCATTCTTCTGACTGATAAAATTTTCCTATAAAATTAGGGTTTTTGCCTTTTAAGGTATATATAGGTTCTTGCACAATTTCTCCTTTATCATTTATGCTTCCCCATTTACCATCTTTTTTTATTCCTGCAAAACCATATTCATTAAATTCTGTAACCATTTCATATTCGTTTTGAACTTGTAGATTACCATCTTTATCTACAAACCCCCATTTATCATTTATATTTTTAGCATACAAAGTATTATTAGGGTATATTTCCATATAAGTTAATTCTTTTCCAGTATCGTCAAAATACTTACTTTCATTTTCTGAATATAGTTTTATATATTTATCATTAATATCAACACTTGCATTATCCATAGTAGCAATTACTTTCATATTTTTATCAATAATACTAACTGTATTAGTTGTAGAAATATTAGCTTGGAATAATTCTGTTCCGTCAATATGATAAATACTGTTATATTTAAAATCAACTACAGCTTTACCACTTACATCAATAATTCCGTTATTATTGTTATTTCCAACAACATAATAATTTGTAGCAATTTCTTCTATATATGAATAGGTATTTTCAATTATACTATTTCCGTTTTCGTCTACAATATCATACATTTCAAGTTCGTCAGCAATAATAAAATGTTTTCCGTCATTTGTAGGCATTTTAAATATTATTTTTTGATTTTCAAGCTTATTTCCGTTTAAATCAAGCACAATATTTTGGTTGTCTTTTTCAGCATTAACATAAATTCCTGCAAATGTAACATGCTCATATTGTGGCTCAATTAGAATTTCGCCTTTTTTATTTGCAATACCTTGCTTTCCATTTCTTTGTATAACAAATACATCATTGTATGAATTATATGCAATATCTTCATACTCATAGTTTAGTATTATTTTTTTATCTCTTAAAATTCCTGCTTGTCCATCTTTTAAAACCATTAAATATACATTTTTGTCTTCTTGCATATCTGTTATTCTAGAAATTTGTGTATATTCTACTTTCAGAATAACTTTTCCTTTATAATTTATATATCCATAGCGATATCCCTCTTCGCTTTTCTTACTTACAATATATCCTGTAGTTTTATAAAAAGATTTTTCGTTGTAATAGTTGTCTGCGGTAATAGTTTCATATTCTATTGGTATTAACTGCTTTCCCTTAATATTAATAACTCCGCATTTACCATTTTGTTTAACTAATAGCATTCCCTCTTTATATGGAATAGCTGAGATTTCATCATATATTGGTTCGGTAATTTCTTTTCCATCAATACTTAATAACCCATATTTTTCGGATTCTTTATATTTTAAAACTGTCTTTTCAAATGGAATGCCATCATAAGTAGTCTCTGTTGGAATTGCCTGAATATTACTGTATTCCTGATATAATTCTTCTGATTTTGCATTCAATACCTTTGTATGATATTCTTTTTTCTGTGAATCATAATCTTCCATACAAACAAAGATATCTTTTGATGGATTTGGAATTTGAATAATATCATATTCTGTATCTACTACAATTTGTCCATTTCTATCAATAACACCATACTTAGTATCTTCATGAATAATATGATAATTAATATCCTTAACTTTCTCTATCTCAAAATCATACTTTGACCTATCTATTAAGTAGATAGTTGTTAAAATTGCTATTATAACTACTATAATAACTGCTATAACAATAAATGCGACTTTCTTTTTCATATTAGCATGCTCTCCTCTATATTATAAAATTACATATTAATATTTTATATGTATTTTATCAATTTATCAAGCATATCTACATATTTTTGCAAACTTTTACATATTTTATTCTTTTATCTTCACATTCCTCAATCTTATAGGTTAACTTGCCATCTTCTATAACTACATGTTCATCTTCTTCAGGAATTCTACCTAGTTTTTCTAATAAATATCCAGATAAAGTTTCATAGTCTCCCTCTGGTATTTCAATATCTAGCAACCTTTTTATATCATATAATGTTGACGCACCACTTAATAAATAAGTATTATCGTCAAGCTTTTTATAATCAATTTCGTCATCATCATATTCGTCAAAAATATTACCAACTAACTCTTCTAGTATATCTTCCATTGTGATTAAACCTGCTGTTCCACCATATTCATCAATAACTATCGCCATTTGCCATTTATTTTTCTGTAATTCTCTAAAAAGTTCATTTATTCCTTTAGATTCTGGAACAAAATATGGTTCTCTCATAATTTCTCGTATATTTATTTTCTGATCACTTTTTATCATTTTTAAAATATCTTTAATAAATAGCACTCCTTCTATATTATCGATACTTTCTTCATATACTGGAATTCTGCTGTATTTATATTCGTCTATTTCGTCTAATAGATTATTTATATCGTCATTTATATTAATTGCAAATATATCAGTCCTTGGAGTCATAATCTCAGAAACAATAATATCATTAAACTCAAAAACATTATTTAATAATTCTTTTTCTTCTTGCTCAATAGTACCTTTTTCTTCTCCCTCATCAATCATCATTTTAATTTCTTCTTCTGTTACAATCTCTTCTTCTGATTCACTTACTCCAAATATTTTAGAAATCATATTGGTAGAAGCTGTAAGTAACTTAACAAAAGGAGATGTAACAATAGATATTCCTTTTATAACTTTAATTGTTCCATATGCGATTTTTTCATAATATTTCATTGCAAGTCTTTTTGGTACTAATTCGCCAAAAACTAATGTAAAGAAAGATAGTATAATAGTAATAAAGATAATTGAAATTCCTCTCCATACATCTAAGCCTAACATAGGAAATATGTTATTTAGAATAGGTGCTAAATCATCTGCAAAAGCATCTGATGCAAAAGCACTTGATAAAAAGCCTGCAAGAGTAATTCCTATTTGTATTGTAGCTAAAAACTTGCTTGGGTTTTTTAACATATTTTCAATTTGTTTTGCTTTTTTATTTCCTTCTTTGGCTTGCTTACTAACTTTTGCATCATTTAAAGAAATATATGCAATTTCTGTTGCTGCAAAATAAGCATTAACCAAGATTAAAATAATTGGGATAATCAGTTGATACATTGTAATTTTTCCTTTCTTTTTTCATATAATTTATTTTATGTATATTTTTGATATTTATTATTATTTTATAATATATATTCATTTACTTCAAGTATAAATTATACGAATGGAAAAATACTTTTAAAAGCCTGTTCTTGGTAGTTTTTTTATAGGTGTAATAGTCGTCCAATTAGCCTTATCGCAGGTTTTATTCTCATTGTAATTTCCTTTAAGAGTTGTATAATTTGTCCATTTATCTCCTTGTTTTACTGTTTCTAATACTTTTGTATAAATATATGGTTTTTCTACAGCTTCAAAGCCTGGCATAACTGTTCCAAACTCTATTTTAAAATCTGTAATATATTCATTTTTTTGTAATTTTAATTTTGTAAAATCTATCTCATTATTTTCTTGAGAATTATATGTTCCAAAAACGATATAATCTTTTGTTTTATTTGTTTTATATTTTACTACATAATCCAAATCTTCGTTGTATGTTCCTGTATATAGCTTTGTAAGTCTTACATATTCATATGGCAAATTATCTATCCAAGTAAAATTATCTAGTGGAACATTTGATGTATTTTTCAAAGTATCAAAACTATATTTTATTTCTTCATTTGCACTTGCAGTTTCTACACCGCTTTTATCAATATCTACACCAATATCTACACTTTCATTTTCTACTACAATAGAAACCACTTTTAAATTCTCTTTTATTTCTGCCATATATGTTTTAGTATTTAATAAATAATTACTTGAACCTGTATCTACTTCTTTTATATAGTATTTGCCATATTCTAATAATTTACTTGTTCCTATTCCATTTTCGTCTGTTATAACTGTATCTACTAGCTTATTATCTTCTGAATATATTTCAAATTTTGCACCTTCTAACTTACTTCCTTTTTCTTCTCCTGTTAGGTTATTATCGTCACTACTTATTTTTGTTATTTGAATTTGTCCCTTAATTTTCTCGTTAGAAATAGTTATATTCGTAGTTTCATTTTCTTTTAACTCTATTACTTGAATAGTATCGTCTAAAACATATCCTTCATGTGATTTTACTTCTTTTAATGTTAAATTTTCATAATCTCTAAGAGCATACTTTTTTGTTATAGCTACTCCATTTTCGTCTGTCTTAATTGTTTCTAGTACATTTCCATCTTTATCAAGTACATCAAATTCTACATCTTTTAGCTTTATTTCCTTATTTTCCTTGTCTACTTTAACAACTTTTATTTGTCCTTTTTTTAATTCATTTTGTACAACATTTTCAGTTGTTTCATTCCACTCTACTTTAATTTCCAAATCATTTGTATTATATGTGTACCATTTATTTGTATTTTTTTCTATCCATTTATAGTTTCCTACTCTTAAATTTTCTACTAAAATTTCTCCATTTGCATCTGTATAGTATGTTCCTATAACTTTATCTAATTCTTCTGAATATAAATCAAATGCTACACTACCTAAAGTAATGTTAGGGTTATCTTTATCTACTTTAATTAATTTTAAATTTCCCTTTTTACGAGTATTTTCAAGAGTTATTTTAGCAGTTTGTCCATATTCTAATTGCACTTTTGTCACTTTTGTAGATGGAATGTAATTTTCATTTGCTTTAGTTTCCTTTATATCATATGTTCCAGGATAAAGATTATCTAAAACTGCTTTTCCATTACTTCCAGTTGTAACTTGTGTTAAAATTTCGCCATCTTTGCTTATTTCAAAAGTAGTATCTGGAATAGGCGTATCTGTCTCTTCGTCTACTTTTAGAATCTCTATTTTTGCATTATTTGCATCTAAATTTAAATTTGCTCTTGCAGATGCTGTTTCATAAGGATCTGCTGTAACAATATAATCTTGCCAAGAATCTTTATAACTTTTAGCATAAAATGCTGGAAATGTTTTTACTTCTGCATTACTAATATTTATTGTTCCTTCGATATCGTCTTTTATATTTTCTTTTAAAATCTTTACAGAAACATTATTTCCACTTTTATTATATGTTGTTCCTTCTGGAAATCCAGATAAAGTTACATCATAATTACCAAGCTCCTTATTTGCACTGATTTTATAGTTTTGCACTAAATAATTTCCGCTTTCTGTTAAACTTCCAGTTTTTTGAATATTTACACTTGCCTTTTCATATGTATCTTCTGTATGGTTTATTGCATAATCATATAACTTATCTGCCTCTGCTAATACTAGTGCACCTCTACGCTTTGCATCAGTTAAAGAAATTTTATCACTTGGTGCTACATGGTCTGGTATCTCATATGCCTCGGTTGGTCTTTTCTTATTAACAAAAGCATGTATAGCTACTTTTGTAGTAATATACCAGTCGTCATCATTTTCTACAGTTGTTGTATTCCATTTCTTTCCAATATATCCATGAGCTAAAATTCTCCAAATAGCTGCATCTGAAAGTGTTTCTTTAATGTATGTATCATATCCTTCCATTCCTGTTGCACCAGAGCCTACTCCTATATCATCTGGTTCTACACAAAAAGCAGGCATATGTTGTTTTGTATCTGGATCGATATAATACACCTTTACTACTGATTTTAATAAACCTGATGCTTTAATTTGAACAACCGCTTGTAAAGTTCTTTCTCCATATATGTGAGTTACTTCTCCCATTGATAACGCCCCAAATACTGGGCTTGCAATATTAATCAATAACATAAGTATAATTAATACTATAAACATTTTGTATTTTATTTTTTTCTCTGTTTTCATTATATAACCTCCAAATTTTTAGTCTATTTTTTAGTTTCTATTTCAACTGCTTGAATACATCTTCTGTAATCTCTTTTACCCGTCTCACATGTGATTAAAGTAAGCCTATTGTCTTTGGTGTTTTCTATATAATTCCAATTTGTTTCTTTGATAATTGTATTAACAACTACTTTGTATTTTCTTTGTCCTAATTCCGTACAGTAAATAATAATATCGCCTTTTTGCAAATTCTTAATTTCTTGAAAGAAGTTACATCTATATCCTCTATTATGTCCTGCTAAAGCAACATTTCCTTTCCATTTAGGTGTTTCTTCAAAATGTCCTACAGTTCTTCTCATAGATTCTGCTGTTGTTCCTTCTGAAATTGGCGCATCTAGTCTTAATTTAGGTATTATAATTCGCCAAGGATTAGTAGAATAAATATCAATATTAGTTAATTTTTCAATCTCCTTTTCTTTTGAATCTTCTTCAAATTGTTTTAACATTTCAGCATAAACATCTTTTATCGGAATCTCCATTTTTGTTATTTTTCCATAGTGAATTTCCTGTGCTTTTATCAAATGATAAATGTCAGTGAAAACAAAACTAACAAATAAAATAAAAATAGATATCATTATAAAAAATGTAATAGCATTAATGCGTTTTTTGTTAAATCTTAACACATAATATACACCTGCCCTATTTTTAAATTTTGCTTTCTGTTGGATTTTAATTTAGAAAAAAATCTTTTGAAAAACGAATTTTAACATTCGTATATGAAAAAATTGCAATTTTTTGATATTTTTATATTACTACTTATTTTTCAATTTGTAAAGAAAAATCGTTCGTCATATTTCGACAAATTACGACAATGTGAAAAAATTTTAATATAATAACCCCCAATGTCCATGTATCAAAACATAGACATTGAGGGATGTTTGTATATTTATACTATTTAGTTTAATTCATATTTTTTATCAAAAGTAGATGTTTCAAAAACGACTATAGGACGATATGAATGCATTGTATCATCATCGCATCCGACAAGATATCCTTTATTAGTATCACGATCAACAATCATAATCCATCCATTTAAACCATAAGGAGAGCCCAAATAGGTAGCATAACTGCTTTCATATTTTCGGTAAATTCCGTTCCTTTGACCGGAAGAAAGCCAACCCGGAGATGTGTTGGTTCTATAGCCGTGTTCATCTGCAGTCAAAGTTATTGTTTTTCCAAAATTGCCGGTATTATATGATGCTGCAAATAGTTCTACTGTTGGACCACCTATTGCATATAGGGCATCTTCTGCTACATATTTTGTCCATTTTGTTGTATCTGTTAACCATCCTACAGCCCTCATCTGTGCCGTTTTATTTTGAGCAGTAAAATTTTTAAACATAGGATTTAATTTTTGTCCTATTATACTTACATCTGCTCCCGTTTTGTTTCCATATCCACCATTTGTATATAAATCGTATAATCTATTTATTCCATAATATATATCATTATCAGATATTATATATGTATAATTTGCATCTTGATAAAATAATCTCCATGTACCTATATCTCCTGCTGAATAATTATTATGTGTAGAAGCATTTTTTACTACTTTTCCATAATCGTCTGTCCTTGTTGCTGGTCCTATTGTTATTTTACTTTGCTCCTCTTCGTCAAATACTTTTTCTACAGTTATTGCTCCTGATACTGTTTCTTTTCTATTTCCTGCGTTATCTACACTTAATACATGCAAATAATATGTTCCTGCTTTTGATATTGTTGGTGTTAAGTTTTGACTCTCTGATGTAAATGTTCCATATGTATAACCACTAGTTGTATAACTATTATCTGCTGTTCCTAATGCTCCTTGTTGCGTATGTAGTATCCATTTACATTTTTCTATATTTATTCCGCTTTCGCTGTCACTTTGTGTTACTGTTGCGTTTATTGTGTCTCCTTTCTTTATACTTGTCTTTCCATTTAAGTTTATTGTTGCTGCATTTGGTACTTTTTCATCCTTTACAGTAAATGTTGCTGTGTTTCCTCCCTGTGTTCCATCCCATAGCCTTGCTACTACTTGGTCTCCTAACGATAAGTCTGTTACACTCTTTGTATTTGTTGCTTTGCTTGTTTCTGTTGTCCAACTATTATTATTTAATTCTTTTCCTGCTTTTACTATTTGATATTGTAACTGATAATTTGTATCTGTTTTTGTTATATTTACACTTTGCTTTTTATTTGCCCATTTTGCATCTTTAAATGTTATTGCTCCTGTTTGTATTCCATCTCCTGCACTTGGTATTGTTTTTGTTGTTATTGTTCCTTCTCTTTCTTTTGTCTGCAAATTTCCTGCTCTATCTTCTACTTCTACTTTTACTATATATTCTTTTGTTTGATTTAGCCCTGTAAATGTATGAGTTAACTTTGTATCTTCTTGCACTTCTCCATATTGCCCATCTTTTTGTTTTATATAATACTTATATTTTGGATTACTTCCCATTCCTGATTCGTCGTCTGTTGCTGTTATTGTTATTGTTATACTATTTGTTGTTGAGTCTGCTCCTGTTATATTTACTTTTGGTTTTTCTCCATCTTTTACTTCAAGTGAGGTTACATTTTTTCCTCCTTTATTTCCATCCCATAGCCTTGCTATTACTTGGTCTCCTAAATCTAATTCCTTTACTTCTACTGTATTTGCTTTTTTATCTTCTACTGTTTTCCAGTCTGAGTCTACTATTGATTTTCCTTTTTTTACTACTTGGTACTGTAATTGATATTCTTCTGTATTTTTTACTACTTGTATTTTGGCTAGTCCGTTTTCCCAACTAATATCTCCAAAGCTTATCGCTCCTTCTGGTATTGGTTTTTCCATTGGTTCTCGTGGTGTTGTTAAATGTTTATATTCTTCTGCCATAGAACCTAATTTTTCGTCTTCTCTTTTTGAGCTTTCTGCGTAATCTTCTTTTTCCTTCTGTACCTTTTTTATTAAGCTATTTTCTCCTGATATTGCATTTATGCTTATTGTTGCAAGTATTATTAGTATTATTATCGTTACAACTAGTGCTACTAATGTGATTCCTTTTTCTTTTCTCGCTTCTGTCATTTGTTTTCTTCCTTTCTTTTTAATTTTTCTACTTTTCTCGGGCGACCAATGGTCGCCCCTACATTTAATTTTTTGATTTTTTCCCTTTTTGCGGGTGACCAGTGGTCACCCCTACATTTAATTTTTTGGTTTTTTTCCTTTCCTCGTGCGACCACTGGTCGCCCCTACAATAGCTATTTTCTTTTACAATGTAATCATAATATTTTTTTGAGTGGAAAAAATTTATAATTACTTTGTACAATTTGCAGATTTATATAAAAATGCACGCAAAAAAGACAGGCTATTATTTTTACATAAATAGTCTGTCTTTAAATATCACAAACAAAGCGACTTTCTCGCTTACTTCTATTTTACTAAATTGTAGCTCTCTCTCTCTCTCTCTCTCTCTCTTACAGTATTAAGGCTTTTAGCGTTTTTCATTTGTGATTTTCTCCTCTTTTTTACTTGTTATTTTTGTTTTTATGCTTATAGTATAACTATATTTTACTTATTCGTCAATATTTTTCTTTGTTTGTAATACAATTGTAATATTTTGTCAAGTGAAAAGTTAAATGCAATTATGAGAATAGTAAATAGATTTTAGTCTTACACATACCATTAATGTACAAC
>CANQCV010000016.1 GCA_947591045.1 uncultured Clostridia bacterium
TATATCACAAACAAAGCGATTTTCTCGCTTAACTCTATTTTACTAAATTGTAGCTCTCTCTCTCTCTCTCTCTCTCTTACAGCCTTAAGGCTTTTGCAGTTTTTCATTTGTGCTTTTCTCCTTCGTTTTTCTTGTTTCTATGCATTTAGTATATCTATATTTTTCTTTAATGTCAATGCTTGCTATTCATTTGTAACATAAATGTAACATTATAAACGCTTTTTTTGATTAACTATTTTTTTAACTTTTCTATCTGTTCTTTGGTAAGTTCTGTTATTCTGCTAATTACATCTATTGATATTCCTTCTTTTAACATCTTCCTTGCATTTTTTCTATTTGCCATTCTTTCTCCTTTTGCTATTAGCATCTTGTTTTCTTCTTCTATCATTTCTAATACTGCTAACATATCCTTATCTTCCCCTCCTTTTATATTTTTTATCATTTCTTTCGTCTCGTCTTTGCCTATCTTCTTACTTAATACCATATCTATTATTGTAATTAATAATTCTTTTTGCGAATCTGTGTATACCTTATTCTTCTTCATTTCTTTTATGATTTTTTCTAGATACTCTGTTAGGTTTTCTGTATACCTTATCTTCTCTATTAACATTGCTTTTGATATAAATGTTTTCTCTTTTAGTAGTTCTTCTTCGCTATAATCATTTACATCTACTATATTATATCTTGCTAGTTCTAATTCCTTATATCCTTTTAACTTCTCCTGCACTTCCCTTATATATGTCTTTGCATTCCATTTTCTTCTTCCACTATATAACACTATTGATATTACTATGGGTAGCTTATATCCTTTTTGCCCTAGTTTCTTCTTATCTATTGCACTTTCCATTATTTGCGTTTCATATTCTAGTATTCTTAGTGGCATTGTATAATCTATTTTCGTTTGATGTTCTATTAGAAAAAATACTTCTCTATTTTTTAATTTATATATTACATCTGCCTCTTTATTTTTTAGATACTTTGTCACAAAACTTCTATTATATTTTTCTAGGTCTTCTTCTTTTAGCTTTCTTTTTAGTTTTAATGTTTTATTTATAAACTTCGTTGCCTCTACTTTATCGTCTAGTATTTTTCTAAATATCTTATCATGTTCGTTTTGTACAGTTTTTTCTATATAGTTTGATGTTTTTGTTTCATATTCTTTTCTTTTTATTTCTTGATTTATTTCATGCTTTTCACATTTTTCATAATCTTCATATGTATATACTTCTATTTTTTCTCCCTCCATTATACTAAATTTTTCTTTTACTTTCAAGTAAATTATTACTTATTTTATAACTTTTAAAATAATCTTTACTTGCTTACCTTTTCCTTTAAACTTTTCAATTTGTTTTGGGTTTTTTTAAAGAATTTTTTAATTTTTGAAAATTTGAAATTAATTTTAAAAAAATTTTTGGTTTAATTTTGAATTAACTTTTAAAAGTAATTTTGAAATTAAAATACTTTCTTGAATATATGTTTTTTCCAACAAAAAAAGACATATATTCTTAATATACTAAATATACATCTTCTTTTTATATTTTGCAACAACAATCGTATTACATTTTTCGACAATTTATGACATGTTACTTAACATAAAGCACGACACGAAAACCATAGTGGACGAAGATATTGGTTGTCGTATATTTGCCATAACGATAGGTAACAGGATCTATAGTACCTTCGCTAGTAAAACTCCCTCCACGAAGAACCACGAACTTCGTACCGGTTGTTGTGTTTGTATCCGTTGTGCTATGGTGTCCTGTCTCTGTTGTCCACTCCCACATATTTCCCGCCATGTCATATATATTTTTTAACTTAAATTGCTCTACTGCTCCTGTTGATAGCTCTATTCTTTTTTCTAATGTATGTGTTGTTGTGCTATAACTTGTACCATTTGTATAATCTGCTGAATTGTACTTTGTACTTCCTTCTGTATTTGTTAAATTCTCTGCTCCTAATTTTGGTTGTCCTATCTTATATTTGTTTGCTATTAACCATTCTGTTGTTTTACTGTTATCATTTTTGGTTGCCAATATATGTTGGGCATACAAGACATCTTCTGCTAATTGTGTTTCATTATTTGTATAATTTCCATAATCTTTACTATCTGTCACTATACTCGCTTTTTCTCTTTCACTTGCTATCCATTCTACTGTTCTATCCCATGCTATTCCGTCCATTAACTGACTTGTTACTCCATAGTTACTTTCTTCTCCATTATACATATTGCTTGATACTTTTACTGCGTTTTCTTGGCTTATATAATTCCATGCTTGCATCCCTTGCTTACTTACTGGTTTCAAATTTATGCCATTTTCTTGCGATACATTTTTTGATTTATTTCCATTAGTAGCATCAGATGTATAATATGTCATTTCTTCATTACTTTCATTATTTATAGAAAATGATGCATTATCTGGTATTCCTGCTTCAAATCTTGCTACATAAAAACCTCCATTTTGTGTTACACTTGATACATCTCCGCCTTCTTCTTTCCAGTCTACATAGTTTCTGTAAACATATGTCCTCCAATTTCCGTTTCCATCATCTGGTGTCGATTCTTTTGTATCGTCTACCTTAGGAGTTTTATACTCATGCTTTTTATACTGTCCCTCTGTACATGGTACCCATACAAATTGGTTGCCTTGGTCATCTTCTATTACTATTCCGTCATTTACTTTTGTTCCTAAATCTGTCCTTACAAAAAAGCCCCTTGGTACTACTATTTTGTTTCCATTTACATCTTCTGCATCTACTGTGCTTGTTTGTATATCTGTTAATGTATCTACTAATGTTTTACTATTTGGTCCTTTTCCTGTCGCTTTCATCATTTCTTCTAGCATTGTATTTAAATCTTCTATTTCTTTTTTGCTACTTTCTTCATAAGCATCTCTTGCTTGCTCTGCTTTCTTTATTAAGCCATTTTCTCCTACTACCATATTTATACTTACTGTTGCTAAAATTATTAAAACGATTATTGTTACCACTAATGTTATTAATGTAATACCTTTATTTTTCTTAATCATGGAAATTTCCTCCTCATTTGTTAATATGTATTATTTTTTTATTTATATTCATTGTACATTTGATTTAATTCTTTTATTGTATTATATATTTTCACGACATAAATGTCAATGTAATGTATTTTTTTAAATCTAATAATAATCTTTTACACTTATTAAAATGCACGCAAAAAAGACAGTCCATTTACTTTTACATAAATAGTCTGTCTTCGTATATCACAAACAAAGCGATTTTTTCGCTTAACTCTATTTTACTAAATTGTAGCTCTCTCTCTCTCTCTCTCTCTCTCTTACAGCCTTAAGGCTTTTGCAGTTTTTCATATTCTACCTTTCTCCTTTGTTTGTAGATTTTTATATTTATAGTATATCTATAAAATTTAATTTCGTCAATATTTTATAACCTTTTATTTTTCGCTATCTTTAATTGTTACTTTTGCATTAATTGGACATATTTGTATAAATGTTTTTCCATCATTTACATTAATTTCATTTCCTTCTAAGTCTTGATAAATCGTTTGTGCTGCTCTTGAAGTTTTTTTGCATTTAATCTTAATTGCCTTTCCGTTTGTAATATAATAGCCGTCTAATGTTCCAACATTGCTTATATCTTGTCTTCCATAACTATCCATGCTAACACATTTTGCAAATGTAATTATGATATTTTTTGTAGTTACAGTATTTTTTGTATTCCAATCAGTCTGTTTTTTATTTCTTGAATATCTTGTATATTCTTTTGTTTTTGCATCATATGTATATTTTACAGTATTATGGTTTGAATATGGAATTGTAACTGTTTCTGCAATTTGTCCTTCTTCTAAATCTACTTCATCTACAACATAATTTAAAACAGGCTCTTTGCTTGTTGTTGCGCTATATTTTTTTCTTTTCGCAATTTTCCATATATTATCTGTTTTAGTTACTGCATTATGTGGAGCATATTTACCTTTATCTCTCCAAAAATTTGATGTACTTTCAAAAATACCGTTTATATTATTTACTTTTAAGGTACTAATATCAGACTTTGCTTTTGGACTCCAACCATAATGTACATAAATTGCATCATTTTCTAGTGCATAATCTAAAAAGTCATGTCTAGAGCTTCTAATTGGTCCTACTTTTGATAAATCTTTGTCCTTTAAAACAATCATAAGTCTTGTTTCGCCACCTTCTACAAGTAGCTCATAGATTAAATCTGCTTGCTCTAAACCTGCTTGTGGCATAGCATCAATATGATTGTCTATCATAACAGCAATTGGTCTTGTTGTTCCTGCAAAAGTTTTTGGCAATTTTATTTCTTCTGGCTCTGGTTTTTCTTGTGAAGTATTGTCTGCAATATTTTGTAAAAAATTTCCTGTTTGAATTTGTCTATTTTCTCCATATATCTTTAATGCAAGCAATATCCCTGCAATGATAATTACTAAAATAAGAAGAATTACAAAACTTTTTAAGCCACTTTTTTCTTTTGATTTTTTCTTATTTTCTTTCATGAAAAACCCCCTGTTTTATTTGTTATGGTAAAATTAAAGCTATCTTTGCCAAGCCATATATTACTAATACAATAATTATTCCAACACAGCTACTAAATATAACTTCTGATAATTTATGTACTTTTGATTCTAACCTACTTACTGCTACTGAAATTGCTAAAACTAAAGAAAGTGTAAGCACAACAATATTATCTGTAACTAACCAAATAATTGTATTTGCAGCAAATGCTAATGCCGAAAACCCACTTGGCATAAATCTTTTGTTTAAAAGTTTGTGTTTATTTGTAGTTGCCATTGCAATTAATGATAAAATACCAATAATAACAATTATAATTGCTGTAAAAGCTAAATGAACTGGAGAATTTGCAATATTTTGAATAAACTGCAAACCAATATTGCTTATTTTATCAAAAAACAAGAAGTATGCAACAATAATTGCATTTATAGTTGTAATTACAACTCCTCCTGCTGCTACATCTTTTGCTATTTTTGCTTTTGGATGATATAAGTCTGTATACAAATCTACTACTGTTTCTATTGCTGTATTTACCATTTCTGCAAAAATTATAAGTATAATTGTAAACATGAAAATTAAAAATTCAGCTTTTGACAATTCAAAAAACAAACTAATTATAACTACTAGAACTGCAATGATTAACTGTTTTTTTATGTTTCCTTGTGTAGTTGTTGCATAAATAATACCATTAATTGCATTTTTCCATGCATCTAAAAAGTTTTTATTTTTTATATCATTTTCTTCTTTTCTTTCAATTCCTAGTCGCTGTAAAACTATCTCTTCTTTTTCTCTCATGATTTTTTTATCTTCTTCTTGCATATGGTCATATCCCATTAAATGGTAAAATCCATGAACCACCATATATGATAGTTCTCTTTTAAAACTGTGACCATATTCTTTTGCTTGATTTTGTACAGCTTGAATTGAAATAACAATATCCCCTAAAATATCTAAGCCAGACTTATTTGGATTCTGAACTATACTCTCAATTTCGTCTTTTTCAAACATTGGAAAAGAAAGCACATCAGTTTCCTTATCAATATTTCTATATTCTTTATTTGTTTTTCTAATTTCCTCAGGAGTTGTTAAAGTGATGCTAACATACAAATTCGTATCTACTAAATTTTCTACTAAAAAACATTCACTTACTACTTTTTTTATTATTTTTTCATACTCATCATTTGTGTCTATTTCCTTATAGATAATCTCACAATTTTGTTTCATTCATTTGCCTTTCCTTTTGGTTTTATTTTTTCCCTTTTTTTACTTCTTTTTTGTAACTTCCCTTTGATGAATATGAATTCATTAAACTTCTCATTACACCTAGTTTTACTAATTTATCTTTATAGAATTTTATAATCTTGTAATATTTATTTTCATCTGTGTACAATGATTTTAAATCATTTTTAACAAATAAAATTTCCTTTTGCTTAACATATTCGTCATAATCTGTATCTTTTAAGCTATTTACTTTTTTATATTCATTCCAAAAAGTTTTATACTCGTCTCTCAAATTTGGCTTGTCCCAATAGATTTTCGTACTTAACAATTTAACATTATATTCTTCCATTATATTAATTAATAGGTTATATGCTTTTTCTTGTTTTTTTGCAATTTTAGTATCTACGATAAGACTGCGTGCGTCATCCATTAATTTGTTATAGCATTGTTCTGCAACAACAAGAGGTAAGCTATGAGTAAATAACTTCCTACTTAAGCCAAGTAAAATCATATTTTTTTCAATATAGTCATTTTGGTCTAATTTTCCAACAGAAAATTTATCAAATTCGCTATATTCATCTAAAATTTCTTTATATGTATCTGATTTATCTATTTCTAATTTTATTGGTAAAACATTTGATATATATTCTTCTAAAGTTTTAAAAATTTTGCTATATATTTCTTGTTTTTCGCTATCTATTAAATTATCAGACAAGCGAATTGAGTAATGTTTTAGAAGTCCTTTATATAAAGTTTCCATTTCCATGCTGTAAAATTTTTTATATCTATCTATAATTTTGCTTTTATCATTTATTACATTTTCATAATCTAATCTCATTAAATACATTTGCTTTCTGTATTTGTATTCTGTATAGCCAGTTTCTTTTAAATGAGTAATTATATAATATTGTGATAAAGCCTCTCTTTCAAATTCGCTTGCAGTATCATTTTTTACTTTTTTATATATAGAGTCCATAATATATTTATCTATTGACTCTAAATATAAAGCATATGTATCATCTAATTTTCTACTAATAGATTCTTTTTTATTTGGATCACTAATTTTTTCAATTTCAAGTGAATTTTCATACGCTTTTAGTATGCCGTTTCTTTTTATTGAAATTAGCATACTATTTAAGCCAACTTTTGTTGGTATTAATAATTTTGTTATAGTGTTCGTAATCCTATTAAAAAAGGTCTTTTCTGAATCGTATATCCTTAAACTTCTTTCTTCCATTTTTTCCTCCATTCCGTCTTTTCTTTTGTCTTAATTGTGTGTGTTTTCCCATCACAAACAACTCCTTTAAAAGACTATTTTTTCTTTTGTCCCAATGCTTTCTTGTACCTCATATGTAAGTTCTACTTCAACATACTCGGCATCTTCATAGGTAACATATTTTTCATTTAATATATTTTCCGGATTTTGTATAGTATTATTTAACTCTGCTCTAGCATTCTCTAATGCAAGGTTTTTTGCCTCTTCAACATCATGGATAACTTCAATATTATTATATTCTTTACTTGTATGCTTAATTATTTCAATTGGCAAATAAAAATCCGAAAATAATTTTAATTTTTTATTCTCCTCTATTGTATCATAATTTTTAAATTTTGAAAGCCTTTTATAAAAATTTATTTTAAAATTATTTATCTTTACGGAATATTTACTTTCTATAGCTCCTGTTTCCTCTTTTTTGGTTTGTTTTAAATAAATTTTTTGTTTATTTGTATACCATACTTTTGCCTGAATCTCGCCTTGTGCATGCAAATACCTTGTTCCTGTATATTTTCCTTCCATCCATCCTCCAATAAGCACATCTCCTTTTTTTACAACATCTCCCTGTTTTACTAGGGGTGTACCATTTGTAGCATTTATTTTTAGTATCATTGCATCTTTTTGAGCTACAATATTGCAATATTCCTCTTCATTAATAATTTCTGGTTTCAAATCTGCCTCTACTATTTTAATATTTACATTCGTTCCTCTTACGGAAATGCCAACCCACGCAATATCATCTCTTTGTAATCTTATTTCATTTACAATATCTTTTGTAGAAATACTATATTTCCATTTGCCAATATTTAACCCCTTTGATTTTACTATTTCTAAAATTTCTTCTTTTGAGATTGTTTCATTTCCCGTAACTTCTATATTCCAAACAAAATTAGATAATGATAAAATAGTTAAAAGTATTAGTATAAGTAAACATGCAAATACTTTTCTTTTTTTGTATTTGTATGCGACAAAATTAATTCCTTTTTTTCTTTTAATTTGCATTTTACATTTAGTTTTCTTGCAAACTTCTCTTAATCTTTTAAAGTCTTTTCTTCCAACTCTTGCATGCAAAATGGTCGATTTACTCCTTTTTAAATTCCATAAAAAAATTCCTTTACTTACACATAAATTAATAAATCTTTCTATGTAATAACCTTCTACAACAATATCAACAAAACCAAATAAATAACTTGTTAATATTTTTAGTTTCAAAACTAATCCTCCCTATTATCATTGTCTATTATACTTTCAAAATCTACACTATCAATTTTGCCAGTAACTAAAATATCATCTGTTGTCATTTCTTCTAATTTTAAGTTAAAGCCATTTATATTAATAATACCAATATATGTGTTTAATCTAATAAAATAGTCTTCATATTCCAATATTCCTTTATGATTTTCAATTAGCATTTGTTCAAAACCAATAATCGTTACTTTAGGATTATTGGTGCTTATTTCCTGTGGAATGTCAAACAAATTATCTAAACGACTAGCCTTATTTCTTTTTTCTTTCATATTTTCTCCTCTCACAATAGCAGATTTACTCGAATTGATCTAACGACCTAAACTCATAACCTTGATTTTTTATTTCTTTAATACACTCATCTAAAATATTACTATTATCTTTAGATGTTCCATGTAATAACATTACTTCACCATTATGGAGGTTATCTAAAATTTTTTTCTTTCCATAGTCCGTTCTTCCTTGTTTTGATTCGTCCCAATCATCATAAGCAAATGACCACATAACTGTTGTGTATCCAAGTGTATTTGTATATGCTATTGTTCTTTCACTATACTCTCCTTTTGGTGGTCTTATATATTTCATTTCATAACCAAACTTTTCGTATACTGCTGTATGTAATTCCATTACTTCTTTTTTTATAGTTTCATTATCTATTTCTGGCATAGATTTATGGTTCACTGTATGATTTCCTATAATATGCCCTTCATCTATCATTCTTTGTACAAGTTCTGGTTTGCTATTAATATAATGTGCCGTCAAGAAAAAAGTAGCAGGTACATTATTTTGTTTTAGTACCTCTAAAATTTTTTCTGTATAACCCGCTTCATAGCCATTATCAAAAGTTAAATATATATACTTTTTTTCTGCATTTCCCATGCAAATTCCTTTATACTTTTCTATTATATTTTTATTTACTGTTCCTACATCTGGCTGCTCATGGTTATCATTTCTTTTAATTCCCCAACCTATTTTTTTATTGCTAACTACATTTGAGCTACTTGTCTGCACAATATTTTTTTGTCCCTCTAGTTGCATAAGCGAAAAAGTAAATATAAATATTATAAAACATGTAAATAATAATCCAATTGTCGTTATTCTTTTATTTGAAAATTTTTCCATATTTTGTTTTCCACCTTTCTGTCTAATTTTATGAATTTTAGAAAATTATTATTACTAAATAATTTATTTTAATACCAATTTATTCCTTTTTCAGTTTCGGCTTTTTATGACATTTTCGACATTTTTCTGTATTTTTCCCTTTTATTAAAAAAATATTGACAATAAAAAATTTTTAGATTATATTATTAATGTAATTGGAAATTTTAGGTAATTTCAAAGTATTATATCGTATAATATTTCTTTTAAAACTATTGGTTTAAATATATCGGGGGATAAATATGTTGAATTTTGTTTTGTGTGATGATAGCAAAACAGCTATTAATCGATTGTCAAGAATGTTAGAGTCGATTATTATAGAAAACAATTTGGATGGTCAAGTTGTTTTTTCTACACAATCGCCTACTGAATTATTAAAATATATTAAGAACAATATCGTAAATGTTGCAATTTTAGATATTGATTTAAAAGATAAGATTTCAGGATTAGACCTTGCTGAATCTATAAGAAAATACAACAAGAATATTTATATAATTTTTATTACTGGTCATCTTGAATTCGGTTTAGTTGCATATAAATATAAAACTTTTGATTATATTGCAAAACCTCTTACTATTGAAAGATTTAGAGAAACTATTTTAAGATTATATGATGATGTTACTGGCGATAATCCAAAATACATAAGACTTGATAATAATAAAACTATTATTCCAGAAAATACTGTTAAGTATATTCAAAAAGAAGGAATGAAATTAATATTTACAACAGATACAAGAGATTATGAAGTATATAGTTCTTTTAATAAAGTGAAACCATTACTTCCAAAGCAATTTGTAAGATGTCATAAATCTTATATTGTTAATTTAGATAAAATAAATGATATTGATTTTTCTACAAATACGATTCTGTTTAATGATAACAAAAAATGTTACATTGGACCAAAATATAAAAATGATTTTAGGGAGGTTTTTAATTATGGAAATTTTTCAAACAATTTGGACAGCACTTACCACACCAAATGAAAATTTAATAAGGATAATTAGCATTCCTTTTTCTTTCGTTGACGCTTTTGTATGTATGCTATTTTTTACTAATCTTTTAAATATTCAAACAACTGCTAAAAGGAAATTAATTTATGTTATAACATTTTCTATATCTAGTCTTATTATAACATTCTTAATTCCAACATCTTATACAGTATTTATTACTATAATTTTATGGCCTTTGATGGTATACTTTATTTTAAAAACTACGGTTTTAAAGAGTATCTTATCAGAAGTAGTTACTATAGTGTTAACTTCTACTTTAGACTTTATAAGTGCTAATATATGTTTTTCGTTTTTTGGTATTACATCAGATCAAATTATGGTTACTGCATTGTATAGATTTTCTATTATGTCTGCAATTTATTTAATTATATTTTTGCTAGCTTTAATGATAAAATATTTTAGAATTAATATAAAAATCTTCGATAATATGCATAAAAAATCAAAAATTTTATTAATTACAAACCTAATTTTAATGTTAGTAATTATTGGCATGCAATTTTACTTAGTAAGATATTACAGTGATAATATGCCAGCTCTTGTAACTTTAATTAGCATTGTGAGTATTGTTGCATACTTTGCTATCAGTGTTTATAGTATTATTAATTCTTCTAAACTTGAAATTGCATCTCGTGATTTAGAAGGTGCAAACTTAACAATTCACTCTTTAAGAGTTTTGCATGATACAGTTAGAACTTTTAAACATGATTTTGATAATATAGTAAATGGTATTGGTGGATACATTAGAAATAACGATATGGATGGACTTAATAAATATTATACTCAATTGCTACAAGATTGTAATAAAACGAATAACCTTTATTCTTTAAGTCCTAATGTTATTAATCATCCTGCAATTTATAATATTTTAGCTACAAAATATTATGTTGCAGATGAACTAAATATACAAATTAATCTTGATATTTTCTTAGATTTAAACGAAATAGAAAAACATATGAAAATTTATGAATTTACTAGAATTCTTGGTATTTTACTTGATAACAGTATAGAGGCTGCAAATGAATGTGAAGATAAAATTATTAATGTTTCATTTAGAAAAGAAGATAAGAAACATAGAATTATAGTTATTATTGAAAATACATATAAAAATAAAGATGTAGATATAGAAAAGATATTTGAAAAAGGCGTAACTAGTAAAGAAAATAAAGAAAATTCTGGATTAGGATTATGGAAAATAAGACAAATTTTAAAGAGAAACAATAACTTAAATTTATTTACTACTAAAACAGATAAGTTTTTTATACAACAATTTGAGATTTATTATTAATATCACCAAAAAGAGATTTCTTATGGTTTTAAGAAATCTCTTTTTAGTTTGTCGTTTTTATTATTTATTTAAAGAATATTGTTGTTATCCAGAGTTATTTATAATTAATCTTTTTTAATTAATGATGCAGGCATTTTTGGTTGATGAAACATGCTACATATTACACATGTTGTATTTGTTGCCTTTGCATATCTTTCTGCTAATTTTGCTAACATTTTTAACATAAAAAATCCCTCCTACTTAAAATTTATATAATAAAACATTGCCGGCCAATGTATTATTACCTTAGTTTGCTGTTTCAGGTGTTTCCTTATAAACCTCATATCCATATTTATTATTTGTAAGTTTATAAGCTAACCTTGTAATCATTATTGTTTGAACGATTGTACCTATAATTAAAATATTTGAAATTATTCTATCTTGTACAATTCCTGCTACTGCCAAAGTTAATATTAAAGTTATGTATGATAAAATCTTTTTTGTTTTTCTTTCCTTTTTACTTAATATTGGAACATTTTCTGTATCTGCTGGAGCATAAAGTGTAACCATAATTATTCCAAGTATGAGTGTAAACAATATTAAGCCGTATTTTTGAAAATTATTAAGCACTAAAAATTTACTTAAAAACACATTTCCATAATAAAATAAGCTTGTCCCTAATATACATCCTAGATGGCTTTTTAAATGAAAACCTCCTGATGTTGCTCTATATGGCATAATTGCAACATATGCAAATATAGTATACCAACCTATTCCTAATAAAAAGCTAAGTCCAAATAAAATAAATATCTTTGGTATCTCTCCAACAATTAGTTGAATTCCGTATAAAATGATTTCTGCTTTTTCGTCATCTATTTCTGGCATACTTTTACGAATTTTACTTACTAAAAACTCACAAATTTTATCTATCATTTTTTCACCTATTCACATTTATTATTTGCTACACTCCTATTCTACATTTTCTGACCTTTTATTTTTGATTTTTTATATGAAAGTGAAAAAATCATATACGAAAAATGTATTTTTACATTTTCATATATGATTTTTGGCTTTCATAAAATTTACATAAGTTTTTTATGTAATCTAAAATATTAAATTAATTTACTAATAGGTATCTTTAAACTTGTAAGTCGTCTAGTATTTTCCAACTTCCTACCCTTTCTGGAATAGATTTAAATATCATTTCTTTCTTTGTTACAGGGTGAACAATTTTTAAACTATATGCCCATAAAGTAATTTGTTTTCCATGTCCTCTACCCCCATACTTTTGGTCTCCATATATGCTATGTCCTCTTGAAGATAGTTGTACTCTAATTTGATGATGTCTTCCTGTATGTAATAAAACTTTTAAAACAGACAAATCTAATTCTTCGTCATATTTTAAAACTTCATATTCTAATAAAGCATATTTGCTGTTTTTAGTTCCCTCTTTTACTACTTTACTCATGTTGGTTCTTTCATTTTTAAGTAAATAATCTTCTAAAACTCCTTTTTCATTTTCCATTTTTCCGTTACAAATAACTAAATATGTCTTTTGAAATTGATTATTTCTTACCTCTTCGCTTAGTCTTGATGCTGCCTTTGAAGTTTTGGCAAATACCATAACCCCTCCAACTGGTCTATCTAATCTATGTATTAAGCCTAAATAAACATTTCCCGGTTTTTGATATTTTTGCTTTAAATATTCTTTTATAAGACTTAACATATCATTATCCCCTGTTTTATCACCTTGTGACGGAATATTAACAGGTTTTTCTACAACTATAATATGATTATCTTCGTATATTACTTTTAACATCTATTGTTTCTCCTATTACTACCTTATTTTGACTCCCAACGAGCAAAAATTCCACATGGAAGTATTAAATTCGAATTTGTCATAGGTAGTCCAATTTCACCCGAACTTAAATTTCCTTTATTATTTTTCCCTATATTTAGTTTAAGTATATTTTCTAAAACCATGCTTGAAATACCTGTTGTATATGAGTTAATTAAGAAAAATAATGGTTCATCAGATAAAACTTTGCCACATAGTTCAACTAAATCACAAATATTATCTTCAAACTTCCATACTTCTCCATTTGTTCCTCTACCATAAGAAGGCGGATCCATAATAATTGCATCATATTTATTTCCTCTTCTTATTTCTCTATTTACAAATTTTATAACATCATCTACAATAAATCTTACTGGTCTTGCCCCTAACCCTGATGCCTCAAGATTTTCCTTTGCCCACAAAGTCATTCCCTTTGAGCTATCTACATGACAAACCTCTGCTCCTGCATAGCTACATGCAACAGTTGCTCCTCCTGTGTATGCAAATAAATTGAGAACTTTTATCTTTCTTTTAGCATTTTGTATTTTTGAAATCATCCAGTCCCAATTTACAGCTTGTTCTGGAAATAAACCTGTATGCTTAAAGCCCATTGGCTTAATTCTAAAAGTCAAATCTTTATATTTTACTTCCCATACATCAGGTAGTTTTTTATTATATTCCCAATGTCCTCCACCAGAACTACTTCTAATATACTTTGCATCTGCAAGATTCCATTTGTTTTTAAAAGACTTCTCTTTCCATATAATTTGCGGATCTGGTCTTATTAAAATAATATCCTTCCATCTTTCTAATTTTTCTCCATTTGCCATATCTAATATTTCATAATCTTTCCAATTATTTGCTACATTCATTTAAATTTACCTCTTTTATTTTAAAAACTACTTAATATTTGTAAAAAACTTGCTACCAACATAACATCTAAAATCATTAACAAAGTTGTAATTAAAACAACAGTTGTTACAACTTTGTGTCTTGCAATAGTAGACGATATTTTATAAAAAATATTTTCCTTTTTTGCATGTGCACCTTGTCCATAATTTACATGTAAAATCACATCTTTCGTATACTCCATAAAAAATCCCCCTATATATATTTTTTTATACTATAAATATATTCTATAAGAAGAAAATTTATGTCCATTTTCGTATTTCCAAATTCTACATATTATTTAGTTCTTCTATTATTTTTTTCGCTAATTCTTCATTAATTCCCTTTATATCAGTTAATTCTGAAATTTTAGCATTTGCAATCTTTTCTACGCTACCAAATTTTTTAAGTAACAATCTCTTTTTTACATCTCCTATGCCTTTAACTTCGTCTAGACTAGATTTTGTTATTTGCTTGTCACGGAGTTTTTTATGATAGCCTATTGCAGTATCGTGTACAGTGTCCTGAAACTCTGTAATAAACCTCATTAATTTTTCGCTAAGTGGTAGTTCTTGCCTTTTTTCGTCTAATAAAGCTCTTGTTGAATGTTTATCATTTTTAACCATTCCAAAAACTGGTATCTCTATTTTTTCTCTTTTGTCTTGAATACCAAGTTTTTTATATGCTTTTTCTAACTCCACATTAATATCGTCTATTGCCTTTTTAGCTGCTCTTATTTGAGTAATTCCTCCATCCACAAAAATCACATCTGGAAGTCTACCAAACCCGGTAGTTTTGCTTTCATTTAAAATATCAATAGAATGTCTTAATCTTCTTGTAATTACTTCCATCATACATTTTGGATCATCTTGTCCATATACAGTCTTTATTTTAAATCTTCTTGATAAATTTTTCTTTATAACTCCATCTTGTACTACACACATTCCTGCTACAATAAATTCTCCTGATAAATTTGAAATATCGTAACTTTCTATTTTTCTTGGAAGTTTTTCCATATTTAAAACTTTTTTTAGTTCCATTAAAATTTCGGTTTTATCTTTTTCTTTGTTCTCTAATGTAATTTTTGCATTATTTTCTGCCATTTCAACCAATCTTAATTTTTCACCCTTTTGTGGTGTTTTAATTTCTACTTTCCTTTGCATTACTTCTGAAAGATATTTTTCAATTAGCTGTTTATCTTCTACTTCTTCTCTTAACATAATTTTGTTAGGAAGAATAGGTCTTCCCATATAATATTGTTTTATAAAATTAGATAAAATTTCATTATCTGTCTCATCTTCTAAATGATTTAAAAAATAATGCTCTCTCCCTATCATTTTACTTTTTCTAACAAAGAAAATTTCAATACAAACCTCATTTTCATTTCTTGCTAAACCTATTACATCAATATCGTTTTCTGCTATATTAGAAACCTTTTGTTTTTGCATAATAGCTTCAATAGCCATTTTCTTATCTCTTAAATACGCTGCTTTTTCATATTGCATATTGTTAGAAGCATCAAGCATTTCTGTTGTTAAACTTTTTATAATTTTATCTGTCTTTCCTTCTAATAAATCTACTACTTCGTCAATTTGTTTTCTATATTCTTCTTTTGAAACATAACCCATACATGGTCCCATGCATTTTTTTATATGATAATTTAAACATGGTCTATCTTTATATTTAAAATTTCTGCATTGTCTAATTTTAAATTTAGATTTAATAAAATCAACCATTTCTTTTGCAGCTCCTGCTGACGCATATGGTCCAAAATATTTTGCCCCATCATTTAAAATTCTTCTTGTAACATAAACATCTGGATAATCTGATTTTACATTTACTTTAATATATGGATAAGTTTTATCGTCTTTTAAAAGTACATTAAATTTTGGCATATTTTTTTTAATTAAATTACATTCCAAAATTAATGCCTCTGCCTCATTATCAGTCACAATATATTCAAAATGGTCTATTAAAGAAACCATATTCTCTATTCTTTTAGTTTTATTATTTTTTCTAAAATATTGCCTTACTCTGTTTTTTAAAGAAATAGCTTTACCTACATAAATAATTTTGTCATTTTTATCATGCATAATATATACGCCTGGCTTGTTTGGCAACTTTTTTAATTCTTCCTCTATATCAAACATAAATATCCTCGATTATTATATTTTTACCTATTCTATTATACAATTTTTTTTGCTCCTTTTCAAGATATCTCAATTTGTTAATTATTTGACACTTTTTTGATTTCGTAGTAATATAATACGGTAACTTGGAAAATTTTTACATACAGAAAATAAAATTTATACTTTTAGGAGGTATTTTTTATGTGTGGAATTGTTGGTTATGTAGGTACAAAAAAAGCAACTCCCATATTAATTAATGGATTACTTTCATTAGAATATAGAGGATATGATTCAGCTGGAATTGCAACAATAGAGAATAAAAAAATTATTGTAAAAAAAGATAAAGGAAGAGTTAACAATTTATATAATTTAGATGGCATTAATAACTTAAATGGAACTATTGGTATTGCTCATACTAGATGGGCGACTCATGGGAAACCATCAAAAGAAAACTCTCACCCTCATATGGATAATAGTCAAAATTTTGCTGTTGTTCATAATGGTATTATAGAAAACTATAGAAAGTTAAAAGACTTTTTAATTTCTAAAGGATATAGTTTCTTGTCAGAAACAGACACTGAAGTAATTCCAAACTTGATTGACTATTATTTTAAAAATGGTGTTCATATTCATGAAGACAAATTTTTAAGTAGTGTAAAACTTGCTGTAGGTGATTTAGAAGGAAGCTATGCAATAGAAGTTATCTCTCCACTATTTCCTGACGAAATAATTGTAGTTAGAAAAAATAGCCCACTTGTTGTTGGTAAAGCAAATGGTGAAAATTTTGTAGCATCTGATATTCCTGCTATCCTTTCATATACAAAGAATTTTTATCTATTAGATGATAACGAATTTGGTGTAGTAAGCAAAGATAATATAAAGTTTTTTGATAATAATTTAAAGCAATATGAAAAAAATTTGAAAAATATTGAATGGGACGCATCTTCTGCAGAAAAAGAAGGTTTCGAAGACTTTATGCTAAAGGAAATTTTTGAGCAACCTAATTCAATTAGAGAAACTATAGGTTCAAGATTTAGTTTAGGAAAGCCATGTGTTTTTGACGATTTGGATATCTCAAAAGAATATTTAAGTAGTATTAATAAAATATATATCGTTGCTTGTGGAACTGCTATGTATGCAGGTTTAGCTGGAAAAACAGTGTTAGAAAAACTTTGTAAAATACCTGTTACAGTAGATATTGCTTCAGAATTTAGATACAGAAACCCATTAATAGATGACAAAACACTTTGTATTTATATTAGTCAATCAGGTGAAACCGCAGATACAATAGCTGCTTTAAAACTTGCAAAATTAAATGGTGCAAAAACTATTGCAATTTCTAATGTTATAGGAAGTTCTATCACAAGGGAGGCAGACTATTCTATTTATACACATGCAGGACCGGAAATTGCTGTTGCATCTACAAAAGCATATACTTCACAAATTGTACTACTTTCAATTTTAGCAATGCATTTTGCTGAACTTTTAGGTAGTTGCCCTTTAAATGAAATAGAAAATCTAAAATCTGATATTTTAGACTTACCTTCAAAAGTACAAACAATTTTAGATGACACAACCAAAATACAAGACTTTGCAAAACAGGTATATACACAAAAAGACATGTTTTTCTTAGGTCGTGGTACAGATTATGCTGTCGCCTTAGAAGGATCTTTAAAACTAAAAGAAATATCATATATACATTCAGAGGCATATGCAGCAGGAGAACTAAAACATGGTCCTATTGCTTTAATTGAAAATAATGTAGTTGTAATTGGAATTATAACTGATGAAAAGCTTGTAGAAAAATCTATTAGTAATCTTCAAGAAGTAATTACAAGAGGCGCAAAAACCTTGGTAATCACAAATCAAAATATACCAAATTCACATTTTGATTTTGTTATAAATATTCCAAAAACAGATTCTGTTATTTCTCCTGTACTTTCTGTTATACCTCTTCAGCTACTTGCTTACTATATATCAAAAAATAAAGGATTAGATGTAGATAAGCCAAGAAATTTAGCTAAATCTGTGACTGTAGAATAATGTTTATATAAATCCCCCATTGTCTATTTAAGACAATGGGGGTTTGTGTACTTATGTGAATTGATGCATTAAGTAATATGTATTTATTAAATAGATTTTAATTTTCATAAAAGGTAAATTCGATTTACACAAAAATATTTACACTCTCTACTTTAAATATAAAATTGGGCGGAATCCAACATAGTCTACATTTTCGTATAAAGAGATCCTCCAACGATAAGCTGGGTAAACCTTTTTGAGATAGTAATCGTAATAACCTCCTCGAAAAACATAAGGACAATTTCCGCCAAGGCTAGCACCTGTAGAATACTCTGTAGTCCACTCAGCTACATTTCCTGCCATATCAAATATATGACATTTCTCATTTCCCGTTTCTCCAGTATTCATGTTACTTGACTTCGGATTTGTTGTATTTGCATAATTGTCATTTCCCATTGCTTGTATATATACTATCGCTGTATCCCATGTATAACTATTTACTAAATCACTTGTATAATCTTTTTCTTCATACATTTTTTGCGCTTCTGCTGAAGCTTCTGGTTGAGTTATATTATTCCATACTGCTCCTGCTTTCGATACTGGTTTACCGTCTGTTCCCTTACCTGCCTCGTATCTTGCAAGGTAATATCCATGATTATCTTGTACACTTTTTACAAATTCTGCTAAATTCTTTGCTCCTTGTCCTCCATTTGTTCTTTCATTTGTTGTTATTTCTTGATATTCATATTCAGGTATTTTATATTCTTTATTTCTATTTGCATGTTCTGAACCTCTTTGTACTAAAGTTGGCGTACCTGGACTAGTTGTTGCAAATGTATACCTTCCTAATGTTATCTCTTTATCTCCTTTGCTTGTCTTTATTGGTGTTCCTGTTATTCCATTTGATTCATTATTGTCACCATCTATGTTACTTACTGGTATCCATACAAATTGATTTCCTGAATCATCTTCTATTACTATTCCCTCTTCTACATTTTTACCTGAATCATTTGCTATTTTAAATCCTCCTGGTACTACTACATTGTTTCCTAATGAATCTGGTATTGTAGTGGTCGTGCTTTGTGTTACTCCTTTTGATTCTGCTACTGTCGGTGTTTTTACTGTTATTGCTCCTGACACTGTCTCTTTTTTATTTGTCCCTGTCATATCTACACTTAGTACATGTAAATAATATGTTCCTTCTGTTGTTATTGCATTCTTTAATGTTTGTGTTTCTGCACTAAATGTTCCATGTACAAAACTACTAGTTGTATAACTACTATCTGCTGTTCCAAGTTCTGCTTGCTGTGTATGTAGTATCCATTTACATTTTCCTATATCTATTCCACTTTCTCCGTCTCTGTGTGTTACTGTTGCGTTTATTGTTCCACCTTTCTTTATGTTTGTTACATTGTTTAAGTTTATTGTTGCTGCATTTGGTTCTTTTTCATCTTTTACCGTAAATGTTGCTGTGTTTCCTCCCTGTCTTCCATCCCATAGTCTTGCTACTACTTTATCTCCCAATTCTAATCCTGTTATTGTTATATTTTTTAAATTTGTTGCTTTATTTTGTTCTGTTGTCCAACCATTATTATTTAATTCTTTTCCGTTTTTTACTGTTTGATATTGTAACTGATAGTTTGTATCTGTTTTTGTTATATTTACACTTTGCTTTTTATTTGCCCATTTTGCATCTTCAAATTTTATTGCTCCTGTTGTTCCATTTCCTCCATCTGGTACTGTTCCTGTTTTTATTATTTCATTTTCTCCTGTCATCTCTTTTATCTGTTTATTTTTTGCTCTATCTGCTGTTTCTATCTTTACTATATATTCTGTCTTTTGATTTAACTCTGTAAATGTATGACTTGTACTTTCTGTTGTATCCGCTACTCCATAACTTCCATTTTTTAGTCTTATTGAATATGTGTAATCTGGGCTCTCTCCCATCCCTGATTCTAAATCTATTACACTTACTGTTACACTTACTGTACTTGTTGTTGATGATTTACTTGTTACATTTATTGTTGGTGCTATTTCGTCTTTTACCTCAAATGACGATATACTTGCTCCCCCTTTATAGCCATCCCATAATCTTGCTACTATTACCTGTCCTAAATCTAACTCCGTTACTTCTTTTGAATTTATTGCTTTGTCTTCCAATGTGTTCCATTTGTCATTTACTGGCATTTCATCTTTTTTTACTACTTGATATTGTAAGTGGTAATCTTCTGTTGTTTTGCTTACAGTTACTTTTGGTAGCCCATTTTCCCAACTTAACTCTCCAAATTCTATTGCCCCTGTTGCTATTGGTACTTCTGTTGTTCTTGCTGTTGCATATCCTCTTGACTGTACTACATTTCCTTCTATTGCCTCTACCATTACTGTATATTGTTGTGCTTGTTCTATATCGTCCCCTATTACTATCTCTAAACTTTCTGTTTTATCTGCTGCTTTCTTCCAATTATGCTCTTTTACTAGTTCTTCTCCACTTAAACTCTTTTCTTCGTCTGTTATTGCTCCTTGTTTATAGTAATAGCTATATTTTGCTTTTTCTCCTCTTAATACTGTTAATTTTACTGTTATATCATGGGTTGTTGGTGTTAGCTGTACATTTGTTATCCTTACTGGTAAGTTATCTGCTTTTCCCTCTACTACTACCCTTTTAACATAATCTCCATCTTTTTCTATTTGTGCTACCCATCCATCTGGCGTTGTTACTTCTATACTTCCATCCGGATTTGTTACCTCGCTTTCTGGCTCTATTATTCCTTTTTCTTTTAAATGCTCTATGTATTTATCTACCGGCGCTTGCCCTTTATTTTTAGTCTTTACTTCTAATATTGCCATGTCAAATCTTTGTTGTACCTCTGACATTTCATATGCATATTTTGCCTGCTCTGCTTTAGTAAATACTCCTCCATCTTCTACTACTATATTTATGCTTACTGTTGCAAGTATTATTAATATTATTATTGTTACAACAAGTGCTAGTAGTGTTATTCCTCTCTCTTTTCTCATTTGCATTTTCCCCTCTCATTCTTTTGTTTTATATTATTTTAAATAATGTGTATTCTTAATACACATTTTATCATAAAAGTTATTATAAAATCAATGTATTATTATAAAATTTTTCTGCCTTTTTTAACCATTTTGTATAAGGAGGTTATTTCTTGAAAAAATTTAATGAAAAACGCAATATTATAGGTGATATTGTAAGAAAAAATAGAGAGAAAATGCATTATTCTAAAACAGAATTATCTCATAAATTAGAACTACTAGGAGTGGAACTTGATAGATTTGAGTTATATAAAATAGAAACTTCAAAAACTTCTGTAAAAGATTTCGAGTTAATTGCATTATGCATTGTTTTAGAAATTGACTTTAATGAAATAAAAGAACAAATGGAAGAGTTTATAGAAAATTATGCCTAAAAGAAGCTTTGGTTAATTTTAATTAATCATGTAAGCTTCTTTTTTTGTTAAAATTTGCATAATGTATGTTATTGACTAACTCTTCTTTTTGCTGTATGATATATAGTGTAGAATTTTAAGAAAAAGAATAGGAGATATTTATATATGTTATGCTCAGATTGCAATAAAAACAATGCAGTTGTTTTTATTAACAAACAAGATGAAAAAGGAAATACTTCTTTGGAAGGTCTATGTTATAGTTGTGCTAAAAAAAGAGGTATTAATCCTATTGATAATTTAATAAAACAAGCTAATTTATCTGAATCAGATATTGAAAATATGACAAAACAATTTGAAACAATGTTTAATGATATGTCTGAAAATTTGCCAAATGATATATCAGATGATGAGGAATTACAAGACTCTGGCATGCAATTTGGTGCAATTCCTTTGGGCTCTATTTTTTCTAATATGTTTGGTCCAGGTGAATCAAATGCACAACAAGATAGTACCTCTTCTGGTTCAGAAAAAAAGAAAGTTAAAATAGATAAAAAAGTTAAGAAAAGAAAAACATTGGAAACTTTTGGTACTAATTTAACACAAAAAGCTAAGAATAATCAATTAGATGCAGTAATTGGTAGAGATAAAGAAATTCAAAGAATGATTCAAATTTTAAATAGGCGTTCTAAAAATAACCCTTGTTTAATTGGAGAACCTGGTGTTGGTAAAACTGCAATTGCACAAGGTTTAGCAATAAAAATTGCACAAAATAAGGTTCCTGCAAAACTATTAAACAAAGAAGTATATTTGTTAGATATGACAGCCATTATTGCAGGTACTCAATTTAGAGGACAGTTTGAGGCAAGAATGAAAGCTATTATTGACGAATGTAGAGCTTTGGGCAATATCATTTTAGTTATTGACGAAATACATAATATTATTGGTGCCGGAGATGCTGAACATTCTATGAATGCAGCCAATATTTTAAAACCTTCTTTATCAAATGGAGAAATCCAATTAATTGGAACTACTACTTTAAAAGAATACAGAAAATACATTGAAAAAGATAGTGCATTAGAAAGAAGATTCCAACCTATTATGGTAACTGAGCCTTCTATGTCAGATTCTATGGATATTTTGGAAGGAATTAAAAAATATTATGAGGATTTTCATAAAGTAAAAATTTCTAATGATGTAATTAAACAAACTGTAATTATGTCTGAAAAATATATTCATGATAGATTTTTACCAGATAAAGCTATTGATATTTTAGATGAGGCTTGTTCAAGAATAAATTTAAATAATAAAGAATTATATGAATTAGAGTTATTAAAAAATGAACTTGCACAAGTTTTAGAAGAAAAGGAAGAAGCAGCACAAGCAGATTCAACAGAAGATTACCAAAAAGCTGCTGAACTTAAAACAAAAGAATGTGCTTTAACAGAAAAAATAAATGCACTTTCTCAAAAAGTAAAACCAAAGAGTTTAACTGTTCAAGATGTTGCAGAAGTTATTGAAAATTGGACTAAAATTCCTGTTAAAAAGATAACCGAAGAGGAGACTCAAAAATTATTAAATTTAGAGTCAAACTTACATAAAAGGGTAATTGCTCAAAACAGTGCAGTAGAATCAGTTGCGCGTGCTATTAGAAGAAATCGTGCAGGTTTAAAAAGCACCAAAAGACCACCTTCATTTATTTTCGTTGGTCCTACTGGTGTTGGTAAGACTGAACTTGCAAAAAGTTTAGCATACGAAATGTTTGGAAATGAAGATTCTATCATTAGAGTAGATATGTCTGAATACATGGAAAGCCACTCTACTGCTAAATTAATCGGTTCTCCTCCTGGATATGTTGGATATGATGATGCAGGTCAATTAACCGAAAAAGTAAAAAGAAATCCATATTCTATTATTTTATTAGATGAAATTGAAAAAGCTCATCCTGATGTATTTAACATTTTACTACAAGTCTTAGATGATGGTAGATTAACAGATAGCCAAGGAAACACAGTTAGCTTTGAAAATACAATTATTATTATGACTTCTAATGTTGGTTCTAATTTAAACACAAATTCTATTGGTTTTGGTGGCTCTAGAATAGACAATAATAAAATTATGAATGCTTTAAAAGAAACTTTTAGACCAGAATTTTTAAATAGAGTAGATGAAATTGTACTATTTGACCAATTACAAGAGCCAGAGCTTTTAGAGATTATAGATTTAATGCTAACAGATACTAAAAAGGTTTTGGAAGACAAAAATATTAAGTTAGATATATCAGATGATGCAAAAAGATTTTTACTTCAAAAAGGAACTGATATAAAATATGGAGCAAGACCATTAAGAAGAGCCATCCAAAGATATCTTGAAGATGAGCTTTCAGATATGATTTTAGAATCAAAGCTTGTAGATGGTTCAAGCGTTACTGTAACATCAGATGAAAATTCTTTAAAGTTTAATGTCGTTTCTTAGTCTTATATAACTAAAACGAAGAAGAGGAAATAATTATGATAAAACATGTACCAAATATTTTAACAGTTATTCGTTTTTTACTAATACCATTTATTTTATATTTTATATTTACAGAAAAGTATGTGGCTGCGTTAGTTATGCTTACTGTTTCTGGAATAACAGATATATTAGATGGAATTATTGCAAGAAAATTTAATTGTATTACAAACTTTGGAAAATTAATTGATCCACTTGCTGATAAAACAACACAGATTTCAATTTTAGCAGCACTTACTTTTAAAGGTATTATTCCACTTTGGATGTTAATTGTTGTATTTGTTAAAGAATTTGCTATGATAGCAGGTGCTTCATTCTTATATGGAAAAGAGCTTGTGGTTTCTAGCAGATGGTTTGGAAAACTTGCAACTGTGCTATTTTATTTAGCTATTGTATGTTCTTTCGTTATTACATATTGGAATGAGCCATTAAAAGGTCACCCAGAATATAGCGCTCCTATGCTTCCACAGTTTGACCAATATTTATATTATTTAGCTTTAGTTGCAACAATTTTTTCTCTTGTTATGTATTTTAGAACATTTTATAAACAAGGATATTTGAAGAAGGAAAATTTAAAAATTCCAGAAAAGAATAAATAAAAAGTAAAAGGACATATTTTTTCTTAATATGTCCTTTTATTTTACTCATAATCTTCTAAAAATGTATATAGATTAGTTTTTCCTACTACTTTTTTCCCTACTTTAAATTCTTCTATATCTTCTTCTGGTAAATACTGAGTTTCTATTTCAGTGTCTTCTTCCCATGTTAAAATTCCTTGCTCATTTTCCGTATAAACCGCAAGTATATCACCTTTTTGTTTAATAACATAATGTTCATTACATATTCCGTTAAATTCTTTATATACAGTAATTTCATCTGGCGAATATTCTTCTACTTTCCAAGTTGAATAATAACTTTCTAAATCGTCCTCTGTCTTATTTATTAACTCTTCTGGAATGTCTAATACTTCTCTAATTAGATGGTCACATTTTTTATAATATCTTTTTTCTGTTACAATAGCATTTGGAGATATTTTTTCTTGTGCTGATATTGTTTCAACCGTTTCATTAAAATTTTCTTCTATATCATTTTCTTGTTTTGTATCTTCATCTGCTAATTTTTGTGTATTAATCACATTAGTTTCAGATATACCGACCACGATTGTAAGTATAAAAACCCAAAACAATAGCTAACACTATTCCTACTATTATAGCTATTAAAATCCATATTTTCGTTCTATTTTCCATAAGTCTCACCTTTTTCTTTTATAGATTAATTTATAATAGTATGGAATATTTTTTGAAAATATATTCAAATTTTTCTAATTTTTGTCATTTTTGTGGCTTATATTAAATTTCAAGTTTTATTTCTCCGATTTTGGAAAGCATTTCTTTTGTAATTTTACCTTGTCTTATAATACGAATTTTATTCTCTTCTACTTTTACAACAGTAGAAGTTATATCGCTTTGTATGTCTCCGCAATCTAAAATATAGTCTACTCTATTTCCTAGTTCTTGTATAATGTTTTTTATCTTTGTTTCTGTAGGTTTTCCAGAGATATTTGCACTTGGAGCAACCACAGGAACGCCTGCTTTTTGTATCAATAATTGTGCTATTTTGCCATTTGTCATGCGTATTCCTATTGAGTTTTGATTTCCCATTATTGCTTTTGGTACTACTCCCTCTTTTACCCTTGAAAACACAATAGTTAAAGGGCCTGGCCAAAATGTTTCTATTAATTTTTGCTCTATCTTGTTTGGCTCTTCTATTAAAGTATATAACATATCAAAATCTGATACTAAAACAATTAAAGGCTTGTCTTTTGGTCTTTCTTTTAAAGCAAAAATTTTATTGCATGCCTCTTCGTCTAATGCATTTGTCCCTATTCCATAGACTGTTTCTGTTGGAAATACAACACTTTTTCCTTTTTTTATTTCTTCTGCTATAAATTCAATTTCATTTAAATGCAATATTTTCATTTTTTCTCCTTATATTTAACACATTTTTATATAGTTTGCCACTGCTTGTTTTATAAATTCATTTATTGATATGTTTTGATATTATACACTAATCCTTTCTTATTTGCAACTAATTTTAGTTGCTTGTTTCTTTTATTTTTATAATTCCCTTGCTGTTTACTTTAATTTCTATCTCGCCACTTTGGTCTGTTCTAAAAATTTTAGCACCGTACAATCTGCAATCTTTTAATTACTTCCTCATTTGGATGTCCGAATGTATTTTTACTTCCGTACACCAATTAGTGCAATTTTAGGTTTAATTTTATCCAGAATTTGCTCTATTGAAGATGTCTTTGATCCATGATGTGCTACTTTTAAAATAGTTGAATTTAATATATTTGTATTTTTGTATAAATCTACAATTTGCTCTTCCGCTATTTTCTCTATATCTCCTGTAAATAACATTGAAAAATCTTTATAACAAAATTTTGCCAAAATAGAGTTATTATTTAACACATTTTCTTTTATAAGATTATTTTCTGGAAATAAAATATCAAAATATATATCTTTAGAAATTTGAATTTTGTCGCCTCCTTTAGCCACAATTACATCAATTTTCTTCTTTTTTATGATTTTCTTAAATTGTTCATAATTTGAGCTTATTTGTCCTTGCTTTGCAATAATCACATGTTGTACTTTTATCTTATCTAATACATACAAAAGCCCCCCTACATGGTCACTATCAAAATGAGAAATCATCATATAATCAATCTTATTAATTCTTCTATCTAATAAATATGGAAGTAGAATCTGTTTGCCCACATCAAAACTAGTACTATTTTCACTTCCACCACCATCTATCAAAATAGTTTTGTTATTTGGTGTACAAATAAGTGTAGAATCTCCCTGTCCTACATCAATAAAATATATCTTTAAAGGTCTATTAATGCTTGTAACAACATTTACAACAATTAATATGAAAATTAGAGTAATTATAACTATCTTTTTCGGTTTATGCTTTTTTGCAATTTCTTTTACTTTTTCTAAATTAAACATAGCAAAAACAGCTATGTAATAGAGCAATATTTCGAAAATAGACGGGGTTATGACTGTAATAGAAGAAAATGGCAGTTTGCTACAAATTTCAGCTATAAATATAAAAATATTAATAATATTTTTTAAGAGAAAAGCTGGAATTACAGCTACTCCCATTGAAATTATAGATATTAAATATGTTAAAAAACCCAAAATAATTATAAAGCCTAATAACGGTCCTGCTAAAATATTAGAAATCCAGAAAGTAAGAGATAGATTATTAAATTGCACAATCATAATAGGAATAATAACAATGTTGGCACTAATTGAGACAGTAAGCATATCTATTATATATTTTATTAAACTTTTTTTGTCTGATTTATTTTGTAAATTGAACTTTGTATAAAGCCATTTTGAAATTTTAGATTGAAAAAGAATAATTCCTATTGTGCCTCCATATGAAAGTTGTAAGCCTATGTCAAATATCGAATATGGATTGTAAATTAACATGATTAATAATGAAAAAGCTAAGCTTGTATATGAATCTAACTTTCGGTGTATGAGACTTGCAATAAGTAAAAGTATTGATGTAAAACTTGCTCTTTGGACTGATGGAGTAAATCTTGTTAACCCCATAAAGGAAATTAAAAATACAATAGTTGTAATCTTTCTAAATTTTTTTCCTGTCTTAGATAATAGAAAAGATAAGCCTGTTATTAAATAAGATATATGTGCTCCTGATACAGCAAGCATATGTGTTAGGTTACTATTTTTAAAAGCTTCTGTTATGTCAGAACTTATATCATCACGACTTCCTGTTAAAATTCCAAAGCAAACCTCTTTTGTATCTTCTGGCAAAAGTTTATAAATTCTATTTTTTATATCTTTTCGAACTATATAAAAGGCTTTTTGCAAAAAATTAGTTTTATTTTTAGATACTATTGTTAATTTATTTTTTTCCGTTATAGTTCCATATATCCTTTTTGATTTTAAATATTTTTGGTAGTCAAACCCTTTGTAATTTCTTGCTCCCTGTGGAATTTCTATTGTTCCATAAAAATCTATTAAATCTCCATATTGTAGTTTACTTTCTTTTAATTGTAATAACCATTTTTCTCCTTTATATTTTTCTTCGTCACCAATTTTTTTAACTTCTATCTCATATACACTTTTATATTGTTTTTCATCTGCATCTGATACTACAACTGCTTGAATATGATACTTTTCATTAGTATCAATAGAATCATATATTTGTTTATAATGATTTTCATTTGACTTAATTATTGTTATTCCTAACATAAAAATCAAAATAAGCAAAATGCATTTTGAATTATGAAATATTTTGTAAATTACAAAACCAAGTAATAAAAATAAGGCTATACCAATTTGTATATATAGCCCTGTTATTATTCCGCATACAAAAAATACGGTGGCAATACATAATGGTCTTTTTCTCAATTTATAAAAACCTCTTTTCTCTTGCCCCCGTATTTATTTTATATTACTCTTCTTGCTCCACAATATCTTGTATTATAATAATTTCCTGGTAATAAATTGTCTATTTTTACACATTTGCCTGTTCCAGATGAACTATGAATGAATTTTCCGTCCCCTATGTAAATTCCACAATGACCTATTTCTTTCATTGTTTCATAGTTTAAAAATAATACTAAATCGCCTAATTGCAAATTCTCTTTTAAGCTACTACTAGATGTCTTATCTGCTTTAACTTCTTTTCCAAGTTTTGCTTGTGCCTGTGCTCCATGTTTCATAGAAATACCGAAATTTTTATATACATACATAGTAAAACCTGAACAATCAAAACCTGATGTACTTGCTCCACCATATACATATGGAACACCTAAAAATTTTTTAGCATATGCTACAATTTCTTGCCCTTTTGATGTGGTTGTAGTAGTACTTGTACTTGTACTTTTACTTGTATTTGTACTTGTATTTGTTTCTATCTTACTCGCATCTAAATTGTTACTTGTACTAACTTCGGTTATTTTAGTTCCACCTCTTGTTGTAGTAGTTCTACTACTAGATAATAATTTTTTCAAAACATAACCATTACCTTTACTTGTACTTACTTTGTACCAGTCTCCCTCTTCCCCAATAACGGTTAGCTTTGTATTTTGTGTAAGTGTCATTAAAATCTTTGATGATGTGCTTGGCTTTTGTCTAACATTTACATATGAATCATTTATATACATAGTTTTTTCTTTGTATGTATCATTCTTGTCTGTATTTGTATTATTGGTTTGAGTTGTAGTATTTGTGTTTGTATTTGTATTAGTAGTACTGCTATTATTCTCAATAGTATTTGTATTATTTTCATTTATATTTGTATCTGAACTTGTACTAGTATTTGTATTTTCATTTATATCTACAGATGTGGTTTTCTTGTTTTTTATCAAGCTACTTCTAACCCATCCTTCTACTTTACTTGTTTGAATATATGACCAGTTATTTACTTCTTCTATAATAGTTACAGTAGCATTTTGATTAAGTGTTTCTATATCACTAGCATATATTAAAGGTAATATTTTTACCTTTGACCTACTTGCCATTTTTCCAGTTGTTTCTTCTATTGTTACTACTTCTTCTATATTATCTTGCTCATTATTATTTTTTTCATTATTATCTATCTGCTCTTGTCTTCCTTCATCTATATTGTTTTCTTCTACTACATCACCATTTTTCTTTACATATTCTTTTGATACATATCCTGTATATCCATTATATTTTACTTGATACCATTTGCCCTCTTCTTTTAATAATTCACATTCTTTTCCTTTTGTAAGTTCAAGTAAAACTTTAGAACTAGTTGATGCCTTTTCTCTTAAATTTAAAACATCTGCCGTAACAGTTACCGTTGCTGCATTTACTGGTATCATATTTATAAATAAGTAAATAGTAGTAATTAAAATTATATACATTATCTTTTTTAATATCTTCATATAAGTAGCCTCTTTCTTTTTTAGTTATCGACATTATATATATAAATACTACAAATGTCAACCAATTGCGTTACATAATGTACGAGTATATAAGAAAAACAGTCTAAAATTTAGACTGTTTTATAACTTTTAATTATGTTTATTTTTTCTTCATCACTTGATATAATAATATCTAATGTAGAAATTGCCTCTTCTAATTCTTTATGTGCTTTATTATAGTTTTTACCATTTACTTGTTGTAGTGATGCTTTTTCAAAATCTAACCTAATATTTGGCTCAGTTAAATCATTTGTAGTAATATTAATATATAGCTCTGTACAATATGTTCTAGTTTGTAAGTATTGTTTTCCTTCCATTACATCATAAGACAATATATTAGAAAAATCATAATCTTTATTATTTATTTTAACCTTTTTTTCTTTTTGATTAATAAAAAAGTTATCACAAACTTTTTCATAGCCATTTATAATAAGTTGTGATTCTATTATTTTCTGTCTTTTTTCTTTATTTACTATTTTGATTATTTTTATTACAAAAAAAGTTTCTATTCCAAGTAGTAGAATCTCAATAAATAACATAAATGGCATTGTTATAAACGATATATTTAATATTAAGACTAAAAATATAATTGTAGCAATTAATATTAGCATTGCTTTATTGGACATATAATTTCTCCTTTCACACATTATGTTTATATTATACTATACATATACTTATTAGTCAACATTGATTATAATAACAAAAATAGCAAGGTGCTACAATTTCTTGTAACCCTTGCTACTTCTTTATTTATTATTCAATAACTTCTGAAACAACTCCAGAACCTACTGTTCTACCACCTTCACGGATAGCGAATCTTAGTCCTTGTTCAATAGCTATTGGTGTGATAAGTTCGATAGTCATATCTACATTATCTCCTGGCATAACCATTTCTGTTCCAGCTTGTAATTCAATAACACCTGTAACATCTGTTGTTCTGAAATAGAATTGTGGTCTATATCCATTGAAGAATGGTGTATGTCTTCCACCTTCTTCTTTTGTTAG
>CANQCV010000017.1 GCA_947591045.1 uncultured Clostridia bacterium
ATTACATGTGCTTGTGGAAATGTTATGAAAGTTGGTTCAACAAAACAAGATATGAAAGTAGATGTTTGTTCAAAATGTCATCCATATTGGACAGGTAATTTAAAAAGAGAAACAACAGGTGGTAGAGCAGATAAATTTAAGAAAAAATATGGAATTGCATAATATAATTAGTATAAAAAAAGTTAAAAACTCCAATATATGTTATATAGGAGTTTTTTTTATGGAAAAGAAAAATAATGTTATAGAAGAATTAAATAAAAAGTTAGATAACCTTAATTTTGTAATGTATAAAAATCATGTTTTAGATTTAGTGGAACTACTTGGAAATAGAAAAGCATTGTTTTTTAGAAATATATGGTCTGGAATTGCAAAAGGAGTAGGTATTGGAATAGGAGTAACCGTAATTACTGCAATTCTTGTAATCATTTTGCATAAAATTGTAACTTTAAATATTCCTATTATAGGGGAATATATCGCAGATATTGTAGACATTGTTGAAAGAACAAGATAAATTTTTTCAAAAAAAAGTTTACTATATTTGCATATAATGATATAATTCAAACAAGCTATTTTAAAGGAGGATATCATGGATTGGAATAAAGAGATACTTAATAAAATAGAGTTTGAAAATATCAAAAACAAAGAGGAAAAAGAGGCTATTGCAAAAAAAATAGCAGGTAAAGTAAAAAACGGAGATGTTATTGGGTTTGGTTCAGGTTCTACTTCATATTTAACAATTTTAGAAATTGCTAAAAAATTGCAAAATGAAAAAATAAATATCACAGCAATTCCAACATCATATGAAATAGAATTATTGTGTAATTATTTAAGAATTCCAACTACTACTCTATTAGACAAAAGACCAGATTGGAGTTTTGATGGTGCAGATGAGGTTGACAGCAACAATTGGCTAATTAAAGGAAGAGGAGGAGCAATGTTTCGTGAAAAATTAAATATTGCAAATTCTCATATTACATATATTTTGGTAGATAGTAGCAAAAGGGTAACAATACTTGGCACAAATTATAAAATACCAGTTGAATGTTATCCATATGCAATTAATCATGTAAAAGAAGAATTAATGTTACTAGGTGGAAAAGAAATAACTTTGCGTAAGGCAGTAGCAAAGGACGGACCTGTTTTAACAGAAAACGGAAATGTTATTTTAGATGTGAAGTTTGAAAAAGTTACTGAAACTTTAGAAAAAGATATTAAGTCTATTACAGGTGTAATAGAAAGCGGGTTATTTATGGGATATAAAGTTGAAGTAGTTAGTGAATAATATTAAAAAGAAAATGGAGAAATGATTATGTGGGGAGATATCGTAATTGCTTTCTTATTGGCTTTTATTACAGCTTTTGTAATAACACCACATACAATGAGATTAGCAAAAAAAGTAGGAGCAATTGATTTACCAAATGATAGAAGAATAAATAAAAAACCAATGCCAAGGTTACGGTGGACTAGCTGTTATTGCAGGATTTTTTGTTTCAGTTATTTATTTGTTAATTATAATGAGTTATGAAAATACCATACAGCTTTTTGCAGAAGAAAATTATTATATAAAGTTAATTGGCTTTTTCATTGGAATTCTTATTTTAGGAATTACTTGTTATATTGATGATGTAAGAGGAATACCAAGTTTAGTAAAATTATCTGCTCAAATTTTAGCATCACTTGTTGTAGTTTTGTGTGGAGTTAGAATAGAAAATTTTACTCTTCCATTTACAGATAACAAAATTATCATAAATGAAGTATTTTCATATATTTTGACTATTGGATGGATGATTGGAATTACAAATGCAATTAATTTAATAGATGGGTTAGACGGCTTATCTTCAGGTGTAACACTTATTTCTTGTTTGTCACTTTTAATTATATTTGCATTAAACGGTTCACCAATTCTAGCTATAGTTTTAATTACAGCTTTAGCAGGAGCTATTGTGGGCTTTTTACCATTTAATTTTAGCCCAGCAAAGACTTTTATTGGTGATACTGGCTCTAATTTTATGGGCTTTGCTCTATCAATTATATCAATTTTAGGAGTAGCAAAAACTTATACTGCTATTGTTATCATTGCACCAATTATTGTTCTTGCACTACCTATTTTTGATACGCTATTTGCTATTTTTAGAAGAATTATAAAAGGAAAATCACTTAAGGCAGTTTTAAAGCCAGACAAAGGGCATTTGCATCATAGATTGGTACAAAAAGGTTATACGCAAAGACAAGCTGTTTTAATTATGTATGGCATTACTGCAATTCTTGGTATGTTTGCAATTATCCTATTAGAAAGTGGAATTTGGAAAGCACTTTCATTTGCTCTTCTTATTTGTGCAATTATAGCAATTGGCTATAGAGATATTGTTAAAGTAATGGGAGAAGAAAATGATGATGCAATAGGAGAAAGTAAACATCAAAGAATAAATGAATAAAAACAAGTAAAGGAATGAAAAAAATGGAAGAAGACAGAATTATTAGTCCTGAAATAGAAGATGTAGCAGAGGAAAGACTAGAAAATTCTTTAAGACCAAAAGTCTTAACAGAATATATTGGACAAGACAAAGTAAAAGAAAATTTAAAAGTATATATAGAAGCTGCTAAAAAAAGAGGAGAACCGCTTGACCATGTATTGTTATATGGCCCACCAGGTCTTGGAAAGACGACCTTGGCCAATATCATATCAAATGAAATGAATTCAAATATAAAAATCACATCAGGACCTGCAATTGAAAAACCAGGCGATTTAGCAGCTATTTTAACAAATTTATCGCAATTTGATGTGTTATTTATTGATGAAATACACAGGTTGAATAAAAGTGTAGAAGAAATACTTTATCCTGCACTAGAAGACTATACATTAGATATTATGATTGGAAAAGGACCAAGTGCAAGGTCAATAAGGTTAGACTTACCAAAGTTTACTTTAATTGGAGCTACAACAAGAGCTGGTTCACTTGCAACACCTTTAAGAGATAGGTTTGGAATTGTAAATCGTTTGGAGTTATATGGCACAGAAGATTTAACAACAATAGTAAAAAGGTCTGCTAATATTTTAGAGGTTAATATTGATAACGATTCTGCAGTAGAAATTGCAAAAAGGTCAAGAGGGACACCTAGAATTGCAAATAGGCTTTTAAAAAGGGTAAGAGATTATGCGGTAGTTTTAGGAGATGGAAATATTACTCTAAAGATAACAAAAATTGCACTACATAAATTGGAAATAGATGATAAAGGGTTAGACAACATAGATAGAAGAATTTTAGAAACAATGATTGTACGATATCAAGGAAGACCTGTTGGAGTTGAAACTATTGCAACGACTATTGGAGAGGAAGTAGAAACAGTAGAAGATGTTTATGAACCTTATTTAATACAAATTGGCTTTATATCGCGTACAGTAAGGGGAAGAATTCCGCTTCCAGCAGCATATAAGCATATTGGAATAGAATATAAAGGATAAAGGAGAATATAGATGGAAGAAAAGGGGAAAGTTGCGGTTTTAATACCATGTTATAACGAAGAACTTACAATAGAAAAAGTTATTAAAGATTTTAAAAAAGAATTACCAGATGCAGATATTTATGTATATAACAATAATTCAAAAGATAATTCTTATGAAATAGCAAAAAATGCAGGAGCAATTGTTAGAAATGAATACAAACAAGGAAAAGGTAATGTAGTAAGAAGTATGTTTGAACAAGTAGATGCAGACATTTACTTATTAGTAGATGGAGATGATACATATCCTGCAAATAGAGCTAAAGACCTAATTAATGAAGTTCTAAATGGTGCAGATATGGTTGTGGGAGATAGATTATCTAATGGAACTTATCTAAAAGAAAATAAAAGAAGATTTCATAATTTAGGAAATTCATTAGTAAAAAATACAATAAATCTTTTATTTAATGTAAACTTAAAAGATATTATGAGCGGATATAGAGCATATAGCAAAAAATTTGTTAAAAATTTCCCAATTTTGACAAAAAAATTTGAGATTGAAACAGAAATGACATTACATGCATTAGATAAAAACTATATAATAAAAGAAATACCTATTGATTATAAAGACAGACCACAAGGAAGTGTTTCAAAATTAAATACCATATCTGATGGAATAAAAGTAGTAAAAACAATAGGAACAATGTTTAAAGACTATAAGCCATTAAGGTTTTTTACGATACTTGCTGTAATATTATTAGTTTTAGGACTTATTATTGGACTACCTGTTATTGTGGAATTTGCACAAACACATTATGTATCAAAAGTGCCATCTGCAATTTTAGCAACAGGATTTGTTATGTTAGCATTTATTATAGAACAATGTGGAATTATTTTACATACGACTGTAAAAAAGAATAGAGAGCTATATGAACTAAATGTGCTACGCTACAGTCAAATAGAAAAATTAATTCAAATGAAAAAATAGGTGAAAGAAGTTATGAAAGTTGTTTTAAAAAAGGTATTAAAAAATTTTTTAATATACTTATTATTATTTATAATTTTAATAAGTACATATATGATTTTAATGACATTATCTAGCTTAATTCCTTCTTCTTGGATAGAAAACCATGTTAGAGAAAGTTCAGAAACCTTGTTTGAAGAAGGAGAAAGAAATGTTTATGATTTGAAATATAAAAAGGCACGCATATTCACATTTACAGATGCACTCATGATTAATACAGCATATTCAATAGATAGTAGTTCACCAATGCAAAGTTTTATATTTGCAAGGAAAAACTACATTCCAGGTCAAACAAAATATATTTATCCAGATAGTCAGTATAATTTAGGTGCAAATGAAAAATATATAGACAAAAAAACGGGAGATTTACACCAAACAAAAGAGCTATATGCTCTAATGCACGGAGAAAAAATAGAAGATTCATACGAATATGCAAGATACTGGCATGGCTATTTGGTAGTTTTAAGACCATTATTACTATTATTTAACTATGAATCTATTAGAGTATTTTTATTTATAATTTCACTAATTTTAATTGGAGCTATATGTTATTTACTATATAAAAAGATTGATTTAATGACTGCTATTATTTTTCTGATAGGACTACTTTCTGTAGATATTTTAGTTGTTACTCAATCTATAAATGAAATTTTAATATTTTTAGTAGCATTCATTAGTACAATTATATTATTATTAAGAAAAGACATAAAGAAAAATATAGGAGCATTTTTCTTTATAGTAGGTTCTGTTTCAAGCTTTATAGACTTATTAACTGCACCTGTTGTAACTCTTGGCTTAACTGCAATTACATATTTTTTGTTATTACAAAAACAGGAAAAGGCAAATTTAAAAATTTATATATTAGAATTGCTTAAAATTGGTATATCTTGGGTGTTAGGCTACGGTCTTACTTGGATAGCTAAATGGGTTATTACAGAGGTGTTTTTTGGAAGACCAATGATGTCACAAGTATTAACACAAGCTAGTTTTAGAACTAATGTGCCAATTGTTAAAGGAAAAGATATGTTTAACAGGTGGCAAATTATTTCTATAAATATAAGAGAATTGTCTAAACCAACAATTATTGCAAATACTGTTATTGTTATTGTTTATGCATTAATATTAGTTATTTGTAACTACAAAAATTGTAATATTAAAAACAATATAATAAAATGTATACCATATGTTGCAACACTATTTTTCCCAATAATATGGTTTATGGTAATAAAACAACATTCTTATACACATGTATTTTTTGTATATAGAACATTAAGTATATCAATTATTAGTTTATTACTAATTATAAAAAAATTGTTTGAAAGAAACAAAAAAGAAGAGGAAAATATAAATAATGAAAAAAACGCAAATTAAAAGTAAAAAAATATATGTCATATTGTTCTGTTTATTAACATTTATTTTTGTTTTTCCATCAATTATATATATGATAAAAAACAAAACAAGCTATCAGTTTAATGGAAATTGGACATATTTATTTAGAGATGTATCTACACATAAATTTGACGAAATTAAAAATACAATAGCATTTATGACAATTTTTACAGGCTTATTTATATTGTATTTATTTATAATGAAAAAGCATAAGCAAATATTTAAAAATAAAAAGCAAATAATGATTTTAATTATAGTTATTTCTATTTTATTTTTAATGATAATACCATATACTAGTGCAGATTTTTGTACATATATTGCAAAAGGATGGCTTGGAGCACACTATGGAGAAAATCCATATTATGTAACAACAGGACAAGCAATAGAAATGTATGGTGAGAATGATCCAATATTAAATATTGACCCTTGGAAAAATGAAACTACAGTATATGGACCATTATGGGCAATGATTTGTACAGTTTTGTCATTCTTCTCATTTGGAAATTTTGACATAGCTTTACTTTTATTTAAATTAGCAAATGTTATTGTACATATTGCTAATTGTGTTTTAATATATAAAATAACAAAAAAGAACATGTTTGTCATTTTATATGGATTAAATCCACTTATATTATTTGAGGCAATAGCAAATGTACATAATGATATTTTTGTTGTGCTATTTATTTTACTTGCTTTATATTTCTTGCTAAAAAAGAAAAGTTTATTTTGGGCGGTAGCATTTACAACTATGGCAATACTAATTAAGTATTTTGCTGTTTTGCTTTTGCCATTTATTGTCCTATATGCAGTAAGAAATAAAGATATAAAACAGAGAATAAAATGTTGTATTTTTTGTATTATTGAATTTGTATCGATTGCGCTTTTATTCTATTTGTTTTATTTAAGAGACTTTGAAGTATTAAAAGGCCTATTTATACAACAGCAGAAATATAGACAATCTATTTTCTTAATACTATTTTATATATTAGTAAAAAGAAATGTTAAGCTTTTTGACATAATACAGAATGTAACATTTATTTCTTTTGCAGTTTACTATATTTATGTAGTAATAAGATTACTATTACAAAAAGAAATGAAATTTTATGAAATTATTAGAAAATATCAATTTATTTTGGTATTATTTACATTTATTTTAATTACAAACTTTAATGCATGGTATATAATGTGGCTATTCCCAACAGTATTTTGGCTAAAGAAAAATAACATAAAAGATGTTTTATACATATCATATGCAGGTGAATTTGCTACAATATTCTATTTTATATTTTGCAGTGAAGCGGCAATGCTAGGAGTGCCATATATAATAATTTTACTTGGAACAACATTTATATTAGATATATTTGGAAATAAGAGAATAAAAATATTACAAGGAGTAAGAAAATGAAGTTATTAATGCATACATGTTGTGCACCATGTAGTGTATACTGTATAGATAGTTTAAGAAAAGAAAAAATAGAACCAACTGTATATTGGTATAATCCAAACATACATCCATATATAGAATATAAAACAAGAAGAGATTGTTTAAAAGAATATACTAAAAGTATAGGTGTAGAGGCTATATTTGAAGACGATTATGGTTTAGACGAATTTTGCAAAAATGTAGTAGGAGATTTACAAAATCGTTGCACAAGCTATTGTTATCCTGTGCGTATGGAGCAAACAGTAAAATATGCAAAAGAAAATGGATATGATAGTTTTACAACAACTCTTTTGGTAAGTCCATACCAAAAACATGAAGAATTAAAAGCATTATGCGAAAGTTTAGCAAAAAAATATGGTATAGATTTTATATATAGAGATTTTAGAGTAGGATTTAGAGAAGGACAAGCAAAAGCAAGAGAGCTTGGTTTATATATGCAAAAATATTGTGGATGCATTTTTTCAGAGGAGGAGAGGTATTTACGACACAAAAACGGGTAACTCTACAGCAGAGTCACTTTCAAAAAAACATAGATTATTATTCAAAAGGTTTGACAAAATAAAAATATACTGTTATAATAAAAAACATCTTTAAAGAAAGGTGGTTACTATGGATAATTCTGACAATAGTGACAATAATAACTTAATTTGATTATTACAAAAATTATTTTGTGGTGAAGATGAAAGGCTGTAAAGGTTACTAATAGAGAGTAAGGGTCATCGGTTGGAAGCCCTTTTAGAAAACATACATAACCGAAACACATTGGAGCGAAATAATTTTTAAAGAGTGGAAAGAATAAAACTTTCAATCTGGGTGGTACCGCGGATATTTATATATGTTCGTCCCTGCATTTTTAGCAGTGGACGATTTTTTTGTACCCTAAAATCGTTTGCTGCCATTAAAGGAGGAATGAAAAATGAAGGAGTACAGAACTCATCATTGCGATGAAATAACACTTGAAGAGGTTGGCAAAAAAGTACGAATTGCTGGATTCGTAGAAACAATTAGAGATTTAGGAGGAGTAGTATTTTTAGATATAAGGGATATGTACGGAATTACACAAGTCGTAACATCAGCTGAATCTGAAGATGTTGACTTTGCATCACATATTCCAATTGAATCAACAGTTACTGTTTATGGAACAGTTAGAAAAAGATCAGAAGAAACGATAAATCCAAAAATAAAAACAGGATTAGTAGAAATATTTATAGAAGAAATAAAAATACTAGGAAAAAGAACAAAAAATCTTCCATTTGAAGTAAATACAAATCAAGAAATAAGAGAAGATTTAAGACTTCAATACAGATTTTTAGATTTAAGAAATGACAGATTAAAAAGTAATCTATTGTTAAGGGCAAAAGTTTTACAATTTTTAAGAATGCAAATGATTGAGCAAGGATTTTTAGAGGTTCAAACACCTATTCTTACATCATCATCTCCAGAGGGAGCAAGAGATTATTTAGTACCAAGCAGATTACATGCGGGAAAATTTTATGCGCTTCCACAAGCACCACAACAATTTAAGCAACTTTTAATGGTGTCTGGAATAGATAAATATTTTCAAATAGCACCATGTTTTAGAGATGAAGATGCAAGAGCAGATAGAGCACCAGGAGAATTTTATCAACTAGATGTAGAGATGTCTTTTGCAACACAAGAAGATGTTTTTGATGCTATTGAACCTGTTATATACAATACATTTAAAAATTTTTCAAAAAAGAAAATTGCAAAATATCCATTTCCAAGAATATCTTATGAAGAGTCAATGTTAAAATATGGAACAGATAAACCAGATTTAAGAAACCCGTTATTCATAATTGATTTATCGGATTTTTTCAAAAAATGTACATTTAAACCATTTATAGATAGAACTGTAAGAGCAATAAAGGTAAAAGGACATTTTTCAAAAGGATTTCATGAGAAGATGCTTGATTTTGCAAAATCAATAGGAATGGGAGGATTAGGGTATTTAGAGGTTCAAGAGGATTTGAGCTTTAAAGGACCGATAGATAAATTTATTCCTCAAGAGCTAAAAAAAGAATTATTAGAATTGGCAAATTTAGAAAAAGATGACACAATTTTCTTTATAGCAGATAGTAGAGCAAGAGCAACAGAGCTAGCTGGACAAATTAGAACTGAACTAGGAATCAAATTAGATTTAATTGATAAAGATGTATTCCAATTTTGTTGGATAATAGATTTTCCTATGTTTGAACTAGATGAACATGGAAAATTAGCGTTTAGCCATAACCCATTTTCTATGCCACAAGGAGGATTAGAAGCATTAGAAAGCAAAGATCCACTTGAAATTTTAGCATATCAATACGATATAGTATGTAACGGAATTGAATTATCGTCAGGTGCAGTTAGAAACCACGATATTGATATAATGCTAAAGGCTTTTTTAATAGCTGGATATACAGAAGAACAAGTAAAAACAAAATTTGGTGCATTATTTACAGCTTTTCAATATGGAGCTCCGCCACATGCAGGAATTGCACCAGGAATTGATAGAATGTTAATGTTACTTACAGAATCGGAAACAATAAGAGAAGTGATAGCATTTCCACTAAACAGCAAAGCACAAGATTTAATGATGGGAGCACCAAGTAATGTAACACGAGAACAATTAAGAGATGTCCATATAGAGATTATAGAGAAGAAATAAATTATACCTAAAATACAATTACAACAAAAGGAAAAATAATGAAATTAATCTGTGGAAATATTTTAGTTTATATGATATAATTGCAATAAATTTTAAGGGTGTCTACATTTTAACCAAAAAAACGGACATTTAGTAAATAGAGATCAATTCATGTCGCAAAAAAGCTTTGATAATGAGGAAAAGGAGGATATGTATTTAAAATAATGTTAGTTTTAATTGATGGAAATAGTATATTAAATAGAGCCTTTTATGGAATTATGGGAAATAAAATGTTAACAACGCCTGATGGAAAGTATACAAATGCTGTATATGGTTTTTTAGCTATTATGTTTAAAGTAATGGATGATTTAAAACCAGAATATATGGCAGTTACATTTGATATGAAAGCACCAACAGAGCGTCATAAGCTATATGAGGGATATAAAGCGACAAGAAAAGGTATGCCAGATGAACTCGCAGAGCAAATGCCTATATTAAAGGATATTTTGTCTGTTATGCATATTACAATTGTCGAAAAAGAGGGATATGAAGCGGATGATTTATTAGGAACTATTGCCAAAAAAGCAGAAAAGGAAGGAATGGAAGTTACAATAGTTTCTGGCGATAGAGATACTTTTCAGTTGGCTACAAAAAACATTAAAATTAGAATACCTCATACAAAAATGGGAAAAACAGAAACAGACATTTATGGAGAGACAGAGATTATTGAAAAATATGGAATAAAACCAAAACAATTAATAGAAGTAAAAGGTTTAATGGGTGATACTTCTGATAATATCCCAGGAGTTCCAGGAGTAGGAGAAAAAACAGCTTTAGAATTAATAAGAGAATATAAATCTATTGACAAAATATATGAAACTATTGAAAAATATCCAAATGCAATAAAGGGAAAATTAAAAGAGAAGTTATTAGAAAATAGAGATTTAGCTAACCTTTCAAAAACACTTGGTACTATTAACACAGATGTACCTCTAAAGCAAAAGATTTCGAAACTAAAAGTTGTAGATTGGGATAATGATAAGGTATTAGAAATTTTTAAAACTCTAAAATTTAATCGTTTTATAGAACGCTTTAGTGAAAAATTTAATGAAACTAAAAGCCAAGATGCAGAAAATAAAGATGTTAGTGAGCTTTTTGAATTAAAAGAAATATCTAATGAAAGTGATATAAAAACTGTTACTAATATAATAAAGGATAAAAAAGAACTGATATATATATTAGGTATGGATGATATATCAGAAGAAAATAATCTTATTATAAAAAAGAAAATTCACCATATCAGTATTTATTCTGAAAGTGAGAATATAGTATATTATATCCCTTTAGATAACGAAAAATTTATTGGGCATTTTAAGGAAATATTTGAATCACAGGAAATTAAAAAGTATGGTTACAAATTATGTCAGGACTATGTATTTTTAAAACAATTAGGCATTACATCAGAGAATTTATATTATGATGTAGAAATTGCCGGATATGATTTAAACCAAACTATGGGAAATTACTCTATTGAAAATATGGCTAGCATTTATGTAAATATAGATACTACGCAATATTTATCAAGCTATATTTCAAATAATGCAAAAAATAAACAATTGACGCTATTTCAGACAGAAACGGAAAATGATAGTGAAAAATATATTGATAGCTTTAAAGCATATTTAATATATAAATTGTATATTGCAACAATAAAAAAATTAGAAGAAGTAAATTTGCTACATTTGTTTGAAACAATTGAAATGCCACTAGTAAAAGTTCTAGGAGAAATGCAATTTGAAGGAATGAAAGTGGACAAAGAAGAACTTATGAAGTTTGGAGATATTTTAAAATCGCAGTTAGAAAAATTAAAGGAAGATATATATACCCTATGTGGAGAAGAATTTAATATTAATTCTACAAAACAATTAGGGGAGATTTTGTTTGAAAAATTAAAACTTCCAGTTTACAAAAAAACTAAAAATGGTTATTCAACAGATGTAGATGTACTAGAAAAGTTAAAAAAAGATCATCCTGTTATAGAAAAAATATTAGAATACAGAAGTCTAACAAAGTTAAATTCAACTTATGTAGAGGGTTTAATACCATATATTAACCAAAAAACAGGTAGAATTCACTCATATTTTCATCAAACAATTACTGCAACAGGAAGAATAAGTAGTACAGAGCCAAACTTACAAAACATACCAACAAGAGAAGAGTTGGGAAAACAATTAAGAAAAGCCTTTAAGCCAGAAGATGGTTATGTTTATGTTGATGCAGATTATTCACAAATTGAATTAAGGGTACTTGCTCATATATCACAAGATAGCCATATGATAGATGCTTTTAAAAATGACGAAGATATACACAAACAAGTTGCTTCAAAAGTATTAAATATACCAATGGACCAAGTAACGAAAGAGCAAAGAACTTCAGCAAAGGCTGTAAATTTTGGCATTGTATATGGAATTAGCGACTTTGGACTTGGTGAACAACTAGGTATTGGAAGAAAAAAAGCAAAAGAATATATAGACCAATATCTACAAAAATATAGTGGTATTAAAAATTTTATGGATAATATCGTAGAAGAGGCAAAAGAAAAAGGCTATGTAGAAACTCTATTCCATAGGCGTAGATATATACCAGAGCTTACTTCAAACAACTATATGGTAAGACAATTCGGAATGAGAGTTGCTATGAACACACCAATCCAAGGAACAGCGGCAGACATTATGAAAATTGCAATGATTGATGTATTTCATAAACTAAAAGAAAAAAATCTAGATGCAAAGTTAATTTTGCAAATCCATGATGAATTAATAATAGAATGTAAAACAGAAGATAAAGAATCTGTAAAGGCTCTATTGCAAGAATCAATGGAAAGCGCATGTCAGTTAATTGTACCATTAAAGGTAGAAGTTTCAGAGGCTACTAATTGGTATGATACAAAATAAATAAAGGAGCAGATTTAATGACAAACAAGATAGTAAAACGAATGATAATTTTTATTATTTTATTAGTAATTATTTTTGTAGCTTTTAGAATAATAAAGGTTCAAAATATGATACTAAAGAAAATATATCCTATAAATTTTCAAGAATATGTAGAGTTATATGCCAAAGAAAATAATTTGGACAAATATATAATATATGCAATGATTAAAGCAGAAAGTAATTTTAGACCAGATGTAAAATCAAAAAGTAATGCAATAGGACTTATGCAATTACTAGAAAATACAGCTGTAGAGATATCAAATGCAATAGAAAATAATATAGTTACGGAAAATAGCTTATATGAGCCAGAGATAAATATCAAACTTGGGACATCATATTATGCATATCTATTAAATCACTATAATGGAAATAATATTTTAGCACTAACCGCGTATAATGCAGGAATGGGAAATGTAGATACATGGATAAAAACAGGTGTAGTTAAATCAGATGGTTCTGATATAGAAAACATTCCATATAAAGAGACAAACAATTATGTAAGAAAGATTTTAAATAGTTATCAAATGTACTTAAAATTATACGAGGGTTAAAATATTTTATAGAAATAAGAGAAAATTCTTAAAATTATCTATAAAGTCTTTTATTTTTCCATAATTTATTATATAATACTGCTGTGGTTTTAAAAATTATTTTAAACCAAGGAGGATTTTTAATGAAAAAATTAAAAAATACAGATAAAACAAAGCAATATACTATAAAAACGGCAAAAACTTCAAATAAAGATAAAAAAACGAAAAAGAAACATCCAAAGTTAAAAAAGTTTATTATTATATGTTTCATTCTATGTATCATTCTATTTTTAGCAGGAGTAGGAGTATTTGCTGGAATCTTTTTTAGTGATAAATGGAAAATAGAAAAATCAGATTTAGAGATATCTATACAAAACTCAGTTGTTTATGATAAAGATGGAAAGAAAATAGCAGAACTTACAGGTGAAGAAAATAGAAAAGTTATTACATTAGCAGAAATGGGTGACTATTTACCAAATGCGTTTGTTGCAATAGAAGATGAAAGATTTTATAGCCATTATGGTATTGATATAAAAAGAACTGCTGGTGCGATTGTAACATACATATTACATGGCGGTAAGTCTTCTTTTGGAGGAAGTACAATAACACAACAACTTGTAAAAAACATGATGGGAGACAGAGCAAATAAAGGTGCAGAAGGTGTAGAAAGAAAAATAAGAGAATGGTCTCGTGCATATCAAATTGAGCAGATGTTTTCAAAAAGTCAAATTTTGGAGCTATACTTAAATAAAATATTTATGGGCTCAACGGTATATGGAGTAGAAAGTGCTTCACAATACTATTTTAGCAAATCTGCCAAGGATTTAAGCTTAGCAGAGGCTGCTTTTATTGCAGGAATTAACCATTCACCAAATGGTTATAGTCCGTTTGGCGAAGAGGATAATAGTGAAAAAATAAAAACCAGAACCAAAGTTGTTCTAGAAAAAATGAAATCATTAAGAAATACAACAGTAAAAGAATTAGAAGGTTTAACAAAAATTACAGAAGAAGAATATGATAAAGCAATTAGTGAAGTAGAAAAAGGACTAAAGTTTAAAAAAGGTGTAACTGCAAATATAAGAGATATATCTTTCCATACAGCAGCAGCAATTAATGAAGTAGCAGGTGAACTTGCAGAAATAAAAGATGTAGATTATGATACAGCAAGGTCAATGATATTTAATGGTGGATATAAATTATATACAACACAAGATAGTTCTATTCAAGATATAATGGAAGAGGAATACTTAAAAACAAAATACATAAAAAAAGCCACAACTAAAAAAGGAAAGAAAGAAAATGCTCACTCTCAATCTTCAATGACTATTATTGACCATAAAACAGGTAAAGTAGTAGGTATAATGGGAGGTTTAGGATCAGATGTATCAACACTTGACTTAAACAGAGCGGTAACTAGCCATAGACAGCCTGGTTCTTCTATTAAACCATTAGCAGCAGTAGGACCAGGACTAGAAGAAAAGATAATTACAGCAGCAACCCTATATGATGATGTAAAAACAAGTTTTGGAGGAAATGTTTATAAAAATGTTGGAGCATATCGTGGAATTATGCCTGTAAGACAAGGTATTGAGTGTTCTTCTAATATGGTAAATATGAAGGTATTATCAAATCTTGGCATAGAAAAAGGCTTAAAATATGTTCAAGAGTTTGGATTATCAGAATATGATTCTAAGGATGCAAACATTACACTAGCATTAGGAGGAACAACACATGGTGCATCTTCACTTGAAATGGCGGCAGCATATGCAGCTATTGCAAATAAGGGAGAATACATAGAACCTACTTTTTATACAAAGCTTGAAGATTCGGCAGGAAAAGAAGTGTTAAAATCAGAGCAAGAAAAAAGAAGAGTAATATCAGAGCAAACAGCATATGTACTTATAAACATTTTAAAATCTCCTGTATATGGATTTAGAGGTGGAGCAACAGCAACACAATGTGCTATTTCTGGAATGGAAACTGCTGCAAAAACAGGAACTTCATCAAGTTATAAGGATAAATGGCTATGTGGAATGACTCCATATTATGCAGCTGCAACATGGTTTGGCTTTGATGAGCCAGAGACTATATCTGGAATTGCAGGAGCAGATAACCCATCAAAGACAATTTGGGCAGCAGTAATGAAAAAGGTACATAAAGGCTTAAAAAATGCAAGTTTTACAAAGCCAAGCGGAGTAGTATCTGCAAAAATATGTACTACAACAGGTAAACTTGCAACAGATAAATGTAGCAAAACATATTCAGAAGTATTTATTTCTGGAACAGTGCCAGAAGCATGTGATGGACATGATTATATAACTGTATGTAAAGAAAGTGGAAAATTAGCAACAGAATTTTGCCCAGAAGTAGAAGAAAAAGAAAATGTTATAATTCCAGAAAGAGAAATAAATGCAAAATGGAAACCAGTTCAAAAGAGTAAAACTGTTCCAATTACAGAAGAATGTACAATTCATACTGCAGATACTATGGCTGATATAACTGTGCCATATGTATTAGGATATACTTTGGAAGAGGCAAAGCAAAAACTTGCAGGATTTAAAGTTACTATTGAATATGATGATTTACCATGGGAAGAAGACGGCATTATTTTAAAACAAAGTTTGGCAGCAGATACAGAAGTAAAGAGAGGAACTGAAATAGTAATAACAGTTAATAATTTGTATGGAGACGAAGGTGGCGGGGAGAATAACGATATTGCAACAGGTGAATAAAATAGTAGAAAAGAGGTTTTTATGAAAATAAAGTTATATAATACATTAACTAAGTCAAAAGATGACTTTACTCCTTTAAATGTAAATGAAGTTAGAATGTATTCTTGTGGACCAACCGTATATAGTTTTGCTCACATAGGTAATTTTAGGGCATATATTTTCATGGATACTTTAAGAAGAGTTTTGCAGTACAATGGATACAAAATGAAACATGTAATGAATATTACAGATGTTGGACATCTAGAGTCAGATGCAGACGAAGGCGAAGACAAGATGGAAAAGGCAGCAAGAAAAGAAAATAAAGATCCATATGAAATTGCAAAATTTTATACAGATAAATTTTTAGAAGATATGAACAAGTTACATATAGAAACGCCAGAAATTATAGCAAAAGCAACTGACCATATTCCAGAAATGTTAAAATTTGTACAAGAAATTATTGCAAATGGATATGGATATGAAACAAGCAAAGGAATATATTTTGATATTTCAAAATTAGATAAATATCCTGTACTTTCTAATAGAAATGTTGATGAGCAAATAGCAGGAGCAAGAGTAGATGTTGATCCAGAAAAAAGAAATCCATATGATTTTGCACTTTGGATAAAAGCGCCAGAAAATCATATTATGAAGTGGGAAAGTCCATGGGGCTTGTCTTATCCAGGATGGCATATTGAATGTTCAGCAATGGGCAGGAAATATTTAGGAGAACAGTTTGATATTCATACAGGTGGAGTTGACCATATTCCAACACATCATGAAAATGAAATTGCACAAAGCAAAGGTGCTTGTGGTAAAATTCCTGCAAAATTTTGGATGCATGTAGAGTTCTTGCAAGTAGACGGTGGCAAAATGTCAAAAAGCTTGGGTAATGTTTATACAATAGATGAATTAAAGCAAAAAGGAATTGAACCTTTGGCATATAAGCTATTTTGCTTTACTGCACACTATAGAACAAGTTTAAACTTTACTTTTGAAGGAGCGCTTTCATCACAAAAAACTTTAAACAGATTAAGAGAAGGATATTTAAAACACACACAAGGAAATGAAAGCATAGAAAATAGCATAATAGAAGAATATAAAACAAGATTTTTGGAAACAATAAATGATGATTTGAATATGCCAGCTGCCATGGGAATAGTCTGGGAAGTTGTAAGAAATGAAAAAAAGTCAAAACAATTTGCTGAACTTCTTTTAGAATTTGATAAAGTTTTGGGAATAGATTTAGAAAATTCTAAAAAATATTTAGATGAGCAAAATAAAATTGATATTCCAGAGGAAATACAAGAATTGCTAGAAAAAAGAAAACAAGCAAGAGAAAATAAAGATTGGGCTTTATCTGATAGCATAAGAGACGAATTAAAACAAAAAGGTTATATTGTAAAAGATACCAAGGAAGGAATGACAGTTGAAAAGTTATAGTAGGAGGAACTTAAGAGGTGGAAAACAAAGAGAAACTTACCTTTTGGAAAAAAATAAAGATTAGTATATTTGATTTCGAAAAATATCAAAATCTAGCAATAGAACGAATTATAAGAACAATTTGTTATATAGCAATATTAGTTTTTATCCTTGCTTTGGTTGTTGCAGGAATATATACATACAGGTTTAATCTTGCAATTACAAATATTAGTAATTATATTAATGATAATATAGAAACAATTACATTTGAAAATAATAAACTTAATGTTATTTCTAAAAGTGGCGAAGAGACAATACAGATAAATGCTGATATAAATATATTAATAAATACAACGGAAGAAGACATAGAGAAAATAGTAAATGATTCAGATGCTAGCTTATTTATTTTAAACGATAGATTTTTAATAAAAAATGAGTTAACAAATAGCCAGTTTTCTTATATGTATGAAGATATAGCAAAACAGTATAATATTAATACAATAAATAAAGAAGAAGTAGTAAATTTATTATCATATAATACGATAAAACCTTTTCTATTTACTGTTTTTGTAATGTTAATCATATATTGTTTTATAGGTATATACTTGCCAAGTACATTAATTGATATATTAATGTTATCAGTTTTTGGTTATATTGTATCTAGAATATTAAGACTAAGGTTAAAATATAGTGCAATATATAATATAGCATCATATTCATTGACTTTGCCAATATTATTGAATATTATCTATTTTGTTGTAAATAGTTTTACAGGTTTTAATATTAACTATTTTGAAGTAATGTATACAACTGTTGCAACAATATATATTGTTGCAGCAATATTAATAATACGCTCAGATGTGATTAAAAGGCAAATTGAACTAGCTAAAATTATAGAAGAGCAAGACAGAGTAAGAATGGAGTTACAAAGAAGAGAAGAAGAGGAAAAAGAGCAGGAAGAAAAGGAAAGACAAAAGAAAGATGACGAAAATAAACATAAGAAGAAAGAAAAAGAAGAAAAAGGAAATGTAGGCAAAGAGCCAGAAGGAAATAATGTATAGCAGAATGCGGAAGGAGAAATAAATGTCAGAGCAAAAAAATAAAAAAGAAGATAGAAAAAAACAGATTACCATAATAGCAATATGTATATTAGCTGTAATATTAGGCTTACTTATCTATTGCCTAGTTACAATGAAAAATAACGGAGAAGATAAAAAAGAAATTGCATATACAGAATTAGTTAAAGAAATTTCAGATGGAACAGTTGAAAAAGTAGAAATGACTGTTGGAAGTACATCAGTAAAGGTAAAATTAAAAGATGTAGAAGAAGAAAAAAATGCTATTGTTCCAAACACACAAGCATTTATAGAATTTATACATGATAAAATGAATGATGGAATTTTTATAAATTTGGAGCAAAAACAACCTAATATACTTATAAGAATTTCTAGCAATTTGTTTAGCTTTTTACCAACATTAATTTTACTTGCATTAGTTGTCATTATGTTTAAAATGCAAGGTTTGGGTGATAAAGGAAAAGTATATGATAGTGAAACTACAAAATCTAAAATTACATTTGATGATGTAGCAGGACTAGAAGAAGAAAAACATGAAATGATAGAAATAGTAGATTTCTTAAAAAACCCAAAAAGATTCTATGATATGGGAGCAAAAATACCAAGAGGAGTTTTACTTTGTGGTCAGCCTGGTACTGGTAAAACCTTAATTGCAAAGGCTATTGCAGGACAAGCAGATGTACCATTTATTTCAATGAGTGGTTCAGAATTTATAGAGATGTTTGCAGGTCTTGGAGCATCAAGAGTAAGAAAATTATTTGAAAAAGCAAAGAAAATTTCTCCATGTATCATATTTATTGATGAAATAGACGCTATTGGTGCAAGAAGAACTAGCAACAGTGGCGCAGAAACAGAAAACAATCAAACATTAAACCAACTATTAGTTGAAATGGATGGTTTTGATACAGAAGAAACCATTATTGTTCTTGCTGCAACAAATAGACCAGAAATGCTAGATAAAGCACTACTTCGCCCAGGTAGATTTGATAGAAGAATTACAATAGCACTTCCAGATTTACGCGGAAGAGAGGCAATTTTAAATATTCATGCAAAGGAAAAGAAATTTGCAGAAGATGTTAATTTAAAGAGCATCGCAGAAGATACAGCAGGATTTTCTGGTGCAGATTTAGCAAATATTTTAAATGAATCAGCTATTATTGCAACAATAAATGAGCATGATGCAATTACAAATAAAGACATAGAAGATGCTGTTAAAAAGGTAACTGTTGGACTAGAAAAACAAAGTAGAGTTGTTCCTGAAAGAGATAAAAGGCTTACTGCATTTCACGAGGCAGGACATGCTATTGTTAGCAGTCAACTAGAAACACAAAAAGATATTAAAGAAGTATCTATTATTCCAAGAGGAGTTGCAGGTGGCTATACAATGTATAGAACAAACGAAGATAAATACTATATTTCAAAGACTGAAATGGAAGAGAAATTAGTAGCACTTCTTGGAGGAAGAGCAGCTGAAAAGATAGTATTAAATGATATTTCAACAGGTGCAAGTAATGATATTGAAGTAGCAACAAATATTGCAAAAGATATGATTACTAAATATGGTATGAGCGAAAGTTTAGGTCCAATTTCAATAAATACAGAACAAGATCCATATGAATTACAACTATTAGGAGAAAAATTTGGTGATGCTATTGGTGCAGAAGTAAAAATATTGCTAGATACAGCTTACCAAAGAGCACAAAAATTAATAACAGAAAATATGGACAAATTAAACAAAGTAGCAGATGCATTACTAAAAAAAGAAGTAATATCAGCAGAAGAGTTTCAAGAATTAATTAAATAGAATATGAAATTAAATTTGACATATAATAAAATATGCTGTATAATATATTACAGCAATTGCAAATAAGTCACACAATAATAAGCAACTTAAAAGACTAAGGAGTATCTTAGAAAACACATACCTTAGTCTTTTCTTTTTGCTATTTACTTAAACACTTTATTATATAATAAAGTAATATAAGCTTTAGCAATTCTATGTAGTCACAATTTAATTTCTTTTTGATTTAAATAATTTAGAATTTTACTATCTGTGGTAAAGTTAAACTTTAAAGAGTAACTACAAAGTTGTTGAGTTTTAAAACCAAACTTTTTATTAACTTCGTTATTACCATATTTTCCATCTCCTAAAATAGGATAACCTATATGTGCTAAATGAGCGCGTATCTGATGTGTTTTTCCAGTATGTAGACTTACATCTAGCACACTATAATTTTCCTTTTCATGTTTTTCTACAACAGAATAAGAAGTAACGATTTTTACATAACCCTTTTGTGGCTTGTCTAAAATATATACCATTGATTTTTTATTATCTTTAAATAAATAAGCAGTAAGAGTTTGACTATCCTTTTTTGGAATACCATAAACCTTTGCTAAATAATGTTTTTCAATTTCATGATTTTTAAACTTATCAAGTAAAATATTAAGAGCTGTTTCATTTTTTGCAAACAGTACAAGCCCTGTTGTGTTTCTATCTAACCTGTGACAAGGCTGCAAGTCTAACTTGTAAAATTCTTGTAAGTTAGTAGTCAAAGAGTTTGTTCCTACAACTTCAATTCCAGCTGGTTTATTTACCACTAAAATGTTGTTATCTTCATATACAATTTCAGGACTAAACTTTTTATATAACATAGAGTCTATAACAAAAATTTTAATTTCATCACCCAAATGAATTATCTCATTTTGATTTACTTTAACATCATTAATACGAATATCTTTTTTTCTAAGTGTCTTATAAAAAGTGTCGATTGTAAGACCAGAAAAAGTATCTAACAAAATTTTATCTAATTTTTTACCATCATATTTTTTATCAACTACTATTTTTTGCATATATTTACCTTCTAAAAATTCTTTTTTAATTATTATACAAGAAAAATAATAAAAAGTATACAAAATATTTGCATTTTATAAAAACATGTGATACAATATATAGCGTTATTAAGACATAAGAAAGAGGGATTTTATCATGGTAGTAGTTATAAGAAATATATTATTGGTAATATATGCAATAGTTTGTTTAGCTGTAATTATTTTAGCAACTATTCAAAATAGAGACGAAAATGGTGCATCAGGAACAATAGTAGGATCTTCTACAAATAATTTTTACGAACAAAATAAAGGTAGAACTAAAGAGGGAAGACTAAAAAGGTATACTATTATATCTGGTTCGTTATTTGTAATATTAGGAATAGTACTTTCTATTCTATTTGTTATGTAGAATAAAATATAAAATAAGGCGGGGCATATATTATTTTATTAAATATATGTCTCATTTTTTGTTTATACTAATAAAAGTAAAGGAGAAATATGAAAGAAAGATATTATTCAAAAGCAATGAAATATAGAGGACAAGACAAGCCAAAAGAAAAAATTAATTTAGTAAAATTTCAAAAAGATGATGTTTTAATACAGAACGATACATTAGTAGGAATTTTTCAAAAAAATAGGAATTTTGGTTTTGTTGTTCCAGATGACAAAAAACTCATTGGAACAGATATATTTATTTCCAAAAAAGACTGTCAAAAAGCAAAGAATAATCAAAAAGTAGTTGTACAAATTACAAAAATGCCTGAAAAAGGAAGAAAGGCAGAAGGAAAAATAGTAGAAGTATTAGGAAGTGTAAATTTAGCAGGAGTTGATATGATGTCTCTTGTGCGTGAATATGACCTTCCATATGAATTTCCAGAGTCTGTTTTAAATGAGGCAAAAAGTATTAATCAAGAAATAGACCAAAAAGAAATTCAAAATAGATTAGATTTGCGTGGAAAAGAAATTTTTACAATTGATGGAGAAGATGCAAAAGATTTAGATGACGCAGTAGAAGTAGAAGAAACAGAAAATGGTACATTTTTATTAGGAGTTCATATTGCAGATGTTAGCCACTATGTAAAAGAAGATAGTTTTTTAGATAAAGAAGCAATTATAAGAGGGACAAGTGTATATATGCTAGATAGAGTTATACCGATGCTACCTGTAGAATTATCAAATGGTATATGTAGCTTAAATGAAGGAGAAGATAGACTTACACTTTCTGTATTAATGGAAATAAATAGAGAGGGAAAAGTAATATCGTCAGATGTAAGAAAAAGCGTTATAAATGTAACCAAAAGAATGAGCTACAAAAAGGTTCAAACAATATTAGACAATTATGATAAAAATATAGACGAATTACAAGCTGGAACAGTAAAAGAAATTGTAAGGCAATATGAACCATTTAAAGAACATTTTAAACGAATGGAAGAATTAGCACATATTTTAAAAGAAAAAAGACAAAAAGCAGGAAGTTTAAGTTTAGATATACCAGAGACAAAAGTTGTTTTAGATGGAAATGGATATGCAATAGATATTACAAAATATGAATTATCTTTTGCAAATGAAATTATAGAGCAATTTATGCTAACAGCAAATGAAACAGTTGCAGAAAAGTTCTTTTGGCTAGAAGCACCTTTTATTTATAGGGTACATGAAACACCAGACTTGGAAAAAGTCTCAGAGTTAAATAAGTTTTTATTTAATTTTGGATATAGAGTGAAATGTACAAACGAGGGAGTACATTCTACCGCATTTGAAGATGTACTAGAAAAAATAAAAGGAACAGACGAAGAAAGAGTTATATCAAATTTGATTTTGCGTACTTTAAAAATAGCAAGGTATGAAGCGGAAAATTTAGGGCACTTTGGTATCGCAAGTAAGTATTATTGTCATTTTACTTCACCAATTAGAAGATATCCAGATTTATTCATTCATAGAATAATCTCAAAATATATTAAAAACGGATATAATCTATCAGATGAGCAAAAAGAAAAATATAATGCTCAAGCTGTAAAATATGCAAAACAGTCTTCTGATAGAGAAAAGATTGCACAAAAAGTAGAGCGTGATAGTGTAGATATAAAAATGGCAGAGTACATGCAAGATAAAATCGGAAATGAATATGATGGAATTGTGTCTGGAATTACTGCATTTGGTATGTTTGTAGAACTAGAAAATACAGTAGAGGGGCTAATTCGTTTTGAAGACTTAGGAAACGAGTATTTTATTTATGACGAAGAAAAAAAGACGCTTTTAGGAGAGCAAACTAAAACCATGTATAAAGTAGGAGACAAAGTAAGGGTAAGAGTAATAAGAGCAAATAAAACTTTAAGGCAAGTTGATTTTGAAAAAGTAAAAGAAATAAACGAAAACAGAGAAATAACAGACGAAAAGATTTAAAATCTTTTCGTCTGTTATTTTTACTTTTCTATGAGATGTTTATTTTCCACTTAACAAAAATGCAGATTGTACATTAGTATCCACAGTTACTTTAAAAAATGAATTTTTATAATTATCTAGCCAGTTATAGTCCATATAATCTGGCATTGTTTTGAAATGTTTTAGGACATATCTTCCAAAGCCGTCAATATCTGAACCGAATTCTGTGCTTGTTTTATACAAATAATCTAAAAGTATTTTTTCTATATATTGATTTGCAGATTGTTCAACATTAGATAATTCTTCTTCTGAGATATAATTAGCATTTTCATTAACTGACAAAACTTTTGCCTCCAATTTAACATTTATATCAATAAAAGGATTGCCGTTTATAATATCAACTTTTATTTTTGGGTTAGACTTGTTGTATAAAAACAAATCAATAGAAGTATTTTGGTCTGCTAGGTTAGGTATAGTTAAAACTGTACTTTCATAGCCGTTTATAATTATTAAATGACAAAGTGTTTCTTTTGCAGTTAGTTCTCCTACTAAAGTATCTCCTTTAAAAACTGCTATACCCAACATTTCAGAATCGCCAGTGTTTTCCAAAGAGCTAGAGCCTGCTTGAGAGGAACTTTCTTCTTCAGAAGAAAAAGAAGTATTAGAATTATTACTACCAGACTCGGTAGAAGTGCTGATAGCACCGAAGTATAGCACATGGCTCATAAGTTGTACACACAAATCTATTAAAAAAATCACCAATAGTAGTATTTGCCGTGTATCCAGTATATTCACTAGAAATTGGAACAATTTCATAATATTTTGCTATCAAATTTTCTAAATTTGGCTGTGTATTTTGTATAAAATCTTTTGCTAAACATTTAGAGATTATAATGTTCGCATCTGGACGGAGCTGTACTTTATTCATCATTGTATATAAATGTTTAGACAAGCCCTCTGCAGATAGTGCTTCAGAAATAACTACAGCTTGACAGTGGCTAAAATTAATTTCTTTACTAACATAGGTGTTCATTAAATTAATAGCGGAATCTATGGAATTTGCCTCTACTGAATTAATAATTGTAGGAGACGCCTCTTCTGCAGGAGTTTCGCCACTTGTGTTTGGCCTTGTAAATTCAAATGTAACCTTTAATTCGCTTTTATCACCTTTATCTAGTCCAAAGGCAACTATATATGCTAAATCATCAATACTTTGTACACTATACGAACCGTGCAAACGGAATAGCAACAGCCAAGATAAAAGCAAACAAAATTATATATTTAATGTATTTATTCAAAATTAAAGTACACCTCCTTTTATTGATTTGTATCTTGCTTGTGTAATCGTTTATATTTTAAATTAGCTAAAATCAAAATTATTGGACTTAAAATAAAACTTGCAAAAAATACGAAGTATTTATAAATTGTAGTTTCCAAAAAACGAACTTGCGAGTAATTTTGAGGAATTAAGCTAACTAAAAAAATTATAATTGCACCTGCATATACCAATATATATGGATATTTAGCTGTAGACATTTTCTTAAAAGTATTAATAGCAAAAGATAGCAAAATACTTAAATAAGAAGTCATTGAAATTATCCAAATAAATACAAAAACAGCATCTAAACGCTGAAAAAATCTACCAAATTCGATAAATCGTGATGCTAAATATAAAGGTAATATTTCATCTGTTGTAAGAAGAGAGGGAAATATAAATTGTAAAGTTGCAACACTAAACAAAAGCCATATTCCAGATAATAAAACAGATGAAAGTGCAATTCTTTTGAAAGCTAATGTATCTTTTAATTGTGGTGGTATAAAATATAAAAGTGTAATACCACTAAAAGCAAATAGGTTGCTAATACCACTAAAAAATGTAGAATACACACCATTGCCTATAATAGGGAATATTCTTTGTGGCATAAATCTGTCCATGTTTGCAAAAAAGATAACTATGATGCTTAATAAAATAAGGGGCATAAACATTAAATTAGCTCTAATAATAGAATGCATACCAAGTTTATTAGTCATAATCATTCCAACGATAAATAGGACTATTAATACAACAACAGGAGTTCTTGGAAAGAAAATAATTTTTAAACTTTCACAAAAACTACGAAGAAAAATACTTGCAAAAAATAAAAAATACACTATAAATAAAATACCAATTATATATTTTAATATTTTTCCTCCTAAAAACTCAGAAGTATCTAAAATATCTTGATTAGGGAAGTTTTTAAATAAACGATAAATTAGGTATGCAAGTCCAAAAGCAACTAATGTAATAAAAATTACATTTAAAATACTACCAGAACCAGTTGTATTTAATAAAGTTTTAGGAAAATTTAAAATAATATGGTTCATCATAACAGTAGCAACTAAAAAGATTCCTTCTAAATTACCAATTTTTGTTGTTTGTGTCATCACTTTACTCCTTTCTATATTTCCACTGCATACTAATATGTTTTTGAGCATCTTCTTTTTTAGTATTTAAAAAGTCAGGACGCCTTTCGCGTTTCCATATAGGGGAGATAAAATATCCGTGTCCTTCAGATTCTGTTTTAGGAGCAAATGGTGATAAATATGGTACTCCAAATGATTTTAGATTACATAAAATTGCCATATATACAAAAAGACCAATTCCAATACCCAAAAAGCCAGAAATATATGATAATAGTAAAAATACAAATCTCATCAGCCTTATATGAAAACCAAATGAAAAGTCTGGGATAGCAAAAGATGCAATACCAGTAATTGCAACGATAATGATTAAAATAGGACTAACAATACCTGCACTTACAGCAGCTTGACCTAAAACCAAAGCACCAACAATACCAATAGTAGAGCCAAGTGGAGATGGTACACGAAGTCCAGCCTCTCTAATTAATTCAAAAGATATTTCCATAACCAACAATTCAAAAATAATTGGGAAAGGGACATTTTCTCTTGATGCTAAAATAGAAAATAGTAGTTGAGTTGGTATTAATTCTTGGTGAAAGTTTGTCATTGCAATATATATCGCAGGAAGAAGTAGAGTTATAAGCATGGCAAGTAAACGCAAAAACTTTAAAAAATTTGCAAACTGAAATTTTAGGTTTGTATCTTCTGGAGATGATATAAAATCAATTAAAGTAGCGGGCATTACTAATGAATATGGGTTACCATTTACCAAAACTGCAACTCTACCTTCAAATAAATATTTTGTTACTTTATCAGGTCTTTCGGTAGAAATAATTTGAGGTATGCTATATCTATTTGTTTCTTCAATTAGTTGCTCTAATTGTCCGAGAAGAAAGAAGAGAGTCTATCCCTAAATTATTTATACGGTATTTTACTTCTGCTACTAAATCATTATTTGCAATATTAGCAAGATAACAAATAGCACAATTTGTTTTGCTAATTTTTCCAACAGCAATATTTTCAATTACTAAATTTTCACTATTTACAATTCTTCTTACTAAAGATGTGTTAGTCCTTATATTTTCTACAAATGCTTCTTGTGGTCCACGAATAACGACTTCGTTATTTGCAGTTTCAATACTACGCTGTTTAAAGCCTTTTACATCAATATCAAAGGCTATATTTAAAGTATCAATAAATAAAGCACAGTTACCAGAATTTACTCCAGAGAAAATATCACTAAATTCTGTTTGCTTTTTAATGCTATTTTGAGGAAGCAAACAGTTAGAAATATATTCTACAATATCAAATTTTTTAACTTTTCTGACTGTAATATTATTTGTAACTGCCTCTGAAACAATACGAGTAGGATCAGAATCATATGAATTAGCGTAATTTCTCATCATTAATGGCTTTAGTACATAATTATTTATTAAATCTGTATCAACCATTCCATCAATAAATAACAAAAATGATTTATATTGGCGATTTCTAGCAATTAAATTAAATTCGCGAATAATAATATCGCTACTAATCATACTGTTGTATTTTACTTTTACATATTCTAAATTTACATCAATACTAGGAAAAATATTTTTAACATCACCTACTGATGAAGTATTAGATTCATTTTTGCTTGTAATATTGCTTTCGTCTGTCAAATAAAAATCATAGTTGTTATCAGGGTTACCTAAAAATATATTTTTCAAAATTTCTTTTATTTTCATAATTTAACAAAAATTCCTTTTTAAATTTATTTGTATTATTTCCGAAAAAAGAAAAATTATGTATGAAATGAATAAAAAGCATTGCAAAAAAAAAATAGTTATAGTATAATTCAAAATAAGATAAAACTAGACAAGGCACAGAAGAAAAAAGGAGGATAAAATGGAAGAAAATAACGATACAGAACTAAAAAATAAAAAAAGTGGAGAAAAAAAATCTGCTACAAAAAGCAAATCTACAGGAGCAACTAAAAAAACAGCTACAAAAACATCACAAACCGGTAAAAAAACAACAACTCAAAAAAAGACTACTACCACTAAGTCGACAGCTACAAAGAAAAAAACAACATCTGGTACAGTAAAAAAGGCACCAAGTAAGGTAGCATCTACTAGCAAAGCAGCAGATACTTCAAAAAAAGAAGAAGAAAAAATAGTTAAAAAAGAGGTAGAAAAAGAAGTACCTTTAGAGTCAAAAGAAGAAATAAAAGAGCAAGTAAAAAAAGAGCCAGAGCCAAAATTTGAACAAGTAAAAGAAGAGAAAAAAAGACATCCTATTTTAAAATTAATATTAGTTTTAATTATAATTGTATTAGTAGGCTTTATAGTTCAATTTTATAGAAACCATACAATTATAAATAAATTGTTGGAAAAAATTAAAGTTTTACAAAATTCTACTAACTATTCTTATACATCTGAATATTACACATCTAATAATGAAGAAGAAAAAAGTAGTATACAGTATTATTATAAAGATGGCAAGGCAATGATAGTAAAAGGCAATTCAGATGACGGTGCAAATATTATATGGAGTGATACAAGTACAAATGAAATAATATTCTTAAACCCTAAAAATTTAACGGCAACAGTAAGCAAAGATAGCGAATCAGCATCATTATTTAATTCAAAGCCATTAGGAAATATACCATGCAACAATGAAGTTACAAGAAAATTAGATTTCTTGTATGTTATAACTACAGACAAAATAGATGGAGAGGAGTGCTATAAAGTAAATTGGTTAGGACAGATTTGTTGGTATAGCAAAGAGAGCGGTTTATTATTAAAAACAGCGAGCTTAAAAGATGGAAAAGGATATAGTAGTGTAACAGAATTAAAAGATTGGAAAATAGATCAACTTACAGAACAAGATGTAGTAAGACCTAATTTAACAGGATATAATACGACTGAATCTAAATAAATAAAAATACCCCGGCTAAGCGGGGTATTTTTATTGCGTAAAGCTATTGTTGTTCACCAGGCAAGAAATAATCTACGACTCCATAAACGATAGCACCAATAATTGCAGCCATCCAAGATACAGTGTATCCGGCAACAAAGTATTGTGTTACATATAATACTATGGCAGAAAGAACAAAACCTACAAATCCTTTGCCAAAACTACTTGCATGTAAACCAGTGAATTTTGTGATAAGATAATCTATAACTGTAAGCACTATAGCAGCTGCGGCTAAAGACCATATATTATTAATTTGAAATCCAGGTGTAAAAAATGCAGTAATAGCAAGAACAACTGCAGCTGTTACAAGTCTACCGATAATTTGCCATACAGTAGAAGTAGTATTTCCTCTTGCTTGACTATTTGTTTGACCATTCTCCATAAATAGAAACCTCCTTAAATGAAAGAATATGGTTTAAAAAATCAAAAATTATCAAAATAATTTTCGAAACTAATAATATTATTCACGAAAATTTTTTTATTATTCAAATTTATTAATATTTAAAATAAATGAATAATAAATTTTTTTTTGACAAAAATAAAAATAAAAAATAGGAGAAAAAAATGGTTATTACATTTATAAGAGCAATTATATTATACATAATTGTATTAGTTGTTATGAGATTAATGGGAAAAAGAGAAATAGGGCAACTGCAACCTTTTGAGCTTGCAATATCAATTATGATAGCAGATTTAGCATCTATTCCAATGACAGACCCGGGAGTTCCTATTACAAATGGAATTATTCCAATTTTGGGCTTATTAGTTATGCATTTAATTATTTCTGTCATAAATATAAAGAGTATTAAAGCAAGACAAATTTTATGTGGAAAACCATCTATATTAATATATAGAGGAAAGATTGATGAACAAATGTTAAAAAAAGAGAGATTTACTATAAATGAACTACAAGAAAGATTAAGGGGAAATAATATTGTTAATATTGGAGATGTAGAGTATGCTATTTTAGAAACAAGTGGGCAAGTAACGGTAATACAAAAACCAAATAAAAGAAACGCTATACCAGAAGATTTTAATATAAAGCCAGAATATGAGGGCATACCATACGATTTAGTAGTTGATGGAAAAATTATGTACGAAAATCTAAAATTACTTCAAAAAAGTACAGAATGGTTAAATAAACAAGTGGCAAAATTTGGCTTTAAACCAGAAGAGGCATTAATTGTTACAGTAGATGGAAAAGGACAAATTTTTTGCCAGAAAAAAGGAGAATAATAAAATGAAAAAAGAATTAATAATATGCTTAATTGTTATTATTCTTGTTATTTTTGGAAATGCTGTAACACAAAAATATACAAAACAATGTATAAGTCAAATAGAAGATAATTTAGATAAATTGAAAGTAGAGCTTATGAAAGAAGAAAAGAACGAAGAAGAAATAGAGAATAAAACAAGTGAAGTAAGAGAAAAATGGGATAATATGCAAAAGAATTTGGCGTATTATATAGAGCATACAGAATTGGAAAAAATAGAAACACAGCTTTTTTTACTAACTGGAGAAACAAAAGTGAAACTTTATCAAGATGCAGTTCCAGAAATAGAAAAATGTATCTCGATATTAGAGCATATTCAAGATAAAACATCATTGAGCATAAAAAATATATTTTAGAAAAAATATCATATAGCTTTCGCACTAGACTTTATTTAAAGTAAATATTACAATTATATTACAAACGTCAATTAACAAAGTAAATGCAATTATGAAAAAGTAACTGCAAATATAAGAGAAAATGCAATTTTAAGCCGAAAT
>CANQCV010000018.1 GCA_947591045.1 uncultured Clostridia bacterium
ATTTCGGCTTAAAATTGCATTTTCTCTTATATTTGCAGTTACTTTTTCATAATTGCATTTACTTTGTTAATTGACGTATAAAAATTTCTATAGTAACATTTTTTAATAACTACAGATTGTCTTATATTTTTGTTAATTACAATATACTATCCCATTTATTCATTATATTTTCTAAATCATAATTGAATGTTTTTAAATTTTCGTGTAATATTTCTTTTTTCATTACCATATTTTTTACTAATTGCTCATAATCTTCATTATTTCTTCTTAAAATAATTCCATTTTTTCCATCCTCTATTTGCTCAAATGCAGCATCAAAATCTGTAACTACACATGGTGTTCCAACTATTTTTGATTCAGTAATAACTAAACTGCATGTCTCTGCATCACTGAGCACCATAGAGTAATCCGACTTCTTCATATATTTAAATGGATTTATTTGTTCTCCAACAAATATAATATTACTATGTTGTACTAATTTGTTTTTTATTTCTTTTGCATATTCTGAATATTCATTTTCATTTACTTTTCCGACTATCATCCATTTGTAATTAATATTTTGTTTCTCTAATTCTGTAGCTATTTTATCAATTCTATCAAACCTTTTAATTGGTGCTATTCTAGCTACAGTTACAAGATTAAGACCATTAGATAATGGAATATCAATTTCTTCATTTGATATCCTTTTAATTTTTTCTACATCTAATACATTATATATTACACTAACTTTTTGCTCTTTTCCTTTTAAACAATCAAATTTAATTAATTTATTTTTCGATGTCTCACTTACAGCTATAACTTTGTCTACTTTATTTTCATTTATAACTTTTTGTAAAAATTCTTCTTGATCTTCCCAAAAATAATGAAACCAATAATATGATTTTTCATACTTAATATTATTCTCTATAATTGAAATTTCATCTAATGCTTCTGTACAATAAATTATTGTGTTAACATGGAATTGAAAATTTATGTCTATAAATTTTGCATATTGTTTTATTCTATTTACCATTATTTCATCACTATTTTTTATATCGCTATAACTAAAATATAAGTCATATTTTTCTTTATTTAATCTTGATAATAAATTATATACTTCTATTTCGGTTCCACCATTATAAATTCCACTAAAAAAGAATAATATTTTTTTCATATTACACCCCTTTGTTTTTTCATATTTTTCTTTTAACATATTAACATACATCCTTTTACTTTTAGTTATTTCATTTTAATTTATATTATATAATCACTTTCTATTGACCTTTAGTATATATTAAGACTATAAGTATTATATAATAGAAAATATTTTGTCGACCTTATATTATATTTTTTAGGCAACAAACTATATGTTTTTTTAAAAATAGTTCTATTCTATGGATTTTTCTTCAGCTTCTAATTTAATTCCCTTTTCAATTTAACGCACATATTAACCAATATGTGTACTCCCTATATTTCTTGAAAGATATATAAATTAGATTCCATATCATCTACTATATCTTCTAATAATTCTCCATTTTTTTGTCTTTCTTTAATATAGTTTTCTATTTCAAATGCATCTAAGTTTAATATATATGGATTTCCGTCAAATAAAATATTTAATGTAGAAAAACCTAGTTCGTTCATTTTTTCTATTAATTTTTTTACATCTGTATTACTTCTATCTAGATACATAGGATTGCTACTTACTATATTTCTTATCTGTATATTATTACAATTTATTTCTTTTAAAATCTCTATTTTTTCTAATATTTCTCTTTTACTTAGTTCTTTTATATTTGGGCATCTTTCTATCATTTGACTAATTGTTTTTTCGCTTATTTCCAAGCTTTTTAATATTTCTTCCATATTTACCTCCACATTTTTATTAATGCTGCTTTTCTTAAATATATCTTCATAATTATAATTTTCTATTTTTTCTAATTCAATTATCTTTCTATCATTATTTTGTTTTGCAATTATCTTTTTCCTTTGAGTATCATTAGACCAATAATCTCTGAATAATATAATAATTATTGCTTTTGCCCTTTTAGAAACATTATTTTCTTCTAATGTTTTGTTTGGATTATACTTAAATTTATATTTTTTATCTTTTTTTATATCAAAAAGATTCAATTTTTCTTTTGGTATTTTATCATAATCAGATTTTGGAATGTATTTTAATATTTCCAATATTTCAGCATATGCTATTGCATATTCATTAATATTTCCCATAATTTTATCACTCTTTTTCTTGACTATTTTCTTGTTTTTCAATCGCACTTTCTTGTTTTGTCATTACTTGCTCGGTATCATCTATATAACTTATATTTTCTTCAATAGTTTCTTGTGCTTCTGTTACTAACCCTAGCGTATTTTTTTCTTCTAAATATTTTTTAAAATCATATTTTGCTAGTAATTCTTCTTTTGTTATTCCATATTGATTTTGAAACAATTTTTGGTTATAAAATAACTTATTATAATTAGTTTCATCTATTCTTATTCCTTTTTCCTTTAAAAACATATACCTTGCATAACTTAATGCTGTACTTTGCATCAAGTATGAAGGAGACATTATTGCTAATGAATGTAAACCAATATAATCATAAAATTCTATTTTTTGTTTTAGATTTTCTATACTTAAACCAAATATTGTAGGAAGAGCCTTTGTCATCCTTATTACTTCTTCTTGACTGTAACCTAATTGTTTTATGTCTTCTATTTTTTGTTTCATATTTTCTATATTATAACTAAATATTGCAGGATGGTTCTTTGTTATCTTTATTAATTCTTCTTGACTATAGCCTAACTGTTTCATGTCTTCTATTTTTTGTTTCATATTTTCTATACTTAAACTAAATATTGCAGGAAGGGCCTTTGTCATCTTTATTACTTCTTCTTCACTATAGCCTAACTGTTTTATGTCTTTTATCTTTTGTTTCATGTTTTCTATACTTAAATTAAATATTGCAGGAAGGGCTTTTGTAATCTTTATTACTTCTTCCTGACTATAACCTAATTGTTTTATGTTTTCTATTTTTTGACTTATATTTTCTATACTACATAGAAATATTGCGGGACAATTCTTTGTAATCTTTATTACTTCTTCTTGACTATAGCCTAATTCTATTAAAAATGCATAATTTCTTTTAACATTCTTCATTAAAGTTTCTTTTTTCATATTTGATACAGAATATGTATTTATTATTTCATTAATATCATATTCTGTATATCCTAGACCTTTTAACAACTTATTTAATTCTTCCATAATTTTTATCTCCTATTGTCATTTATATTTATTTCAAATCATTATATTTTTTCTATGCGTATTCCTACAACTTTAACTTTTGTAGTGGTTTTTTATGATATTCATTATATTATTTTTTTAATATTATGTCAATAAACCAAAACATCAAAAATTCCGCTAAATTAAAGCCTAACACTTTATTTATGCTGTCAATTACTATATAAATTCTTGACTTTTAAAATACTTATTATATAATTACAATATAAGGAGTGAAAATACATGATTAATGTAGAACAAAATCCAGAATACTTAAATTCATTTTTAGATTATTCTATGACTATTTTAAATAAGTCACAAAATTCTGTTAAAGAGTATAACTACGATTTAAATATGTTTCTTAAATATATGAAAATGCATTTTAATATGACAAAAGAAACAGATTTGCAAAATATAGATATAAAAGATTTTAGCCTAGATATGCTAAAAAAAATAACACCAGAAGATATTCTTTCTTTCCTATCTTATCTTGCTCTAAATAAAAATTGTAAGTCTGCTACTCGTGCTAGAAAAATCTCCACTGTACGCATATTTTTTGCTTATCTATCACAAAAAGTAAAACTAATTGAGATAAATCCTGCTCAAAATATAGAAACACCTAAAAAAGAAAAGCGTATACCTAAGTATCTTTCATTAGAAGACAGCAAGAAATTATTAAATGTTACAATGGATGAAAATGATGAAAACAAAGAACGCGATTATGCTATTATTACAATGTTTTTAAATTGTGGCTTGCGTTTATCTGAACTTGTAGGAATGAATATAAAAGATATTGATTTTAATGAATATAGGCTAACTGTAATTGGTAAAGGCAATAAAGAGCGCACCATTTATCTAAACAAAGCTTGTATTCATGCACTAGAAGATTACTTGAAAGTTAGACCAAAAGAAGGTGTTAAAGACGATAGCAAAAAATCACAAGAGGCATTATTTTTAAGTAAAAGGCGAGAAAGAATCAGTAATAGAACAGTTCAATATATTGTAGAAAAAGAACTTCAAAAGGCAGGTCTTGATACTTCTAAATATTCTACACATAAATTAAGACATACTGCAGCGACATTAATGTACCAATATGGAAATGTAGATATAAGAGCTTTGCAAGAGCTTTTAGGACATGAAAGTATTTCAACAACTGAAATATATACACATGTAAATAATGAACAAGTAAGAAATGCAGTAGAATCAAACCCACTTTCTAATCTTTAAAAGAAGGCTAAAGGCCTTCTTTTTTATTGCACATGTGGCGAAGCCACTTTTCTTATATTCATAATAAAATTGGTTGAATCTGTTCATTATCTAATGCTTGCTCCAATGTAGAAACAATATATTTTGGATCAAAGACTAGTGAGCGTGGTTTAGTAATAGGATTATCTTGTCTATATGGCACAAAGAAAAAATGTTTTCTATTTAATAATTTACCTATGTTTTCTGCTGAACCCGAAAGTCCATCATTAGTTGAAACAGCTAATACAACATTGTTTCCGATTACGCAAATGTGACTTTACTGCCATCACAGCTGGCGTATCAGTAATACCATGTGCAATTTTCGCCATTGTATTTCCAGATGCAGGAGCTACTATCATAATATCAGTCATATGTTTTGGTCCAATCGGCTCTGCATCTTGTATTGTATGAATAATCTTATTATTTGTGATATCCTCAATTTGTTTTATAAAATCAGAAGCTTTACCAAATTTGCTATCTAAATTATGTGCGTTATAAGACATAATTGGTATAACCTCTGCCCCCTCTTTTACGATATTTTCCATTTGAATAATAGTATTTTTAAAAGTGCAAAAAGACCCTGTTAGCACAAAGCCTACCTTTTTATCTTTTAGTTTCAAATCTTCACCTTCTTTCGCATAATCTATTCTATATATAATATGAAATTATGTAAATTTAGTCATATTACTTTCAAAAAAAGAAGGTGGACTTTTGTATCCACCTTTTTTTATTATTTAAACATATTTCTTACTTTTGGAAGTAAATAATGACTTCCCCCTCTATCTTTTACATCTTCAATCATATTTATTATTAACAACTGTTCATTCGGATCATCTGTTACCCTAAAAGCATTAAACCAGCCTATTTCTGTTCCATTTTCATCAGTTTGAGAGGCTTTTATTTCTGCTGTACCTGTTTTTCCTGCAATAGTCATTCCATTTATCTTTGCAGAATGAGCAGTTCCACTTGGATTTTCTACTACTTGCACCAAATCTTCCTGTATTGTTTTTGCAGCCTCACTTGAAAAGGCATTTTCTATCCAATATTCTGATTTTGCATTATCTTTATATTCTATGTATGGTTTTATCATATTACCATCATTTACAAAAGCAGAATACATTGAAGCCACATGCAAAGGATTTACCAAAACCTTTCCCTGTCCATAACCCGTATCAGCTAATTGTATTTCAGAAGAAAATTCGTTATTATCTGCAAAACTTGATTTTGTCATACTTTGCACATATGGCAATTCTGTATCAAATCCAATCTTCAATAATGAATCAGATAAAGTTTTGTCCCCTATTTTTAATGCAGTCTTTGCAAAATAAATATTGTCAGAATTAATAAGTGCATTTTTTAAGTTAGCTTTTCCACTATATTGTGTTAATGTAGTTACTTTGTACGAACCCCAAGACTCACTATTTTGCCAGCTTAACCCGCTCTTTCCAAAATCTTCGTCTGCTGATGTTTTACCCGTAGTTAAACCAATAGCCCCTATAATTGGCTTAAATGATGAACCCGGAACCCATGTGCTTTGATATCTACAAAGCATAGGATTATTTTTATCATTACTAATTTTATCCCATTCTTCGTTTGTGTAGCCAATTATGTAATCGTTTGAATCAAATGTAGGTGTACTTACCATTGCTAAAACCTCACCTGTTTTAGGATTAATTGCAACAGATAAGCCATTATCTCCATCTAATTCTTTATATATTTTTTCTTGCAACTTAATATCTATTGTAAGTTTTACATTCTTTCCAACTTGTTTTTCTTTTTGTGCAATAGTTTTCTTTTTGTTTCCGTTTTTATCAGTAATGTAGATTTCAGCACCGTTTATCCCTTTTAATTGGTCTTCAAATATTTTTTCTATTCCTGACTTACCAATAATACTACTAGAAGTATAACCTTTATCCTTGTTTTCTTCTAATTCTTCTTTTGAAATTCCTCTTACATATCCAAGTAAATGTGATGTGACTTCTGCATAAGGATAAACTCTTGCCTTTTTGTCAGATATCATAATGCCTTTTATTTGTAAAAGCTCGTCTTCTATTTTTTCCTCGTCACTATTTGACAATGTTTTAATTGGTACAAATGTATCGTCTTTAACATATGATGCTGAAAGTTGTTCTTCTATAAATTCTTTTGAAACACCTAATAAAGTTGTTACTTTTGATATTGCATCTTCCCTATTTTCTATCTTTCCAGGAACAAATCCCACTTGTTTTATTGTTCCTTGTTTTGCAAGTGCAACATCATTTCTATCTAAAATGCTTCCTCTTGTTCCCTGCTCTGTAGTTACTCTAACTTTGTCTTCATCACCTAAATCTGGTAATATGAGAGAAGAATTCCAGTTAATATAATATTTTTTATCTTCTTGCTTTTGAAAACTAACAGAATTAAAAAATGTTATTTTACCAGCGATTGTATCCATTTGAGTTTGATAATCTATAATATTTTTATCATCTTTATTTGGACTTACTGTTGATATAGTTAAATTTTTAACTTCAATGCCCTCATAAATATTTTTATTTCTTGCTAAAAATGTATCTTTATCAACATTTTGCTTTGTATTATCAGAAAGTAAGTCATACATTTCTTCATATTTTTGCTCATTTATGTACGACATATATTTTCTTAAAACTTCTTCTGGACTATTATAAGTTTTATTTAACCAAGATACTAAACCAACAGCAAATGCAACAACAAAAACTGCGATAATTACTCCAATTAACATTTTTTTATTCATATTGTTTCCACCGCCTTTTATTCTAGATAATATTAGTAAGATTTAACTTTTCATTCAATTCTACCTAGTTACTAGTATTATTTTTCTCCTTATTTTGATACGATTTCTTGTGTATCCCTTGCAATCATTAGCTCTTCGTTAGTAGGAATAACAAAAACTTTTACTTTTGAATCAGCAGTTGATATTTCTACTTCTTTTCCTTTACTGTTATTTTTTTCTTCATCAAGTTTTACACCTAATAGTCCTAAATAGCTACAGATATCTTTTCTAGCATCTATTCCATTTTCTCCAACTCCACCTGCAAAAGCAATAGCATCTACGCCTTTCATTTGAACAGCAAGTTTACCAATATATCCTGCAACTTGATATGTAAAATTATCCATTGCAAGTTTTGCTCTTTCATTTCCTTCTTTTGCAGCACTTTCAATATCTCTATCGTCACTGCTTACTCCAGATAAACCTAACTTACCAGATTTTTTATTTAATATATTGCTCATTTCATCAGGAGATAAATTTTCAGCTTTCATTAAGAAAGTTACAATAGAGGGATCTAAATCACCTGACCTTGTTCCCATAGGAATACCAGCAAGAGGAGTCAAGCCCATTGTTGTTTCAACTGATTTTCCGCCATCAACTGCACATAAACTTGCGCCTTGTCCTAAATGGCAAACAATAATCTTCAAATCTTCTATAGGTTTATTCATTACTTCAGATACTCTTTTTGAAACAAACCTATGTGATGTACCATGTGCTCCATATTTACGAATTTTGTATTTATCATAATATTCATAAGGAATTGCATACATATATGCCTTTTGTGGCAAAGTTTGATGAAAAGCAGTATCAAATACAACTACATTTGGTTTTGAAGGGAATTTACTTTGACATGCATAAATTCCTTGTAAATGTGCTGGATTATGAAGAGGAGCAAATTGAATTGCATCTTTTATTCCGTCTATTACCTCATCTGTTACAAGCATTGATTTAGTAAATCTTTCTCCTCCATGCACAATTCTATGTCCTATTGCATCTATTTCATTTAAATCTTTAATAACACCATAATCACTATGTAATAATTGTTCAACAACTAATTCCATACCCTCTTCATGGTTAGATACATTTTTTTCAATTCTATGTTTTTCTCCATTTACTGTGTGTGTTAGAAAAGAACCATCTAAGCCTATTCTTTCTAGATATCCTTTTGCCATAACCTCTTCTGTTTCCATATCAATTAATTGATATTTTAATGATGAACTTCCACAATTTACTACTAAAATTTTCATTTAAAAAACCTCCTAAATTTATTTATATAAAATATTATTATACTTCACTTGCTTGAACTGCTGTTATTGCTACTACTCCTATAATGTCCTCTGCACTACAACCTCTTGATAAGTCATTTACAGGTCTACTAATGCCTTGACATAAAGGACCATAAGCCTCTGCTTTTGCTAACCTTTGTACAAGTTTATATCCAATATTTCCTGCATTTAAGTCAGGGAATATCAATGTATTTGCTTGTCCATTTACAGTTCCATTTGGCGCCTTTGATTTTGCAATTTCTGGAATAATTGCAGCATCTAACTGTAATTCTCCATCACAAATTAAATCAGGCATTTTTTCTTTTAATAACTTTGTTGCCTCTACTACTTTTTCTGTTAATTCTGAATATGCACTTCCATGTGTTGAATATGAAAGCATTGCTACTTTTGATTCTTTTCCAGTTAATGACTTAAAACTTTTACTTGAAGAAATTGCAATTTCTGATAATTCATCAGCTGTTGGGTTTTCTACTAAACCACAATCTCCAAATACAAAAATTCCATTTTCTCCATATTCACAATTTGGTACTGACATTAGAAAAAATGCTGATACCAATTTTGTTCCAGGAGCTGTTTTTAATATTTGTAAAGCTGGTCTTAAAGTGTTTGCTGTTGAATGACAAGCACCTGATACTAACCCATCTGCATCTCCACTTTTTACCATCATTGTTCCAAAATACATATTATCCTTTAAAGTTTCCCTTGCCTGCTCTATTGTAATTCCTTTTGCTTTTCTTAATTCATAAAAATAATTTACATATTCTTCATATTTTTCTGATTTTACAGGATCAATAATTTTAATTCCATTAATATCAATACCGTTTTTATTTGCAAGTGCTTTTGCTTCATCTTCGTTCCCAATTAAAATTATTTTTGCAAATCCCTCCTCTGTAACTTTAGATGCAGCTTGTAAAACTCTTACATCTTCACTTTCTGTTAGAATAATAGTTTTTAAATTTCTTTTTGCTCTACTTTTAATCTCGTCAATAAAAGACATCTTATACCTCCTAATCGTAAATACTTAAAATAACATTAATATTATATAAGTATTTTTAGAAAAGTACAAGATGTTTTTCTGATTTTATACATATTTTAGTAATTTGAATTTACTGGATTAAAATATTGATTGTAATAATTATTATTCATACTTGCTTGTGGAAAAGGGTTATTTGAAATAGTTACAAATTTAATAGAATATATATCTGCATATACTGTTACATTGCTTTCTAAATTTCTAAGTAAAATATAGCTTGCTCCTACATCTTCTAATATTCCTACTCTATCGACCAAATTATTTGTTCCTATTAAAAACTCCACTCTTACTAATTTTCCTATTTGCTGTCTTAAAAATGCAGGTGTATAAATATTATTTGTTAATATCTCTGGTGAATTAGGGTTTGTAACAACATGATTTTGTCTTGACTGTCTTTCATTTGTTTCTGATACTTCTCTGTTTTCTTCCATATTTTCCTCCTCATTTTAAGTATTTTTGTATGTTGATGTTGGTCTATAAAAGCAATGCTTTCCTAGTCGTGTGTGAAATGTCCCTGAACCGTTATATGGAAAAGTATCTACACAAGTAGGCATATATGGGTTTAAAAACCATAAACAGTCCCCTATTTCATTTAGTCTATTTCCTGCCAAGGCCCAATCTGCTATTTCATAATGAACATTTGTAGGGTTCATGTTATATATGTTTTGAGCATTATAGCTATTTCGTATAGTTTCTCTTGTACAATCAAATTGCCCTGTCTGAAAAATAATATTGCGTATGTTTCCACCTTGCGATATTCTTGCATACTCACCCTCTGATGTATTAACTCTATTCATTACAACACTTGCAACTGCTTTCATTCCGATTGTCTCCGTTCTCCTCCTGCTTCGCATTGTACTATTCTTGCTAACAACTCCCTATCTGAAAAGGCCATCTCAATCACCTCACACTATCATATTATTCTAACTAAATAAATGTGAAAAATTAAATAGATTTTTTGCAAATTATATTGTATAATACACTTTAAACAAATTAAGTAAAGGAATAAACATATATGCAATTAATCTATATTGTTAAGTCTGATGATAATTTTACAAACTTAAAAGAACTATTAAAAACAAAATTTGAAATTTCTGATAGACTACTTTTAAAATTAAAAAAAGAAAACAAGATTTTAGTTAACTCTACCCCATCTTCAATAAATAGTTTAGTAAAATGTAATGATAAAATAGAAGTAACCATTGATTTTTGTGAAGATAATTCAAATATTCCAGCTACAAAAATGGACTTAGATATTTTATATGAAGATGAATCATATTTAATAATAGACAAGCCTTATGGAATGCCTGTTCATCCTTCAATGGACCATTATGAAGATAATCTTTCAAGTGGAGTAAAATACTATTTTGATAAAAATAACATAAATAAAAAAATACGACCAGTTAATCGTTTAGATAAAAACACTTCTGGAATTGTTATTTTTGCAAAAAATGAATACATACAAGAATGTTTAGTAAAACAAATGAAACAAGGCATTTTTAGAAAAGAATATATAGCAGTTTGTAAAGGTGTTTTTGAAGAAAAAATAGGAACAATAAACTTTCCTATTGCAAGAAAAGAACCTAGTATTATTGAAAGATGTGTTAGCCCAGATGGTAGTAAATCTATTACACATTATAAAGTTCTAAAAGAAATAACTATTGATAATAAAAAATATTCTGTTGTAAGTTGCACATTAGAAACTGGTAGAACTCACCAAATAAGAGTACATATGCAGTATATAGGTCACGAAATTTTAGGCGATACTTTATATGGAAGTTCCTCTACACTTATTAATAGACAAGCTTTGCATGCTCACAAAATCTCTTTTATTCACCCAATTACAAAAAAAGAGGTTACATATACTTCTCCGCTTCCCCAAGATATGCTAAACATATATAAAAACAGATAGGTTTTCCTATCTGTTTTTGTATATTAAATAAAGTAAATCTATAAGCCGGGTTCTGTCAAGAATAGTCATTTATCTAGTATATATATTACTATATATCTCATGCCACCAAATTAAGAAGTGGGCGAGCAGCCTTTCTAACCCTCTTTTCTCGGTGTTGCTCCTGGTGGGGTTTGCATTGACCTAGTATGTCACCATACTAGCGGTAAGCTCTTACCTTACCTTTTCACCCTTACCTAAAATATTAGGCGGTTATTTTCTGTTGCACTTTCCTTAAAGTTTCCTTTACTGGATGTTATCCAGCACCATCGCTCTATGGAGCCCGGACTTTCCTCGCACGCTACCTTTCGATATTGCTATGCGCGACTATTCAATTTACTCCTTTATTATTTTACTATAATTTTGATATAAAGTCAAATCTATGCCTCTAATATTTCAAGTTCTTGCATCAAATTTTTATAATTAATATAAAATATATTTTTATCCTTTGTATCAATACTATTTTCTATTTCATTTAATAAAACATAAGCTTGATTAATATTTGCTATAGTATTACTATTCTGCAATTTACTATTCATAATATTATTATAGCTATATTGTGCTTTTTGCAAGCTAGTTCTCATAACTTGCCAATTTTCGTCTTCTGCTAAAACATAAGCATAAAGTATATTTGACTTTGTATCTAAAATACTAACTTTTTTACTATCATTTGAATACTCCTTTACATATCCTGCCGTTAAACCATATAAATCAGCAAGTCCTTGTAAAGATTGCTTTTTATCTTCTTTTTCTACTGCCTTTGTGATATTATCCAAAGTAGTAGCATACTTTAGTAAATTATCTCTATTTACATTTAACGCATTTAAATCAATCAAAACTGTTGGCCATGTATGGTACATTTTTTCAGTTTCTTTTTTTATATTATCCCAATCAATCTTTTTGCTGTCATTTACCAGTATACTATTATATTTCATGTTAATATTAGTAATAGTATCAGAACCACTTTTAGAAGAAGTCTCTCCTTTTGAACCACCATTAGATTGTTGTCCTCCTTGGTCGCTAGACGAACTATCTTTTTCGCCCTCATTTACAGACGATACTTCTTCTTCTGTTATTTTGTAATTTGCATAAGTAATGTTGTTTAAATTATTCATCATAGAAATGATACTTGTATTTAAATATGTGATTTCTTCGTCTACTTTTGATTTTAAATTCTCAATGCTATTTTTTGAACTAGTATTGCTGTATATATAATAACTTCCAAATATTGCTAATAAAACGCCAACAATTATAATAATTGTAATAATGTACTTTTTCATAAAATTTTATTCCTCCAATTATATTATTACCAAAAAAATTACCTTTTATTCTCTCGTATTTTTATTTTCAAATGAAAAATAATATTAATGATGCAAATAATGGAGGTATTTATGGAATACATTGTAAAACTATATAGTAATAAAGAAAATGAAATTAATCGCTTTTTAAGTAGCTTTTTGGGGAAAAATGAAAATGAATCAAATGCTTTAGAATGGCAAAAAAAGTACCAAAATCCACTTGAAATAGTAGATATTATTGGTACTTTTATTGAAAATAATGATAAATTTAAAATTAACATGTGGGTTAGTTTAGACAAAGATGTTTTTATTAATGTAACAGATGAAATTGCAGATACACTTATTAGATATATTTATGAAAGATATCCATGGTAATATTACTCACACTTTTTTTCGCGTGTCATTAACATTTTTACCGCTTCATCTGGTTTTAATCCATTAAATAATACATCATAAACCGTATTTACAATTGGCATTTCAATATTATATTTTTGAGCTAGCTTATATGCCACTTCTATATTGTCTATACTTTCTATTGTCATACCAACTTCTTTTTGTGTTTCTTCTATTGTTAATCCTCTTCCTATACATCTTCCAGCTTTTCTATTTCTGCTATGCTCACTTAAGCAAGTTACAATTAAATCTCCTAAACCAGATAGTCCATAAAAAGTATTGTGATTTCCTCCCATAGCAACACCAAGTCTTGAAATCTCCGTAAGTCCTCTTGTAATTAAAGCTGCAAAAGTATTGTCTCCCATTTTTAGTTCTGCAGCAATTCCTGCGCAAAATGCCATGATATTTTTAAGAGCTCCCCCAAGTTCTGCTCCTTTTACATCAGAAGTTGTATAAACTCTCATTGTTTCATTCATAAAAATATCTTGAACTTGATATTGTACATCTATGTATTTAGATGCAATAACAATTGCAGTAGGTATTCCTATTGATACTTCTTCAGCATGGCTTGGTCCTGTTAAAACTCCTATTTTTACATTTGGCATTTCTTCCGTAGCTACTTCACTTAAAGTATATAGTGTAGATGACTCAAAACCTTTTGAGCAAATAATAACTGGCTGATTTTCTACATATTCTTTATACTTTTTTATAGTTTCTCTTGTAAATTTAGAGGGAGTTACATGTAAAATTATATCACTTCCAGTAACTGCCTCTCTAATATCTGTTGTACACAAAACTCCGTCAGGTATTACCACATCAGGTAAAAATTTACATCTTTTTTCTTCGTTAATCATTCTAGACTCTTCTTCTAGAAAAGACCAGATTTTAACTTTGTTTCCCATTTTAGCTAAATGAATAGCAAGAGCTACTCCCCAGCTACCACTTCCTATAATACATATATTTTTCATAAAAAACCTCAATATAATTAATTTGCATTTTTAAAACTAATTTTATTTTCTGTTCCAGTTAATATTCTTTTTACATTTTCTCTATGGTTAAATACAACTAAAATAGCAAGAATAATGCTTGATACTATGTAATTTCCTGGATGGATATAGTTTTGACCAATAAAGATTGTTAAAACAGGATATAAGATTGCTGCTGCAATTGAGCCTACTGATACCATTTGTGTTAATGCAATAAGAACAAGAGCAAATACTAAACAAATTAGACCAATTTGCCAGTTTGTTGTAATTAAAACTCCAAGAGATGTTGCAACTCCTTTACCACCTTTAAATTTGAAAAATATAGGGAAAGTATGACCTACAACTACAAAAATTCCTGCAAGTTGTACTAATAATGCTCCATCTAAATTTTTCCAAATTAAAATAATTAATTTTGCAAGAAAAATTGATACAACACCTTTTAAAATATCACAAACAAGTGTAATTCCTGCTGCTTTTTTTCCAACTGTCCTTAATACATTTGTGGTTCCTGCATTTCCACTTCCCTTTTCTCTTACATCAAAACCTGCCATTTTTTTGCTAATTATGACTGAAAAATTAATGCTACCTATTAAATAGGCAATTATTGCTATTATAATATATGCTGCCATTTTTTATTCCTCCTTTATTATATATATTATTCGTCTTTCTCACTTTTTTCTCTTACAATCATTCTAACCGGCGTTCCAGTTAGTCCAAATTCTTTTCTTATTTGATTTATTAAATATCTTTCATATGAAAAATGAAATAACTTTTTATCATTTACAAATACAACAAATGTTGGGGGCTTTGTAGAGCCTTGTGTCATATAAAAGACTTTTAATCTTCTTCCTTTATCAGTTGGTGGTTGCACAATTGCTATTGCCTCATTTAAAACTTGATTTAAAACAGATGTTGTAACTCTCATTGCATTTTGGCTTGCAACCATGTTTATTAATTCAAATAATTTATTTACCCTTTGACCAGTTTTAGCAGATATAAATATGATTGGTGCATAAGATAAATATGAAAGCTTATCATACACATCTTTTTTGTATTTTTCCAAAGTGCCAGTATCTTTTTCATATTCGTCCCATTTGTTAATTACAATGATAATACCTTTTCCTGCCTCATGTGCCTCTCCTGCAATCTTTGTATCTTGTTCTGTTACACCATCTTTTGCATCTATCATTAAAAGACACACATCTGCTCTTTCTACTGCAAGAAGACTCCTTGAAACACTATACTTCTCAATTTTTTCTTCTACTTTGTTTTTCTTTCTAATACCTGCTGTATCTATAAAAATATATTTTCCAAATTCATTTTCAAACTCTGAATCAATAGCATCTCTCGTTGTTCCTGCAATATCACTTACAATAACTCTATTTTCACCTAATATTTTATTTACAAGTGAAGATTTTCCTACATTTGGCTTACCAATAACAGCTACTTTAATAATATCTCCATCATCTTCGTCTTCGCTTTTAGGTGGCAAAAGTTCATAAATTTTATCTAAAACATCCCCAATTCCAATAGCATTTACTGCTGACACACGATGTGGTTCTCCAAGTCCTAGGTTATAAAACTCATATAATTCGTCAGGAGTATTTCCATAATTATCTGCTTTATTACAAACTAATATTATAGGCTTTTTAGACTTCCTAAGCATTAAGGCAATGTCTTCATCTGCACTTGTCAAACCTTGTTTTATGTCTGTAATAAATATTATAACATCTGCCATAGATATTGCTAAATTTGCTTGTTCTCTCATTTGAGATAAAATAACATCGTCTGATTTTGGCTCAATTCCACCTGTATCTATTAAAGTAAAATTTCTACCTCTCCAATTTCCCTCTGCATACACTCTATCTCTTGTAACCCCTGGTGTATCTTCAACAATTGATATTCTTTTTCCTACAATATAGTTAAAAAAGGTTGATTTTCCTACATTTGGTCTTCCTACAATTGCAACTGTTGGCTTACTCATTTTTTTCACCTCTATTCATTCATATTTTACTATAAGCATCAAAAAATAGCAAGAAATTCTTGCTATTTTTTCTGTAATATAGAATGATATGCTATTGATTTTTCATAATTTTTATTTACCTCTTCTTCTGACAATGCTCTACTATATAATCTTAAACAATATGCATTCATTTTTGAATAATGCCACCAACCGTGATTAGTCATAGACGAACGCCCTATGCAGAAACAGTTTAATTTTTGTAAAGAATTTGTTATAAAATCATCCCATTGTTTCTTATTATAGTCTCCTTCATATAACTTTTTTCCATTGATATAAACTGCTTGTTTATAAAATTCTCCATTCTTAGTGCCAGTCATAAAACTTTCACAATTTTCGTATTGCCCACTACTCTTTTCATATGCATTAGAAGTATCTAAAGTTATAGTTATATAAATATCTTCATTTAAATTTCCTATATTGTCATACCTTATATTCCAAGGACCTTCCTTACTATCACTATAATCTGAAAAAGTATTTTGAATAAATCCTGTATTCCACATTATACTACTATTCCACATTCCGAATCTAAATAAAGCTTGTTCATTTTCGACCCCATTCCAATAGCAAAATAATCCACGATAAGGACTTTCTGGAAAGATTTGGTTTTCTCCTTTATATGAAGTTCCTCCATTCCATATACCATAGAACTCAAATGTAAAACCTCTATTTGCTAATGCTTCTTTTTCTTCTTTTTTATCATATTGTACCTTTATATAGTCATCAACTCCATCAAAGTTAAATGATGTACTTGTTAAGCCACTATTTTCAGTATAATCAAAATTTACTAATTCTACATTTTCTCCTAATTGTTTTTCTAATGAATCTTTACTATTTGCTACATTTTCGTCTACTATTGACGAATCTACATTTATTATCAAGCTATCTTTTACTGCTAACATATCTCCTGCTGATAGTGATATGTAATTGTTTTCTTCTAATTGTATTATCTCTCCAGTTTCATAATTGATTAGCCAGTTATACTCTGTTTTACCATAGTCAGGCAATTCTGTTCCTTTTTCTACATAATTCCACCCGGTTTCATAGCTTTTATCATTTACTTTTATTATATGCCAGTTTGATGAGTTATCTAAATTTCTCGTATTTAATGTTTCTCCTAATTTTTCTGTACTTACATTTTCTACATAATTATCTAATTGAACTGATAATACATTTAGCTCTAAATATTCTCTTTCACTTGATATTTTATATGATTCTGCTACTTTTTCTGCCCTTTTTATTAAACCATTTTCTCCTACTACCATATTTATACTTACTGTTGCTAGTATTATTAAAACAATTATGGTTACTACTAGCGCAATTAGCGTTATTCCTCTGTCTCTACTTTTTGTAATTTTTAATCCTTTCATTTTTTTAATTCCTCCTTATTTTATAATCTATCTGCATCTTAAAATAAAATTAAAAACAAAAACAAGCTACATTTTAAGCACTTTTTTCAAATGCTTTTAAACATAGCTTGTTTTTTCTATCACAAATAAAGCGATTCTTTCGCTTACCTCTATTTTACTAAATTGTAGCTCTCTCTCTCTCTCTCTCTCTCTCTTACAGCCTTAAGGCTTTCACAGTTTTTCATTTGAGTCTTTCTCCTTTAATTTTATATTACGGACGACCATTGGTCGTCCCTACATCACATATTTGTGTCTTTCTACTCTTTTATGTATATAGTATAACTATATTTTACTTCGTAGTCAATATTTTTTCTTTATTTGTAATATAATTGTAATATTTTGATTTCAACTTATATATTATGATAAATGTTTTATGCTTTTTTTACTTCTTTTGGCTTTTTTGTATAACAAGCATACAAAACAAATAATGAAAAACTAATTATAGATATCGCCATTGAAATTTTCATAATTAGAGTTCCTTTATAATTAACTATTATTTTTCCGTCTTGTACATCATTTTCTAGTTTTATCTCTATAAAGCCATTTTCTGATTCAGTAAGGTTTAACTTCTCTCTATTTTCTCCTTGAACAAGATTAGCTTCATATCCTAGATAATATATATATGGTAATTCTAATACAGTATTTCCTTTTGCATCTTTTATTTCAATATTCATATTTGTTCCTGATTTTTCTTCGCTAGCTATTTTAGTTTCGCCCTCTAAAATATATACCCTATTTTCTCTTGTTTTAATATAATCTAAATGTTCAAAAGCTTTACTAGGAAGATACTCAAAGCTTGCACAACCCGCATGTACTCTAAATGTGGTTTTAATTACTGGCACACTTGGCCACAATTTTTCTTCTGGAACAAGCTCTGTAAAATAAACCGATTTTAAAAGTGGTACTGTAAGTAGTAACATTATACCCGAAATAACTATACAATCTTTCAATTTAAAATTCTTAATTAATATTCCATAATTTATGCAAGCTACAATACTTAAGAAAAATGACGAAAACTCCAACATTCTAAATGAAAATTGTAGCATTTTTAATATGCTTGGCAGTTTTTCAAATGGAAAATATTTTAATGTCATAACTACACTAACTATTCCTGTAATTAGTGAAAATACATACAATTTTTTGTATTTTGCATCTATTTTATTAAATGCTAATGGTGTAAGAGCTATACCTATTAAAATAACAAGCCCTATTTCAAAAATCATACTGCCTTTTGAGGTATATAACAAATCTACTAAATCAAGTTTATTGTATATTAATACATCTGTTCTTTCCATTCTACCCGGTTTAAACACTTCATACTCTGTATTTAATTTGTGTTCTAACATTGGTAACAAGAAAAATGAAGTAATACATATTATAAATACAAAACTTATTAATAACTTTTTTAATATTTCTTTTTCTTTTAGTTTTTTAAAGTTTACTAATAAATATATAAAGCAAATTATTGCAGTATACATTGCCATAATTAAATGTGTTAAAACAAGCCCCACAGCCCCTATAATTAAGATGGTAGGCTTTTTGTTTCCTTCGTTAAATATTGTATATAGCCCATGAAAAACTATTGGTAAAAATACAAACGAAGTAAGTTCAGAAAGTGCCATTCTAACATACATATCATTTAATCTATATGGAGCTAAAATATAAAATACAGCTCCTAATGTTGCTATAAATTTGTTATTTGTTACTTTATTTAAAAATTCATACATTGCAATTCCACTAAATACTGTAACAATTAGCATAAAAATTTTAATATCTAAAATAAATGAATTTGTAATAAAGTGAAATAGAAGCGGAACATATGCTGTTATTGGGCTATAAAATAAATTCCACGAATACCCAAAGCCATTACAAAATTGTGACATAATAACAGGAAATGTTTGTCCCTCCATAATAGACTGAATACTGCCCATTATCCTACATACATGTTGTATACCATCATCTATGTATATATTATAATTGGGCATAAATAATGGTATAGACACAATAATAGATATTACAATTATTAAACTATAACTTTTAATTTTTTCTTTCATAGTTCTCCTTAAATTTCTTTCTATAATAAACTACATATACTATAAATATAATTAGTGAAACAAGTGATATTATATAACTTGCTTTTTCTAATAATGTGCCAGTATATTGTATTGTAACTTTTGCATTTTCAAAAGTATCTGGTATTGTAATTTGTAAAAAGCCATTATCTGATTCTGTAATTGGAAGTATTTTAGTGTTTACATTATCTGTTATTTCTGCTCTATAGCCTGGATAGAAAATATATGGTAACTCTAATACAGCATTTTTTGCATTTGAAATATTAAAACTTAGATACAAAGATCGTTTTGTTTCATTTTTAATAGTTGCATCTCCTTGCATAATATAAACTCTATCTTCCCTTTCTTTTAAATATGAAGAAATTTTATTATTTGCTTTATTTGGTAGATATTCTCTATTTAAATTAAATTGCGATAGAAAAGGGTTTTTAATTATGATATCCTCATATTCTCTGTCTGTTAATTTATCTGATGCAATATTATACTTCTGTAATCTAAATGCAGTAAATATTCCAATAATTAAAATTACTAAAATATAAATAACAGTTCTAATCTTTTCCTTGTTTATTTGATTTATAAGTTCGCATACATTGACAGCCATAACAAACGAAAAGAAAAACATAGCAAGTCCAATTAATCTCCATGGAAATTGAATGTTAGTTAGAATTTGTGGCATATATGCCCATGGGAAAAATTTTGTACACATAAAAATACAAATAAAGCCTAGTATAAAGCTTATTATATAAAAATCTTTGTATTTAGAATTAATATACCTATAAGCTAATATGCTAATAGATAGCATAGCTACTATTGGAACACCGAATAACAAACGACACTCCGCCCTCTTCCATGTCCTTTATAAATTGTAATATATTAATTGTTTTGGTTTGTACCAAAGCACCTGATGTTGCCATTTTTTCTGGAACAAAAATGGTGTACAAAGCCTGTGATTTAAATTCTAGCATTGGAAGTATAAAAAATGTGCAAATAAGTACAATAAATATTACATTTATTATACATTTTTGTATAACTTCTTTTTTAAAGAAACTTTTAAAATTAAATATACAATAGATAAGGCAAAATAGAGCCACATATACAGTTGTAATCAAATGAGTAAGTATAAGCCCTACTGCTCCTATTGTAATATAAAAATGCTTTTTCTTATCTCCATGAAGTAAATTATACAAGCCTTGAAATACAAGAGGAACAAATAAATATGCCGAAAACTCTCCCATTGCATACCTATTAAACAATACTTCTAAATGATATGGTGCAACCATATAAATTATTGCAGATAAAAAAGACATACCTTTATTTTTTGTAACTTCATTTACAAAGTTATACATAAAAATGCCAGAAAGCACAATTGTAAGGCTTGCAAACATTTTATTTCCTATGGCAAATGATTTTGATAATATTCCAATTAAATATGGGATATATGTTACAAGTGGTGGATAGAAAACTACCATAGAATATCCAAAATTTTTCATAAAAAATGGTGTTATCAAAAATGGAAATTTACCATTTTTAAATGATACGCCCTGACCGATTAACCTTAAAATATGAATGATTCCATCATCTGCATCCACTAGTTGCACCCATATAAATGGAATTGAAACTAATAGCCCAATAATTACTATTAATAAATAGTGAAGCCATGTTTTTTCTTTAAATTTCTGCATTAGTTTTTTCATATGTAACTTTTCCCCCTAATTAGTATGTAATCTTCCCCTCTAATAAGTCGTCATGTTTAACCCAATCTCCTACATCTATTGTCTGATATTCTTCTTCATTGATACGCACTATTACTTTTGAAATACCACTGTTGATAATCATTTTTCTACACATTTGACAACAGCCTGGTTTTTCCTCATATTCACTTGTATCTGTACGATATTGAACAAGGTATAAACTAGCACCTAACATATCTCTTCTTGCACCGCTAATTAAAGCATTTTGTTCTGCATGTACAGATCTACAAGCATCATATCCAGCATGTCTTATATCTGGAAAAAACTTTTTCTTACAGCAATAACCTAAATCTATACAATTTTCTCTACCACGAGGTGCTCCACTATAGCCTGTTGAAATGATTTCATCATGATTAACAATTACTGCACCTGACTTTTTTCTTAAACAAGTACTTCTATCTGCTACTGATTTTGCTATATTTAAGTAATAGTTTATTTTATCTATTCTTTTTTCCATTTTGCACCCTCTTTCACATTTATTATATTATCAAATCTTATAATAAAAAGCAACAAAAAACAGCATATAAATATGCTGTTTTATAATATATTAATTTTCTGTTTTAGCAACTACTTCTTTTCCATCATAGTATCCACAAGTTGGACATACTCTATGTTGTTTAATTAGTTCATGACAATGTGGACATTCAACTAAATTTTGATTTTCTAATTTCCATGTTGACCTTTTTAAAGCTGTTCTTGCTTTTGACCATCTTCTTTTTGGTTGTGCCATTTCTATTCCCCCCTTGATAAGTATCTATTGTATATATCTATTTATATAGCATTTCAAAATTAATACTATAAAATTATACTAACTTTTTCGTATTTTGTCAATACATTTCCTTTCTTTTATTATAAATATTCTAGCAAAAAAGTGAACAAGATAAAAAATAATGCATATACTATTTATGAAATTATTTGGAAGGATTGATAATATGTGTGGTTTTGTTGGCATTGTAAACTTAAAAAAGAAAATTGATTGTGAAAAACAAACAATCATAAATATGAATAACACATTAAGTAATCGTGGACCTGACGAGTGTGGTTATTATGCAGAGGATAATGTTCTTTTAGGACATAGAAGATTAATTGTTATTGATGCAAATGGCGGAAAACAGCCTATGACATACGAATACCAAGGAAACACATATACAATAGTATATAACGGACAAATATATAATACAAAAGAATTAAGAGAAGAATTAAAACAAAATGGTTTTACATTTGAAGGATATTGTGATACAGAAGTTTTACTAAAAGCATATATTCATTTTAAAGAAGAAATCGTACACAAAATAAATGGAATATTTGCTTTTGCTATATGGGATAGTAATAATCAAACTTTGTTTATTGTAAGAGACCATTTTGGCGTAAAACCTTTGTATTACTGCCTTATTAATGACCACCTTATATTTGCATCTGAAATAAAAGCAATTTTAAAATTTCCTGATATAAAAGCAAAATTAGATGGTCAAAGCATTTGTGAATTATTTGGTATTGGTCCTGCACATACCTCTGGACTTACTGCTTTTAAAAATATATATGAGCTAAAGCCTGCAACTAGCATGATTTATAATAGAGACGGCATACATTTACATCATTATTGGAAATTAAAAACAAAACCACATACAGATAGCTTTGGAAAAACTTGTGAAACTGTGCGTTATCTTTTAGAAGACGCCATTCAAAGACAACTAATTTCAGATGTACCTTTGTGTACATTTTTGTCTGGCGGTTTAGATTCAAGTATTATAACTTTATATGCGGCAAATTATTGCGAAAAAAACAATTTACCACCACTTGATACATATTCAGTAGATTATGTTGATAATGATAAAAACTTTGTTAAAACAGATTTTCAGCCAAATTCTGATAATTACTATATTGACCTAATGTGTAGAAAAGTAAGAACAAACCATCATACAGTAGTATTAGATACTCCTGAACTTGCAAATACTCTAGAAGACGCCATGATAGCAAGAGATTTCCCTGGTATGGCAGATGTTGACTCTTCCCTTTTACTATTTTGTAAAAATGTAAAAAAACATGCTACCGTGGCACTTATGGGAGAATGTGCAGATGAAATTTTTGGAGGATATCCTTGGTTTTTTAGAGAAGATGCGTTAAGAAGCGGAACTTTCCCATGGTCTATTGCAATTTCAGAAAGACAACAATTATTAAATCCTGAAATTGCTAAAAAAATAGATTTAAAAGAATATATTGATTACAGATATAACGAAAGTTTATCTAATGTAGAAATATTAGATGAAGATTCTTTTGAGACAGCAGAAAAGAGAAAAATATCTCATTTAACATTAAACTGGTTTATGCAAACACTTTTAGACCGTTGTGATAAAATGGGAATGTATAATGGATTTGAAATAAGAGTTCCATTTTGTGATTATAGATTAGCTGAATATGTATGGAATATTCCTTGGGAAATAAAAGCTTTAAATGGTCGTGAAAAAGGATTACTTAGATATGTTATGAAAGATATTCTACCTAGTCAAATTGTAGATAGAAAGAAAAGTCCATATCCAAAAACTTGGAATCCAACATATTTAAAAAAAGTAAAAGAAATGCTTTCTAAAATTATGGAAGATAAAAATGCTCCAATTAATTATCTATTAAATAGAGAATATATTTTAGATATATTAAATACTGATGGAAAAGCATTTACAAGACCATGGTTTGGTCAGCTTATGACAGGTCCTCAACTTATGGCATATCTTTGTCAAGTAAATATGTGGCTAGAAAAATATCAGCCTGAAATTGAAATATAAAGTATATTTGCTGCCTCCCTAAAATTCATTGTGTATGTGCCACCTACTGGAATAAATGCGACATCACATTTTACTTTTATATTATCTTCGTTTATATCTGTATCTCGAAAAATTGTTTTAAAAGAATAGAGGGCATTGTGCCCTCTATTTTTCAGGATAACTAACGCGCCTTACAGATTTGCAAATAAGCCCAAAGCATTACGACCCCCATAACTAACACATTTAAAATAATAATAACTTCTATCATCGTTCTGCCGATAGTATTAGTAATGTTGCTTACAATTTTAGCATCTTGAATTTCAACATCAATAATCTTAGCCTCCTCAATGTCGAAAATGTCTTCCAATTTTACTATTTTAACTTCTCCACTAGTCAACTCTTCTTGTTGTGTTACTGTGTACTCCTCTTCGCCCACCTTAATTTTTACTAGGCAAGTCACATCCATCAATACAAAATGACTATCTGGAAAAGCTTCAGGAGAAAGGACAAATGCCTTGTCAGTTTTCGATGACACTCGAACTTTTGCTTCTTGTCTAGATGTACATCCAGACAGTACTAGCACTAGCATAGCCAAAGCTAAGCACAGTAAGAACCAATGTTGCCGTTTCATTAGGTATCCCTCCATAAATATATTATATACTCAGCGTATACATAATTATTTTAGCATAATTGTATTTTTTTTGCAACTACTTAAAATACCAGCAACTTTTTAAGTAACTGGTATTTTAAAAATATATTTATTTTTATCTTGGATTCTTAATTGCAGCTTGTGAAGCGGCTAAGCGTGCAATTGGAACTCTATATGGTGAGCAAGATACATATGTTAAACCAACTTTATGACAGTATTCTACTGTTGCTGGCTCTCCACCATGCTCTCCACAAATTCCAAGTTCGATATCTGGTCTTGTTTTTCTTCCTTCTCTTGCAGCCATTTCAACTAATTTTCCAACACCATTTTGGTCAAGTTTCTTAAATGGATCATTTTCGTAAATCTTTTTAGCATAGTATTCGTCTAAGAATTTTCCTGCATCATCACGACTAAATCCAAATGTCATTTGTGTTAAGTCGTTTGTTCCAAATGAGAAGAATTGAGCTTCTTTTGCAAGTTCGTCAGCTAAAAGTGCAGCTCTTGGTATTTCTATCATAGTTCCTACCATATAATCAAGTTGTACATTTTTCTCTTTCATAACTTCCGCTGCTGTTCTTGTAATAATATCTTTTACATATTTTAATTCTTTTAGTTCTCCAACTAATGGAATCATGATTTCTGGTTTTACTTTAATACCTTCTTTTGAAACATTAGCAGCAGCCTCAATAATAGCTCTTGCTTGCATTTCTCCGATTTCAGGATATGTTACATCAAGTCTACATCCTCTATGTCCCATCATTGGGTTAAATTCATGTAAACCTTTTACCACATTCTTCAATTCTTCAAATGGCATATTCATTTCTTTTGCTAATTCTGCAATTTCTTCGTCTGCATGTGGTACAAATTCATGTAGAGGTGGATCTAGTAATCTTATAATTACTGGATATCCATCCATTGCTCTAAATAGACCTTCAAAGTCTCCTCTTTGCATTGGTAATAATTTTTCTAATGCTCTTTTGCGTTGTTCAACTGTTTTTGAAACAATCATTTCACGGATAGCAGCTATTCTTTCTGGTGCAAAGAACATATGCTCTGTTCTACATAATCCTATACCTTGTGCTCCAAAGTTACGAGCTTGTTTTGCATCTCTTGGAGTATCAGCATTTGCTCTTACTTCCATTTGTCTATATTGGTCTGCCCATCCCATTAATTTTGCAAAGTTTCCTGTTACAGATGCCTCTACTGTATCGATTTTTTCTCCATATACTTTTCCTGTTGAGCCATCTAGTGAAATCCAATCTCCCTCATGGAATTCTTTTCCGTTTGGAGCTATAAATTTTTTACTTTCTTCATCTACTGTAATTTCTCCACATCCAGCAACACAGCATGTTCCCATTCCACGAGCAACAACTGCTGCGTGTGATGTCATACCACCTCTAACTGTTAAAACACCATGGCATACATTCATACCATCAATGTCTTCTGGTGATGTTTCTAGACGAACTAAAATTAAATCTTTTTCACCTTGTTCATGTAATTCTACTGCTCTTTCAGCTGTAAATACAACTTTTCCTGTTGCAGCACCAGGTGATGCAGCAAGACCTGTTGCCATTTCTTTTGCTTCTTTTAATTTAGATGCATCAAAGTTTGGATGTAATAATTGGTCTAATTGATTTGGTTCTACTCTTAAAACAGCCTCTTTTTCTGTTATCATTCCCTCATCAACTAAATCAACTGCAATTTGTAATGCAGCATTTGCTGTTCTTTTTCCATTTCTTGTTTGTAAGAAGAATAATTTTCCATGTTCAATTGTAAATTCCATATCTTGCATATCTTTATAATGTTTTTCTAGTTTATTTGCATACATCATAAAGTCATCATATGCTTTTTTATTTGTTTGCTCTAATGTAGCAATTGGTTGTGGTGTTCTAACACCAGCAACAACATCTTCTCCTTGTGCATTCATTAAGTATTCACCAAAGATTTTGTTTTCACCTGTTGCAGGGTTACGAGTAAATGCAACACCTGTTCCGCAGTCATCTCCCATGTTTCCGAAAACCATTTCTTGTACATTTACGGCTGTTCCCCAATCACTTGGTATATCATTCAATCTTCTGTATGTTATAGCTCTTGGGTTATTCCATGATCTAAATACAGCCTCGATTGCTTTTACTAATTGCTCTACTGGATCTGATGGGAATTCTGTTCCTTTTTCTTTTCTATATATTTCTTTGAATCTTTTTACTAATTCTTTTAAATCTTCTGCTGTTAGCTCTGTGTCTAATTTAACACCTTTTTCAGCTTTCATTTTATCAATTTCAGCCTCAAATAATGGTTTTGGTATTTCCATAACAACATCACTAAACATTTGAATAAATCTTCTGTAGCTGTCATAAGCAAATCTTTCATTGCTTTTAGCTATTGATGCTACTACATCTTCGTTTAAACCTAAATTTAAAATAGTATCCATCATTCCTGGCATAGATGCTCTTGCTCCTGAACGAACAGAAACTAATAATGGATTTTCTACACTTCCGAATTTTTTACCTGTTATTCTTTCTAGTTCTGATAAATTAGAAAAAACTTCTTCTTTAATTTCATCTGCTATTTTTTCGTTATCATCATAATATCTAGTACAAGCTTCTGTTGTAATTGTAAAACCTTGTGGAATTGGTAAACCTAAATTTGTCATTTCTGCTAAATTTGCACCTTTTCCACCTAATAACTCACGCATTTGTGCGTTTCCCTCTTTAAATAAATATACATATTTTGCCATATAGAACCTCCTTAAAATTCTATTGTTTTTATTACATCAGTTATTATACATACATTTTACAAAAAAGTAAATATTATTTTAAAAATTTTCTACTTTTATTTAATTAAAATTTTAAAATCCACTTTTTAACAAGGTGGAGTTTAGTTTTTTACAAAAAAATGTTAAAATATTAG
>CANQCV010000019.1 GCA_947591045.1 uncultured Clostridia bacterium
TTTTTATTTTGGTAGTTATTACTACCGCCTTTTTTATTGGTTTCTCAAAGTTTATTGTTTACTTTTCAATGTACTTTTTTGGTTCCGTGCGTGTGGAACGACTTGTATTATACTATGTATTTTTTTAAATGTCAACATATTTTTTAAATTTTTTTATTTTTGTTTTTTCATTATGTAAATTGTTTCGTTTTGTGCAAAATAATAAACTAGTAATGTTGTTTTTTTGTTTTTTTAGGTCTCATCTTTTACTAATTTAAAAATATGTTTTTCATAAGTTACTTAGTACATTATTTATAATACCATAGACCGCTTTTAAAGTCAATAGTTTTTTTGTAGAAATTTATGGAAATTTGTCATAATTTTATTATGTATAATTTTATGTTTATCATTTATAGTTTTTTACGGCTTTAAATTTCTACTAATATAACATCTTCACCTATGCATTTTATATTTTGCCACTCTATTACGATTTCGTTTCCATTAGAAAATATACCTCTAAATTTATTACTTCCTGGCACAATTATAGATGTTATTGTGCCACTTTCTAAATCTGCACACACATCTTGAACAAATCCGAAGTCTTCTTCCATCATTAATATTAATTACTTCTTTATGTTTAAAATCCATTCCTTTTTGCCCCATGCTTTTTAATCTCCACTTTTTATTTTGAAAAGTATATAAAACTTTTCTTCTATATTATATGTATTTGTTTTGCTTGTGATAACCTTATATTTTATTATTATGTTATTGAATCAAGTCTTCTTAATTATAATCTACATATTATTTATAGAACTTGTAATGGTAACTGTTGTCGCTGCCATCTTATTTGTAGCTTTAATCGTTACAATGAGAAAACTAGACAACAAAAAAAACACATCTCTGTCTGGTCAATAGAGATGTATTAAAAATATTTAATCATTTTTAATGACACGCCACATTTCTGTGGTCGCTCATCTTATATATTTATTATAATTGAATTTATTAAAAATGTCAAACAATTTTCCTAAATAATTATTTTTCTTATAATTTCATTATACTGCTCTACCATCTTACTTTTTAAGAATACAATACATATTATTATAAAAAACACTTCTATATAATATAGAAGTGTTTTTTTATTATTGATTTTGTAAGTTTATTCCTAATAATTGTGCTTTTTGTGGTAAGACTTGCATTACATTTGTGTAAATTGTTTGTACCAATGTTTGTAGTTCTTCTTGTGACATATCATTTAGTTTTACAGAGTTTTCTGTAGTAAAATCTTCTACCACTACATTTTGCGTGTCTTTTACTTCTTCTGAAACATTAAGTGAAACGCTTACATCATCACTTTCAATTTCAAAAGTAGAATCTACTTTATTTCCTTTATTGTCTAATGTAAAAGCTATTTTATCACCCTCTGCATTTATGCTCATTTCAAAGTTTGTTTCTTCTTTTGCCTCTTTTGCAGAAATTTCGATAACTGTTCCGTCTGATGTTATATTAGATACTATGTTTTTGCTGTTTGCATCTTTATAAATAACTATTTCTGAACTCATAACACTAATGTCATTATCATCTAATGCTTCTATTATAATTTTAGATTTGTTATCTTTTTCGCCACAAACTGTAATTTCTAAAGCGTTATCATCACTTGCTGTTATATCATTTAGTTCTTCTAGCATTTCATCTATTCCATCTACTAAATCTTGTTTTGTTATTTCTTCAACTTCTGATGTACCCATTAATTTTGCAGGTTTTACCATAACATTATATTTACTTAAAAATAAATCTAATACTCTATCGTCTGTTTTTAGTGTTTCAAATATTTTTATCATAACTGTTTTTATTTGTTCTTGTGATATAGTAAGTTTATATGCATTTGTAGTTATATCCTCACCGTTTATTTTTGCTATTATGTTTCTTTCTACTGAATAACTTTCTTTAGGAATGTTTTCTTTTATTATTCCTAGGTAAGTATCTGAAATATATTTTATAGTTTCTTCATCAATATTTAGTAATTCATAAGCATCAATTCCCTCTATTTTATCAGGAATATCGGTTGTATTTACTCCTAGCTTTTGAAATAATGCTTTTAAATTATTATTTTCTACTGATACATATTTGTCATAAACATCACTTACTTTAACACCATATTGTTCTCCATTTTGTAGTACATTTAATGTAACAACATCTTTTCCGTCATAATTTAATGTAATATCTCCTTGCATTTGTTTATTTTGTCCTACGCTTTTAACATTGTATGTAATTTTTCCTTTGTCTAATACTTGTGCTATTTGTTGTGAATTTACATCATTTGCTTTTACTCCAAGAGTTATTTCTCCTGCTACTTCGCTTGATTTTGCTTTGCTTTCTTGTAACTGTTTAACCATATCCGTGTAGCTTGTTTTCTCTAATATGCCTGTACTGCTTGCCAAATGTTTGTAAAATAAATCTTGCTCTGATTTGAATAAATCTGTTTTAAAATAGATTATTCCTAATGATGCTACTGCTAAAATAGCAAGTACTATTAATATAGTAACAACAATCCATATAGTTTTTTTCTTCATAAATATAACCTCCTTTTATTTTGGTTATATTATATATCTACTATTTTTAAAAATCAATCTTATTTTAATTTAATTTGTTCTATATTCATAAATTGTTTTTCCAAATTTAATTTCATTAAATTTCTTTTGAAGTTCTATAACAAAAATTGGCATGATTGATATTAGTATAGTATATAGCCATTGTATATTATTTAGCGGTACTAATTTAAATATCTGTGCTATACTTGGCACTAATACTACAAATACTTGCAATAGTGTTCCTAAAACAAATGCTCCAACAAGATATTTATTTTCAAATAGTCCAATTTTGAAAATAGATTGCTCGCTTTTAATATTAAAGCTATGAACTAGCTCTAATAAGCCTAATGATACAAATGCCATTGTTCTTCCTACTTCTATACCATATAAATTGTTTCCTATACTAAAACTTAATAAAGTAAGCATTCCAAGCATTGTACCTTCTACAAATATTTTGCTCCATAGTCCATCTGCAAATATACTTTTTTTGCTATCTCTTGGCTTTTTATTCATAATATCTTTTTCTGGTGGTTCTAACCCTAAAGCAATAGCAGGTAATGAATCTGTAACAAGGTTTATCCATAATAATTGAATTGCAAGTAGTGGAGATTTAATTCCTAATAATAACCCCATAAAAATCGTTACAATTTCCCCAATGTTTGTTGCAAGCAAAAAGTGTACTGCTTTTTTTATATTTTCAAATATATTTCTTCCTTGTTTAACCGCTTCTACAATAGTCACAAAATTATCATCTGTAAGTATCATATCTGACGCATTTTTTGCAACATCTGTCCCGTTTTTTCCCATTGCAATACCAATGTCTGCATTTTTTAATGCAGGTGCATCATTTACACCATCTCCTGTCATAGCAACTACTGCCCCTGTGCTTTGAAATGCTTTTACAATTCTAACTTTGTGTTCTGGCGAAACTCTTGCAAAAACAGAATAATTCATAATATTTTTTTCAAGTTCTTTTTGTGATATTTTATCTAATTCTGCTCCTGTAATCGCTAAATCGTGATTTTGCAAAATTCCAAGCTGTTTTGCTATTGCCTTTGCAGTCGCAATATGGTCTCCTGTAATCATAACCGTTTTTATTCCAGCTCTTTTACAAACTGATACTGCATTTTCCACGCCCTCTCTTGGTGGATCTATCATACCTAAAAGGCCTACAAAATTCAAATCATTTTCTATGTTTTTTGTATCTATGCTATTTGGCAAAGTAGACACATCACGATATGCTATACCAATTACTCTTAAAGCATTGTCTGCCATTTGACTATTATAGCTTTCTATTTTTTGTATTCTTTGATAGTCTAATAGTTTAATCTCTCCATTTTCATAATATTTTGTGCATCTTGCAAGTAGTACATCTGGTGCACCTTTTGTAATTATTCTATATTTTTCTCCTATTTTATGAATCGTTGTCATCATTTTTCTATTTGAATCAAATGGAATTTCCTGTACTCTGTTCATTTTTTCGTACAATTCATTTTTATTTTTGTTATGTATTAACGCACAATTTACAATAGCAGTTTCTGTTGCCTCTCCACTTGTTTCTATTTTTCTACCATTTTGTATAAGTTCTACATCTGTACACATTGTGCCTAGCTCTAATATAAAATCAGAAGAACTTCCAAGTGCATCTCCCCTTGTATCCATAATTTTGGTTACTTCCATTTGATTTTTTGTTAAAGTTCCTGTTTTGTCAGAACAAATAACACTGCTACTTCCTAGTGTTTCTACCGCTGGCAATTTTCTAATAATGCTATTTTTCTTTGCCATTTTTGTTACACCTATTGATAGCATTATTGTTACTATTGCAGGAAGTCCCTCTGGAATAGCTGCTACTGCTAGTCCTACTGATGTCATAAACATTTCTACCCATTCGATTTTCTTTAATAGTCCTATTAAAAATATAAAAGCACAAATTATTAGGCATCCTATTCCTAATGTTTTTCCAACTTCACCTAGCTTTTTTTGAATAGGAGTTTCTGGAGATTCATTTGTAATAATCATTGTTGCAATTTTTCCTACTTTTGTGTTCATTCCAGTATCTGTTACAACAGCCTCTCCATGTCCATTTACAACTATCGTCGTCGCAAATGCCATATTCACCATATCTCCTAATACTGTTTTTTCATCTAATATAACATCTGATTCTTTTAACACAGGAATAGTTTCACCTGTTAAGCTAGATTCTTCTATTTTTAAATTATAGCCACTAATTAATCTACAATCTGCTGGTACATAATTTCCTGCCTCTAATATTACAATATCTCCTGGAACTACATCTGTCCCTTTTACTGTTACAACTTTTCCATCTCTTCTTACTTTTGTAACAGGTGCAGACATCTTTTTTAACGCCTCTAGTGATTTTTCTGCTTTTGCCTCTTGAACTAGTCCCATAATACTATTTAAAACAACTATTGCTATAATAATGATGGAATCTATGTAATCTCCTGTCCCCTCAACTTTGCTAATAACAGCTGATACTACAGCTGCTATTAATAAAATAATTATCATAAAATCATTAAATTGTTTTATAAATCGTACTAATAAGCTTTCCTTTTTGCCTTCTGCAAGTTTATTTTCCCCATATTTTTCTCTTCTTCTTTTGGCTTCTTCTTCATTTAAACCAATTTTCACATTTGTCCTTAGTTTCCTTGCAATTTCCTCAATACTAAAACAATGCCACATAATATTTATCTCTCCTTTGTACAAGTTTTAATAAATATATATGTGGCTAGTCCAAATTTTATGCTAATCTCATTGATAATAATTTGCTTATTCCGTTTTCTTCCATTGTAACTCCATAAACTGTATCCGCTGATTCCATTGTTCCTTTTCTGTGTGTAATAATTAAAAATTGTGTTTCTTTGCTGAATTTTTTTAAGTATTCTGCGAAACGATATACATTAACATCATCAAGTGCTGCCTCAATTTCATCTAAAATACAGAATGGTGCTGGGTTTATTTTTAAAATTGCAAATAATAGTGCTATTGCTGTAAATGCTTTTTCTCCTCCTGATAAAAGCATCATGTTTTGAAGTTTCTTTCCTGGTGGTTGGACCTCAATGTCAATTCCGCATTCTAATATATTTTCTCCGTCTTGTAATATTAAGTCCGCTTTTCCTCCACCAAATAATTGTGTAAATACTTCATTAAAGTTTTTATTTATTTGCTTGAACTTTTCTTCAAACTGCTTTTTCATTGTTTCTGTCATATCTGAAATAACTTGTCGTAACTTGCTTGCCGTGTTGTCTAGGTCTAATCTTTGTTCACACATGAAGTCATATCTTTCTTTTGTTTTTTTGTATTCTTCTATACTGTCTATATTTATACTTCCTAATTCTTTTATTTTGTTTCTAATATGATTTACTTGGCTTTGTGTTTGTGCAATATTGCTAGGCTTTTTGTATTCACCAACTGTATTTGGAGTAAGCTCATATTCTTCCCATAAATTGCCTATAACTTGCTCTAGGTCTTGTTCAAGTTTTGTCTTTTTTACATCTATTTTTACAAGCTGTCCTTTTAAATCTTCTAATGTCTCAAACTCTTCATTGATTTTATTGTCTGTTTCTGATAATTTTTCATTTTGCTGCATTCTGTTTTCTTTTAAAGTTTCTACTTTCGTTCCGCTATTTTCTACATCTGATTTTATTTGTTCTATCTGTCCATTGTATTCTACTATTTTTTTCTCTAATTGTTCATTTTCCGTTTGAATTTCTGTAATATGATTTTGCCTATTTTCTATACTAGATTTATTATTTTCTAAATCTAGTTTTATTCTTTCTAGCATTTCGTCAATAGATGCTCCACTTTCATCAAATGAATTTACTGATATTTTTAAATTTGTAATATCAAAATTTAAGTCATCAATATATTTTTGATTATCTTTATTTCCAATTGCAAAATCTTCTACAATTTTATTTAAGTTTTGTATTTCTATATTTAGAGTTTCAATTGCCTTTTGCTTTTCTTGTTTTATAGAAGAACTTTTTGCTTTCTGGTCTTCTATTTGTATATTTTCTTCTTTTAATTTATCTCTTCTTGATTCTAATCTACTTATGCTTTCATCTATTGCTACCATTTTTTGATTTTCTGTCGCATATGTAATTTCTATATCTTGAAGACTTTTTTCTAATCTACTTACTTCTTCTATAATGTCTGCACTTGAAGAGCTATATTCTTCCTTTTCTTTGTTTATTTTTTCTAGCTTATTATTTAACTGTTTTACATCTTCTTCTAGTTCTTCTATTTGTCTACTTCTTCCTAAAATGTTAACAGTTTTGTTTTGAACACTTCCTCCTGTCATAGTTCCAGTAGGACTTATAATATCACCTTTTATAGTTACAATTCTAAAAGAATATGAATTTAATTTAGCTAAACTTATTGCTGTATCCATATCTTCTACAATAACAGTTCTACCTAGCAAATTAAGTACAATTTGCTCATACTTTTTGTCACATTTTACTAGGTCTGATGCAACTCCTATAACACCTTCTATGCTATTTTTTATAATTCTATCTACTTTTTTCCCTTTTACTGCTGATATTGGTAAGAATGATGCTCTTCCTAAATTGTTTTGTCTTAAATATTCAATTAACTTTTTTGCATCTTCTTCTGTATCTGTTACAATGTTTTGAAGAGTCTGACCTAAACACATTTCTATTGCTGTTTCATATTTTTTATTAACTGATATTAAATTAGCCAAAACCCCATTCATTCCTTTGTTTAGGAAGCTATCTTTTTCGCAGTCTTTTAAAAGTTGCTTTACGCTTTTGTTATATCCCTCTTTTTCTCTTTCTGTTTCAATTAAAAATTTTAATCGCGCATCTTTCATAGATAGTTCATGAGAAATATTAGTTATTTCATCATCAAATTCTTTAATTTTGTTCATGCAATTTGTTTTTTCTTCTGCTTTTTTACTTAAATTATTTTCTGCTTCTTCTTTTTTGTGTGAAATATTTAAAAAGCCATTCATTAATTCCTGCTTATTTACTCTTGTAGCATCTAATTCTTGAATTAATGTGTTTATTTCTTCTGAAACTATTTTTTGCCTTTTTTCTAAATTTTCGAAATTTACTTCTTGATTACTTATTGCCTCTTGATACTCATATCTTAAATCTGTATTTTTTTCTATTTGTTGTTTCTTTTCTTCTATTTCTAGTTCTTTATCTGATAATTTTTTTGTTAGTTCTTCTAACTGATTTTGTTTTTCTTCTAATTCTTTTTGAAATTTTTCTTTATTTAAAAATAGATTTTCCTTTTTTGCCTTTTTTTGAGTAGTTTCTTCTTCTAAACCTACTATCTTTTGCTTTAGTTCTTCTATTTCCTCTTCCATTCTTGTTTTATTTGTACTGTTATTTTGTATTCTTTCTTTGCAAATTCCTATTTCAGAGTTCATTTTTTCTATTTTATTTGTGCTTTCAAAGCCCAAGTTTTGTAATTCTTCTATTTGTGCTGTAATAGAGTCTATCTCTTGTTTTAAAGTTTGTTTTAAGTTTTGAAGTTCATTCATTTTTGTGTCTTCATCTTGTTTTTGGTTTTTTAATATTTCTTCGTCTTTTGCTACTTGTTCTAACTTTTCTTTGTATGAATCTATATTGTATAAAAATAACCCTACTTCTATACTTTTTAGCTCTTCTCTTAAATCTAAAAATTGTTTTGCTTTATCAGACTGAAGTTTTAATGGTTCTATATTTGCCTCTATTTCTGACAAAATATCATTAATTCTAAGTAAGTTTAGTTTTGTTTGTTCTAGTTTCTTTTCAGATTCTTCTTTTCTTGTCCTATATTTTACTATTCCTGCTGCCTCTTCAAAAATATGTCTTCTATCTTCTGATTTATTGCTTAATATTTCGTCAATTTTGCCTTGACCAATGATGCTATAGCCATCTTTGCCAATACCTGTATCCATAAAAAGCTCTAATATGTCTTTTAATCTACATGGTACTTTATTTATGAAGTAGCCTGTTTCTCCACTTCTATAAAGTTTTCTTGTAACAGTTACTTCTGAATATTCAATAGGTAATTTTCCGTCGGTATTATCAATAACCATTGATACTTCTGCAAAGCCTAATGATTTTCTTGCTTGAGTTCCAGCAAAAATAACATCTTCAGATTTTGCACCTCTTAAAGACTTCATGCTTTGCTCACCTAATACCCAACGAATTGCATCTGATATGTTACTTTTTCCAGAGCCATTTGGGCCGAATAACAGATGTAATTCCCTCTTTAAATTCCAATATTGTTTTATCTGCAAAGGACTTAAATCCTTGTAATTCTAATCTTTTTAAATACATTTTCTTCACCTAAAAAAGTTATATATAATCTATTTCTAGATTATATATAACTTTAACACATTTTTCAACTAAAAATTCCAAATTATTTCAAATAACTTGTTGCTTATTCATGTTCTGTTCCATTTTGTTTTTGATGTTCCTTTAAAAGTGTAATACGAGATTCAATTAAGATGATGGTATAATTACTGCCAATATAATATAGGATAGTTATTGCCTTTTTTCCATGTATTATCGTTACTTCCATTATTTAATAGACTTACAAAGCTCTCTAACATCATTTCTTCTGCTGATTTTTTCTCTGCTTTTTTAGTTTCGTCTGTATTATTTATTCCTCCATTATGTGTTCCAGTTAAATAATAACAATTGCTAATATCGACTGTACCATTTGTTCCCCTTTTTGCTACAATTCCTCCGCTTTCCAAATCATCACTTTCGTCTTTTTGTACTTTTCCAGTATTATAGCAAGATGTTATAGATGCTGATTGTCCATCATTTACTTCACAAATACCTGCTACTAACCCCCTTTTAGATTTAATGTCACCTGTATTATAACAATTTTCAATAGATGAATCACCTGTAGCTCCTGCAATGCCCCCTGCTCCGTAATTAGGAACTTCGATTTCCCCAGTATTTACACTTCTTGATATTTTAGAGCCTCTTAATAAACTACCTGTAATTCCTCCTAAAGCCGAACCAGTATTAGATGTTTGTTCCTTAACATCACCTGAATTAGAACATGAATCTATAGTTGAGGTATTATCAACATATCCACTAATTCCTCCTACACTTATTCCTTGTATAGATGTAATATCACCTGTATTTTGTGAATTTGTTATATTACTTTCTGTACAATATCCTACAATACCACCTACTTGAGCTCTTATACAATTATCTTCATCCTTATTGCCGTTTGCTGTTACTACGCAACTATTAAAACAATTATTAATGTTCCCGAGAATTTAAATTTCCTGTTATACTACCTATATTTTTATTTCCTTGCAATAATCCATTTTTTACTTTTACATTTTCTATTGAAACTCCCTCTGCAATACCTGATAATACACCTATATAGTTTCCTTGGCAATTAACATTTGCATTTACAAGGTTAAGGTTTATTACTTTTCCTGATGAACCAATTTTCCCAAATAGTCCTTTATAATTTCCGTGTTACATTTATAAATAAATTATTTATCGTTTTATTTTTCCCGTCAAATGTACCTTTAAAAGTATTGCTTGTTGTTCCTATTGGCTTAAAGCCTGTCCCTGTTGTTAGCTCTACTTTTAGTTCTTCTTCACCATTTTGCCCATTTATATCTCCATAATCTGTCCTCTTTGGATTTACATATGATATATCATTGTTAAAATCTAAATTTACTTTTAATTTTACTATTTTTCCTTCAAATGTTTCTCCATAATTTACTTTGTTAGAAAAACTTACTAAATCTTCTATACTTTCTATCAAATATGGCTTCTCTTTACTTCCGTCTCCTGAAAGCTCTCCTGGTTTTTCATCTGTTACTGCTTGTGCCTCTCCATCTGCCAATAATGTCTCCATTTCGTCAACTATTTCTCCCATATTTTCATCTTCTCTTTTGCTACTTTCTTCGTAGGCATCTCTTGCTTGCTGTGCTTTCTTTATTAAGCCATTTTCTCCTACTACCATGTTTATACTTACTGTTGCTAATATTATTAGTATTATTATTGTTACAACAAGTGCTATTAATGTTATTCCTTTTTCTTTATTAATCATGGAAACTTCCTCCTCTTTTGTTAATATGTATTGTTTTTTTATTTATATTCATTGTATATTTAATTTAATTCTTTTATTGTATTATATATTTTCACGACATAAATGTCAATGTAATGTATTTTTAACACATCTATTAATATATTACTCAATTTCTTCATTTGTAATTAAAATACGCGCAAAAAAGACAGTCCATTTATTTTTACATAAATAGTCTGTCTTTGTATATCACAAATAAAGCGATTATTTCGCTTAACTCTATTTTTCTAAATTGTAGCTCTCTCTCTCTCTCTCTCTCTCTCTTACAGCCTTAAGGCTTTTGCAGTTTTTCATTTGTGTTTTTCTCCTCTTTTTTCTTGTTTTTATGTATTTAGTATATCTATATTTTTCTTTAATGTCAATGTTTGATATTCATTTGTAATACAATTGTAATATTATAACCCCATAAATATTTCTTTATTATGGTTATAGCTGTAATTATTTTTTTAACTTCTCTATCTGTTCTTTTGTAAGTTCTGTTATTCTGCTGATTACATCTATTGATATTCCCTCTTTTAACATTTTTCTTGCACTTTTTCTTTTTTCTTCTTTAATACCTTTTCTTATTCCTTTTCTTTCTCCTCGTGCTAGTAACATTTTGTTTTCTTCTTCTATCATATCTAATACTGCTAACATATCCTTATCTTCCCCCTCTTTTATATTTTTTATCATTTCTTTCGTCTCGTCTTTGCCTATCTTTTTGCTTAATACCATATCTATTATTGTGATTAGCAATTCTTTTTGCGAAGCTGTGTATACTTTATTTTTTTATAATCGTCATATGTATATACTTCTATTTTTTCTCCCTCCATTATACTAAATTATCTTTTTACTTTCAAGTAAATTGTTACTTATTTTGAAATTGAAGTCATTTCAACCTTTATTCAAATTTTACTAAAATAATCAAAAAAGTTCACACTTGATTTTCTTTTATCATATACTGATATTAAATGATTTTTATACTCTATTTAAGGAGGATTTTCTATGGCGAAAATAATAGTATTTAATAATGATACTAACCGTATGGAAACATATTATAGAAATTTATCTGATCCAATGCCATACAATACAAATGGAACTTTAACAGTTCGTGAATTTAGAGGTTCTAGTAACAGTCCTACTTTATGGACAACAAAAAGAACAATGCAAAGTTGGAATAGCCAAAGATATATATGGGGTAGACCTATTGATGTAGGGTTTGCTTTTAAAAGACCTTATGAAGGAGGGCATGGAAATCAAAGTCAACACTATGCTGGAACTGCCTTTGATGTAGGACAGCGTTTAACAAATACACAAAGAACAGCTTTAAGAAATAGTGCTATTAATTCTGGAATATGGTCATATGTCGAACCTGTTAGCATTTCTCCTACATGGGTTCATTTCGATAAGCGCTTTGGAACGCCAAGCTGTTCTACAGGTGGCTATCCTCTTTTAAAAAGAGGAAGTATTAGCAATTATGTTTTAATTGCTCAAGATGATTTAAATACACTTGGATATAGAACGGGCGGACTAGATGGAATTTTTGGAACTCAAACAAGAAATGCAGTTATTCAATACCAGTCTAGCAGAGGTTTATCTGCTGATGGTATTATTGGTTGCAATACTTGGCGCTCTTTGCAAGAAAATGTAGTAGGAACTGGAAGAACAAGTACAACAATAGATTAAAAAAATAAACCAAAGTTTATCTTATACTTTGGTTTATTTTTATGCCTCTTCTCTACATTTTACAATTAGTCTTTCTTTTCCGTAATTTGTACATGTGATTAGTGTTAATTCTTTTTTCTCATTTAGTATTTGATTTAGCTGACTTGTACATCTTGTGTCTGTTGGCTTTACAACATCTTTGTAATATACTTTATATGTAAGTTTTCTTCCTGAAAGGTCTTCTAACTCGACTTTATCGCCATTTACTAATTCAGACAAACGCCCAAACATTTTTCCATTACGATAATTATGTCCTACAATGCAATAATTACCTATTTCGTTTGGTGATGGTCCCCAAAATTTGTTAACAGAAACTTTTAATAATGCATCTGATGTTTCCGTTAATACAGGATAACTAATTCCTATAGTTGGTATTGTAAGTACCGCCTCTGTTTTATATGTCTTTCCATTTTTAGCTTTATATATATTAGATTTCACATTTGGCTTTTGAACAGGTTCTTCTTTGTTTGCCTCTTCCTCATCTAATACTATTATGAGTACATCATCTTCCTCATTTACTTGTTTTATAGTATTATCTATTTCTACTTCTGCAAGTATTTGCTGTGATACTTCTTCTATTTCATTTCTATTATACTCTGCATAAATGTAATATGAAGATAAAATGCATACTAAAAAAACAGATAAGAAAAATTCTAATTTATATAGCTTTTTCTTTCTTTTTAATTCTGGGGTTATATATAATTTCTCTGTTACTAAAATCTGATTCATATTTCCCTCCAATTAAATCATACATTATTATTATATCACATATTTATTCAACTTTAAAGTGTTTTTAGTACAGAAATTAAAAATTATTTTTCTATCTTTCCCTTTGTTAACTTTAATATATCTTGTATTTCACAGTCTAGCACCGTGCATAATTTGGCAAGTATTGACAAATCAATTTTTTGAACATCATTTCTACAGTATCTTAATATTTGGCTATATTGTAATTCTGTTTTTTTAACTAATTTTGACCTACTTACTTTATGAGCTTTTATATATTCATCTAATGTCATATCAACTCTTCCAAAGTTTACCATTTTTGTCCTCCATATCACATAGCATATGTATGCTTAGTAACCGCTATATTTATATATAGTATTTTAACATATAAGGGTATGTCTTGACAGTTGTTTATTTATATAGTATATTTATATACAGTATGTGTTAGAGGATGTGTTTTTATGCCAAAAGATAATATTAACTCACTAAATAGCGACGAATTAATTGGTTATAACGAACTTTTAGTAGCTATAGAAAACATACCGCCTTACTTTTCAGAAACAAAGCGAAACATTATAAACAAGTTAAATAAGTATATTCAAATTCAGAAAGGGCAGGTATCACCAATGAGTAAACTATATGATAAATATATAGAATTAAAATCTAATCCAGATAATAAAAAAAATACTCTGTATTTATTTAAAAGTGGCTTATTTTTTATTTTTATTGATAATGATGCACAAATTGTATCTAATTTTTTAAATTTAAAGTTAAGTCATCTGAATGAAAACATTGTAAAATGTGGCTTTCCTGTTCAGTCTTTAGAAAAATACCTTGGTCTATTAAAAAATATGCCATATCACATAGAAATTGTATCTTTTGAAAATGAAAAAACATTGCCTTGCAATAATTACCTTTATGAAGAAAATGTAAAAAAAGTTGTTGATGAGATTTTAAAAACTAATATTGATTCTCTTTCAATTAGCGAGGCTTACGATTTTTTACATAATATACAAAATACTCTTAAATTAAATACATAAAAAAATAGACTAAAATTTAGTCTATTTTATCAACTTGATTTATAACAACACTTTTTCCATTAAATATGCCTTGTATAGCTATAAAATCACCTTTTTCATATTCTTTGTATACTTTGTCTGCATATTCATCATAGGCATTTATCAATATAACATTTTTATCCACTAGCATTTCAAAGCTTGCTACTGATATATGTGCCCTGCTATTATACACAAAATCAAATTCTATTTTAGTTATAATCTTCCCATATAAAAAACAAATATTCATATAACCAATAACCATCCGAATTTAAGGCAAAAAAGCCAATTTTTCTACATAATAAAAAAGCAAACTAATATATTTTCAAAATAACTTTTTACTAATACCTCGTTTGCGATTCATTTTTACCCATTCCGGGAAGGAACAAACCCCTTTAATATCTAATACTTCACTGTATGTATTCCGTAAAATACAAAATCTCGAATTATATTAGAGCACGACACGGAACCCAATGTTGATGTTGGTGTTAGTCACCGCATTGTTGCCATTGCGATAGGAAACTGGATTGTTGGTGCCGTTGTTGTTAAAGCTGCCCCCACGAAGAACCGAATCCACTACTATTGATTTGTCCCTATGTTTCATTTTTAAAAATTTTTTGACGCAAATTATATACATTTGCATATTTCATATATCCAAAATAACCACACAAATACCTCTTTGCCTGTATAGAGCTAATCTCACCTTTTTTTATTTTTAATTTTAAATCTTTTACTTTGTGTTTTAATCTTTTTTTGCCTTTGTTTCTTAATTTCATTCTATACTCATTAATCATATATCCACAAAAATTAACGCCCTGCTTGCTTTTAAAGATATTTGTTTTGCTGTTAAATTTTAACTTAAGCTTTTCATCTAAAAACTTTTCTATATTTTCTTTTACATTTTTTAAATCTTTTTTATCTTTAAGAAGAATTACACTGTCGTCCATATATCTATAATAATATCTTATTCTTAAATTGTGCTTTATATATTGGTCTACCTCATTTAAATAGACATTTGCTAATATTTGACTTGTTAAATTTCCAATAGGCAAGCCCTTTCCCATTCCTTTGTAGTAAATAATTTTTTCAAGTATCCACAGTACATCTTTATCTTTTATTTTTCGTTTTATAATTTTCATTAATATTTGCCTATCTATACTTGGAAAATACTTGGCAACATCCATTTTTAGGATATAATATTCACCATATTTCTTTTTGCACTCTTTCATTCCCTTTTGAACATCAAGAGCTGCTTTATGCATTCCTTTTCCTTTAATGCAAGCATAACTATTTTCTATAAAGCACGGGGTAAATGTTTTGTCTAAAAAATTATCTACACACCATCTATGTACTATTCTATCTTTATATGATGATGCTTGTATTTGCCTTAATTTCGGCTCTGTTACATAAAAGGTAGTATATCCGCTATGTTCATATGTCTTTGACTTTATGCTATCATATAGCCAGCTAATATATTCTTCTTTTTTTAAGTTAAATTTAATTACATTTGCCCTTGCTGTTTTCCCTCTTTGGCATTTTAAATGTGCTTTCATCAAATTTTCATATGTTAATGCTTTTTCAAATGCATTCCTAAGTGTTTTTGGCATAATACTTAATCAGTCCTCCTAGCACCATACCAACTTCTTTTATAAGTGTATTCATAACATAGTCAAATTTTTTCTCGTCTATCCACTTATATTTTTTCATAATTCTTAAAAGTGCTCTTTGCACATTTAAACCTGCATCAATTCTATTTAAAAAGTACAATCTGTCTTTTTTCATTATTTTTTCGATGAACATTATATCTCGGAAAGTATCATACATTATAGTTTTAAATTCTGTACCTATACTAAATTTTTCTGTTCGCGGTAATCTCAAAAGCACTATTTCTAACATATATTCCATATACATTTCGTATTTTGGAATTAATAACAATTCTTGGCTCTTTTTCTCTTGCATGGCATATTCCTTTTATATTTTTTTGCATATTCATCTCTACATCTTGAAAACATTCGTTTCGACTGTTACCCGTGTGCAGTGCTACTTAACATAAAGCACGACACGGAACCCAATGTCGATGTTGGTGTAAGTCACCGCAATGTAGCCATAGCGAAAGGAAACTGGATAGTAGGTGCCGTAGCTGTCAAAGCTGCCCCCACGAAGAACCGCGTACTTCGTACCGGTTGTTGTAGCAGGTGAGCTTGTGTTATGGTAACCTGTCTCTGTTGTCCATTCCCACATATTTCCAGCCATATCATAGATATTTTTTAATTTGAAGTTACTTACTGAACCTGTTGACATTTCTACTCTTCCTGATAATGTATAATTTTCTGAAGTATAATTAGTACCATTTATGTAATCTGCTGCTACATATTTATTTGTCCCATCATTTTCAGTTAAATTTACTCCTCCTAATGCTCGTGAGCCTCTTCTGTATTTATTCGCTACTACCCATCCGGTTGTTCCAGTTTTTCCACTTTTTACTGTTGCATATACATGTTGTGCATACAGTGTATTTTCAGGTAATGTTACACCTGTTGTATTATAATAATTTCCATATTGTGTACTCTCTGATGCTATCTTTGAATAACTTTCACCTAACCAATCTACCGTTCTGTCCCATGCTAGTCCGTCTATTAATTGGCTTGTTACTCCATAACTACTCTCTGCTCCACTATACATATTCTGTGATACCTTTACTGCATTTTCTTGGCTTATGTAATTCCATGCTTGTACTCCCTGTTTACTTACTGGAATGTAGCTTGTTGTATTCTTACTGTTGTTTCCACTTCCACTTGTATAATATGTCATATCTTTATTATTAGTATTATTTACAGAAAATGGAGCATTATCTGGTATTCCTGCCTCAAACCTTGCTACATAAAAACCACCATTATTTGTTACGCTTGATGCATTTCCTCCCTCTTCTTTCCAATCTACATAGTTTCTATAATAATATGTTTTCCATGGGTTATCTCCACTATCTGCTGTTGAACCTGATAAATCGTTTCTAGATGGTTCATTATATGTATGTTTCTTGTACTGAGCTCCTGTGCATGGTACCCATACAAATTGGTTTCCCTGTTTATCTTCTATTACTATTCCGTCATTTACTTTTGTTCCTAAATCTGTTCTTACAAAAAAGCCCCTTGGCACTACTATTCTGTTTCCCTCTATATCTTCTGCATCTACTGTACTTTCTAATGGTACTCTTAATGCTCCTGCTCCTAAAGTATCTACTAGTGTTTTTCCATTTGGTCCTATTCCTGTGTCTTTCATCATTTCTTCTAACATATCATTTAGACCTGCCTCTTCTCTTTTGCTACTTTCTTCATATGCATCTTTTGATTGCTGTGCTTTCTTTATTAGCCCATTTTCTCCTGCTATTACATTTATGCTTACTGTCGCTAATATCAAAAGTACTATAATTGTTACTATAAGTGCTATTAGTGTTATTCCTGCCTTATTTTTTAGTTTTTCTTCTCCCATTATGGTTTCCTCCTTTGAAATTTTTGTATTATTTAAAACCGTATATATATTGATATGGCTGTTTCTGGGGTGTTATGTGGTCTTAATTTTCTAATTCAAATCGTAACATACTTTTTTACAATTTTCAATACTTTTTGCAATTTTTGTATGAATATTATTCATACTTTTTGTAAAAAATTATATTAAAATGATGTATTTTCATGAATTATACTCACTTTTTTATCCTTTAGGGTAATGATATATTATAGTAAATTAAGGAAGGTAGAAGATTATGTTAATAACTGGAAATGATGTATTGCAAGTTTTGGGCAATCGATTAAAAAAAGCACGCAATGAAAAAAATTTAACTCAAGATTTTGTTTCCGAAAATGTTAATATTTCAACAGATTTGTTAAGAAATATAGAAAATGGTAGAAATATTGGTAGTATTCCTACTTTATTAAATTTATGTAATTTTTTAGAAATTACGCCAGATACTTTATTTGAGCCATTACTTACTACTCAAAAAGCAACTCTTGACACCGAGCTTATAAAATATATTGATTCAATTTCTGATAAAGATAAAAACACATTAAAAAATATTATTATTCATATTGATAAAAATTATAACAAATAAGTCTTTCACATATTTAGTGAAAGACTTATTTGTTATTGTAATATTTCAACTTTATATTATTTGTTAAATAGTTCTGTTTATAATTTTAAGGAACTATCCATTTCTGCCATTTTATTTTAGTTAATATAAAGCACGACACGGAACCCAACGTCGACGCTGGTGTGAGTCGTCGTACCGTAGCCATTGCGACAGGAAACAGGATAGTTGGTACTGTAGCAGCTAAAGCCACCCCCAAGAAGAACCGCGTACTGCGTACCGGTTGTTGCGTCTTTTTCTGTTGTGCTATGGTGTCCTGTCTCTGTTGTCCACTCATACATATTTCCTGCCATATCATATATATTCTTTAGCATAAAGTTGCTTACTGAACCTGTTGCTAATTCTATTCTTTTTGATAATGCATGTGTTGAAGTATTATAACTTTGACCATTTGTGTAATCTGCTGAATTATATTTTGTACTTCCTTCTGTATCTGTTAAGGTTTCTGCTCCTAATTTTGGTTGTCCCTTTTTATATTTATTTGCTATTACCCATGCTGTCGTTTTATTGTTATCATTTTTGGTTGACCATACATGTTGGGCGTATAATACATCTTCTGTTAATTGTGTTGAATTATTATTATAATTTCCATATTCCTTACTATCTGTTACTATATTTTCTTTTCCTTTTTCACTTGCTATCCATTCTACTGTTCTATCCCATGCTATTCCATCTATTAATTGACTTGTTACATCATAGCTACTTTCTGCTCCACTATACATATTTTTTGATACTTCTACTGCATGCTCTTGACTTATATAATTCCATGCTTGCATTCCTTGCTTACTCACTGGTTTTAATTTTGTTCCATTTTCTGTTGTTACATTTTTCGATTTATTTCCATTAGTACTACTACTTGTATAATATGTCATTGTTTCTTTATTACTTTCATTATTCACAGAAAACGATGCATTATCTGGTACTCCTGCCTCATATCTTGCTACATAAAAACCACCATTTTCTTTTACACTTTCTGCATTTCCGCCTTCTTCTTTCCAATCACTCCAGTTTCTGTAATAGAATGTTTTCCAATTTCCATTTCCATCATCTGTTACTACTTGTCCATTTGCATCATTTGTCGTTTTTGTATGATATTCATGCTTTTTATATTGTCCCTCTGTGCATGGTACCCATACAAATTGATTACCTTGCTTGTCTTCTATTACTATTCCGTCATTTACTTTTGTTCCTAATTCTGTTCTTACAAAAAAGCCCCTTGGCACTACTATTTTGTTTCCATATACATCTTCTGCATCTACTGTACTTTCTAGTACTACATTTGAGTTTCCTCCTCCCAATGTATCTACTAATGGTAGCCCATTTGGTCCTTTCCCTGTTTCTTTCATCATTTCTTCTAGCATTATATTTAAACCTTCTGCTTCTCTTTTGCTACTTTCTTCATATGCATCTCTTGCCTGCTCTGCTTTCTTTATTAAACCATTTTCTCCTACTACCATATTTATGCTTACTGTGGCTAGTATTATTAGCACAATTATCGTTACAACAAGGGCTATTAATGTGATACCTGTTTCTTTTTTTCTTATCATTTATTTTTCCTCCTTTATCTCGGGCGACCACTGGTCGGCCCCTACATTAGTTATTTTCTTTTGCAATGTAGCCAATAATATTTTTTGAATAGAAAAAACATTATAATTACATTACACAATTTGTACATTTATAAATAAGCACGCAAAAAGACAGGCTGTTTATTTTTACATAAATAGTCTGTCTTTATATATCACAAATAAAGCGATTCTTTCGCTTAACTCTATTTTACTAAATTGTAGCTCTCTCTCTCTCTCTCTCTCTCTCTTACAGCCTTAAGGCTTTTGCAGTTTTTCATTTGTAATTTTCTCCTTTACCTCG
>CANQCV010000020.1 GCA_947591045.1 uncultured Clostridia bacterium
TTTTTATTTTGGTAGTTATTACTACCGCCTTTTTTATTGGTTTCTCAAAGTTTATTGTTTACTTTTCAATGTACTTTATGTTGTCTCTTTTTCGTAGAAGACAATATTTATTTTAGCACACTTTATAAATCAATGTCAATACATTTTTTAAAAAAATTTTTCTATTTTTTCTGTTTATTTATACTAGCTAAAATAAATAAATAAAATAGCCTTTGCTAAGGCTATTTTATATAATAACATTTTTATATTTTGTTGTCAATATATTTAATTTAATTAATAATATTTTTTTGATAAATATAGAAATATATCCACATATTACTTGCTCAATTTGCATTAGCAATGCTAAGTCCTGTTGATATTATTGAAATAAGTGTATTTGAATCTGCGTTTTCTAAAATACTCGATAATTCATTTCCATCTTGATTTACTGTTAATGCTAACCCCAATTGTGCAAATTTATTTGGCAATACTTCTACAATTTTGTTGCTTAAATTTGTTAAAAATGGTGCTAATTGTTGCAAATTATAATTATTTATAATTACAGTATTTGAATTTTTTAGTTCCATAATTTCTTCTACTTGGTCTACTACTTGTATATCTTGTGTATATAAAGTTTCTATTGTTTGTAATTCAGAATCATTAACTAAACTATTTATAATAATCTGGCTTGTATTAGTCACCATATTTTCAATCACATTGCCCATACTTTTTCTTATTGTAAATGATTCTTCAGCCCTATTCATATTTGGAATGACAGTTAATTCATTTGTAATGCTATTGTCTTTTTGGCTTTTTTTCAAAATAATTTGCAATGATTGTATACTATTTTGAGTTTCTTCCACATTTTCACTCAAAATAGCATCTTCTGTTGCTAGCTCACCTGTGGCAATTTCTCCATTGCTGTCTTCTAGGGTAATAATTATTTGTTCTTCATTGTTTGTATTAACCTTATCAATATAAACTTTTGCTATCTCGCCAAATATTATTTCTGTTTTTATTAAATTAGATTTATTTTCATATACTTTAATTGTTGTTATATTGCTATCACTAACTTCTTCACTCTCTAATTGATTTGCCAATTCACTAATAGCATTTGACAAATTTGTGATATCTATATATTCACTTTCTATACCTAAATTAGTCATTTTATTACTAATCATAACTAAAGTTATATTATCATCTTTTAATGTATTTAAACAATTAACTATAATATTTTTTAATGCATTATTACTTAATTCAAGTTGGTATGCATTTGCTGTATAGTTTTTGTTATTTACTATAACTTCCTGTTTTCCTAATTTAGTAAAATTATCTTTTTCTATACTTTCCAAAATCACTCTTGAATAAGTATTTATTATATGATCTTTTTGTTCTTGAGTTAATTCCATTAAATTTTTAATATTGCTAAAATCAATAATGTCTGGTATAGCTTGTAAATTTTCCTCTGTCACTCCTATATTTTTAGCAAAACTTTTTAAATCATTATTTCTTATACCAATATAATTATTTACGATTTGATTACATTTTATAGCATATACATCATTACTATTAATATATGAAAAATTTAATAAGTCCTCTTCTCCGTTTTTTATTACTATATCTGAATATGTTCTTCCTGTATTAATATCATGCCTTGAAGATGTTGTAGCTTGTATTTGTCTTGTTGTTGCATTATTTTGTATAGATACAGACAATTCACCATTCATTTGATAGTTATTTGCCGTTTTAAGATTTTTTTGAACATCAATATTTGAATTTTCCATAATTTTAAACATATCTGCATTTTGTGTAAAATATTTTACAAATATTTTATCTGCACTTTTAAACATGTCAGTTGTAAAATATAAAGCAAATAATATTCCTGCTAAAACTAATAATATTATTATAGGTAATACAATTAATAAACTTTTCTTTTTATCCATAACTTTACTCCTTTTTACATGCGCTGTTTTACAACTTCATACATTATAATTCCCGCTGAAACAGATGCATTTAATGAATTAATTTTTCCTTTCATCGGTATTTTTATTAAAAAATCACAATTTTCTTTTACTAACCTGCTAATTCCAAAACCCTCACTGCCTATTACAATGGCTATAGCCCCTTTGTAATCTTCTTGATTATAATATTTTGTAGCATCCATGTCTGCTCCATAAACCCAAATATCATTATCTTTTAAATATTTAATTGTTTCATTAATATTGTTAACTCTTGCTATTTTCATATATTCTACTGCACCCGCTGATACTTTGCTAACAGTAGAATTAACAGAAACTGCTCTTCTTTTTGGAATAATTATACCATGAACTCCTGCTGTTTCGGCTGTTCTTATAATAGAACCTAAATTATGCGGATCTTCTATACCATCTAATATTAATATAAAAGGTTTTTCATTTTTCTTTTTTGCCTCTTCTATTATATCATCTACTTCGCAGTAGTCAAATGGTGGTACAATAGCAATAACGCCTTGGTGATTTGCAGTTTGTGCCATTTGGTCTAGTTTTGTTTTGCTCACTTCGTTAATTAAAATTTTTCTTGCCCTTGCCATACTAATTATCTTATTTATTGAACCATGTTTTTCTCCTTCTGCAATGAATATTTTGTTTATATCTCTACCATTTTCCAATAACTCAATTACAGAGTTTCTTCCCTCTATTTGATCATTAAATTCTTGTTTTGTCATTTTACTACCTTTCTATGATTTGAAAATTATTTAATATTATGATACAATATATTTATAACTAATTTTAGGAGGGCAACATTATGTCTTTTTTTCGCAATATAGTTCAAAAACTTTTCCAAATTACTCGTGCATCTATTTTCGTTGTCATCGTTTTTGGCATCTGTCTGTTACTTTCTCTTTTGTTAAAGTTGTATTTGGACCGGTCAAAAAAATAGCCCTACCTACGCCCACGAATTGACGGGCAACTAGCTTTTGCTTTTTAGCAAAAGCTTTTTTTATAACTATTCATCATCTAACTTCAAAACACTTAAAAAAGCTTCTTGCGGTATTTCTACATTTCCAATCTCTCTCATTTTCTTTTTACCGCGTTTTTGTTTTTCTAATAGTTTCTTTTTCCTTGTAATATCTCCACCATAGCATTTTGCTAAAACATCTTTTCTCATAGCTGAAATTGTTTCTCTTGCGATAACTTTTCCACCTATAACAGCTTGAAGTGGAATTACAAATAGATGTCTTGGTATAACTGTTTTTAATTTCTCTACCATCTTTTTGCCACGCTCATAACTATTATCTTTATGAACAATAAATGATAAAGCATCTACACCTTCGCCATTTATCCATATGTCTAGTTTTACTAAATCTGATTTTTTGTATTCTTTAAATTCATAATCAAAAGATGCATATCCTTTTGTTTTTGATTTTAATTGGTCAAAAAAGTCATAAATAATCTCATTTAGAGGAAGTTCATATATTAGTGTTACGCGATTTGCATCTAAATACTTCATGTCAACATATATTCCTCTTCTGTTTTGACATATTTCCATAATATTTCCAACATACTCTTTTGGAGTTAGTATTTCTGCACTAACAAAAGGCTCTTCCATGTAAGATATTTCAGTTTGTGGTGGTAAGTCCGATGGATTATATAATTCAATTACTTCTCCATCTGTTTTGTGAACTCTGTAGATAACTGATGGAGATGTTGTAATTAAACTTAAATCAAATTCTCTATCTAGTCTTTCTTCAATAATTTCCAAATGTAATAGTCCTAAAAAACCACATCTAAATCCAAATCCTAAAGCACCTGATGTTTCTGGTTCATATTGAAGTGCAGCATCATTTAATTGCAGTTTCTCTAATGCTACTTTTAAATTTTCGTAGTCACTTCCATCCATTGGGTAAATACCACAGTAAACCATTGGGTTTGCTTTTTTATATCCTGGTAAAGGCTCTTTTGCTCTATTGTTTTTTAATGTTATTGTATCTCCAACTCTTATATCAGACAAACTTTTGATACTTGCTGCAATATAGCCAACTTCTCCCGCTTCTAATCTGTCACTTTCTTCATATGAACCTGGTTCAAAATGTCCAACTTCTGTTACTGTGAATACTTTTTCAGAAGACATTAAAACAATTTCATCTCCTGCTTTTACAGTTCCGTCTTTTACTCTTACATATGCAATAGCACCTTTATAATCATTATATATTGAATCAAAAATCAAACATTTTAAAGGAGCATTTTCATCTCCTGTTGGTGCTGGGAGACTATGAACTATTCTTTCTAATACCTCATCTACATTAAGCCCAGTTTTTGCTGATATACATGGTGCATCTTCTGCCGGTATTCCAATAATATCTTCTATTTCTTTTTTTACTTCTTCTGGTCTTGCATTTGGTAAATCTACTTTATTAATAACTGGTAATATCTCCAAATTGTTATCTATCGCTAAATATACATTTGCAAGAGTTTGTGCCTCTACACCTTGGCTAGCATCTACTACTAAAACCGCTCCGTCACATGCTGCTAAACTTCTTGATACTTCGTAATTAAAATCTACATGCCCTGGTGTATCAATCAAATTAAGCTCATATTCTATTCCATCTTTTGCCACATATTTCATTCTTACAGCCTGTGATTTTATAGTAATTCCTCTTTCACGCTCAATATCCATATTATCTAACACTTGACTTTCCATCTCGCGTTCTGAAAGAACACCTGTCATTTCAATTAAACGATCTGCCAAAGTTGATTTTCCATGATCTATATGTGCAATAATACTAAAATTTCTAATTTTGTCTCTTTTATTATTTGACATATTTCCTCCTGCCCTCTTTTTCATAATTATATTTATTTTTTATTTTCTTGTCAATAATTATCTTTACAAAGACGCGACTTTATTGTACAATATTAGTATTTAGATTACATATATATGGAGAGATAATATGGTATATATTTCAAAAAGTGAACAAGATACAATTAATTTTGCAAAAGATTTTGCAAGTAAACTAAAAAAAGGTGATATTATTGTTTTATCAGGCGAACTAGGCTCTGGTAAAACAAAGTTTGTTCAAGGTATTTTAGAATATTTTGGTTTAGCAAATGAAATCTCAAGTCCAACTTTTACTATTGTAAATGAACATACAAAAAATGATATTAACATATATCATTTTGATGTATATCGCTTGGCTGATATAGACGAGTTTTTTGCTATGGGCGGAGACGAATATTTTTTAAACCGGAATTTGCCTTATCGAATGGGGCGAAATGATTGAGTCTATTTTACCAAAGCCTTATACAAAAGTCACATTCCAAAAAGATGATAACGATATAAATATAAGGAAATTAATTATTGAAGAAAAATGATTGGAGAAATAAATATGAAAATTTTAGCTATTGACACTTCTTCTAAAGTTTGTAGTGTTGCAATTACAGAAAATGATAAAACTATAATTAAATTACAAAATGATAATGAAAAAACGCATTCTGTTAAACTAATGCCTATGATTGACGAGGCATTAAAAAGTGCAAATTTAACTTTAAAAGATATTGATTTATTAGTAGGTTCAGTAGGTCCTGGATCTTTTACTGGTGTTAGAATTGGAATTAGTACAATAAAAGCCTTTGCAGATGTTACTAATCTTCCAGTTGTTAGTGTTACCTCATTAGAAGGGCTATCTTATCATTTTATTACAAATGAAGTAATACCTGCTATTCAATTTTCTAATACATTATTTTGCTCAATGATTGATGCAAACAATAGTAATGTATATTGTGGGCTATATAGATATTACAATGGTAGTTTAAACCAAATTACAGATTTACTAGCAGAAGATATTAATACTGTCATTTCAAAGATAAATACTATAATAAGTACTTTTAATACACAATTTTCTCAAATATGCTTTGTTGGTGATGGTGCAATATTATATAAAGATTTATTAGAAAAAGATATTAGTCATAATAATCTTAAATTTGCCGAAGGACAAGAAAATGATGCAAATGGAGTAAATATTGCTATTGCAGGATATTTAAAATATAAAAATGGTGACTTTCGGAGATTCTTCTATACTTTCCCCTATTTATCTTAAAAAGTCACAAGCAGAGCGTGCTTTAGAAGATAAGAACCAAATCTTGTAATATTATTGTAACAAAATTGTAATATTTTTCTTTTTATATTTTGTTTACAAATGCTGTTTATTCATATAAAATAAATATGAATATTAGGGGGATTTTTCATGCAGTTAGAAATAAGTAATATGGTTTTAGAAGATGCTCTTTTAATAGAGCAAAATTTTTCAGAAAACTTTGATAAATTTTGGTCTATTAATATTTTAAAAAATGATTTACAAAATGAGAATTCTTATTACATTGTTGCTAAACTTGAAAATGAAATTGTAGGTTTTGCAGGAATTAAAATAATATTAGATGAAGCAAGTATTATGAATATAGCAGTAAAAGTATCCAAACGAAACCTTGGTATTGGCTCTTCTTTATTAGAACAGTTGTATAATATTGCAAAAGAACATTCTTGCAAAAAAATCACTTTAGAAGTAAATGAAAATAACTCTGTTGCCATTCGTTTGTATGAAAAACACAATTTTTTGCGAATAGGTTTTAGAAAAAAATACTATAATAATACAGATAATGCCATTTTAATGGAAAAAGAAATAATTTAGGAGGAACAAATGAAAAACAAAAATGAATTAAGTTATAAACAATTAAGAGTAACTTGTGATCCATCATTATTTAATTTTACAACAACAGATGAACTAGAGGCTATTAATACTGGTATTGGACAAGAGCGCGGTATTAAAGCATTGGAGTTTGGACTAAATGTAGATGCTAATGGATACAATTTATATATAGAGGGACCTTATGGTGTTGGAAAAACCTCATATACCAAAACAGCTTTAAACGAAATTTCTAAAAAGAAAAAAGTTCCAAACGATTGGTGCTATATTTATAATTTTGATAATCCAAATGAACCAGTTGCAGTAAGTCTTCCTGCAGGTCAAGGTAAGGAATTTCAAAGTGTAATGAATTCTTTTATTAATGATATAAAAGTTGATATTAAAAATACTTTTAATAATGAAGAATTTGAAAAAGAAAAGAATTTAATAAGGCAGGAATATGAAACAAAACGCAATTTATTAATGGAAAAATTAAATAAAAAATCTGCTGAATATGGCTTTCAAGTAAAGTCTGCACAAAATGGTATTTATATGATGCCTATTTTAAATGGTAAAACAATAGCAGAAGAAGAATTTGACAAATTAGATGACGATACAAAAAAAGAATATGAAGATAAATCTACTATTGTACAACAACACATAATGGAAGCTATTGGAGAAATTAAGTCTATCGAAAAAGAGGCTGATATGCGTGTACAAGAATGGCAATCTAATATTGCTCTTCTTACAATTAGTGGTCATATTAATTTGATTAAAGCAAAATATAAAAGAAATAAAAAAATTAATAAATATCTAGAAGATATAAAAAAGGATATTTTAAAAAATATTTCTTGTTTTGTTCATGAAGATACGACTGATGTAAGACAACCGACTCCACAAGCAGCAAAGCCAGAACTACAAAAGCCTTGGCTAAATTATAGAGTCAATCTTTTTGTTGATAACAGTAGATTAGATGGTGCTCCTGTTATTGCTGATACAAATTATTCATATCATAATATTTTTGGAAAACTAGAATATGAAAACTATTATGGTGCTTTAAAAACAGATTTTACTATGTTAAAACCTGGTTTACTTCATATTGCAAATGGTGGCTATCTTGTTTTTCAAGCAAATGATTTACTTACAAATAGTTTATGCTATGACGCTTTAAAAAAAGTTTTGCGTAGTAAACAATTAGGAATTGAAAATGCTGCTGATCCTCGTTCTTCAATGGTTATGATTTCTTTAAAACCAGAGCCAATTCCACTAAACTTAAAAGTAATTTTAATTGGTGATGAAAATATATATCAAACTCTACTTGCTATTGATAGTGACTTTAAAAAATTGTTCAAAATAAAAGTAGAATTTGCAGATGATGCTCCTTTAAATGTGGACAATATGAATAGGCTTGCAAGATTTGTAAAAGGATATTGTGAACATGAAAATTTGCCTCCTCTTGATAATACAGCTATGGCTAAAATAGTAGAATATGCATCTAAACTTGCTGATAATCAAGAAAAACTTTCAACAAGATTTACAGATTTGTCACAAATCATTGGAGAATCGGCTACTTGGGCAAAAATTGCTAAATCAAAAGTTATTACAGGTGAAATTATAACAAAAGCTTTAACCGAAAAGTTAGAGCGAGTTAGAAAATATGATGATAAATATGTAGAAATGATAAAAGAAAACACACTTTTAATTGATACTTCTGGTGAAAAAGTTGGTCAAATTAATGGTTTAACTATTATGAATGTTGGAGATTATACTTTTGGAAAGCCAGTTAAAATAACTGCAAATACTTACACAGGAAAAAGTGGTGTCATTAATATAGAAAGAGAAGTTGAACTTTCTGGTTCTTCACATTCAAAAGGAATTTTAATTTTAAGTGCATATATTGGTGAAATGTTTGCACAAGATATTCCACTATCTCTTACTGCTAGTATTTGTTTTGAACAATTATATAATGGTGTTGATGGTGACAGTGCTTCATCTACTGAACTATATGCAATACTTTCTAGCTTATCTGGTATACCAATTAATCAAGCTTTTGCTGTAACAGGTTCAGTTAATCAAAAAGGTGAAATACAGCCAATCGGTGGTGCAAATGATAAAATCGAAGGCTTTTTCCAAATATGTAAAATGAGAGGACTTAATGGCTCTCATGGAGTTATTATACCAAAACAAAATATACACAATTTAAACCTTTCTTATGAAGTGGTAGATGCAGTAAAAAATGGACTATTCCATATATATGCTATTTCTACAATAGAAGAAGGAATTGAAATTCTAACAGGTGTACCTGCTGGCAAAAAAGATGAAAATGGCAAATTTCCTGCTGGAACAATTAATTATTTAGCTTATCAGAAATTAAAACGCTATGCAGATGCTACAAAAGATAGATAAAATAAAAAACCTCAATTATATGAGGTTTTTTATTTTTGTCTTTTTTATTCAGCATCCTTTTTTTCTTCTACTGGCTCTTCTTTTACTGTATCAACTGTTTCTTCTACAACTGGTGTTTCTGTTTCTACTGCTGGTGCCTCTTCTGGTGCAGATTCAGCAGGTGTTTCTTCTACAGTTGGCTCTGCTACTTCTTCTTTAACAGGTTCTTCTGCTGCTGTCTCTTCTACAGCTGGTTCTGCTACTTCTTCTTTAACAGGTTCTTCTGCTGCTGTCTCTTCTACAGCTGGCTCTGCTATTTCTTCTTTTATAGTAACTTCTCTGTCTTCTATTCTAGCTGTTAAATTTTCTTTTGTCTTAGCAGCTTTACCAATTCTGTCTCTTAAATAGTATAATTTAGCTCTTCTTGCTTTACCTACTCTTACAAGTTCTACTTTTTCTACCATTGGAGAATGTACTAAAAATGTTTTTTCAACTCCTACACCATAAGCAACACGCCTTACTGTAAATGTTGCATTTACTCCTCCACCTTGTTTTTTAATAATAATTCCTTCGAATACTTGAATTCTTTCTCTGTTACCCTCCTTAATTCTTTGATGTACTTTTACTGTATCACCAATTTTAAGTTCAGGTATCTTATTTTTTAATTGTTCATGTTCAATTGATTTTATGATATCCATGTGATATCCTCCTTTCATATACTAATGCAGAGGTTTGTCTTACAAACTTGCTATCTACTTTTTGGTTAAAAGATCAGGTCTGTTTTTATTAGTTATTTCTAATGCCTTTTCTTTACGCCATTTTTTTATATTTTCATGATGTCCAGAAATTAAAACTTCTGGCACCCTTTGACCTCTAAATTCTTCTGGTCTTGTATATTGTGGATATTCTAATAGTCCATCTGAAAAAGATTCTTCTAAAACTGAGTCTTTACTTAAAACCCCTTCTACATATCTACTAACAGTATCGATTAATACCATTGCTGGTAATTCTCCACCTGTTAATACATAATCTCCTATTGAAATTTCCTCATCAACAATTTCGTCTAAAACTCTTTGGTCAATTCCCTCGTAATGTCCACACAATATTATGATATGACTTTCTTTTGATAGTTCTTTTATTTTACTTTGATTTAATACTTTGCCTTTTGGAGACATATATATGACTTTTGCATTATCAGACTTTATAGATTCATAAGCATCATATACAACATCTGGTCTCATAATCATTCCTGCTCCTCCGCCATATGGAGTATCGTCTACTTTTTTGTGTTTGTCTTTTGAAAAATCTCTAATGTTTGTTAAAGATATTTCTATTAAATTATTTTGAGTTGCTCTTCCAATAATGCTATCCTTTAAAGGAGTAAACATTTCTGGGAAAAGAGTAAGCACATCAAATTTCACTTTTTCCTCCCTATATTAAACCATCTATCAAATGTACAACTATCTTTTCATTTTCAATATCAATTTGTTTTATTACTTCTTTTGTTCCAGGTAAAAGAATTTGCTTTCCAAGCTCGTCTTTTATAACATAAATATCACTACTTTTATTATTATAGATGTCATCTACTTTTCCAAGCAGATTTCCCTCATCTGTATATACATTTAAGCCTATTAAATCTGCAATAAAATATGTATTCTCTGGAAGTTTTTTCGAATCTTCCCTTTTAATCTTTAAATAACAGCCTTTTAATTTTTCTGCCATATTAATATCTTCTATGCCTTTTAGTTTTAATAAAACTAGCATATCTTTATATTTAACTTCTTCTATTTGCATTTGAATAAGCTGTTTATCTTTTTGAATAAGAACATATTTTAATTCTTCAAATCTATCTATACTATCAGTAAATGGTTTTACTTTTACAAAACCTTTTATTCCAAAGGTATTTACTATTTGACCTACTTCGAAATATTCTTGTTTCATTTTACCCTACTTTTATTTTTAAATTTTTGAATAACTAATCAATAAACTCAACTGTTATTCTTTTCTTTTCCTTTGCACCTAATGATTTTATAAGAGTACGAATTGCTTTTGCAACTCTTCCTTGTTTTCCAATAACTTTACCCATATCATTATTTGCAACTCTTACTTCGTATACAACATTTTCGCCGTCTATCTTTTCTTCTATTGTAACGGCATCTCTGTTTTCTACTAAATTTAAAATAATACTTTCTAGAATTTCTTTCATTGCTATTCTCCTATTTATATAGTGAATTTTAATTAAAAGCAAAGTGCTATTTTTATTAAAATCCTAGTTAGCTTTTTCAATTAAAGCTTTTACTGTGTCTGTTGGTTTTGCACCATTTTTAATCCACTGTGCTACTTTTTCTTTGTCAAGAACTATTGTAGATGGTTCTGTCATTGGGTTATATGTTCCTATTCTTTCAATAATCTTTCCATCTCTTGAACTTCTTGAATCAGCAACAACAATATGATAAAATGGGGCTTTTTTTGCACCTTGTCTTTGTAATCTTATTTTTACCATGTATTTTCACCTCCTGCATATATATATTAAATTATTTTTTCTATTTCATAAGACCTTTTAGGTCATTTGGATTTATTCCTTTCATCATTTTCTTTAAATTCTTTTCATCTTTCATTTTTTTCATCATTTTTTGTGTCATTTCAAATGATTTCATAAATTTATTAATTTCTGGAACTGATGTACCACTTCCTCTTGCTATCCTTACACGCCTGTTTCCATTTAATAGTCTAGGGTTACTTCTTTCTTCTTTTGTCATTGAAGAAATAATCGCCTCAATTCTAACAAATTCTTTATCATCCACTTTTACATCTTTTAATTGATTCATGCCTGGTATCATTTTTAGTAAAGAAGAAAATGAACCCATTTTTTTAATTTGTCTTAATTGTGACAGGTAATCGTCTAAATCAAGTTCCTTTTTTTGTTTCATTTGCTTTTCTAATTTTTCAGCCTCTTCTAAATCAAATGATTCCTCTGCCTTTTCTATAATGGATAATACATCACCCATTCCTAAAATTCTTGATGCCATTCTGTCTGGATGAAATACTTCAATATCACTTAACTTTTCTCCTGTTGCTGCAAACTTTATAGGTCTTCCTGTTACTTTCTTAACAGAAATTGCAGCACCACCACGGGTATCGCCATCAAGTTTAGTAAGAACAACTCCGTCAATTCCTAACTCTTCATTAAAAGAAGTAGCAACATTTACTGCATCTTGACCTGTCATAGAATCTACAACTAATAAAATCTCATGTGGTTTTACACTTGCTTTTACATTTTTAAGTTCTGTCATAAGCTCTTCATCAATATGAAGTCGTCCTGCTGTATCTAAAATAACCACATCATTTAACTTACTTATTGCCACATCTATAGCTTGTTTTGCAATTTTTACAACATCTTTCGAATTTTCATTTGCAAATACAGGAATATTTAATTGTCCTCCTACAACTTGTAATTGCTTAATAGCTGCTGGTCTGTATACATCACATGCAACAAGCAAAGGTTTTTTACCCTCTTTTCTTAATAGGTTAGCTAACTTTCCTGCTGTAGTTGTTTTTCCGAGAGCCTTGAAGACCTACTAACATAATAACTGTTGGAGGGTTTGGAGTAAAATTAATCTTGCTTTGCACTCCACCTAACAATTCTACTAATTCATCTTTTACAATTTTAATAACTTGTTGTCCGTGGTGTTAAAGATTTTAAAACATCCTGTCCTAGTGCTTTTTCTTGTATGGTAGCAATGAACTCTTTTACAATAATATAATTAACATCCGCCTCTAGTAATGCAAGTTTTACTTCTCTTAACATTTCTTTTAAATCAGATTCTGTAATTCTTGCTTTTCCTCTAAGCTTTCTTGTTATTTCTTGTAATTTTGAAGACAACCCTTCAAATGCCATACTTTTTCCTCCTTTAGTTTAAGCAAATTAATTCTTTTCTTATATTGTTTAAGATTTTTTCAATCTTTTTGTCTGATGATGTATCTTGAATTTTGCTTAATTCTACCAGTATCTCTTGTATTTGCTTTTCATTATCTAACATCCTTTTCATAAACAAAAGCTTTTCTTCAAACTCGAAAAGTTTATTCTCCCCCTTTTTTAATATATCTCTTACCGCTTGCCTAGTGATATTATTATTTTCGGCAATTTCTGAAAGTGACAAATCATTATTGTAGTAATCATTAATAATTTCATATTGTTTTTTAGTTAATAGCTTTCCATATATTTCGCAAAGCATACTTAATTCAACATGTTTTTCCAATTATCTATCACTTCCTATATCATTTGCATTAAAAAAGTATATTAGCTTTTAATTTGTAATGCTAATATACTTTACACCATTTTTATGAATTTGTCAAGTGTTTTTTGTTTTTATATTTGTTGAACTCAAAAAATTTTTAGCTATTTTAACACTGGATATCCATTATTGGTATATTTTTCGTCTTTTACCCAAACTGGCTCTTTATTTTCATTGTTTAGAGTACTTACAAAGTCTTCTTTCTTCATTTCTTCGTCTGTCTTTTTCTGATTTTGTCCATCTGTGTCCTGTCCATTTATTGCTCCTTCATATGTTCCTGATAAATAATAACAATTTGTTACTGTTGTTGCATCTGCTTTTCCTGTGCCTATTATTCCTCCGTATATTATTGTTATTTCTTTCAGTTGCACTAACAATTCCTGTATTATAACTATTTTTAATTTCACTTCCTGTAGTATTAACAGGCACATACCCTATTCCTCCAATGCTTCCGATTATTCCTGTAACTTTTCCTGTATTATAGCAGTTTTCTATTAGCGCTTTTGATTGCCATCCAATAATTCCTACTATTCCTCCTATACTCTGTTCTCCGTTTACTTCTCCTTTATTAAAGCATTGTGAAACTGTTGAATTATGAAAATCACCGCAAATACCTCCTACATTTTTTTCATCAATATTTTTTTGTAATATTCCTATCTCTCCTTCATTATAACATTTCGATATTGTTGAATTTACTATTACAACCCCTGCAATTCCACCTATATCGATTCCTTTAGTACTTTTCACTATATTATGATTGCTTGAATTTATTATTTTACTATTATTAACAACATCTCCTGCTATTCCTCCTACATTAGAATGATACTGGTAATCAATATCAGAATATATACCATTTCCAACTATAATTCCATTATTACTACAATTTTCTATTGTTGATTCTTTATCTATAAAGCCCGCTATTCCTCCTATATATCTATCTCCTGTTATATTTCCTGTATTTGTACATGCTGTGATTGTAGCTTTTTCTGCATATCCTACTACTCCTCCTATTCGCTCATTTCCTTCTATACTTCCTTCTCTTATTGTAACTTTTTCTACTGTTCCTTTGCTTTTTCCTATTAGTCCTCCTACATAATCTCCTGTTGATTTTATATTTGCTTTTAATATGTCTATATTCTTTATATTACTTTTTTCTCCTGTTACTCCAAATAGCCCTGTTGTTCCATTGTCTGTTACTGATATATACATGTTCTTTATTGTATGTCCTCCTCCGTCAAATGTTCCGTTAAAATTATTGCTATCTGTTCCTATTGGTTTAAATCCTGTTCCTGTTGTTAGCTCTACCTTTAGCTCTTCTGTTTCATTTATTCCATTTATATTCCCATAATCTGTCCTTTTTGGATTTACATATGATATGTCATTGTTAAAATCTAAATTTACTTTTAATTTTACTACTTTATTTTCAAATGTTTCTCCACCATTTACTTTTTCAGAAAATTTTACCAAATCTTCTATGCTTTCTATTAAATATGGTTTTTCTTTACTTCCATCTCCTGAAAGCTCTCCCGGCTCTTTATCTGATACCGACTGTGCCTCTCCGTCTGCTAATAAAATCTCCATTTCGTCAATTATTTGTCCCATATCTTCTTCTTCTCTTTTGCTACTTTCTTCATATGCATCTCTTGCTTGCTCTGCTTTTCTTATTAGCCCATTTTCTCCTACCACCATATTTATACTTACTGTTGCTAGTATTATCAAAACGATTATTGTTACAACTAGTGCGATTAATGTTATTCCTCTTTCTTTTCTTTCTGTCATTTGTTTTCTTTCTTCCATTTTTATTTTCCTCCTTTTCTCGGGTGACCAGTGGTCACCCCTACATTTAATTTTTTGGTTTCTTTCCTTTCCTCGGGCGACCGGTGGTCGGCCCCTACATTTAATTTTTTTATTTTTTTCCTTTCCTCGGGTGACCAGTGGTCACCCCTACATTTAATTTTTTTATTTTTTCCCTCTTTGCGGGTGACCAATGGTCACCCCTACATTTATTTTTTTTATTTTTTCCCTTTCCTCGGGCGACCGATGGTCGCCCCTACAATAGCTATGTTCTTTTACTATGTAATCAATAATATTTTTTAAATAAAAAAATATTATAATTACATTGCACAATTCATACATTTATAAAATGCACGCAAAAAAGACAGGCTATTTTTTCACATAAATAGTCTGTCTTTGTATACCACAAATAAAGCGATTCTTTCGCTTAACTCTATTTTACTAAATTGTAGCTCTCTCTCTCTCTCTCTCTCTCTCTTACAGCCTTAAGGCTTTTGCAGTTTTTCATTTGTAATATTCTCCTTTGTTTTTTTATTTACTATATTATATTAACTAATATATCAATATTTTTTCTTTTAGTCAAGCATTTTTTCTTTACAAAATTACTTAAAATAATTAAGTTTGATTTCTTATTTTTTGTTTTTTCTTACATATGTAATAAATTCATAATCATATGAATTTTTTTCATTTTTAATGCCTTTTATAACTTCTTTTTCTTCCCATTCTTGTTCATTTATAATTGGAAAATATGCATCTCCATCAAACTTTTCATGTATCCTTGTAACATACATTTTATCCACTTTATCCATAAGTTGTCTATATATAATTGCTCCGCCTATTACAAAGCTTTCTTCATCCGGTTCAATGTAATTTTCTATATCTTCTATATTATTTACAATTTTAACATTTGGATTATCTACATTATAATTAGTATCTCTTGTAATAACGATGTGTTTTCTGTTTGGCAATACTCTGCCTAGTGATTCAAAAGTTTTTCTTCCCATTATAATCGTGTGTCCTGTTGTTAGCTCTTTAAATCTTTTTAAATCTTCTGGTAAATGCCAAATAATTTTATTGTCTTTTCCTATAACATTATTGTCTGATACTGCTACTATAATACTTAACATTTTTATGCCCCCTATTTTTAGTATGAATTAATTATATCGCTACCGGTATTTTTCCAATATTAACATCATGATTATAATCATAACCCTGAACCTCAAAATCTTCTACTTTAAAATCATAGAAATTTTTTGTAGGATTGTTAATTATTAGCTTTGGACTTACATCCATAGGCTTTGCCTCAATTAACTTTTCAATAATAGGTATGTGTCTATCATAAATATGGCAATCTCCAATATTGTGTGTTAGTGTTCCTACTTCCAAGCCTGATACTTGTGCAAACATATACAATAATGCCGCATATTGCATTGTATTCCATCCATTAGCAGCAAGCATATCCTGTGAGCGTTGATTTAAAATAAGGTGCAATTTTCCACCTTTTACAAGCCATTGTGTTCCATATGCACATGGCTCTAAATTCATATCTTTTAATTCTTCATGATTAAATAAATTCGTCATAATTCTACGACTAGCTTGGTCATTTTTTAAAAGATATAAAACATAGTCTACTTGATCCATTTCCTTTATTCCATCTTTTGTCTTAAATTTATACTTTTTTGAAAACTGGTATCCATAGGCTTTACCTATTGTGCCATCTTCTCCTGCCCATTGGTCCCATATATGAGAATTTAAATCACTAATCTTATTTGATTTTTTTTGCCAAATCCATAATATTTCATCAATAGCTCTTATAACAGTTTTACTATTATTTCTAAGTGTAATCATAGGGAATTCTTTTCCCACATCATATACATTAGTCACTCCTACAAGAGATATATAATTTGCTACTTCCCCATCTTGCCATCTTGTTCTAACATTTGTACCTTCTGAAGAATATCCTTCTTTAATAATGCGTTTACATGTTTCTATAAAATGCTTGTCCGCCTGTGTCATTATCTTTTCCTCCTATTTTTTTATATTATACCTATATGTTTTTAAAAAGTAAATATATTTTTAAAAACTTAAATTCCATTTTGGAACATATTCTTCCTCGTGCTTTCCAAGTTCTTGAATATAGCCATTTTTCAAGTCCAATGTATATAAATAATTTTCTATTTCTTTATATTCTTTTTGAGTTAACTTTCTATTTAGTAAGCTATCTTCTTTTGCTTTATATGTTGGAAAATACTGTGCCATAACACTCACATATGTATCTTCTGACACATTTTCTTTAAGCCATTTTAAAATATGTTTTGAATTTTGTATATGATTTGGAAGTACCAAATGCCTTATAATTACACCTTTTTGCATAATTCCATTTTCATTAAATTCTGCTTTTCCTATTTGTTTTTCCATTTCTAAAATTGCCTTTGTGGCAACTTCAAAATAGTTATCTATTCCAGAATATTTTTTAGCCAAAGTATTAGAATAATATTTTAAATCTGGCAAATAAATATCTATATATCCATTTAAAAGCCTAATAGTTTCCACATTTTCATACCCATTTGTATTATATACTATTGGAATTTTAAGTCCATTATTTTTTGCTATTTTAATTGTTTCTATTATTTGATAAACATACATTGTTGGAGTAACTAAATTAATATTATTTACTTTTCTTGCTTGCTGATTTAGCATAATTTTTGCAAGCTCTTCTATTGTAACTACTTTTCCTTTGCCTTGCTGACTTATTTCATAGTTTTGGCAGTACATACAATTTAGATTGCAGTTTGTAAAAAATATTGTGCCAGAGCCATTTTCTGCACTTAAGCATGGTTCTTCATAATTATGCACAGATGCTAGTGCAATTTTTATCTTATCATCACATTTGCATCTTCCTATTTTGCCTTCTAACCTATTTACACCGCATTTATGTGGGCATATTCTACAATTTTCTAATTCTTTCATATTATTCCTTTCTTTTGCCACCAATTATATCATATTTTTGTAATTATATGTTATTAAATTTGAATTTCATTTTTATTTATGCTATAATCTTTTAGGTCAAAAGAAAAAAGAAAGAAGGTTTATTATAATGGCAATTTTTGAACACAATTATACTGTAAATATTTCAAATGTTAATTCAGAGGCCAAAATTACTAATCTTGGAATGCTTAGTATTTTAGAGGATGTTGCTTGCAGACATTCTGACACAGCAGGCATTGGTATTAAAGATATTCCAGTTATACATCTTTCATGGATGCTTCTTGCATGGAAAGTAAAGATTTTAAAGAGAGTTTACTATGGTACAAAATTAAGAGCTTGTACATGGGCAAGGCCTATAAATAGATTCAATACATACCGTGATTTTGCAGTTTATGATGAAAATGGAGAAGTTGTTTGTATTGCAACTTCAAAATGGACTTTGGTAGACACACAAAAGGGTGCTATTACAAAAATCACTGACGATATTATAGAAAAATATGAACCTGAACCTAAAAATGTATTTGAAAATCCAGATATTGATAAATTAGTAGAACCTGCCTCATTTTCTAATGAATATATTTACAGGACAGAAAGAAGAGATATAGATGTAAATAAACATATGCACAATCTAAACTACCTTGGAGTTGCCTATGAGGCATTGCCAGAAGATGTCTATTTTTCTCCTGAATGCAACAATATAGAGATTATGTACAAAAGAGGTATTAAATTAGGTGATACTATAAAATGTCTTTATGAAAATGAAAATGATGCTCATTATATTACTATGAGAAATGCTGATAATAATGCATTAAATGCTATTGTAAAATTATATTAAGGTAAAAGGTAAAATTTTGAATTTATTTCAAAATGGAAAAAGTTCACTTAAGTGTTGTTCATTTCACTTTGTGAACTTTTTTATTTATTTTTTGCTTTCTTTTAAATATCTTTGATACATTTCATCCATACTAGAAATATATTGCATATCTTGCTTTACTCTAAATTTTTCATATTCTTCATTGGCCTTTTCAACAGCTTGGTCGTGGGAAATAGAACCTGCATTTTGCAGTATCTCTTTTTTTCTAAATTTCAAAAGATTATCGGTCTCTTCTATCCAATTTTTCATAGTCATTATGTGATTTTCTTCTGCCATTGCTTCTGCGTAATCTAGGAAAAAAGTAGTAAGATTATTTAATTTTCTTATTTCTTCTTCATTTAAATAATTTTTAGCTATACTGACATCATATTTATATATCAAACCATTAGGAGCTTCTTCCCATGTCGTCAATCCCATATTTTCTTTTTCT
>CANQCV010000021.1 GCA_947591045.1 uncultured Clostridia bacterium
AATCGAACCGGCACGGTTTATTCAACCGCAGGATTTTAAGTCCTGTGCGTCTGCCAGTTCCGCCACATCTGCATATATTTAATTTATTGAACTGACAATGTTTATTTTACTACTATATACTCCAATTTGTCAATAGTTATAGGAAATTTTTTGTTAATTTTCTTAAATTTGTTTAAATTTTCAAAAAGTGTGTTATAATTAATGAAATTTTAATTTTATAAAGGTGTACAAAATTTATGAAAAGAACTAAATTGATAGATAGAGTTCTCCCTACATATACAAAGGGAGAGGAAATTTTTAATATGACATCACATATTGTAGGTGGTGTATTTGGAATTGTTGCAACAGTATTATGCATAGTAGTTGCAGCAATTCATCATAATACATATGGAATAGTTAGTAGTAGTATTTATGGTACTACAATGATTATTTTATACACTATGTCAAGCATTTATCATGGCTTAAACCCAAACAAAAAAGGAAAAAAAGTATTTCAGATATTGGACCATTGTACTATTTTTCTTCTTATTGCTGGTTCATATACTCCTTTTGCACTTTGCACTTTCAGAGAATATAACACTGCATTAGGTTGGAGCATATTTGGCGTTATATGGGCTGTATCAATACTTGGAATAGTGTTAAATGCAATTGATTTAAAAAAATATAAAGTATTTTCAATGATATGCTACCTTGTAATGGGATGGGCAATAATCTGTCGTGTGAATTTATTACCGATGTTATTAGGAGTAAAAGGAACTATTTTATTAGCGTCTGGTGGAATTGCTTATACTATTGGAGCTATATTATATGGCATTGGAAGAAAACATAAATATGTACATTCTATCTTCCATTTATGCATATTATTAGGTAGCATATTGCAATTTTTCTGTATTCTATTCTATGTGGTATAGATTTGTAAAAACAAGCTATCTTCCTATAAACATTTGAACATATATCTTTCCATATTTAGGACTAGATACAACACCTATTCCTGTATAATTAAAGCTACTATTTAAAATATTTGCTCTATGTCCACTAGAATTCATCCAACTATTTACTGCGCCACTATTGCTAGAATTTCCAGCAATATTTTCTCCTGCTGTTTTATAAGATATCTTAAAACTTTTTAGCATGTCAAAAGGAGAACCATATATTGGCGAATTATGTGCAAAATAATTGTTATCTACCATATCTTGTGCTTTTATTCTTGCTACTCTTTGAGTTTCATTATCTACTTTTAATGCAGATAACCCTTGTGCTGTTCTTTGTTTATTTATTAAATCAAAAACTTCTTTTTCATCTGAATTCATATTTCCATTTTGAGTTTGCTCATCATTCTTAGTATTCCATGTATTGTTAGAGCTTTGAGGATATATTGGTTTTACATATTGATTACTAACTGCTCCAATAAAATCTCCTTCTACTTGAACAATATACCAATTTCCTACTCCTGCAAATACTCTTATATACTCATTTTTCTTAACAGTTGCAACTACTTTATATTGAGTTCCTGGTCCACTTCTTACATTTAAAGTACTTGCTGTAACTATTGCTGTAGAAAAATCTACATTATAATAATGTTGCATTCCAAAAGAGGTAGAAACTCTAAAAATCACAAATACAATAATTGCAATTATTGTAAATTTTAGTATATTTTTCCTTTTTACTGTTATAAATCTCATAAAACATCACCCTTATTTCATGATATGCTTTATTTTTTCATAAAATTACTTAATTGATTTTATATCTTTTTCATTTTCATGAATATTTTGTAAATTTCAGATTATAATAAGAATATAAAAATTTTATGTTTAAATAAAAATTATATTTGAAAGGATGATAATTATGAAAGTTATAGATACAATCGCTTTAATATTAATTATTATTGGTGCCATAAACTGGGGGTTAATTGGAATATTTAATTTTAACCTAGTAGATACCATTTTTGGTACAATGTCTGTTATTAGCAGAATTATCTATACCTTAGTTGGTATTTCTGGTTTATGGGGAATTAAATTATTATTTGATAATAAATAACACAAAAATCCAGTTTCCTTTTTAATTGAAACTGGATTTATATTTTTATATTCTATTCTCCTCTTCCTTCTGGTAAAGATGCTGGTTTTTGAATTACTATCTTAATCTTCATTGCATATGCTATTGCTCTTACAACTCTACTATTTTTAATGCGTTGCCACAAGCTTGGTTTTACTTCAATTCTTGTTTGCTCTAAATACTCTTTAACTTCTGGAGTTTCTTGTGTTGTTGTTTCTTGACTTGTTTGTTCTGTTTCGGTAATCTCCTCTGTTTCTAATGTTTCTTCTGGTGTTGGTATTAGTTTTAATGCATCTGCAACTTCTATTCCTATATAACTTAATGCTTTTGATCTATCTTCTATTCTTTCCATATCTATTTCAATATGTAAGTTAGTTTCCAAATTACTAATTCTTGCATTAATTAATTTTACTGCATCTTCATAATTTTGAGATGTATTTGACTTTGTTCTTCCTATTAGTCCTAAAGTATCGATAATATCTTCTGAAAATTGTGTAGAAATACTATTAATAGCCTCTTTCCAACCATCTTGTTTTTCTTCTACTATAGTTAAAGCCTCTTTTAAACTTGCTGCTAGTGCAATGTTCCTTTCTCTTAATCTAATTAATTCTTCTATTTTCTTTGTATTTTCTTCAAATTGGTTTGTTGCATATTCTACTAATGAATATGCTGATTTATATACACTTGCAGGGAAGTTCTTTTTCTTTGGATACTCTATTAAATAAGTTTTTATAGATTCTATTAAATCTTTAAAATAAGCATCTTCTTCTAATTGAACAATTTGCTTTTTACTATTTGGATTAATTAATTTTTGTACCTTATCAATGTTTGATAAAATTTTTTCTTCCGTGATTACCATTCTCACGTTTACTATGCCAGATTTAGACATTGTAAACACTACCTCCTTTATCCCATGTGTTTATTTCCGTAATATATTTATCGTTTTTTTCCAAAACTCAACAGGATTTTTTTAATTTCGCTTTTATTTTATTACAAGTTTTTTATAAAGTCAAGAAAATTTTATATTTATTTGTCATTTTTTAGTTCTGCATATCTTTTAATTTTCATTGTAGTTGTTTTAATAAACTCATCATGTTTAATTTCAAGTCTTTTAATCGCTTTGTATGAAGTTAAACTTTTATTTACTTCTTTTATTTTTTCCCAAATAATTTTGTAAATTTGTTCTTCCGTAAGATTTTTTCCGTGTTTTTCTTCTATCTCTTCATAATTTGGAATTACTTTTGCAGATATTATTAATTCTTTATCTTCTTTTTCATCTTTCTTTCCATATACCATACATTCTTTTATTTCTGGTATATTAGAAAGTAGCATCTCTATTTCTTCTGGATAGATATTTTTTCCATTTTGCGTTACTATTACATTTTTGCATCTTCCTGTAATATATAAAAATCCGTCTTTATCAAGGTAACCTATGTCTCCTGAACGAAACCATCTTTGTCCATTCTCCTCAAAAATAGCATCTTTTGTTGCCTTTTCATCTTCATAATATCCTAGCATTAATGTTTTACTTCTAATTAATACTTCTCCTTCACCTTTCTCATTAGGATTGTCTATTCTTAGTTCCGCATCAATAACAGCTTTTCCCGCAGAGCCTACTTTAGTTTGAAAGTCTGGAGTTAAAGCTGCTATAGGTGCTGTTTCCGTAAGACCGTAGCCTTGTAAAAATGTAATTCCTATATCTTCTAACCATTTTCCAATTTTATTATCTATTGGGGCTGCTGCTGAAACAATGATTCTAATTTTTCCTCCCAAATTTTCATAAATTTCTGCAAAAACTTTTCTTTTTATATCAATGCCTACTGTTTTTAATGCATTAGTAACATGTATCATAGAATTTACTAATCCATCTTTTTTACTTTTTTTAATATTACTATTTATTTTTTTATAAATATTTTCTACAAGTAATGGTACTGTCAAAACTCCTGTTGGGTTTGTTTCTTTTAAATCTGAAACAATATATTTTAAGCCCTGACATATAGCTATTGATGCCCCAACTCCAAATGGATATAGAAATCCAATAGAAGATTCATAAGTATGATGTAGTGGCAAAATAGACAATAATCTATCATTATAATCAACTTGGACATATGCTGATGCTGCATTAATATTTTGAGCTAAATTTCTATTGCTTAACATTACACCCTTTGCATTTGAAGTTGTTCCAGAAGTAAAAAGCAATACTTTAAATTCATCTGGATCAATTTCTATCTGCATAAAGCTATCATCTCCGTTTTTAACTAATACACTTCCCTCTTCTATTAAATATTCAATTCCAACAAATCTATCTTTCATTTTACTATTTGAATTCATTTGAATAAAATATTTAACATCTGGCAATCTACTTGAGATTTTTTCAATAACTTCTGCTTTTTTAGTAGAAAAGATAACAGCACTTACTTTTGCTCTTTTTAATACATTCTCAATTTCATTTTCAGGTAATTCCTTATCTATTGGAACAGCAATTCCAACTCCACATAACATTGCCATATATGACACATACCAATAATGCGTATTTTCGCCTATGATTGCAACCCTTTTATTTTTTAAATCTAATTTTCTTGTTAAAGCAGTACCTAAATTAATTACTTCCTCGCCAAACTTACTATAAGTTGTTTGTATCCATTCGCCTTTTGGATTTGTTTTTTCTAATAAAAGTGTGTTATTAGCATATACTTTCATGCTATTTACAAAAGCCTCTTTTATTGTGTTAAAATGTGTACCCTCATAATTTTGATGTACTTTTTTCTTGTGTGTTTCTTCTGCCTTTTTTACCTCATCATAATCTATGTTTACTTCTTCTATTTCTGAAAATTCCTTCATTTTAAATTTAGGGAACTTTAAATTTGGCATCTTAAAATCTTTTAATATTCTCATATTATATTTTCTCCTCTACTTTGCAAGCTTTTTTATAAATATATTATCTACATCAGAAAATAACTTTTGTACATCTACTTCTCCCTCATGTCTCATTTTATATATGTAGCTTGATGAAATAAATCCAAAAATTCCTGAGGCAATTGCATTACTATCAGCCTCTATAATTTCTCCTTTTTGAATTCCCTCTTTTACAATCTCTTCTACCATTTGTATATATTCAAATACATATTTTTTACATAGTTTGCTTCTTTCGTCATCTCCCCAAATTTGACTTAATATAATTGTCATAAAACTATCATATTTGAATAATATTTTTATTTGTATTAATACTATTGCCCTTATTTTGTCTAAGGAATTAGTTAATTTGTTTGTTTTTATACTAATACTATTTTTTAAAAGTTTCACACCTTCTTCTACCAAAAAAGCAAATATTTCTTCTTTGCTAGAAAAATGATAATATAATGTTCCTTTTGCTACTCCTACAGTTGCCGTTATTTCTTCTACACTAGTTGCATCATACCCTTTTTGTGCAAATAGTTTCATTGATGTTTCAAAAATTTTTCTTTTAGTTTTATTCATACTTTCACCTTTTAATTTTAATTTACACATTTATTATATAATTTTTTTATAAGTTATGCAAGAAAATTTTGCATGTTAGACTGTTTAGTATAATTTTTATTATACAATAAAAAAAACATTGATATTTTTTACAATATGTAATATAATTGTAACATAATTGTAATAATAATGAAATATAGCCATAATGAAAGGATGACGCTTGAAAATGTTTAAATGGGGACAAGATATTGGTATAGATTTAGGAACCGCAACAGTAATTGCATATGTTAAAGGTAAAGGCATTGTGTTAAGAGAACCCTCTGTTGTTGCTGTTGACAACAATACAGGAGAAGTTTTAGCTGTTGGTAAAGAAGCAAGAAGAATGTTAGGTAGAACACCTGGAAATATTGTTGCTACTAGACCTTTGCGTGAAGGGGTTATATCTAATTACACCGTAACAGAAAAAATGCTTAAATATTTTATCTCTCGTGTATGTGGCAAATTTGTTTTTTCTCCTAGAATTATGATTTGTATTCCATCACAAGTCACCGAAGTAGAAAAGAAAGCTGTTATTGATGCTGCATCACAAGCAGGAGCAAGAAAAGTTTATTTAATAGAAGAACCTATTGCCGCAGCTATTGGAGCAGGAATAGATATTTCCAAAGCTTGTGGAAACATGGTGGTAGATATTGGTGGTGGAACTACTGATATTGCAGTTATATCTCTTGGTGGCTCTGTTGTAAGTGAATCTTTAAAAGTAGCAGGAGATAAATTTGATGAAGCAATAGTAAAATATATTAAAAGAAAACACAGTGTTATGATAGGTGAAAGAACTGCTGAAGATTTAAAAATAAATATTGGATGTGTTTATCCTAAAATTCAAGATACAGAAATGGATATTAGGGGACGCGATTTAATTACAGGTCTTCCTAAAACAATAACAATTCATTCAAGTGAAATGTTAGAGGCACTTATTGAACCTGCTATGATGATAGTAGATTCTGTTCGTTCAGTACTTGAGAAAACACCTCCTGAACTTGCATCAGACATTAGTGATAGAGGTATATATATCACTGGTGGAGGTGGCTTATTAGATGGTTTAGATAAGCTTTTGCAGGCAAAAACAGGAATTAGTGTTACAGTTGCAAATGATGCAATTTCGTGTGTTGCTCTTGGTACTGGAAAAGCATTAGATAACCTAGATGCATTAGATGGAAAAAAGAAAAAATAGAAAATTAAATACAAAAAAATTCCAGTGTTTTTTAACTACTAAAAGGTAGTTTTGATTCTTCACTGGAATTTTTTCTTTTTTGTTCTATTTTTTAGTTTTCACTATCACTAACTGTAACAATAAATTTCTCTACATTTGGATATCTAAACTTAACTTCATATGTTTTTATTTGTTGTGGTCTTATACTTCCCACTTCTATGTATTCTCTACCAATGTCTTCATTTTTCTCATTATAAAATGTAAATTTTATATACTTACCTGTTATATCCTCTTCTGACTGATTTTGAATACTACCTTTTATATATCCATTTGTTTTTGTACTTTTTGCATCATCTATTTTTACAGAAAATATATCTGTTTGTATTTCATATGTTCTAATTGACTTGTACATTGATTTTACTGCTAAAGATGTTCCAATAGTTACAAATATAAATAAAATTATTCCCCATAGAAACCATCTTTTTATATTTCTAGTTTGCACCCTTGTGTTTGCAAACCAAATTTCATTATAATCGCCCATTTTTTCCTCCATTAATGCTACATTTTTCTAAATACTCCTATCACCTTGCCTAGTATCTCGCAATTTGGAACAATAATTGGATCCATTGTACTATTTTCAGGTTGTAATCTTATGTGACCTTTTTCTTTATAGAATGTTTTTACAGTTGCCTCATCTTCAATAAGAGCAACAATAATTTCTCCGTTTTCTGCTGTATTTTGTTTTCTAACTAAAATGTAATCTCCATTTAGTATTCCTGCCTCAATCATGCTTTCTCCTCTTACAGTAAGCATAAAGCTTTCGCTGTTTCCAACAAAATCAATAGGAATTGGGAATGTGTCTGTTATATTTTCTACTGCTAAAATTGGCTCTCCTGCCGTTATTTTTCCAATGACAGGAACTTCAACCATTTCTCTTCCGCTGTAAAAATCTTTTGTCTCTGATACTTTTTTCTTTGCTAAAGAAGAACCATTTTCATCTTTTAAAAGTTTTAATGTTCTACCTTTTTGTGTTTCTTTTTTAATATAACCTTTTTCTTCAAGTTTTGCTAAATATCCATGAACTGTTGCAGTAGAACTTAAACCAACCGCTTTTCCTATTTCTCTTACAGATGGTGGATAACTATTTTTTTCAATTTGTTTTGCAATATACTTTAAGATTGACTTTTCTCTTTTATTTAAACCTTCTTTTACTCTTTTATGATTCAAAATACATCACTCCTATTTCTTTATTTTGCATTATCATATCACACAAACAAAAAAATGTCAAACAAATTTTTGACATTTTTTCAAATTATTTTATTTACAAAATTAATCTTCCCATTCTAGTTCGTAATCTGCTATTTTTACAATATCGCCCTCTTTTATTCCCATTTCTTTTAATCTTGCATTTACTCCAAGTGCATCTAAATTTTTCTGGAAATAATATAGTGACTCATTATCAGCAATATTTACTCTTCTCATTATTCTTTCAACAGGTTCACCCTCTATAATGTATTTTCCCTCTTCTTTTATTATTGTATAATTTTCTTTTTCCTCTAACTTATATGTTTTTTTAGTTTCATATTCTAATAAATCTTCTTTTGGAAGAGTTTTTAAAAGTTCTGAAACATGTTTTATTAAATCTGACACACCTTCTCCAGTTACAGCTGATATTTTAAATATTTCTAAATGTTTTTGCTTTGCTAATTTTTCTAATTTTTCATAATTTGTCTTATCCTGCATACTATCAATTTTATTTGCAACAATAATTTGAGTTCTTTTACTTAACTTTTCACTATACTTTCGTAGCTCATTATTAATTTTTTCAAAATCATCTACAGGATCCCTTCCCTCTATGCCAGATACATCTATAATGTGCAGTAATAATCTTGTCCTTTCAATATGTCTTAAAAATTGTAAGCCAAGGCCAACTCCCTCACTTGCTCCCTCTATAATTCCAGGAATATCTGCAATTACAAAGCTATCTCCATATTCTGTTTTAACAACTCCTAGATTTGGTTCTAATGTTGTAAAATGATAATCTGCAATTTTAGGAGTTGCTGAAGTGGTCCTACCTAGAAAAGTTGATTTACCTACATTTGGGAAACCTATAAGCCCAACATCTGCTAAAAGTTTTAGCTCTAAAATTAGTTCCTTTTCTTCACCTTTTTCTCCATCTTGCGAAAAATGTGGAGCTTGTCTTGTAGCAGTTGCAAAGTGACTATTTCCTTTTCCGCCTCTACCACCTTTTAAAACTAACTCTCTTTGTTTTTCATTTGATAAATCAGCCAAAACTCTATTAGTAGTAGCATCTTTTATAACAGTACCAATTGGAACATAAATTGTTAAATCTTCTCCGCTTTTTCCATATTTATTTCCACCCTCACCGTTATTTCCATGCTCCGCTTTAAATTTTTTCTTATATCTAAAATCTACCAATGTATTTGCATTAGGATCTACTTCAAAATATACATCTCCGCCTTTTCCGCCGTTTCCTCCATCTGGTCCTCCTGCTGCTACATATTTTTCTCTTCTAAAAGAGATAGCTCCATTTCCGCCATCTCCCGCTTTTGCAATTATTTTAACATAGTCTGTAAACATATTTCCTCCTTTGGTTGAAAGGGGCCTGACCCTTTTTCCCATTTTTGTCGCAAAAGGGACAAGTCATATCCTATTTGCTTTGTTGTTTCATTCGAGCATCATACTCTTTCTTCATTTCTTCTATTTTCATTCTAATTGCATTTGACGAAGATTCTTCTCTATAATTTACCTGACCGTTTTTATCAATTTCTCCAATGTATCTTAATTTATCTGAGTCATGAAAATTTCTTTCATTTGATAAAAGTTGTAATACTTTTTCTACTTCTTCTGTATTATCGTCTTTTACAATATCTTCTAATCTTTTTTGCAATTCAAAACATACATAAAATCCTCTTGGAGTTCCATTTTTATCAACCTTTTCGTCATCATTAAGATTTGGAGTATTATAAATATGTGCAGAATATAAGTAAGTTCCGTCTCCATCTTTTCCAACTTTATTTACATTTCTTATACGAAGAATATCTCCTGTATTTACATTAATTCCATTATAATTTACATATGCTTTAGCACTTTCCGTTAAATTCGCTACTCTTACATATGGGTGGTCAATTCTATTTTGTCTTATTTTTTTCATATATTCTAAATATTCATTTGCATTATTTGCCCCACTTTTAATTCTAGACCTAAATGTTTCACCATCATTTTTTACCATTGATTTTAATTTCTCTCTAATTTGCTCTTCTACTAAACTTGCTACTTTTTGTTCCACTATAACACTTTTTCTATCAAAATCATATCCTTCTTTATCTTTAACAGCTCTTCCTAAATAATAGTTGTTAAGTCCTTTTGATGGTTGCTTTGCAGTTTCTTCTTTAACATATTGTTGCATTACTGCTTGCATTAATTCTTTATTAATATCTTCATCTATTGGAATTTCAAATGCAATAAAATCTGACATTTCATAATTAATTGTTTGGTTTTTATGAAATTTTGTAATTCTTGCCATAATTAATTGCATTATATCTCCATTTGAATGGCTTATATTTTCTTGTCTTTCTATGTCATATATCAAGATTTCGTTATCACCACCATCTTGCATCTTCATAGAATATTGCATCTCTTTTGCTTTTTCTTTTTTTCCTTTACTAAATCTATCAAATATTCCCATATATTTTTCTCCTTAAACTACTAAACCTACTTTTTTATACACTTCTGAAATCATCTTGCTTGCACGCTCCTCGGCTTTCTTGTCTCCTTTTTCATATATCTGTTTTAATTTTTCAGTATCTTCTAGTAAGCTATAATATTTAGCCTGTATTGGCTCTAACCTTTCTACAACCGCTTCTGCCACTGCTGTTTTAAATGCACCATATCCTTGACCCGAAAATTCTTCTTCTATCTCTTCCATTGTTTTCTTTTTAATCATTCCATATATACCCATTAAATTGCTAACACCTGGCTTATTTTCCTTATCATATCTTACACAATTTTCAGAATCTGTAACTGCTTTTTTAAACTTCTTCCTAATATCTTCTGGTGAATCTGTAAGCAAAATTATATCCATTGGATCTTGTGAGCTTTTACTCATTTTAGCAGTTGGATTTTGTAGCCCCATAATCTTTGCTCCTACCTTTGCTATATATGCATCTGGTACTGTAAATGTATCTCCATAAATACTATTAAACCTTTGAGCTATATCACGAGTTAACTCTAGATGCTGTCTTTGGTCTTCTCCTACTGGAACTAAATCTGCATTATATAGTAAAATATCTGATGCCATTAATACAGGATATGTAAACAAACCACTGTTAATATTATCTGCATGTTTTGATGCCTTATCTTTAAATTGTGTCATACGGCTTAGTTCTCCCATATATGTATAACAATTTAGTATCCATGATAGCTCTGTATGTGCTGGTACATGTGATTGAATAAAAATAGTATTTTTATCTGGATCTAGACCTGCTGCAATATACAAAGCAATTAGCTCCAAAGTATGTTTTCTTAAGGCATCTGGCTCGTTTCTAATAGTCAAGGTATGTAAGTCTGCTATCATATAATAGCAATTATATTCATCCTGCATTTCAACCCAGTTACTTAATGCTCCTAAATAATTTCCTAATGTTAAGTTTCCCGTGGCTTGTATTCCACTTAATATAACTTTTTTATCCATGTTTTCCTCCTTATTTCTTTTTTCCAAGTAATGTAATAAAGTAAATTATTCCTGATATTAGTACAATCATCGGACCTGCTCCAATATTAAAGTAATATGAGATAATCAGTCCTGCTATTCCTGAAAATAGCGAAAATATTATTGCAAATAGATGATATGTTCTCATATTTTTAGCAATGTTTCTACTAGATGCAGCAGGAAGTATCAAAAGTGAATTGATAAGCAAAATTCCTATCCAACGAATTGAAATCATTACCATAATAGCAATTAATACAACAAAAATATTATCAATTTTTTTTACATTAATTCCTTTACTTTTAGCTAGTGTGCTATTAATACTAATTAAATTTAATTTATTAAATGTAAAATACCAAAATGCAAATACAAGAATACTTGCTAAAAATACATATAAAATTTCTGTCTCTGTAATACTCAAAATATCCCCTACTAAATAACTTGAATATTTATTAAAATTACCACTTTGTGCAAGCATAGCTAAACCTAGTGCAATAGCAATAGATGAAAATACACTAATAATTGTATCTGCACCATAAGAAGTCTTATTTTTTACATAATTTAATAAAAGTGCAAAAATTATAGCAAATAATATCATTCCGAATATTAATATTTGTGATGCCTAGTACCATACCTAGTGCAATTCCTGTTAATGCAGAATGACCTAGTGCATCAGAAAAAAACGCCATTTTATTATTAACAATCATTGTACCTAGTATTGCAAATGTTGGTGTAATTAATATAATAGCAAGTAAAGCATTTTTCATAAATGTATAATTAATAAATTCAAAAGGTATTATTCCCTCTAATACACTATATATTGCTTCCATTTTTCCTCCATTTCATAAATCAAAGTATGTCCAAAATTTTTTATGTGCCAAATCTATTTCTAAATTCCAGACTACCGAAATACTTCTTCTGCTGTTCCCTCTTTTATAACTTCTCTATCTAATAAAATTACTTTATCTGCATATTTTTTTACAAGTTCTAAATCGTGTGAAACTAATATTATCGACATATCATATTCTGTTTTAAGTTTACTTATCATTTCATAAAAATCTTTTGTTCCATTTCTATCTATTCCAGATACTGGTTCATCTAATATTAGCAAATTTGGCGTTGGCTTTGTTGCAATACTAATTAAAACTCGTTGTAACTCTCCTCCTGATAAATCACCTATACTCTTATCAATTAACCCCTCTACTCCAAATTTTCTTAAATGTTCTTTTATTTCTTCATATATTTTTTTATCTTTTTTTAACCATACTGGTACATGACATATACTAGATGCAAACATATCATATACAGTTGTTGGCATATGTTTTTCTATATTAATACTTTGTGGTACATATCCAATCTTAATTTTTTTAGCCAAATTATCTTTTTGGTCCACAAAGCTAATACTTCCAGTATGTGCAACCTCTCCCAAAATTGCTTTTAAAAGAGTGCTCTTTCCTGCTCCATTTCTACCAATTATAATAGTTAATTGCCCACAATGTACATGAATATTTACATCTTTTAGAATAACATCTTTTCCAAATTTTACGCCAATATGATTTATTTTTGTACAATGTAATCCACAAGCTTTTTCCATATATTTCCCTCTATTTATTATTTTTTAAAATATCTAAATTACTTGTCATACTATTTATATAAGCATCAGAAGTTAAACCTCCTGTAAGCGCTGAATCTAACTTATATATTTTTGCACCTGTTTCATTTTGCAATGTTTCCGCATTTTTTAAATCGTCATTTATATCTACAATAATTATATCTGTTCCGTTTTGTTTTACTTGTTCAATCGTATCTTTTAATACCTCTGCTGATATTGTGCTTTCTTCATGTGAAGTATGAATTTCTTTTAAGTTTAAGCCTAAATCTCTTCCCAAATATGTAAAAGCTTCATTTAAAATAACTGCACCTTTTCCATTTAAGTTTAGTTCTTTGTTATATCTTTGTTGTAGTTCTTCTAACTTTTGTATATAGCTTTTGCTATTTTCATCATATAGCTTAGCATTTTTTTCGTCTAGCTTACTTAAAGCATTTTTTACATTTTCTACTTGTTTAATATAATTTGAAATACTTGTCCAAATATGTGGGTTTTCTTCTATTAAATCTGTTATATTTTCGCTAGAATCAATTATATTTATATTCCTATTTGCATTTATATTATCTATAAAGCTTTCTAGTCCCAAACCATTTTCTATTAGCACATCTGCATTTTCTAATTTTTTCATATTATCTGTTGTTAGTGTATAATCATGTATACAACCAACATTTATATCTGTCATGTTAGTTAATTCTACATCATCTGCACCTTGCACAATGTTTAATGTCATAATATACATTGGATAAAATGATGTTACAATTTTAAATTTTCCATCTTCATTTGTGTTATTTTTTCTGTTATTATTTGCAACTACGCCAATAGTTATTAGCACAATAATGGTTAATATAATAGCAATGTATTTTTTCACTTAAAATCCCCCTTATTATACATATATTATAATACCATTATTTACCTTAATTTTCAAGTTATTTCAAAATTTGTTTTATATTATCTAAATTTTTAATAACAGCCTCATAACCATACTCAAAACATTTATCCAATTTATTTATATCTAAAAGCCCAACTTTATCAGTATATACATTAAGTACATAATCAGATTCTTCTAAACCTTTTTCTGCAATTTTAGTTCCCATAATATCAATTGTTTTCATAACAATATCCATCATATTACTATACTCATCTATTTTATCACTATCAAATTTAACAGCAAGTATTCTATCTGCACCCTGCTTTTTTACTTCAAGCACAGGAATATTATCAAGTGCTCCACCGTCCATAAAAGCATGTTTGCTAATATTACACAAATTAAATACTGCTGGGAAACTACTACTTGCACGAACTGCTTTTCCAACACTAACATCTGTAATATATTGGTTTGTGTCTTGCTCTTCTTCTGGAATGTTATTTGTAAATACATATTCTTTTGATTCCATAATATCAACAGTTGGAATTACAAGTGGCATAGAAATTTGATTTATTTTATATATTTTCTTTTCTTTTGCTAACATATCATATACTTCTTCTATACTTTTTCCATTACGAAAGCCATTTATTGTAGGGTTTCCTCTATTTATAAATGATTGTATCCCAGAAATAATAGGTGAAGTATTTGCCCCTATTATCTTTTTTGCATTTTTTCTAAACAACATATATATTTCTTCTGGTGAATATCCCATAGCATATAGACTCGCTATCATGCTCCCACTACTACTTCCGCCAATTATGTCAATGTGTATTCCATTGTTTTTTAGTGCTTGTAATACTCCTGCATGAGCAATCCCACGAATTCCTCCACCAGATAAAGCAACACCTACCTTCACCTAATACCACCTCTATATATACATAATATATGAATAGTATTAACTTTTTTGTGTTTGTTTAAACAAAAATAATATAAAAAATGAACCCTCCTTGTTAAACTTTTTTGTCTAACAAGGAGGGTTCAGTACAAAATTCTAGTTCTTTTTTGATTTTATTCAGCTGTATATGGAAGTATAGCAATTTGTCTTGCTCTTTTAACAGCAAGTGTAATATCTCTTTGATGTTTTGCGCAAGCACCTGTTGCTCTTCTTGGAAGTATTTTTCCTTTATCATTAACAAATTTCTTTAATTGATCTGCATTTTTGTAATCTAAAATCAAATTTTTATCTGCACATAATGGACATACTTTCTTTCTCATTTTTCTAAATTTTGAATTATAGTTATCGTCCATATTGTTATTATTATTTCTGTTATTTTTTCTATTCTTTTTGTTGTCTGCCATTTTTATTTTCCCCCCATTCTTATAAATGTCTATTTTATTTCTTAAAATGGTAAATCATCTCCTGATGAAATCTCAAAATCTGAATTACCGCTATCACTATTTGCAGATGGCATTGCACCAAATGTTGCATCAAAGTTTCCTGCACTTTCTCCATCTCTTCTACCTTCTGCAAAATATGCTTCTTCTGCTACAACTTCTGTAACATAATGTTTTTGACCTTGGTCATCATCCCAATTTCTTGTTTGAATTCTTCCTATAATTGAGACTTGTTGTCCTTTTTTATAATATTTACTACAGAACTCTCCAAGCTTACCCCAAGCAACAACATTAATAAAATCTGCTTGTCTTTCTTCTCCTTGTCTTACAAATCTTCTATTTACTGCTAATGTAAAAGAAGCAACTAATGTATTACTTGTTTGAGTATATCTTACTTCTGGATCTCTTGTTAATCTTCCCATTAGAATTACTTTGTTCATATCTCTCACATTCCTTTCTAAATAAAAGGCCCCCGAATTTTTTACTATTTTTTAATTACGATAAATTTAATTACTTCATCTGTAATTCTGTAATTTCTTTCTAATTCTGCAATTAGACTTGGTTTTGCGTCAAAGTCGAATACAACATAATATCCTTCTTTTTCTTTTCCAATTTCATAAGCTAATTTCTTTTTGCCAAGTTCTTCAACTTTTTCTACTTTACCATCATTATTAATTAATGTAGAAAATCTATCTATTAAAGATTTAATAGTATCCTCTGCTACATTTGGATTAATAATGACAACACTTTCGTATTGATTCATTATCTTTCACCTCCTTATGGATATATAACCCACAAATTTATATTTGTGAGTAAGGAAAAAAATAGTAACTCTATTTTTTAACGCTACTATTCTATCATATTTTTCTTTGTTTGACAAGAGTATTTTAAGAAAAAAGACGAGGATTTAATTAAAATTTTAAAATCCACTTTTTAACAAGGTGGAGTTTAGTTTTTTACAAAAAAATGTTAAAATATTAGT
>CANQCV010000022.1 GCA_947591045.1 uncultured Clostridia bacterium
GTTCTGAAATAGAATTGTGGTCTATATCCATTGAAGAATGGTGTATGTCTTCCACCTTCTTCTTTTGTTAGAACATATACTTGTGCTTTGAATTTTGTATGTGGATGAATTGTTCCTGGTTTTGCTAAAACTTGACCTCTTTCGATTTCTTCTCTTTGAATTCCTCTTAGAAGAACACCGATGTTGTCTCCTGCTTCAGCTTGGTCTAATAATTTTCTAAACATTTCAACACCAGTAACAACTGTTTTCTTTGATTCTTTTGCAAGACCTACGATTTCAACTTCGTCTTGTAATTTAACTGTTCCTCTTTCTACTCTACCTGTTGCAACTGTTCCTCTACCAGTAATTGTGAATACATCTTCAACTGGCATTAAGAATGGTTGGTCTGTTGGTCTGTCAGGTGTTGGAATGTAGCTATCTACTGCATCCATTAATTCTTTCATTGGAGCATAAACTGGATCGTTAGGATCTGTTGATGTGCTCTCTAATACTTTTAATGAAGATCCTTTTATAATTGGAATTTCGTCTCCTGGGAAATCATAGCTTGAAAGTAAGTCTCTAACTTCCATTTCAACTAATTCTAGTAATTCTGGATCATCAACCATATCGCATTTATTTAAGTAAACAACGATATATTTAACACCTACTTGTCTAGCAAGTAATATATGCTCTCTTGTTTGAGGCATTGGTCCATCTGCTGCTGAAACAACTAGTATAGCACCATCCATTTGTGCTGCACCTGTAATCATGTTTTTAACATAGTCAGCATGTCCTGGGCAGTCAACATGTGCATAGTGTCTTTTTTCTGTTTCATATTCAACATGAGCTGTATTAATTGTAATTCCTCTCTCTTTTTCTTCTGGTGCGCTATCGATTGAATCGTAAGCTGCATATTGAGCTTTACCTAATAATCCTAGGTATTTTGTAATAGCGGCTGTTGTTGTTGTTTTTCCATGGTCAACATGACCAATTGTACCAATGTTAACATGTGGTTTTGTTCTTTCAAATTTAGCTTTAGCCATTTTTTAAATCCTCCTTTAATTTATTTAGTCATTCATTCTTGACTAATATTTATTATTTTTAAAAATTAAAATCTTTTTTTAATATTTGCATTTTATAACACTTTTTCTAAAAATGCAAGTATTTTAGCATTTTTTTATTTTTTTAATGTCAGCACATATTTTTTTATAAAATATGCAACTTTCAAATTAGTTTATATTATTTTTTATTCTTCTTTTTTAGCTCTTGAAGCAACTATTGTATCTAATATAGATTTTGGTACTTCTTCATAGTGAGAAGGTTCCATTGAGTATGTTCCTCTACCTTGTGTTTTAGAACGCAAATCTGTTGCATATCCAAACATTTCTGATAATGGAATAAATGCTCTTATTATTTGGTTACCGCTTTGGGCTTCCATACCTTCCAATCTACCACGCCTTGAGTTTACATCTCCAATAACATCTCCCATGTATTCTTCTGGAACTGTTATTTCAACTTTCATAATTGGCTCTAAGATAACTGATTTAGCTTGTTTACATCCCTCTTTGAATGCCATTGAACCTGCTATTTTGAATGCCATTTCTGAAGAGTCAACTTCATGGTAAGAACCATCTACTAATGTAGCTTTAAAGTCAATAACTGGATAACCTGCAAGTGTACCACTTTCTGCAGCTTCTCTAATTCCTTCTTCAATAGGTTTAATATATTCTTTTGGAACAACACCACCTACGATTTTGCTCTCAAATTCAATACCTTTTCCTGGCTCTAATGGTTCCATTTCTAGCCATACATGTCCATATTGTCCACGACCACCAGATTGACGAATGAATTTTCCCTCTACTTTTACTTTATTTCTAATTGTTTCTTTGTAAGAAACTTGTGGTTTACCTACTGTACATTCAACTTTAAATTCTCTTTTTAATCTGTCTACGATGATATCTAGGTGAAGTTCACCCATACCAGCGATAACAGTTTGCCCAGTTTCTTGGTTTGTATATGTTTTAAATGTTGGATCCTCTTCTGCAAGTTTGCTAAGTGCTATACTCATTTTTTCACTATTTGCTTTATCTTTTGGCTCAATAGCGATATCAATAACTGGTTCTGGGAATTCCATTGACTCTAATATTACAGGGTGATTTGGATCACAAAGTGTATCACCTGTTGATACTTCTTTTAGTCCAACTGCTGCAGCAATATCACCTGCATAAACTTTGTCTATATCTTGTCTATGGTTTGAATGCATTAATAAGATTCTTCCCATTCTATCTTTTTTATCTTTATTTGCATTTAAAATTGTAGAACCTGCATCTAATGTTCCTGAATAAACTCTAAAGAAACATAGCTTTCCAACAAATGGATCTGTTGCAATTTTGAATGCTAATGCTGCAAAAGGTTCTGAATCAGATGTTTTTCTTTCTGTTTCTTCTCCATCAGGTGTAACACCTTTAATGTGTGGTATATCTAATGGAGATGGCATAAAGTCAACAACTGCATTTAATAATTCTTGAACACCTTTATTTTTGTATGATGAACCACATACAACTGGAACTATTTTATTATTTATTGTTCCAAGTCTAATACCTTTTTTGATTTCTTCTTCTGATAGTTCTTCACCATCTAAATATTTCATCATTAATTCATCATCTTGTTCAGCAGCAGCTTCAATTAATTTTGCTCTATGCTCTTCTGCTTGTGCTTTTAATTCAGCTGGAATTTCACCTTCTTCGATTACTTTTCCTAAATCATCTTTATGAACATAAGCTTTCATTTTAATTAAATCTACAATTCCTTGGAAATTGTCTTCTGCTCCAATTGGCAATTGAAGTGCAATAGCATTTGCTTTTAATCTATTGCGTAATTGGTCTATACAAAGCATAAAGTCAGCACCTGTAATATCCATTTTATTTACATATACCATTCTTGGAACATGATATTTATCAGCTTGTCTCCAAACTGTTTCTGTTTGTGGTTGTACTCCACCTTTAGCAGCTAAAATTGTAACAGCACCATCTAATACTTTTAATGATCTTTGAACTTCTACAGTAAAATCAACATGTCCAGGAGTATCAATAATATTGATTCTATTTCCTAGCCATTGGCATGTTGTAGCAGCAGAAGTAATTGTAATACCTCTTTCTTGCTCTTGAACCATCCAGTCCATAGTAGCTTCACCTTCGTGAACTTCTCCTATTTTGTGAGTTTTACCTGTATAGAAAAGTATTCTCTCTGTTGTTGTAGTTTTTCCTGCATCAATATGAGCTACAATTCCTATATTTCTTGTTTTCTCTAAAGGAAACTCTCTGTCTGCCATTTTTATCCTCCTATTTTTATTATCTTCTATTAAAATTTATAGTGTGCGAATGCACGGTTAGCTTCTGCCATTCTATGCATATCTTCTTTTTTCTTAAATGCTCCACCATTTCCTGCTACTGCATCTGTAATCTCTGCAGCAAGCTTTTCAGCCATTGTTTTTTCATGTCTGCTTCTTGCATATATAACAAGCCATCTTAAACCTAAAGTTTGTCTTCTTTCTGGTCTAATTTCGATTGGAACTTGGTATGTTGCACCACCAATTCTTCTTGCTTTTACTTCAAGAACAGGCATTACATTTTCTAGTGCTGCTTCAAAAACTTCTAGTGGATCTTTTTGCTCTTTTTCTTTTATGATATTAAATGCATCATAAACGATTCCTTGAGCAACTGTTTTTTTACCATCTAGCATTACATTATTTATTAATTTTGTAACAATTTTGCTATTATAAATTGGATCTGGTAAAACTTCTCTTTTTGCTATATATCCTTTTCTTGGCACTTTTCTTCACTCCTTTTCTTGACGAAAAAATATATCTTTTCATCATAAAATATCAGATATTTATTGAAAATATCTAAGTTACTCGGAAATGTACTTTCCGTAAGTGCGTATAATCTATTTCAAATTTAAGTACCTTAAATTAGTAAGAGTTATATGCACTGTCAATTTTGTATTTCTTATAAAATACATACTATCAATTTTATCAAAAAAGACGAAACTTTTCATAAAATCGACTATTTTTTAGGTTTTTTAGCTCCATACTTAGATCTACCCTGCATTCTGTCTTTTACACCTGCTGTATCTAATGTTCCTCTAATAATGTGGTATCTAACACCTGGAAGGTCTTTTACTCTTCCTCCTCTTATTAAAACAACACTATGCTCTTGCAAGTTATGTCCTATACCAGGAATGTATGAAGTAACCTCAAATCCATTTGAAAGTCTTACTCTGGCAACTTTTCTTAATGCAGAGTTTGGTTTCTTTGGAGTAACTGTTTTTACAACTGTACATACACCTCTTTTTTGTGGAGATCTTCTATTTGTAACTGTTTTATTCCTTGAATTGTATCCATGTTGCAAAGCTGGTGCAGTTGACTTTGTTGTAGAAGTTTTTCTTCCTTTTCTTACTAATTGATTAATTGTTGGCACTTAAATTTCACCTCTTTTCAAAATAAAATACCGCTAGGAAAATATACGATTTGTATATTTTGCACTAGCGGTATATATTGTATCATTTTTATAATAGAAAGTCAACTACTCATGTCAATTTTTTTGTATACCCGTAAAGTTTTTTATTCATCTCCTGGTTCTCTTCCTTCTGATATCTCTACTGGTTTATCTTTTAATTCTGATTCAGTTTCTCCTTTTTGCTCTTTTTCTGATTCAGGTCCTTTTTTTGCTTCTACAACTAATCTTTTTCTAAATAATGTATTTTCTCTTCTATTTTTTTCTTCTTGAATATTAGCATATTTTTCGTTCCATGGTTTCATATCTTCATCTGATAAATCGTAAGCTTTTTGGAATTCTTTTATATCAAATTCTGGTTCTCGTGCCATTATTTCAAATGCTTCTTCTTTATCAGCCTCTGTTGTTTCATGTGGTTCGTCTACAGGTCCTAATTTTGGACTTACTATTTGTTTCCATAATCTTGCTAACCAGTTTGGTTGTTTTATATAAGAAGCTAGTCCTTTTTTAGAATTTGCTTGAGCTATTTTTTTAATATATTTTAGAGCATTTTCTTCTTTTGGATATGTATCATATATATTACTCAAGTCATAAGATATATTAAAATCAGTTTCTATAATATCATTTCTGTTTTTTGTCTGCATCATTGTATCATATTGTGTTATACCATTAGTACCATATTTTTCATCCACTTGTTGTAGCAAATTAGCAAGATTAACATCATAATATTTCTTTGGTCTAGTAATTGCATTTTCTCTCAATTCTCTAGCCTGTTTTGCATCCATCTTACTAGCACAATCTTCAAGTTCTAACCATTCGTATGAATAGTTACCTTTTGAAGTTTCTATTTCTGCTTGATAAGCTATTCTACCTTTACTATCTAAATAAAATTCCACTTTTTTTATTTTAGCTTCTGATAGCTTTGATTCTGGTTGTTTTTTTACTGGCTTATTTTGTCCTGGCTGTTTTGGCTCTGGCTTATTTTGTCCTGGTTGTTTTTTTACTGGCTTATTTTGTCCTGGCTGTTTTGGCTCTGGCTTATTTTGTCCTGGTTGTTTTAATTCTGTCTTATCATGTCCTGATTGCTCTTGCTCTGGTCTATCTTGCTCTGGCCTATCTTGTTCTAATTTTTCTTGCTCTGGTTTATCTTGCTCTGGTTTATCTTGTTCTGATTTTTTTACCTCTGATTGTTCTTCTTCTGACTGTTCTACACTTTTAGCAACTTCTGCTATCTTATTTTCTACATTTAAATCAATTGCATAATTTTTAATGCTTTCTTCCCATTCATTTAATTTTGCTATTTTTTCAAAATGTTCTTTTTCAAATTCTTGCATTTCTGCATTTAACTTTTGCTTTGCTTTTTCAGCATTTGTTTCTACCCTAGATAACTCTTCTTCTGATATATAGTTTGATGCAAATTCTATTTTCTTAGATTTTAATATTTCATCTATTTTTCTATTTCTTTGTGCTGTTTGCATTAACATTTCTTGATATTCTTTTTCTGAAGACTCTCTTATTTCGTATAATTGTTGCATAGCAAAAACTAAAGAATTTACAGTCATTTCATCAAATTCTTGCTTATTTAATTCCATTTGTTTAATTTCTTCTTGTCCTTTTTCTACTATTAAAGTACGCGTTTCTTCAAGTAATTCCTCATTTTTCTTATTAATATCTGCTAATTTTTGGTTTGACATCCTCATTGCCTCATCTATTTTGTTCATTAATTCTGATAATCCTTCGTAATTTAACTTATTTTCTTCCATTTTATTTTCTCCTTTCGGCATGACATTTTTTACAAAAATGTCCACTCGTATATATTTTACCATAAAATATATATTTAATCAATATTTTTATGTAAATTTGCCGTTTTTTGTAATATTAACGAAAATTATATCTCCATCTGTTTTAGTTGTATAACTGCTCTATCTGCGATTTTAGTATATCTTATTTTTTTATCTTTTATTTTTTCTGTAAGCTCTGGTAAAATTCCAAAATTAGCATTCATAGGTTGAAAATTATCATTTGTAGTAGAAATATATTCTGCTAATGCACCTATCATAGTCTCTTTTGGAAATACTACTTTTTTGTATGTATCTTTTCCGTTTTCATGTGCCTTAAACTTTTCTACTGCATTAATTCCTGCAACAAGCCCAGATGCTATTGATTCTACATATCCCTCAACTCCAGTTATTTGCCCTGCAAAAAATATATTAGGCTGTATTTTTAAATTATATGTGTTATCTAATAATTCTGGTGAATTAATGAAAGTATTTCTGTGCATTACACCATATTTTGTAAAATCTGCATTTTTTAACCCTGGTATCATGCTAAACACTCTTTTTTGCTCTCCAAATTTTAAATTTGTTTGAAATCCAACCATATTAAATATGTTTCCCTCTTTGTTATCCTGCCTTAATTGAACAACCGCATATGGTCTTTTGCCTGTTCTTGGATCTGTAAACCCAACTGGTTTTAAAGGTCCAAATCTTAATGTGTCAATTCCTCTTTTTGCCATTACTTCTATTGGCATACATCCCTCAAATATTTCCTTTTTTTCAAACTCATGTAACTCTACTACCTCTGCTTTTACAAGTTCTTCCCAAAAATTTTCATACTCTTCTTTATTCATTGGAAGATTTATATAACTTGCCTCTTGATTTTCTATTCGTTGTTTCCACTGCTCTATTTCTTCCTCTTTTCCTCTTTCTTGCTCATACCTGTTTCCTTTAAAAGCAATAGACATATCTATTGAATCTTTTTCAATAATAGGAGCTGCCGCATCATAAAAGTAAAGCCTTTCTTGTTTAATTAAGCTTGAAATTTCTTTTGACAAATTATTTGAAGTTAGTGGTCCTGTAGCAATTATAACTATGCCCTCTTCTGCAAGTTGTAGTAAACTTATCTCCTCTTCATTATTTTTATCTCCAACTTTACCTATTTCTTTTCTTATAACTTCCACATTTTCCATACTTTCAAGTAAGCTTGTAATCTTTTTTGCAAACTCTTCCCTATCTACTGCCAAAGCTTGTCCTGCTGGAACTGATACTGTATCTGCCACATTAATTAACAAAGAATTTAAATGTCTTAATTCTTCTTTTAAAAGTCCACATGCATTTGTATGCAAATTTGACTTAAACGAATTGCTACATACAATCTCTGCTAAATTTTGATTACTATGTGCAGGAGAATAGCGATTTGGTTTCATTTCATATAGTTTTACTTTAACACCCTTTTTTGCAATCTGGTATGCTGCTTCTGTTCCCGCTAAGCCACCACCGATTACAACAACATAATCTTTCATATATATCCCTTTCTGTTTATATAATTACGAGCACAATATAATAAATTTTTATATAAAAATCATTCAAATAAAGCCATGATGTCTTCTTTTGATAAACGATTAATAAAAGTCTCATTTGTACTTAACATAGTATCTGCAAGCTTTGACTTTTTTTGCTGTAATTCATATATTTTCTCTTCAATAGAATTTTTTGTAATTAATTTATATACTTGTACATTTCTTTTTTGACCTATTCTATATGTCCTATCAGTTGCTTGATTCTCACTAGATACATTCCACCATGGGTCATAATGTATTACCATATCTGCACCAATTAGATTTAGGCCTGTTCCACCTGCTTTTAAAGAAATTAAAAATACTTTTATATCTTCATTTTCATTAAATTCATCTACTAACTTTATTCTATCTCCTACTTTTGTCTGCCCTGTTAGTTTTAAATACTGTATTTTTTCTTTCTTTAACTCTCTTTCTATAATCTGTAACATACTTGTATAACCAGAAAATAGCAAAATCTTATGTCCTGCTGAAATCGCTCCTTTTATAATCTCTATACATTGATTTAATTTACTGCTTTCTCCATTATAGTTACTCAAAAACAACTCTGGATGGCAGCAAATCTGTCTTAATCTCATAAGAAGAGCCAATATCTTTATTTGGCTTTTTTCAAATCCATTTGCATTAATTTCATTTATTGCTTCTTTCTTTGCTCTTGCAACATATGCAGCATATATTTTTAGCTGTTCTTCTTGCATTTCATTATTTAAAACTGTAACTGTTTTATCTGGAAGTTCTGTTAATACATCTTTTTTTATTCTTCTCAAAACAAAAGGCTCTATTAGCATTTTTAACTTATTCATGCTATTTTCGTCATTTTCCTTTATAATTGGAATTTCATATAACTCCTTAAATTTTTTATACTTAAATAAATATCCCGGCATAATAAAATCAAAAATTGACCATAGTTCTGATAAAGAATTCTCTATTGGAGTACCAGTTAATGCATAACGAGTCTCTGAACTAATCTCTTTAATTGCCTTTGCATTTTGAGTATTATTATTTTTAATATATTGAGCCTCATCTGCAATTACATATTTAAAGTTACAACCTAATTCTTTGTATATATCAATATCTCTTTTAAGCAAATCATATGATGTAATAATTATGTTGTAGTTTTGTATACTTCTTAACTGCTTACCTCTTTCTTCTATCCCACCATGTATAACAAGTGTCTTAAGAGATGGTGCAAATTTTTTTATTTCACTATCCCAATTTAAAGCAAGTGAACTTGGGCATACTACCATACTTGGTTTAGGGTCTTTTTCTTCTTCTATATATGATAATATAACAGCTAGCATTTGAACCGTTTTTCCAAGCCCCATATCATCTGCCAAAATTCCACTTAAGCCATATCTGTCTAATAGTTTAAGCCATGTAACACCCACTTTTTGGTAATTTCTTAAATCTGCTTTTAAGCCTTTTGGAATTTGTATGTTTTCATCAATTTCTTTGTCGTTAATATTTTTTACAAAATCTTTATACTCTCCGTTTTTTATAATATTTGTATTTTGCATATTTTGAAGTAATTTATCTAAATACATACTACGATATATAGGTAGAGTTAATTCACCCTTTTCAATTTTACCATAGTCTATATCTATCTTATCTGTTAGCGCATCTATAAACTGCATTGTATCGTTCTGCTCTAAACTTAAAAAGCTACCATCCTTTAATCTATGATATTTCTTTTTTAAATGATATTTTTTCATAATATCACTTAATTCTTGTATACTAAAATCTAAATTAGAAAAATCAACATGTAGTAAATTATTTTCCATTCTAATACCTAGACTTCCCAACTTAGGTATATGTATCTCTTTGTGCTTAAAATTGTCTGTTGCAAGAACTTCAAATTTTTGCATATAAACTTCTATCTCTTCTGATAAAAACTGATATATTTTTTCTTCGTCTGCTAAAATAAGTCTGCTGTTTAACTTGTCCAACATAAAGCCTGTTTTCATAAAAATTTCTAACACTTCATTTTCTTTTGCAATATCCCTTGGGATATCTATATCTTCTTGTAATAATGGGTTAAACTCTACATTATCATAAACAAACCTAACATCACATACAACATAATTTTGTTTATTAAAATCTAAATATAGCTTAACAAACAACTCCTTTGGTACATACCTTGCTGTCTCGCTTTCAGTTAATTCATTAAAAGTAATATATGTTCTTAATTTAGGAAATATTATAGAAAATAGCTTTGGTAAATCTTGTTTTCTTAGCATTATTTTATTTGTATAATTTACCTTAAATGTTTCTAGCATTTTTAATACAGTATTTTCAAAATTTTTGCCACATTTATATAAAACATTGTGATATAAAAAATAAAGATAATCTTTTCCCTCTATAATTTCATATTCATATACATCAATATTAGGTTCAAGAGCATATTCATTTTCATCCTGCTTTACTACATTAAACTTAATTTCAGGCTCTGTATTTTTAAAGTATATTTTTGTATCTACATATTCTTTATAAAAATTCACATTTTTTTCTTTTAAAATATCAAATATTTCGTCTAAGCCACTGTTTGAAATAGTAATAAAACCATCTTCTATGGTATTTTTAAAATAACTATATGAACCCGATGTCTCATTTGCATATTTAATAATCTCTGCATATTTTAATACATATTTAAGAAGAGGTATGCTTTGCTCATCAAAAGCCTCCTCCGTATGTGTAAATTCTAATTTTGTCCCGTATTTATAATTTTCATTTTTTAACATTCTTTCATAAAATTCTGGGAGATTTTTCAATTTATACATTTGAGTATCCCCTATTTTGAATTCTACTTTTAACTTTTTTTCAAAAGAATTATAAATAAATTTTGGTTCAATTTTTACAAAATGTAAATTTGTATTTATAATTTCGTTTTTTTCTTTTTGCTCTGTCATATGATAAAAATTCTTTACTAATTGTTTAAATATGCGGTATTTTTCATCATTATCACTTTGACTTTTTTGAACTTTGTTTGAATCTACTGACATACTAGAACCCCCACAATTTTTCTAAGGAAGTATTATATCATAATAATAAAGTAAAAGCAAGATATTAAAACCTTGCTTTTACTCTATTATTTTTTCTTTTTTGTAACTTTTTTTGTTTTACTACTTGTTTTCTTTCTTCCCTTTGTTTCCAGCTTTTCCTTTCCCGGTTCCCACTTTTCGCCTATTTTTGGCTTATTCCATGAAATATAATTACAGCTTTTTGGGTTATTTTCACAAACATAGAATTTTCTTCCGCGTTTAGATTTTTTTACTTGTACTTTTCCTCCACAAACAGGACATGGCTCATTAATAGTTTCTACTAGTGGCTTTGCGTTTTTACATTCTGGATATCCAGGACAAGCTAAAAACTTTCCGAACCTTCCATATTTTATTACCATCATCCTACCACATTTTTCGCAAGGAACATCTGAAACTTCTTCTACTAATTCTACATGTTCCAATTCTTTTTCAACTTTTTGCACTTGTTTTTCAAATGGATCATAAAATTCTCTTATTACTTTTTTCCAATTTTGCTTTCCTTCTGCTATTTCATCAAAATCTTCTTCTATTTGTGCAGTAAATTCAACATTTATTATATCTGTAAAATTCTCTGTTAATAACTTATTTACAATCTTACCTAAATCTGTTGGCACTAATTGTTTTTGCTCTTTTTGGATATAATGCCTGTCTAAAATAGTAGTGATTGTTGGTGAATATGTGCTAGGTCGACCTATTCCTTTTTCTTCTAATGCTTTTACAAGGCTTGCCTCTGTATAGCGTGGTGGTGGCTCTGTAAAGCTTTGTTTTGGGTCCAACTTTTGTTTTATTACTTCTTCTTTCTCTATTAAATCTGGAACAGAAGTATTTTCGTCTTCTTTTTCTATGTCCTCAGTTTCAACATATAAAGTCATAAAACCTTTAAACTTCAAAGTTTGACCATTTGCCTTAAAATTATAATCTCCTACATCAATATTTGCAGAAATAGTATCATAAACAGCTGGTGACATCTGACTTGCCAAAAATCTATTATATATTAAACGATATAACTTATATTGGTCAGAAGTTAAATACTCTTTTATGCTTTCTGGTGTAAGTGATGCATAAGTAGGGCGAATTCCCTCATGTGCATCTTGTGCTGACTCATTTGTTTTGTAATAACGATTTTCATAGTATTCTTTACCATACTGACGAACAATTTCGCTCTGTGCTGCTTTTCTTGCCTCTTCTGAAATTCTTGTTGAATCTGTTCTCATATAAGTAATTAAACCTATTGTTCCTCTATCTCCTACATGTACACCTTCATATAAGCCTTGTGCAACAGACATTGTTCTTTTTAAAGTAAAGCCCAACTTTCTTGATGCCTCTTGTTGCATAGTACTTGTTGTAAAAGGTGGTGCAGGCGTTCTTTTCTTTTCGGCTTTTTTTATACTACTTACAATATACTTTCCATTTTGAATTTTATTTAATATATCATCTACTTCTTGTTTAGAGTGAATTTCTACTTTCTTTCCACTTTTTCCATAAAATTTTGCTATAAATGTCTTATTAGATTTTTCGTCTAACAATGTAGCAAAAATATTCCAATATTCTTCTGGAATAAATTTTTCAATTTCTTCTTCTCTATCTACAATTAACTTTACTGCTACTGATTGTACTCTTCCTGCTGATAAACCTCTTCGTACTTTTTTCCAAAGAACAGGACTCATTTTGTATCCGCACAATTCTATCTAAAACACGCCTTGCTTGTTGTGCATCTGTCAAATTCATATCTATTTTTCTTGGTTTTTTCATAGATTCTTTTACAGTTTCTTTTGTAATTTCGTTAAATGTTACTCTACATACGCTATTTTCTGGTATTTCTAGAATATGAGCTAAATGCCACGCAATTGCTTCCCCCTCACGGTCAGGGTCAGTTGCAAGATATACTTGTTTTGCATCTTTTGCATCTTTTTTTAATTTTTTTATTAAATCGCCTTTTCCTCTAATATTAATATATTCTGGTTCAAAGTCGTGCTCAACATCAATTCCTAGTTTAGATTTTGGTAAATCTCTAATATGTCCCATAGAAGCTACAACTTTTGTACTTCCTCCTAAAAACTTTTTGATTGTATTTGCCTTTGCTGGTGACTCTACTATAATTAATTTATCCGCCATATTTCCTCCTTATGCCATTAAACACTAAACATTATCATAGAACATATTTATATTTTTTGCAATACCTTTTTTTAATAAAATCGTATTACATTTTTCGACAATTTGTGACATGCTACTTAACATAAAGTACAACACGGAACCCAAAGTAAACGACTGAACGAGTCGCATCACTGTTACCATAACGGCAGGATATAGCATAAGTATCACCACCATTATCAAAACCTCCCCCACGAAGAACTGCATACTTCGTACCGGTTGTTGCAACATGTAAGCTTGTGCTATGGTAACCTGTCTCAGTTGTCCACTCCCACATATTTCCTGCCATATCATATATATTTTTTAATTTGAAGTTACTTACTGAACCTGTTGCTAATTCTATTCTTTTTGATAATATATGTGTTTCCAGGCTATAACTTTTACCATCTATGTAATCTTCTGCAATATATTTTAGTCTTTCTTCTCCGTTTTCTATTAATTTTTCTGCTCCTAATTTTATTTTTCCTTTTTTATATTTTTTTGCTCCTATCCATGCCCCTATATTTACATTACTTTTTGAGTCTGCCCATACATGTTGAGCATATAATACATCTTCTTTTAATTCTTTTCCATTATACGCATAATTTCCATACTCCTTACTATCTGTTACTATATTAGCCTTTTCATTTTCACTTGCTATCCATTCTACTGTTCTGTCCCATGCTATTCCATCTATTAACTGACTTGTTACATCATAGCTACTTTCTGCTCCACTATACATATTTTTTGATACTTCTACTGCATTTGTTTGATTTATATAATTCCATGCTTGTACCCCTTGCTTACTTACTGGTTTTAAATCTTTTTCTCCTTCTTTAGTTACATTTTTTGATTTATTTCCATTAGTACTATTATTTGTATAATATGTCATTGTTTCTTTATTACTTTCATTATTTATAGAAAATGATGCATTATCTGGTATTCCTGCCTCATATCTTCCTATATAAAATCCCCCATTTTCTTTTACACTTTTTGTATTTGTTTCTACATTTGATTCTTCTTCCCAATCTATATATTTTCTGTAACAGTATGTCTTCCATGGATTGTTTCCTGTATCGTCTGTTGACTTTTGTGTATCATCTATTATTTTTGTATTATATTCATGTTTCTTATATTGTTCTTCTGTACATGGTACCCATACAAATTGGTTCCCTTGCTTATCTTCTATTACTATTCCGTCATTTACTTTTGTTTCTATATCTGTCCTTACAAAAAAGCCCCTTGGTACTACTATTTTGTTTCCATTTACATCCTCTGCATCTACTGTACTTTCTAGTACTACATTTGAACTTCCTCCTCCTAATGTATCTACTAATGGTAGCCCATGTGGTCCTACTCCTGTTTCTTTCATCATTTCTTCTAGCATTGAATTTAAACCTTCTACTTCTTTTTTACTACTTTCTTCATAGGCATCTCTTGCTTGTTCTGCTTTCTTTATTAAGCCATTTTCTCCCACCACCATATTTATACTTACTGTTGCTAATATTATCAGCACAATTATTGTTACAACTAGTGCAATTAATGTTATTCCTCTTTCTTTTTTTCTTATCATTTTAATTCTCCTCCTTTATAAAAAAAACACGCAAAAAAGACAGGCCATTTATTTTCACATAAATAGTCTGTCTTTAAATATCACAAACAAAGCGATT
>CANQCV010000023.1 GCA_947591045.1 uncultured Clostridia bacterium
TCAAAAGGATAAGTTTGATGTTCAAATGCATTTAAACAATTATTTTTTATTTCATTTGCAAAATCTTTAAATGACATTGTAGAATCTATTTTATTTCTTAATGCAAGTGAATTTACAAACATACCAATTATATTTGATAATTGAACATTATCTCTACCAACAATAGGAGAGCCAACAACAATATCTTCTTGACCTGTATATTTATATAAAAGTATATAATATATACTTAATAATAGCATATATGGAGTAAGTCCTAATTGTTTTGATAATTCATTTAATTTTAAAGTTAAATTACTATCAATTGAAGCAAAAACATTGTCTCCCTCAAAACTTTGAACAGTAGGTCTAGGATAATTTGTAGGCATATTTAATAAAGGTATTTCATCACTAAATTGATTAACCCAAAATTCTTTATCTTTATTAAACTCATTAGAATTTAACTTATTATTTTCCCATACGGCAAAATCTTTATAAGTAATATCAAGTTCAGGTAAATCACTAGAATTATTGTATAATGAACAAAGTTCATTCATTAAAATTGAAAGAGAAGTACCGTCACTTATAATATGATGCATATTAAGTAGTAAGAATGATTTATTATTACTTAAATTAATTAATTTTGCATTAAATAAAGGAGCTTTATTTAAATTAAAAGGTTTTACAAAATCATTAAATAATTTATCAAAATCATTACTGTTAGAATTTTCTACTTCTAATTTAAAATCTACCTTATCTAATATTTTTTGAACAATATCGCCATCTACAATTTCAAAATATGTACGCAAAGACTCATGTCTATTAATTATAGTATTAAAACATTTTTCTAATCTATTTACATCAAGTGTTTTATCTAAAATAATGCCACCTGCAATATTATATAGCAAAGAATCATTATCTAGGCTAGATGCATAATATATTCTCCTTTGCGCAGAAGAAACAGAATAGTATTCTTGCTTTTTTACAGGAGATATTAATGGACTACTTTGTTTTGTTTTTTGTGATATAAGGTCAGATAAGTCTTTGATTATTGCATTAGCAAGTATATCCTTTACAGTAACTGTTATATTTAACTGCTTTTGTATAAAAACAGCGAGTTTAATAGCAGTTAATGAATCTCCACCTAAATCTGTAATAGAATCTGAAATATTAACATCTGAAATATTAAAAGTACTTTTTAAAAATTCAATAAGTAAATTATCAAGTGAATTTCTAGGTTCCATTTTTTCTCTTTTTATTGCTGATAAAGAAATTTTAGGTAAAGCTTTTTTATTTATTTTTCCATTAGGAGTTAAAGGCATTTTATCTAATTTATAAAATACCTTTGGTACCATATAATATGGTAGTTTGCTATTTAAATAATGATTTAATGTGGCATCTGTAATATTAGAATCAGTAATATAAAAAGCGGCTAAAATATTATTAGTATAAGTAACAACCGCTTCTTTTATTAATTTGTTACTTAAAATAACACTTTCTATTTCTGATAATTCTACTCTAAAACCATTAATTTTAGTTTGAGAATCCATTCTTCCTAAATGAACAATTTCTCCATTTTCTTTTATGTAACCCAAATCTCCTGTTTTATATAAAATATCATTTTTTATAAAAGGAGAAGAAATAAAGCTCTTAGCTGTCATTTCGTGATTATTCAAATATCCTCTTGCCAAACCATCACCACCAATACAAATTTCACCAGGAGTATTAAATGGTAATAAATTATGATTAGCACCTAAAATATAAATTTGTGTATTTCCAATAGGTCTACCAATAGTAATATGTTTTGAATCAGGAGAAGGCTTTATAGAAGACCAAACCGTAGTCTCTGTTGGACCATACATATTAAATAGTGTTATATTAGGATATTTATTAAAAAATTCAATTAATTCTGCTGGAAGAGGTTCTCCTCCTACCATGACAATAGAAATTTTATCAAAAAACGATAAATCTTCTGTACTATTAATAAGTAGCTTAAATCTAGATGGTGTAGTTTGAATCATATCTACATCATATTTATTACATAGCTCATTTAATTTAAAACCAATATTTTGCTCACTTTCATTAGAAAGTACCATAGTTAATCCATTAAGCAAACTACCCCATATTTCAGTAACAAAAATATCAAAACACATTGTAGTAACAGAAACAAAATGTTTATATTTATTGATAGGGATAACTTGTTTTAATGCATATATATAATTTACTACATTTTGATTAGAAATCATAATACCTTTTGGTTTACCAGTAGAGCCAGAAGTATATATTACATACATTAAATCTGTAGAAGAAAGATTATCTATCATAGGAAATATAGTATTTGTTTGCATATAAATAGAATTATTTATACTAATGTCAACATTATATATATTATTAATAACATTAAAATTCTTTTGGTCAGTTAATAAGATAGAAGTATTGCTATTTTCTATCATATAATGAATTCTATCAATTGGATATTCGGGGTCAATTGGCATATAAGCACAACCACATTTTAAAATAGCAAGTAGACCGTATAACCATTTCAAAAGAACGATTTGTCATAATTCCAATTAATGTATGTGGCTTAATATGTTTTTCTTTCATTAAAAAATAAGCTAACTTATTTGCTTTATCATTTAACTCTTGATAAGTTAAAGACTGATTTTCAAATATAACTGCTGTTTCCAAAGGATTACACTTTACTTGTTCTTCAAATAATTGAATCACAGTTTTATTTTTAGGGTAATCTGTTTTTGTTTGGTTAAATTCACAAATTAACTTCTTTTTTTCTTCTTCTGTTACGATTTCAATTTCTGATAGGTTAATATTGTCATTAGTTAAAACTTGTGAAATCATAGCCAAAATACGATTATGAATTTGTTCTATATCTTTTGAAGAATATTTAGAACATTTATAATCATAAGCAATATTAAGTTCATTTGTATCGTTTAAATCAAAAATATGAATATCAATATCATTAGCAATAGTTTTATTAAAATACCAAGTACTTTCATGAGGAATTGTTTCTTGTTGATTATTCATTTTAGTAATTTGATAAGAAATCATAATGTTATATAATGATATTAGGTCATTTTGCTTTTTTCTTAAATCCTCTAAAATATTTTGATAAGAATATTTTTGATGTCTTAATAAAGACATAGAATTACTAACTATTGAATTTAAAAAGCCAGTAAAACTTAAATTATTATCAATAGAAATTCTAAGAGGCAATGTATTAATAAATATACCAGTTGTATTTTTTTCTTTAAAATTAGAACGATTTAGAATCGGTGTACCAACACAAAAATCGTCTAAATTTGAAACTCTACCTATGTAAATAGAAAAGATAGCAGTCAAAAAATTAAATAAAGAAATTCTGTGTATATTACAATAATCTTTTATTTGTTTTAGTAAGGTGATAGGAATAGAAAGTTGCTTCCTAAGAGCACTAACATCTAAACCATCTGTATTTGAACTATATGCCACACTTGGAATTGTTGCATTGTCAGGGATAGAAGAAAAAATCTCCCTCCAATAATCTTTATCTTTTTGATATTTATCACTTTTTATATATTCTTGTTCTGATAAAATATAATTAGCATATGAATAAGTAGAAGTATCTTTAAAAGTAGCTTCTTTATTTTCCATAAATGCCGCATAAATTTCCATAATTTCATTAACTAAAATTCCTAAAGTCCAAGAGTCAGAAATTATGTGATGCATATTAATTATAAACCCACCATGATTATCAGGAAAACGAAATACAACAAACTTAAATAAGAGCGAATTATAAAGAGAAAATTGCTCTTTAACTATATTGTTAGTGAGTGTATCAAGTTCCTCGTTAGAAGAAACATCAATAATTGGTACAGCAAAATCTTCATAAGAAGATACCCATTGTTTTACTTCTTGCTCATTATTTGTAAGTTTTATTCTACATCCATCATTTTGTCTTACAAATTGTTTAATAGCTAAAATAAATTTATCAAAATCAACAGGAACATTAATCATCATAGTACCAGCAATATTATTTATATTAGTATTTTTATAATATTCTTCTGTTAAATAAATAGATTTTTGTGGTGTTGTTAAATCATAAAAAATTTTCCCCATATTTTTAAGACCTTTCTATAAGTAAATATATACAAATTGATGTAAAAATTATATACTTAAATGTAAAAAAAAGCAATAAAAAATATTGAAAAAAATGGAATTTTATTATAGAATAAAACAAACAGAAGGGAGAAAAATATGGGAAAAAAAGATAGAGTGAATAATGATGTTGTATACAATTTTAGAGACCTATTAAAAAGATATCAAAAATATGGAGACAACATTGCATTTGAATATAAACAAAAGGGAAAAATAAAGACGGTTACATATAAAAAATTTGCAGAAGATATCAAAGCACTTCGGAACAGCTATTTTAAATTTAGATGATGTAGAAAAAATAGCCATTATTGGGAACAACCGTTATGAATGGTGTGTAAGCTATTTAGCAGTAACAACTAGTGGAAAAATAATTGTCCCATTAGATAAAGCCTTAACAGACAAAGAAATTATAAAATTAATTAAAAGAAGCGGAGCACAAGCTGTAATATATGACGAAAAATATCAAAATGCAGTAAGTAACTGCAATCTGCAATATAATATATGCATGGACGAATTAATTCAAGATGGAGTAATAAGATATAAACATTTATTAGGACAAGGATATGACTTACTAAAAAGACAATACAATGAATACGATAAAGTCGAAATAGATAATAACAAAATGTCAGTAATATTATTTACATCAGGAACAACAGACGAACCAAAAGGAGTAATGCTTTCACAAGCAAATCTTTGTGCACAATATGGGGCATTAGAAAACTATGTAAAATTATATGAAACAGATACTTTACTATCTTTTTTACCAATACATCACACATTTGAAAGTACCATTACATTTTTATATGGAAGTTATAGTGGTGCAACTATAGCTTTTTGTGATGGACTAAAATATATTGCTCAAAATTTAAAAGATTACAAAGTAACAGTTTTTGTTGCAGTACCACTTGTATTAGAAACAATGTATAAAAAGATTCAAAAGGGAATAGAAGAAAGCGGTAAAAAAGAATTAATCAATAAAATGAAAATAATATCAAAAATATTATTAAAACTTCACATTGATGTTAGAAAAAAATTATTTAAACCAGTTTTAAAACAATTTGATGAATATTTAAGAGTTGTTTTATATGGTGCAGCAACAATGGATAAAAATACAATACTAGGATACAATGAATTAGGAATCGAGCTTATTCAAGGATATGGTCTAACAGAAAGTTCACCAGTTATTTCAGCAGAAACAGATAAGAGAAAAAGACCGGGTTCAGTTGGACTTGCACTTAATAATCTTACAGTAAAAATAAAAGATCCAGACGAAGATGGTATAGGAGAAATCCTAGCAAAAGGTCCAAGTATAATGCTTGGTTATTACGAAAACGAAGAAGCAACAAAAAAAGCAATAGACGAAGAAGGTTTTTTACATACAGGTGACTATGGTTATATAGATAAAGATGGATTTATTTTTATTACAGGAAGAAAAAGTGACATTATAGTATTAAGAAATGGAAAAAATGTTTATCCACAAGAAATAGAACTACTTATTCAAAAATTACCATATGTAGAAGAAACAATAGTATATGCAAGAAATAAAACAGCAACAGATACAACATTGTGTGCAAAAATAGTATATGATAAGGAAAAAATAGTACAAAAATTTGGAAAACAAAAAGAATATGAAAGCTTTGTATGGAATGATATAAAACAAATTAATGAAGACTTGCCAACATATAAACATATAAAAGAAATTACTATTACAGATGAGCCATTAGAAAAAACGACAACACATAAAGTAAAAAGATTTATTGAAATGAAAAAAATAGAAGAAATAGATTCATAAAAATTGTTTAAAATTTCAATTTCTGGAAAAAATATAAATAATAAATATATTTTTCCGGAGGTATTATGAGAGATTACATACAAAAAGATAGAATACAAAGACTAAAAGGAAAATTGTTAACACTTACATTTATCCTTTTAGTCTTTGTTATTTTCCTCTTATGTTATTACATTTATATAAAAATTGATATTTGGACTCCTGCACAGCATGAAATAAGTCAAATGACAATAGAGCAAATGTCACAAACAATAGGGGATATAGAAGAAAATGATAAAACAATTACACAAGTAATAAGACAAATTAATGAGACAGTAGTTGGTATATCAAAAGTAAAAGAAGCGGGAGAAAGCGTATTTTTAGAAGATGGTGTGTCACAATTAGGACTAGGAACAGGTTTAATTGTGTCTGGAAATGGATATATTCTTACAAATGAACATGTTTCAGGCAAAAAGAAAAGTACCTGTTATGTAACAACAAGCACAGGAAGAACATATACAGGCACAGTAGTATGGTCAAATTCAGATATAGATATGGCGTTAATTAAAATAAACGAAAAAAACTTGCAATATGCAGTTTTAGGAGATTCCGATAATGTATTAGTAGGACAAAGTGTATATGCAGTTGGTAATCCAATTGGATATGAATTTCAAAGAACAGTAACATCTGGAATAATAAGTGCAAAAGATAGAACCATAAAACTAGAAGAAAATGGCGAGGATATTTATATGGAAGATTTGATACAAACAGACGCGACTATAAACCCCGGAAACAGTGGTGGACCACTTATAAATAATAGAGGTGAAGTTATTGGAATAAATAGTATTAAAATCACATCAGCAGAGGGAATTGGTTTTGCTGTACCAATAAATAGTGTAAAATCGGTTATAGAAAACTTTAGCACAAAAGGCAATTTTGAAGAAGCAAGACTAGGAGTTTTTGCTTATGACACTAGTGTAATGCAATATATGAAAGCAAAATCAGAAACAGGAGTATATATTACAAAAGTAGTAGAGGGAACCTCAGCCCAAAAAGCGGGAGTAAAAAAAGACGATATTATTTTAAGTATTGATAATCAGACACTAGAAAGAATGTGCGAATTAAGAAGATATATTTATACAAAAAGTCCAGGAGATGAAGTTGTATTAAAAATTTTGAGAAATAATAGGCAAATGGAAATAAAAGCAGTATTGCAAAAAAGATAAAATTGTTTAAAAAGTATATGTTTGTTAATAATAATAAAAGGAGGTATGAAATGAAATCATATTGGATAGATAGCAAAAAGAAAAAAAAGGGATACCAAGCTTTAAAGGAAAATATTGAAACAGATATATGTATTATAGGTGGTGGAATTACAGGGATAACAGTAGCATATTATTTAAACCAGTATAAAATAAAAAATGTTATTTTAGAAAAAGGTAGAATATGCCAAAAAACAACAGGACATAGTACAGCTAAAATAACGAGTCAACATGGACTATTTTATAAATATCTTATTGATTCTCAAGGAAAAGAATTTGCAAAAAAATATTATGAAGCAAATCAAAATGCAATAGAAAACATAGCAAAAATTGTAGAAAAAGAGAATATAAGCTGTGAATTTAGGAGAACATCTGCATATGTTTTTACACAAAAATTAGAAGATATTCAAAAAATAAAAGATGAGTGCGACGCGGTAAAAAGTTTTGGGCGGGAAAGCAAATTTTTTAACAGCAAAAGACATAAAAATACCACTAAAAGCACTATCGGCAATAGAATTTCCAGAGCAGGCACAGTTTAATTCTTATAAATATGCAGTAGAACTAGCAAAAATATGTGAGCAAAATCATACACAAATATACGAAAATAGCAAAGCCGTGGAAATACAAGAAGATGAAAAAGGCTATATTGTTAAATTAGAAAATGGGGAAGAAGTAAAAACAAAATATGTGGTAATCTGCACAAAATACCCATTTGTAGATTTTCCTGGATTTTATTTCTTAAAAATGTATCAAGAAACAAGTAATGTTATTGTAATAGATCCAAAAGAAGAATTATTTGAAGGGATGTATATAAATACTGAATCTCCAACAATTTCGTTAAGAGTAATTGACGGAAAAGATAAAAAACTTTTGGCGATTGCAGGCTTTGAACATAAAACAGGTGCAAAAATTGATTTAGAAAATAGTTATAATTACTTAGAAAAAATAGCAAAAAAAATGTATCCAAATTGCGAGGTAAAATACCGCTGGAATACAGAAGACTGTATACCACTAGATAAAATACCATATATAGGAGATTTTTCTAATATTATGCCACATGTATATGTTGCAACAGGATATAAAAAATGGGGAATGACAAGTTCTAATATAGCAGCAAATATTATTGTAGATAAGATTATGGAAAAAGAAAATATTTACGAAGAAATATTTAGGGCAACAAGATTAGAACCAATTAAGAACCGAGAAGAAGTAGGGAATATGATAAAAGAAAGTGTGCATTCATTATTTTTAAATAAATTAAATATGCCAAAAGAGCAAATAGAACAAATTGAAAATGGACAAGGAGGAATTGTTGAAGTATCAGGAAAAAAAGTAGGAGTTTATAAAAATATGCAAGGAGAAATTTTTAAAGTAAAACCAGTTTGCCAGCATTTGGGATGCGAACTTTCATGGAATAATTTAGACAAAACATGGGATTGCCCTTGTCATGGATCAAGATACACATATAAAGGAAAACTAATTTATGGACCTAGTGTAAAAGATTTAGAGACATATGAATAAAAAGGATAGTAAGAATATTTTTCTTACTATCCTTTTAAAAAATATCAATTAATCTATAATTTCTTCAAAACGATATTTTTGTTTAACTTCTGGATATTTTTCATGGTCTACTTCTGATAAAAACATTTCTAATGGCCTTGCATAAATACCATCCTTGTGGTTTGTTTTATCAGCATTATCCATACAACGATAAACAACTAATTTTTCTCCAGTTTCACTATGCTGTGCAACAGTAATTACAAAAGATCTTGCTCCTTTAAAATGTCTCCACATTGTAAAAGGTTTTACTATTCTTTCTTCCATAAATCTTCCTCCTTACTCTATTTAAAATAATATCTTTTGCTGTATCCCTAAGCCATCTCCATTACAAGTTAAAGTCTCCACTTTTTTATTTGTACTTTTTTCTGTAGATTTTATTTTCAAAGATTCAATAAAGCTTTCTTTTTTATCTTCATTTACTATAATTTTAGATTCTGCTAAATTTTTAACTTCCTCTTGCTTAATAAACATATTTTTTATAAATAAAAACATTTTTTTCATAATATTCATCTTTCTTGTCCCTCCTCAGCAACTATTTTGCCAGAACTTTTTGACATATCATCTTCTTTTATTTGTTCTTTAGTTTCCCATGGTCTAAGTCCATTTGCTTTTTTTAAATCTTCCTCATAACATTCAAATTGTCTAGTAAATTCTTCTTGTGGTAATTCTATAAATTGTCCATTATCTTTGTTGGCAAAATAAAATTTATTTCCTAATTCATTTGAATTAATATAAACAAATAAAACTGGTCTTTTTTCTTTGTCAGTTTTGTTATAGACTCTATTTACAACACATTTATTAAATTTAAGGTTTTTGTTACATAAGAGAACACTACTTAAAATAGCCATACTAGAATTTTGGCATTTTGCAAATTCAGGGCAAGATTGACTAAGTAATAAAAATTGTTCATTAATATTACGCTCAGGATCATTTGCATAAAATTCGTCTAATGATTTTGATTTTTCTATTAAATCTTTTAATGGAAAATCTCCATTTTTATATGCTAAATCCACACTTGTAAATAAATTTCTTAGACTCTGCTCATCTAAATCTAGAGTTGCATCTTGTAATTGTTCGTCATTTTTATGGCTATTATGATCTTTACCCTCGGTATCAATATCATTTTCTCTTGCATGTTCATAACTTATGCAAAAATTATTAGGTCTTCCAGAAAATCTATGTGTTGCTAGATTCCAAGTTGGATCTAGTATAGTGTTTCCTTTTGCAACATCTCCATTTGCAAGTGGAAGTTCAATATCTTTAATTTTTAAGAAAGCATGTGAGCCACTACTTATAATTTCACTATCTATACCAATTCTGTTAAACATATATTGCTCTACTTTTGATATTCCATTACAAACGCCATAGCCAGAACTAATTATTTTCCATAAAGCTCTACAATCCGAACTATTAAACACTTCTGTGTCATAATCAGGGCTATAACTTACTTTTTTACCTATTGCATTATCTATTACTGCCATTTTTTGTGCTTTTGAATATGTAGGACTTAGGTTATCAATTATAGAACTTATCCATTCTTCCGCTTCTTTATATTCTGTAGCAGATGAAGTAAATGGTACAGTTTCATTTAGAAAACTAACCACATCCATATTTGGACAAATATCACAAAGTTTTATAAACTTAGCTCGCTGTTCTTCTGTAAAATTTTCAGGATTTATATACATTAAATTATCCAGCCCACGATAATCTTCTAGATTTCTTTCCAAATCTAAAACAACTCTTCCGCTAGACTCTTCTGTTTGTATACTAAGTGCCAATTTATATTCTTCTGTAAAATTTGATATATCAATGCTTTCCTTAACCTCTGGTTTTAGAGTGGCTAGTATTTCCTTTTTTTCAGTTACTGTTAAATTAATATTTTCTAAATTTGATACAAATTCTTTTTGCTGTTCATTATCTAAGTTGTGTACAATTTCATAAGGAAGAATCCTTTTTTCATAAAAAAATTCTTTATGTTCTGCTAAAAATTCACTCAAAGATTTATTATCTAATGTTTGTAGTATATCAGTAATATCAAACTTATGAAAACTATTGTCTTTAAGTAATGTTTCTAATTTGTGTCTATCACTACATGTCTTTAAAATATCAGCTTTTTCATAATTTTCAAATTGATATAATTCTATTAATTTATCTTTTGCATCTTCGCTCGGCAATTTTCCCACTAATGCTAAAATTTGAAAATCTGTTAAATGTAATTTATCTGTAATTAAATCTTTATCCATCAATATTTCTGTTTTAGATTTTTCAGTTAAAGTTGAAATAATATATTCTAAGCCATAATTAGGAATTTGATATTTTTCTATAAAATCTTGCTTATTTAATAATTGTTGTTTTCCAGCATCATCCATCTTTATTATGATATCTACTACTTGAGAACTCGTAAAGCCATCAATAATAGAATCATTGTTCATTATTTGTAATAGTATATTTTCATCTGAGATAAGTTTAATTATTTCAGATTTTATCCAACTGTCGAATTTTCTAAAGTGTGGATAATCAAACAATTTAAGTTTTTCTTCATCACTTAAAAAATCACTAATTAAATCGAAAAATTCCTGTGAATTGAAAGTATATTTATTTAATGTTTCAGGACTAGCAAATATACTTAATTTATCGTTTGCTTGTTCTAATAACTTTCTTAAATCTTGAGCGTCCATTAATCCTCCTCATTTGTGTCTGTAAATTATATTAGATTTATAATTTGAATAAAATATAAAAATATTTACTACTATCTTATCCTTTTACTATATTATTTTCAAGAGATTTTTCATATTTTTTCTATCTTCTTTAATTAAAATTTTAATTAAAGTAAAGTCAATATATAGAAAAAATTCTAGTATTTTTGTAATTTATATGTTACAATGTAGAAAAATGTAAGGAATAAGTTATGAAAAAAATAGTCAAATTAGCTTATTATAACAAAAGCTATTATATGCTATATCGTTTTCAATAACTAAAAATACTGATAATAGTCAAGATATAGTTCAAATTGTATTTAATAAAATATGGAATATAGAAAGGTAAGTGGTAGAAAAAATGAAAAAAGTAATAAAAGTTTTATTAATTATTATTATATCGATTCTAGTTTTAGCATTAGTATTTTTTGCATTAGATTATTCAAGAGTACAAGATGGTAAAAAACCAATATTTTGTATTCCATTAGGTTATTATTTGGATGGAGGAACAACAGAATATTTTGGATTGGGATATAAAGTAATAGATTTTAGTAGATTAAGTGGATATGATGAAATAAAAATAGGTACATGGGCTATGCAGTATGGAGATTTTTATAAAGAAATTGAAGATTACGAAAATAAAATAATTATTGAGTCTGCTATTTTAAGAGAAAATGAAGAAAAGGTACATATAGAAATTAGTGGTGTAGAAGCAGAAGAAATAGAAAATATGTTTAATAAATTAGAGTTTAAGAGCGAAACTTGTGATGGTATAAATGATTATATAATAACTATTAAGGATAAAATGTTATCTTATGGAATTGAAATATATACATCTTGTCATATTACACAAAGTGGAAAAGAGGCAATATTAAATGCAGAAGATTCATATAGATTAATTGAAATCATAAATAACCACAAGGATAATACAGTTTCTAATGAACCAGTAGTACAAATAAATGAAATAGAGTTTGTAAGGACATATAATGTAAAATCAGATTTAAAAGAAACAGATCAAACAGGAAATTACAATTTTTATGTGGTAGAACAATATCAAATGAATAATCCAACAATAATAAAAGTGGATAAAAAATATAAGTTAGAAGAAAAAAACAATTATGAATTTACTTTTAAAGGTGTAAAAAAAGATGAAAAAGATTATTCAGACCAAGAGATTTTTACTGATTTTCAGATTATGAATATTGAAAAAACAGATAAAAAGGGAATGGAGCAAAGACAAGATGCAATACAAGATTATACAAGAATAGTAAAAGTAGATGGAAAATTATATTATGATACAGGAAAAGAAAGTACAGTAAAAGGTCGTTGTGGAGTAATGGATGGAAAAATAGAAACTACTGTACATGAGGGACAAATTCCATCTGATGAGGGACAATCTAATTTTGGAGTTGGTTTTGAATACCAGCGAGGGGCAGACAACACGATAGAAATGCTTATTAATCAAAAATGGATTGTTTTTGAAGCAAAAGATTAAAAATATTAAAAATTCTACGAAGAGTAGATAAGAAAATAAGCAATTCTACCAATAGAAAGTTTATTTTATAAAGTCTTTTAGTTATAGTAAGTGTAGTTATAATTAAAGGAGAAAAAGTAATGAATCAAATTAAAATTGGTAAGTTTATTGCCGAATGTAGAAAAAATAAATATTGTTGGAGCTTATGAGAATGAAAATTTCTATAAAATACGGATTTTCAGATGCAATCACTTTGATATTAGAATGTGTTACTCAAAAATAGAAATAGCAAGAGTATATTGTAAATTTTAAAAAACTACAATATACTCTTGCTATTTGAAAAAATAATGTGAATGATAACTTGTAATTTGTTATTTAATTCTTATTTAATTTTCTTATGAGTTCTTTTTTTCTTTTACAAGCAGAAATATTATGAGAACGATTATATAAACTAATCATATTAGCACAAATACTAATACCATATAATGCTCCTTGTACTAATTCTACCATATTAGGTGCAAAGACATAATCTAAATAACCAAACTCATTATTGAATACTGCCAAAACTAAAGTAATAACACCAATCATATTATATTTGTTAAATTTTTTATCTTTTTTAATTTGCTGATTAGATTCATATTCAACTAAATTGTTAATAGTTTCTCTTAAATCTAACAATTCTTCTTTTGTCATCTTTCTACCATTTAACAATTCTTGTATAGTACAATTAAGTTCATTTGCTAATATACTAAGCATTGAAATATCTGGCATTGTTTTACCATTTTCCCAACGACTTATTGACTTGTCTGTTACTCCTATTTTTTCTGCTAATTGTTCTTGTGTCATATTTTTTTCTTTACGAAGTTTAGCAATAAATTTTCCAATTTTCTCTTGATCCATATTTCTTGCTCCTTTCAAGAACAATTATATAACTTTTATTAAATAATTAACAGGACACAAAGTGAGAGTTAGATAAATTTGTTATTTAGATGTAACTTTTTTCTGCCAACTTTTTTGATTACATTTTGGACATTTCATATATCTTGTTCTACCAATATGTCCAGCCCA
>CANQCV010000024.1 GCA_947591045.1 uncultured Clostridia bacterium
TGATTAAGTGCTCCTGCTCCTATTGCTTGCATTTCTGCTTTGTTAGATTCTTTTACCAAACCTGCTATTGCTCCTGCTACAGAATTTGGATTTGATTTTGATGAGATTTTTAAAATTTCCATTTTTGCCTCCTATATTTTTTTATTTTGTTCTAACGACAGACTTATTTATATTACATTTTTTGGAAAATGTCTAGTCATTTTTGGAAAATATAGGAAAAACTTATCGTCTATTTTCGACATATTTCGACATTTAATCAATAGATATTCTGTAAATTGATTCCATTGTATTTTTTTCTTCATTTATTTCAAATACACAAGCATTTAACATAGCAGGTCCATTTGCCAGTTTATATCTTTCTGGAAGTGAAGTTAAAAATCTTTTTATAGATACTTCAACATCCATTCCTATTACAGATTTTTTAGGTCCTGTCATTCCAATATCAGTAATATAAGCTGTTCCATTTTCTGTTATTTCTTCATCTGCTGTTTGCACATGTGTATGTGTTCCAAAAATACCTGTTACCTTTCCATCTAAATAATATTTCATTGCAATTTTTTCTGCTGTTGCTTCTGCGTGAAAATCTACAAAAATATAATCTGTTTTGTCTTTTATATTTTCTATAATATCATTTACAACAATAAAAGGGTTTTCTGAAAGGACACTCATATCTGTTCTTCCAATTAAGCTAATAACAGCAATTTTTTTATTGTTACATTCATAAATTCCATATCCATGACCTAGGACTCCTTTTGAATAGTTTGCTGGTCTTAATAATTTGTTATTATCTATAAAAGAAAAAATGTCTTTTTTGCCCCAAGTATGATTACCCATTGTAATAACATCTATTTTCATATTATCTAAAGTACGAAAATCTTGTACTGTAATTCCCATTCCTCCAGAAACATTTTCAGCATTTACAATTACAAAATCAATATTTTCTGTTTCTATTATATTATTTAGATTTTCTTTTAACTTGCTTAATCCAACATCTCCTACTAAATCACCTACTGCTAAAACTTTCATATATTTCCTCCTTTTGCCTTTGTTTTTACATCTATAATAATACTATAGATAGTTATATTTATCAAGTAAAATAATTTTTTGTAATAAAAATACCCCCAGCTTAGCCGGGGGGTTATTTTTTAATTTTATTTAGCGTATTCTACAACTCTAGTTTCTCTAACAACATTTACTTTTATTTGTCCAGGGTATTCCATTTCGTCTTCAACTCGTTTTGCAACATCTCTTGCCATTAATACCATTTGGTCATCAGATATTTTTTCTGGTTTTACTATAATTCTTACTTCTCTACCAGCTTGAATTGCAAAAGATTTTTCAACCCCTTCAAATGAATCTGCAATATTTTCTAAAGCCTCTAATCTCTTAATGTAAGCCTCTAAAGTTTCACGCCTTGCTCCTGGTCTTGATGCTGAAATTGCGTCTGCTGCTTGTACTAAAACTGCCTCTATTGTTTTTGGCTCAACATCTCCATGATGAGCTTGCACACAATTTATAACATTCTCATTTTCTTTGTATTTTCTTAATACATCAACTCCAATTTCAACATGTGTTCCTTCCATGTCGTGATCAAGTGCTTTTCCTATATCATGTAATAATCCAGCTCTTCTTGCAAGCTTTGGATCTAAACCAAGTTCTTCTGCCATAATTCTTGCTAAATTTGATACTTCTATAGAATGATTTAATACATTCTGTCCATAACTTGTTCTATATTTTAGTTTTCCAATTAACTTTACTATGTCAGGATGTAGTCCTACAACTCCTGTTTCTAAAACAGCTCTTTCTCCTTCTTCTTTAATTGTGTTTTCTACTTCTTCTTTTGCCTTTTCTACCATTTCTTCGATTTTAGCAGGATGAATTCTGCCATCTTCAATTAATTTTTCTAGAGCTATTTTTGCTACTTCTCTTCTTAATGGATCAAAACCAGATATAACAACAGCCTCTGGAGTATCATCAATAATCAAATCAATTCCAGTTAAAGTTTCTAATGTTTTAATGTTTCTTCCCTCTCTACCAATAATTCTTCCTTTCATATCATCATTTGGAAGAGCTACGATTGATACTGTTGTTTCTTGTGTATGATCTGCTGCACATTTTTGAATAGCATAACCTAAAACTTCTCTTGCGTTTTTGTCCGCTTCCTCTTTAGCTTTTGCTTCCATGTTCCTAATTAAAGTAGCCTTTTCAGTTGTAAGAGTTTTTTCTAATTCAGCAAGTAATTGTTGTTTTGCATCTTCTTGAGATAAACTAGATATTCTTTGTAATTCTTGCATTTGTCTTTTTAATAAATCTTCTAGTTCTTCTTTCTTTTTTCCTAACTCTTCATCTTTTAAAAGTAATTCTTTTTCCTTTTTTTCTACAGAATCAATTTTTTTCTCTAAGTTTTCTTCTTTTTGAATAAGTCTTCTTTCTTGTTGTTGTACTTCGCCTCTTCTTTCTCTAACCTCTTCATCTAAATCTTTTCTTGCATTCATAATTTCTTCTTTTGCTTTAAAGATTTCTTCTTTCTTTTTTGTTTCGGCCTCTTTTTGTGCCAATTCAAGTATTTTTTTTGCTTCACTTTCTACACTTTGCATTTTAGATTCAGCAGATTTCTTTCTAATATATATTCCAACAAATGTGAATATAACTGCTGAGATTAGAAAAACGGCGATATTGATTACTATGTCCATAATCATTACACCTCTTTCTATTAAATTTTCAATGTACCATAAATATATATAACTATTTTAGAATATATCTTTACCTACATATCTATTTTATATGTATTATTGTAAACTGTCAAGTGCTTTTTCACATTTAATAAAATTTGGCAAAAAAAATATATTCTATTTAATAGAATATATTTTTTTAATTTATTTTCTTGTGATTCTAAAATCATATGCATTTGCTACTGCTGGACTTGAACTACAAGCTAAGTTCATTTGTACTGTTTCTCCAACATTAACTGGATCTAGATATCCACTTACTTCTGTAATGACTGAACCATTTTTATCTAAAAACTCTATAGATACTAAAGAATAAGTATTTAATGAAGTTCCTGATTTATTTTCTACATCTACTAGTAGACTTGTAATACTATTGCTTTCTAATAATTGCATATTTTTAAATTCTAAACCATCTACTGTTTTAGTTTTAGATAATGCATCACTTACATTTAATCTACTTCCATCATCTAAAACTTGTACGAATTCTTCTACTTCATTTTCTTCATCACTACTAGCCATTGGAACCTCTGCATTTCTTCTACTGTTTCTCCAAATTAGTAGTCCTCCTATAATAACTACTCCTACTAAAATAAGTATTAAAATTAATCTTTTTTCTGAATCTCTCATGTTTTTCTCTCCTTTTTTAACTTTTGTTATTGTATATCTAATATACAATTTATTTATAACATCATACTTGTTATACAAATTTATTTTACTTCATATGTATAATTTTTTCAATACATATTTTAAAATGTAATATATTTGTAATATAACTGTAATATTATGCTCTTGGATGGGCTTTTTTGTATACATTTTTTAGTCCATTGTCTTGAAATTGCATATATACTTGTGTTGAAGATATGTCTGAATGTCCTAACATTGTTTGTATTGCTTTTAAATCTGCACCATTTTGCAATAAATGTGTTGCAAAAGAATGTCTTAAAACATGTGGTGTAATATCTTTTGTAATATGTGCTTGCTCTTTATAGAATTTTACAATTTTCCAAAAGCCTTGTCTTGTCAATCTTTTTCCATTAACATTAACAAATAATGATTTTTCATTTTCGTCTTTAATCATAATTGGTCTTGCATCTTCCATATATTCTTTTAATGCATGAATAGAAAGAGAACCTAATGGGATATTTCTTTGTTTTCCTATAGATTTACAAGTAACATATCCTTCTGTTAAATGTACATCATCTACATCTAATAATATAATTTCAGTTACTCTCATTCCTGTTGCATATGCTACTTCCAACATGGCTTTATCTCTTGTTCCTTTTAAATCTACATTTTTTGGTTGATTTAAAAGAAGTTCGATTTCTTGAGATGTTAAAACACTTGGAACCCTTTTTTCTACTTTTGGTGATTGTATATTCTCTGTTGGATCATGTTTTATTTTCTTTATACGAATTAAATATTGATAAAAAGATCTAATTGAAGCTAAACTTCTTGATATTGTTGATTTTTTCTTTCCTATTTCTTGCAAATATTCCATATAAGAACTAATTTGTTCTTTTTCAACTTTTAGATATTGAATATTATTTGTCTCTAAATATTTTTTATATTGACTTATATCTCTACTATAAGATTGTAGTGTGTTATCTGATAACTTTTTTTCATTTTGAATAAAATCTAAGAATTGGTTAATATATTTTTCCATTTTAGCCCTACCCCTTTATTTTAATATTTAATTTTATAATTTACATAAACATTGTCTATGTTATATCAAATTATGACAAAAAAGTAAATACATTTTTCAAATTTTTTTATGTTTTTATACAAAATTATTTAAAAATATTGTATCACTAACATAAACAAATTTGTTGAAATATATACTTCTATCAAAGAAGCTATAATAAGTAAAACAAATAACATAATGCTAATTATTGTGTGTCTTATAACTTCTAACTTTATATTTTCTCTTCTTTTGTCTTTCATAATAGATTTATATAGTTTCATACCGACTTACTGCCAAACTAATTAGAACAGGTATAATTATGATATTTTGTGCAAGTATTGTAGTTAGAAAAAATACAATTCCCTTTTGTGTTCCTAATACTGCTATTGCAGAAGATATTGTATATCCAATGCAAAATCCTCTATATAAAACAATTCCTAACACAATTGGTAATCCTATTACAGTTGAACCAATAAACCACATACCTACTGCTAGTTTAAAATTATCTATTAAAGAATTCTTTAATAATTCTCCTTTGTTAATTTCATAATTACTTTTTAATGATGTAATAAAGCCATTAATATAACTACTTATTTCTGTTTTTTGTCCTTCATTTACATTGTTTATAAATATAACTCCTAATACAATTCCAATAAGAAATATTGCAGTTACAATTATATATGATTTTAGATTTTGATAAACATTTTCTATTATAAAATCTTTTAGCTTAAATGTATTTTTCTTTCTCTTATTGGTATCTCTCATTTTATCCTCCTTTTGTTTATACATAATGTCTATGCGATAAAACAAGTTTTAGAACTGTATTTTTTTGTATTTATATACATCTTTTAACCTACTGTTAATTTTCCGTATACTCCACCTCCACCAGATTCTATCTGTACTTTACCCTCTCTACTATTAATAATTTGCATAGCAATTTTTTCGCCTACAACGGCCTCTATATCATCTTGTGAAAGTCTGTGTAAGATTGTCATTTCTGTTTCAAAATGATCTAATAATTTATCTATTGTTTTTTTACCTAACCCTGGTATAAATGTTAGTGGAATTTGGTAAATATATGGTGGTCTATTTTCAGGACTTTTACTTTGCTTTTTATCTTTAATTAATTCTATTCTATCAAAAACACCCATTGTAATATTTTGACTATTGCAAGTATCACACTTTGTAACTGGTGCCGTACCTGTAATTGCCTTACCACAAACTTCACAAAAAGTTCTATGATATTTTCCAAGCTTTGGATCTAAACCATAATTAGCAACAATTTTTCTTCCATCTATATTTTTTAATGCCATTACTAGTTCTTTAAAGCTAATATCATTTAATAATATCTTGTTGTATTCCCTTGCAATTTTAGGTAAAGAATGAGCATCAGAATTAGTTACAAAAGTTCTTGTTTCTAACTCTGATATTTGATCAGCTAAATATGTATCTGCACTTAATCCTAATTCAATCGCAAATATTTTATTAAACTTTTCTTTAAATATTTTTTCTAACCTATCTGTACAATTTCCATAGAAACTTTTATGTGGTGTAAAAGCATGTGCTGGTATTAGTATTCCATTATATTTTTCTACAATATCTATTAGCTCATAAGCTGAAATATTAGCCCTTTGTGAGCTTAGAGTAATATTTTTAATATGTTTTTGCATGTGTTTAGAAAAAGCTTTAATATTCTCAAGCTTTGGAAAATAGCATAAATTATGTGCACTTCCTGTTTTGCCATCATCATTTATTTCAGAAGTTTCAATTTCACTACCTAAAATAATACATACTTTATCTTTATATATAATACCTCCATCTTCAATTTCATATGCTTGTCCTGTTTTCAAAAAATTCTCTATATCTTCTATAACATATGGTGATGCACAATCTATAATTCCTACAATATTAATTCCTTTTCTATCTACACATTCATTAGCAATATTAGCAAAGTTGAGTGACCTTGCACCTGTAATTTTTATTGGCTTTCCATTTTCACTTCTTCCTATATGTACATGTAAATCTGCAAAAACCTCATTCATTATATTACCCTTCTTTCTGCAAAAAATAAGACTGGATATAATTTTAATTAATCCAATCTTTTGTATAATTTTAAATTTATCTACTATATTCTCCCTCTTCACGATCGTGTCTAATCTCGTCACCTGTTGGTACATAAGTTTCTTCTACTATTGGATTTTGTGCTTCTACTTCTTTTTGTTTTATAGCTTCTGTAATTTGTGCATCTAAATTTGTTGCTGACCTTATACCTTGAGCTATATTCTTATTATCCAAAGAATTAAAAGTTCTTGCTGATTTCGTTATACTTGGAGTTAAATTATTTCCTAATTCACTCATATTAAAATTGCCTCCATTTCATTTACAAACTGCTTAAACTGTGGTAAATATTTATTTTCTTTATCTTTTAAGTTTCTATATTCTAGCAAAACTAAAGCTTCATCAACTTTAAACGCAATTCTTTCTGGTCTATCTAAAAGCATTCCCCCAAATTGGTCTACTAACTCTAAAATATCACTTTCTTCACTTCTATTTTCCAAACCACTGTATCTGTTAACGCCTTCACATATTTCACAGAATTTATCAGAAAAGCCAAGTTGTTTTAAATATCTTGCTCCCTCTTTTGCATATGATTTAATTTTAGATAAATCTTGTGGGTTTACAGCTTTTTTACAATTACATAATAAACATGCTGTTAAAAGTGTATTCATGTCTACTTTCAAATCAGCTTTTTCTACAAATTGCTTTGCCAAAAATGTTTTGAAAATAACAGAGTTATCATAAAATATGCCAGTTTTCTTTTGCAAATAATACATTATTTCCATTTTCTTAACCCAATCTGTTTCAGAAAGGATATAATCTGCAAATGTTTCTTTATCCATGATAAACTTCCCCCTATTATAGGTCTCTCCTTTTGTATAAATAAAATCATTTGTCTATATTATATGATAAGAAAATCTATGTTTCAACATTGTTTTGTAAATGTAATAAAAATGTAATATTGTTGTAATTTTTTTGTAATATTGTATTTTTTTGTATTTTATAGTGTAATTATCTTGTTTGTATAATCTAAATTAGACCATGAATCTGATTCATAACCTAATGTATATACATCTGTTGCAAAAATATCTTTTTGTAACATTTCTTTTTGAGATTTACTTCCAACTGTATTCATATATTTTTTTACTGATGTAATTATATTTAGTTTTGGATTTGCTTTTGCAATTTCTGAAATAAGCTCTTTGCCTTTGTTATCAAAACCCAATATTCTTACATATGGCTCTATTTTTTTAGACATCTGCATTTGTTTTTTGTCTATTCCAAGTAGCGCATATAATAAAATTCTTTGTATCCTTGTTTGTGTAAATCTTTTAGTTTTAATTATGTTCATTAATTCATATAAAGTATTACATGAATCTGCTGCACTTTTTATGGTACTATCTAACCCTTCTGTTACATCTGGTAAATTGCTAATTTCTTCTTGAGACATTTTCCTCAATGTATATATGATTTCTTTTTCAAATTTAGATAAATCTAATACATAATGTCCCTTTTTTAATTCTTCTCCTAATATTTGATATGATGATTTTGGCATTGATTTTCTAACATCTTCAAATTGTCTTGACATTAGCATTCTCCTAATAGCTGTGGCACTTGCAAACTCATCTACCATGTATTCATCATTATATAAAACTTTTTGTCTTTGTATTCCAATAGGAGTAATGTCACTTTTGGTTTTTTTAAGAGCTTTTAAATATTCTATTCCCAAAATATTATTTGAACCAGAAAGCACATTTGCATATTTTTTAATATCATTTAGATACATCATCATTGCATTTTCTCTTGCTTTTGGGAATGAATTACCTTTTTGTAGTTCATGTGTTAACATTGTTGTATATTCTTTTGGCTCTGTATATAAAACATTTGCAATATTATTTAAAATAGCTAAATCATTCGTTTCCATTCCAAAAGAAATCGTATCAACTAATTTTAAAGAATTTAAAATTCTAATCGCACCTTCTGCAAAACCTTCTGCACTTGAAATGCTATATATGGTTGGCAATTCTATTACTAAATTAGCACCATTTGCTAGCGCCATTTTAGCTTTAGCCCATTTATTTATAATAGATGTTTCTCCTCTTTGTACAAAACTACCAGAGATAATGCAAACAACATATTCTGCTTCTGTTTCTTGTTTTGATTTAGCAATATGATATAAATGTCCATTATGAAATGGATTATATTCTCCGACAATACCAAGAACTTTACTCATAATATTCCCCCTTTGTTTTGCATTTTTACTTGTATTCATTTTATTTTACTGATATAATATCATAAATTATTTTATTTTACAATAATTTAAATTTTTTTTGAAATAATTGCTCGAAATTGGAGGTTTTTATATGGATAATGTAACAATTTATACAGATGGTGCATGTTCTGGAAACCCTGGCCCTCGGTCGGTTGGGGCTGTATATTAATATATAAAGATATAAAAAAAGAAATATCAGGAGGAAAAAAAGAAACTACTAACAATATAATGGAATTAACTGCAGTAATAGAGGCTTTAAAATTATTAAAATATCCTTGCAATGTTTCTTTGTACAGCGATAGCGCCTATGTAGTCAATGCATTTTTGCAAAAATGGATTATGGGGTGGCAAAAAAATAACTGGAAAACTTCTGACAAAAGTGATGTAAAAAATAAAGAACTATGGCAAGAGTTATTGGAATTAACAAAAATTCATAATGTAACATTTATAAAAGTAAAAGGACATAGTGATAATGAATTTAATAATCGTTGTGATGAGCTTGCAAGAACAGCAATAAAAGAATTAAGTGTAAATTAAAAGGAATGAGCCCTGTAAATTACAGAATTCATTCCTTACAAGTTGCCTAATATAAACTTAATCAAAAAGTGTCTAACTTTTAGGTGCAGTTCATTTTAGTCTTCTCTTTAATCTACAATAATTTAATTTTTAAATACCTTATACACTCGACTTTCTCCATCATCTGCTAATAATTCATAATTTGTAGCATTTGTATATTCTAAAACTTTATCCAATGTTTCGTTAAAATCAGATACCCAACATTTTATATTCAATATAAATTCTGTATCATTTTCTAAGCCTTTATCATCTTTTAATTTTTCCAACTCCCATGTATTTATTATAATAAAATCATGGTATCGTAAAAATTCTTCCATGTCTTGCAAATGGCTAAACACTGATTGCCCAATATATACCAATTTTAAATTCTGATACTTTTCAGCAATTTCAATTCTCTTGCCATATTTTTCATATAAAAATTGTGGTTTACTTGTTGTAAAGCCATAAATAGAAATTGTAACTGTAATTACAAGAAGTATAATAATATTTATATTTCTTTTTAAGGTCTTAGAATTCTTAATTATATATTTTAATATGTAATCAATTATACTAAACATGCCTAAAATTATTGCTATAGTAATTATTGGAAATGTTATTGATATATATCTAATATTTATAAGTGGTGCTATTTTTCCAATTGTAAGTATAAACAATATAATTGGCACACAAATAATAAGAACAATATCTTTTCTTTTTGATTTTATTAATTTTGCAACAAATAAACAAATTAGTATAAGTAAACAGATATAACCCCAGCCTTTAGGAATACTAAATGCATAAAAAATTATATCCATAAATTCTTGTAATTTTGCTAAATAATCTGTATCTGAAGATATTCCTCCAACTCCTCTATATGAAAAGAAAATATGATATATAGATGCAGGAAAAATAATAATTCCTATAATCGCTGCTTTAATGTGGCACCATATATATCTTTTTAAAGCATCATATTTTTTCTTTCTTATTAGTATTACTAACATAATTAAAAATGAAAAAATTGCATAAATACAAAAATAATACTGTGTTAAAAAGCCTAAAATAATTATTAAAGTAAGCCACCTTTTTGTACTTTTATCAATTTCAAATGAATTTTTGAGTATTTTTAAATTAAAGTATAGGTATAGCAACACAAAAAAGCCAAGCATAATGTACATTCTCTGGAATATTACCATAGAAATTGCGCCCATACTTAAGCCATATAGTAATATTGTGATAGCTGACAAATCATCTTTATTTAATAACTTAAAAATTTTTCTAATTACAAAACAACTTGCAATATAAAATAATATATTAATAATGAAAATAATATATTTTGAAAAATGGTTTAAGAAAAAGCATGATATAAAGTGAACCAGCATATAAAACAATGGAGGATGTACATCTCTTGATTGATTATAGTAAACACTCCAATAACTAAAAATTTCGTCATTTGAAACTGTTACATAATCTTTTGCTTGTTCATTTGTTTTCCATACTGGCGTTTCATATACTCGTTTTTCATTAAATATTTGCATAAATTCATCTCTATGTGTTATGTAATGACCGATATTCTTAAGAGTTTGCCATATATTATTATCTATTATTTTTTCGTCTATAATTTGATTTATTGTATCTTTTTCAGCATAATTTTGAAAAAGATTATCATATTTGTAATTTGATGAACCATATGAAAAGATTTCATCTTCATGCCATCCTTTTTTATAATTTGCAAATACAGTCATTATTATAGATGTAATAATAACTGCAACAATAAAAAATATTAAATTGAATTTTTTTCTATCAAAAATTTTTTCCATTATTTCCTCTCATACTATATAAATTTTTACTATTAATTATGTTCTTAATCTAACATAAATTATTAGATTTTGCAATAATTTTTTTATTTAACAAAATAATTAAATAATATGTACAGCCTTTGTACAGCCATGCCAGTTTATTTTAAAATATTTTCTATTTATTTTTTAATATGTTGAAAGTTTAAAATTCAATAATAAATAGGGTTTGGAGCACTTTGAAATAAATTCAAAACATGTTCAAAACCCTATTTTTGGCTCCTCTTGTTGGACTCGAACCAACGACCTATCGGTTAACAGCCGAGCGCTCTACCAACTGAGCTAAAGAGGAATATATAAATCTGGCAACAACCTATCTTCTCAGCGGGGTAACCCACAAATATTTTCGGCACATTAGAGCTTGACTGCTGTGTT
>CANQCV010000025.1 GCA_947591045.1 uncultured Clostridia bacterium
ATATTGCTTTTAAATATGCATTTAATCGTACAAATTGCATTTACTTTACAGAATTGCGTTTAACTTTTCACTTGACGAATTGTAATATTTTTGCAATGTTTTATTATATATATAAATTTTTAAAATAGCATCTTCAAAAATTTAAAAACCCCTATTCTCTATGTATAAAACCTAGATAATAGGAGTTAATATTTTTAATTATATGAATTTCTGTTGCTAATTAATTATCCAAATGCCAGGGCGGAAACCTACAGTGCGTGCAACGGTACAATCTTCAGCAGTACGATATGCGGCACCATAACCGTTATTAAAATAGTCGCCACCACGCGAAGTACCACCTTGGCTAGATTTCTCAGTGGTCCATTCTCTAAGATTTCCGTGAAAGATCAAATATATTACAAACCTTATCATCTGTAGTACCTGTATTAGTAAGATAATCTTTTGCTACACGGTTTGCATAATTATTATTTCCCATTTTCTGTATATATACTATTGCTGTATCCCACATGTAACTATTTACTAAATCACTTGTTACGAAAGAATTTTTATAATACATATTTATACTAACAAAAGACGCTCTTTCTTGAAGAATGGATGTCCATAAATCACCTGTTTTATAAGTATAATTCCAAGCATTGGTTGGCGCATTAGTAGAAACTTTTACTTGTGGTTTTGCATATTTAGTATCAGTCCCTAAACTATATAAAGTTCCACTTGCATAGCTTGCCTCAAATCTTCCAATATAAAATCCATGATATTTCTCTGCACTATTTATAAAACCTATTCCTTTTTCTGCTGTAGCAGATGTATTGTATAAATTATATGCTGTAAATCGGCGATATGGACTGGTACCACTGTTAACGCTGTACGCTTTTTGTTCAATAAATCTAATAGCTGAATTAGATAGTCCTGTTTCGTCAGCATAAAGAGACGCTTTCTGTATCAGAGTTGGGAGACCACTACCCCTAAAATTCGTAGAAACATCATACTTGCTATTATCATAAATGCATTCAAATGTATATCTTCCTAATGTTATTTCTACATTTCCTTTACTTGTTTTTATTGCTGTTCCTGTTATTCCATTTGATTCATTATTGTCACCATCTATATTACTTACCGGTATCCATACAAATTGATTTCCTGAATCATCTTCTATTACTATTCCTTCTTCTACATTTTTACCTGAATCGTCTGCTATTTTAAATCCTCCTGGTATTACTACATCGTTTCCTAATGAATCTGGTATTGTTGTTGTTGTCGTTTGTGTTACTCCCTTAAAATCTTCTACTGTTTGCGTTTTTACTGTTATTGCTCCTGACACTGTTTCTACTTTGTTTGTCCCTGTCATATCTACACTTAATACATGTAAATAATATGTTCCTTCTGTTGATATCGCGTTATCTATTGTTTGTGTTTCTGCGTTAAATGTTCCACGCGCATAACCACCAGTATTATATTTGCTATCTTCTGTTCCAAGATTTGCTTTCTGTGTATGTAGTATCCATTTGCATTTACTTAAATTTATTCCACTTTCATTATCTTTTAGTGTTACTGTTGCCTTTATCTTTTCGCCCTTCTTTATATTTGTTACATTATTTAAGTTTATTGTTGCACTTGGATTTACTCCATCTTTTACCGTAAATGTCGCTGAACTTCCAAATTGTGTTCCATCCCATAGTCTTGCTACTACTTGGTCTCCTAATTCTAATCCTGTTATATTTTTTAAATTTGTTGTTTTATTTTGTTCTGTTGTCCAATTATTATTTAATGAGCTTCCACTTGCTACCTTTTGCCATTGTAAGTAATAGTTTGTGTCTGTCTTGGTTATATCTACACTTACTTTTTTATTTTTCCAACCTAAATCTTTAAATGTTATTGCTCCTGTTTGTATTCCATCTCCTGCACTTGGTATTGTTTTTGTTGTTATTGTTCCTTCTTTTTCTTTTGTTTGCAAATTTCCCGCTCTATCTTCTACTTCTACTTTTACTATATATTCTTTTGTTTGATTTAGCCCTGTAAATGTATGAGTTAACTTTGTATCTTCTTGCACTTCTCCATATTGCCCATCTTTTTGTTTTATATAATACTTATATTTTGGATTACTTCCCATTCCTGATTCGTCGTCTGTTGCTGTTATTGTTATTGTTATACTATTTGTTGTTGAGTCTGCTCCTGTTATATTTACTTTTGGTTTTTCTCCATCTTTTACTTCAAGTGAGGTTACATTTTTTCCTCCTTTATTTCCATCCCATAGCCTTGCTATTACTTGGTCTCCTAAATCTAATTCCTTTACTTCTACTGTATTTGCTTTTTTATCTTCTACTGTTTTCCAGTCTGAGTCTACTATTGATTTTCCTTTTTTTACTACTTGGTACTGTAATTGATATTCTTCTGTATTTTTTACTACTTGTATTTTGGCTAGTCCGTTTTCCCAACTAATATCTCCAAAGCTTATCGCTCCTTCTGGTATTGGTTTTTCCATTGGTTCTCGTGGTGTTGTTAAATGTTTATATTCTTCTGCCATAGAACCTAATTTTTCGTCTTCTCTTTTTGAGCTTTCTGCGTAATCTTCTTTTTCCTTCTGTACCTTTTTTATTAAGCTATTTTCTCCTGATATTGCATTTATGCTTATTGTTGCAAGTATTATTAGTATTATTATCGTTACAACTAGTGCTACTAATGTGATTCCTTTTTCTTTTCTCGCTTCTGTCATTTGTTTTCTTCCTTTCTTTTTAATTTTTCTACTTTTCTCGGGCGACCAATGGTCGCCCCTACATTTAATTTTTTGATTTTTTCCCTTTTTGCGGGTGACCAGTGGTCACCCCTACATTTAATTTTTTGGTTTTTTTCCTTTCCTCGTGCGACCACTGGTCGCCCCTACAATAGCTATTTTCTTTTACAATGTAATCATAATATTTTTTTGAGTGGAAAAAATTTATAATTACTTTGTACAATTTGCAGATTTATATAAAAATGCACGCAAAAAAGACAGGCTATTATTTTTACATAAATAGTCTGTCTTTAAATATCACAAACAAAGCGACTTTCTCGCTTACTTCTATTTTACTAAATTGTAGCTCTCTCTCTCTCTCTCTCTCTCTCTTACAGTATTAAGGCTTTTAGCGTTTTTCATTTGTGATTTTCTCCTCTTTTTTACTTGTTATTTTTGTTTTTATGCTTATAGTATAACTATATTTTACTTATTAGTCAATATTTTTCTTTGTTTGTAATACAAATGTAATATTTTGCAATACTATATTATATATATATAAATTTTTAAAATAGCATCTTCAAAAATTTAAAAACCCCTATTCTCTATGTATAAAACCTAGATAATAGGAGTTAATATTTTTAATTATATGAATTTCTGTTGCTAATTAATTATCCAAATGCCAGGGCGGAAACCAGTAGCACTACCACCTTGGCTATTGATATCACCTTCACGGTAAGCAGTCCATTCATCCCAACCACTAGAACCACCGGCTCCTCGTCTTACGCAAAAATGTTCAGCCCAATGACAACATTCAGTGGTCCACTCAGCAAGATTTCCGTGAAAGGTCAAATATATTACATACCTTGTCATTTGAAGTTCCTGTGTTAACAACATCAGCTCCTCCTGCACGATTTGCATAATTTGTATTTCCCATTTTCTGTATATATACTATTGCCGTATCCCACATATAACTATTTATTAAATCGCTTTCTACGAAGGAATTTTTATAATACATATTTCTGCTAGCCATAGATGCCTGTTCTTGACGGATGTAGTTCCATAAAGCACCAACCGTGGATCCAGATCTGTTATCCGCAGTAGTAGAAATTTTCACTAGTGGTTTTTTTAGATCAGTTCCTGAACTAAATACCTTTCCACCTCCATAGCTTGCCTCGAACCTGCCGATATAAAATCCATGATATTTTTCTACACTGTTTATAAAACCTATTCCTTTTTCTGCTGTAGCAGATGTATTATATAAATTATATGCTGAAACTTGGTTAGTAACAGCTGATACATTTGAGCGTTTAACATAAGTTTTTGGCTCTACAAAAGCAGAACCATCAGAATATAATTTGTCTCTAAATTCAGTTTCATCAGCATAAAGAGATGCTTTTTGTATTAAAGTTGGAGCCCCACTTCCAAAGTTTCTAGTTGAACTGTCATATTTAGATGTATCATATATATGTTCAAAATTATATCTTCCCAAGGTTATCTCTACATTACCTTTGTTTGTTTTTATTATTGTTCCTGTTATTCCATTTGATTCATTATTGTCACCATCTATGTTACTTACTGGTATCCATACAAATTGATTGCCTGAATCATCTTCTATTACTATTCCTTCTTCTATATTTTTACCTGAGTCGTTTGATATTTTAAATCCTCCTGGAACTACTATATTATTTCCTAATGTGTCTGGTATTGTTGTAGTTGTATTTTGTTTTACCCCTTTAAAATCTGCTACTGTTGGTGTTTTTACTACTATTGCTTCTGTCGATACTGTCTCAACTCTTCTTCCTGCGTTATCTACGCTTAATACATGTAAATAATATGTTCCGTCTGTTGATATCGCGTTATCTATTGTTTGCGTTTCTGTTGTAAATGTTCCATACACATAACCGCTAGTAGTATATTTGCTGTCTTCTGTTCCTAATTTGTCTTTCTGCGTATGTAGTATCCATTTGCATTTACCTATATCTATTCCACTTTGCTCGTCTTTATGTGTTACTGTTGCCTTTATCTTTTCGCTCTTCTTTATATTGGTTACATTATTTAAGTTTATAGTTGCACTTGGGTTTACTCCATCTTTTACCGTAAATGTCGCTGAACTTCCAAATTGTCTTCCGTCCCACAATCTTGCTACTACTTGGTCTCCTAACGATAAATCTGTTACACTTTTTGTATTTGTTGTCTTATTTGATTCTGTTGTCCATGCTGTTGTTTCTTGCTTTAATGTTTGACCTGCTTTTACTATTTGATATTGTAACTGATAGTTTGTGTCTGTCTTGGTTATATCTACACTTACTTTTTTATTTTTCCAACCTAAATCTTTAAATGTTATTGCTCCTGTTTGTATTCCATCTCCTGCACTTGGTATTGTTTTTGTTGTTATTGTTCCTTCTTTTTCTTTTGTTTGCAAATTTCCCGCTCTATCTTCTACTTCTACTTTTACTATATATTCTTTTGTTTGATTTAGCCCTGTAAATGTATGAGTTAACTTTGTATCTTCTTGCACTTCTCCATATTGCCCATCTTTTTGTTTTATATAATACTTATATTTTGGATTACTTCCCATTCCTGATTCGTCGTCTGTTGCTGTTATTGTTATTGTTATACTATTTGTTGTTGAGTCTGCTCCTGTTATATTTACTTTTGGTTTTTCTCCATCTTTTACTTCAAGTGAGGTTACATTTTTTCCTCCTTTATTTCCATCCCATAGCCTTGCTATTACTTGGTCTCCTAAATCTAATTCCTTTACTTCTACTGTATTTGCTTTTTTATCTTCTACTGTTTTCCAGTCTGAGTCTACTATTGATTTTCCTTTTTTTACTACTTGGTACTGTAATTGATATTCTTCTGTATTTTTTACTACTTGTATTTTGGCTAGTCCGTTTTCCCAACTAATATCTCCAAAGCTTATCGCTCCTTCTGGTATTGGTTTTTCCATTGGTTCTCGTGGTGTTGTTAAATGTTTATATTCTTCTGCCATAGAACCTAATTTTTCGTCTTCTCTTTTTGAGCTTTCTGCGTAATCTTCTTTTTCCTTCTGTACCTTTTTTATTAAGCTATTTTCTCCTGATATTGCACTTATACTTACTGTTGCAAGTATTATTAATATTATTATAGTTACAACAAGAGCTACTAATGTGATTCCTTTGTTTTTCTTCATCTTTATTTTTCTCCTTTGTTATTAATCTCATATTTCATACTAATTTAATATTAGCATTTTTTCACACTGGTGTCAATATTGGTATTCTGTTTTATTTATATAATTAATTTGATAATTTAATAAAAGAGGTTGATATTATGAAAAATTGTGGTAAATATGAAGATAATTTAAATGTAATAGGACCTATCTTAAGAGAAAAACGCAAGGAAAAACATATTTCTCTTGAATCTCTTTCTTCTAAATTACTACTACTTGGAATTAACATTCCTGTTACTAGTTTGCATAGAATTGAAAATAATCAAAGAACTGTAAGAGACTATGAAATCTGTGCTTTATCGGTTGTTCTTGATGTTGATGTTTCTGATTTACTTGGTTCTATAACTGAAAAGTTTAAAATATCATAATCTCTTTTATTCTCCATCATATTTTTCGTTTTTTACCATATAATTAGCTAGGAGTTGATTTTATGAAAAAATATAAACTAGCTGTTGTAGGTGCCACTGGTCTCGTTGGTAGAACTGTTTTAAAAGTGTTAGAAGAAAAAAATTTACCAATTTCTGAATATAGTTTATTTGCATCTGCTCGTTCTTCTGGAAAAAATATCTCCTTTATGGGAAAGAATTATATTGTTAAAGAGCTAAATGAACATTCCTTTGACGAAGGTTTTGACTTTGCTATTTTTTCTGCGGGTAGTGATACCTCTAAAAAATACTCTCCAATCGCTGCATCTAAAGGTTGTATTGTAGTTGATAACAGTAGTGCTTTTAGAATGGATAGCAATGTTCCTTTGGTAGTCCCTGAAGTAAACCCAGAGGAAATTAAAAATAATCATGGAATTATTGCAAATCCTAATTGCTCCACAATACAAGCTGTAGTAGCATTAAAGCCATTAGACGATAAATACAAAATAAAAAGAATTATTTATTCTACATATCAGGCAGTATCTGGTGCTGGTAGAAATGGAGTCTTAGATTTAGAAAATGGAATTAGAAACTATGCAGATAATCAAAATTATTTAAATACTTATACAAGTAATACGAATCTAAAAAATACAACATATGAACTTTCTAAATTTCCACATCCTATTTTTTCAAATTGCTTGCCACATATTGATGTATTTTTAGAAAATGGTTATACAAAAGAAGAAGAAAAAATGATAAACGAAACAAGAAAAATCTTAAAAAGACCAGATTTAAAAATAACTGCAACAACTGTTAGAGTCCCTGTTTTTAACTGCCATAGTGAATCTATTAATGTAGAGTTTGAACATGAATTTGACATGAATGATTTAGTAGATGCTTTAAAAAGTTTTCCAGGATTAGTTGTTCAAGATAATGTAAAAGACAATTTATATCCTCTTGCAAGTAGTGTTTCTGGCAAAGACGAAGTATTTGTTGGTAGAATTCGTAGAGACGATAGTATTCCTTATGGAGTTAACTTATGGGTAGTTGCAGACAATATTAGAAAAGGTGCTGCTACAAATGCAGTACAAATCGTGGAAAAAATGATTATGTTGTAATTTGTCGTTTTTTGTCGACATATTTTTATTGACTTAAGTTTGTTTAGATGCTATAAATATTTTATAGCATCTAGGTCTTTTTTTTCAATTTATTTTTTTCTTTTTATTTTCCAATATAATTTGAATTTATTAAATAAAAATGATATAATGGAGGTGATTTATTGCCATTAATTTCGCAATTTTATGGTATTTTAGTTTATGTATATAAAGAATTAGGAGGTCACCACAAAGAACCTCATGTTCACTTTAAATATAATGAATATGAATTATCCATGTCTATTTCTGGTAAACTTTTAGATGGATATATTCCCTCAAAACAAATGAAGTTAATTGAAGCATGGCTTGCAATTCATGAAGATGAGATAAAAGCAGCCTGGTATTCTTATAACAATGATGGGGAAATAATTAAAATTAAAGGATTGGAGTGATTTTATGAGACCTAGAGCTATTGATGTAAAACCGCTAGATGACTATAATTTATTAATTAGTTTTGATAATAATGAAATAAGAATATTTGATGTAAAACCATATTTAAAATACAAACAATTTGAAGATTTAAAAGATATTTCTTTGTTTCGTACTGTAAAAATAGATGGTTTATCTATTTCTTGGTCAAACGGTTCTGACATATGTCCTGACGAATTATATAATAATAGTAAAAGTTTATAATATCACATATACCTTTTTGATTCATATAATAAATCTATCAAGGAGGTATTTTTTTATGAAACACATTATTTTTAAGGGTTGTGGGACTGCCCTAGTTACTCCATTTAAAGAAGATGGTAGTATTGATTTCGAGGAACTTAAAAAGCTTATTGAATTTCAAATTTTAGAAGGTGCAGATAGTTTAATTATTTGTGGAACAACTAGTGAATCTGCAACATTAAGTACTGATGAAAAAAAAGAAGTAATTAAATTTGCTGTGCAAACTGCTAAAAAGAAAATACCTATAATTGCTGGTACTGGTGGAAATAATACAAAAACTTGTATCCAGTTATCACAATATGCACAAAGTGTTGGTGCAGATGCCCTTTTACTCGTTACTCCATATTACAATAAAACAACTCAAGCAGGTCTTATTTCTCATTTTAAAGCAATAGCAGAAAATACAAATCTTCCTATCATATTATACAATGTGCCAAGTAGAACTGGAATCAACATAGAACCCTTAACATGTTTAGAACTTTCTAAAATAGATAATATTGTGGCTATTAAAGAAGCAAGTTCAAATATATCTCAAATAGCAAAGATTGCTAGTCTTTGCAAAGATAATTTAACTATCTATTCTGGTAATGACGACCAGACTATACCTATTCTTTCACTTGGAGGACTCGGAGTTATTTCTGTTCTTTCTAACTTATATCCAAAATATGTACACGATATGGTGTATGATTATTTTAGTGGAAATATTAAAAGGGCAACTTCTTTGCAATTACAAGCATTAGATTTAATAGATTCTTTATTTTGTGAAGTAAATCCTATTCCTGTAAAATATGCCATGAACTATATTGGTTTTAATTGTGGAAAGCCTAGACTTCCACTTATTGAACTTTCTGATAATGGAAAAGAAAAATTAATAAATTCTATAAAAAAATTTGTATATTAGGTATTTTATATTTTAGAGAAACATGTTATAATAAATTTATATTTACGATTTTAAAGGGGTTTAAGTTTTCATGAGCTTGTTTTTAGATTACAAAAGAAATCAACTAGTATTAAATAGCAAAATGGAGTTTTTACATATTATACATGATGTTATTTCTGATGATACTGTTCAAAAGATGAAAGATTACAGACAACATTGTGATACTTCTTGTTATTCTCATTGCATGCGTGTAGCATATTACAGTTATTGTATTGCAAAAAAATTCGGTTTAGATTATATTTCTATTGCAAGAGCTGCCATGCTCCATGACCTATTTTTATATGATTGGAGAGATATACATAGAGATGACTACATTGTTGGGCGACACGCTTTTGTTCACCCAAAAATTGCTCTTAAAAATGCTCTTGAAATTTTTGATTTAAATAAAAAAGAACAAGATATTATATTAAAACATATGTGGCCAGTGACACTTCCTTTTCCTAGGTATGCTGAATCATATATTGTAACTTTTATGGATAAATACAGTGCTTTAAAAGAAACTTTTTCATATTTTAACTCTAATTTAAAAAAGAATAGAATTTACAAATATGCATATGTGTTTTTAAGTCTTATAATTTTTAGAATAGTATAAATAAATAAGAATATATTTATAAAGATATGATAATTTATCATATCTTTTTTTTATTAGGAGAGTGATATTTTATGATAAATGTTTTAATTAATGGAAGTAAAGGAAAAATGGGAAAAATCTTAAAAAATGCTATTAGTAAGACGAATAATATGTGTGTAAAATATGAGATTGACAAAGACACACTACTTTCTTTTGAAAAAATATGTAATGATAAACCTGACATTATTATTGATTTTTCTACTCCTGAAGGTTGTATGGATGCTTTAGATTACGCTGTTTGTCATTTAATTCCCGTTGTCGTTGCCACAACTGGTTTTAATGATATTCAGGAAAAGAAAATCGTAGAATATTCTCAAGCGATTCCTATTTTTAAATCTTCAAATTTGTCTTATTCAATTTACTTAATTAGTAAAATTTTAGAATATATTTCTCCGCTTCTTTCTATGGATATAGAAATTTTAGAAAAACATCACAGATTAAAAAAAGATAGCCCAAGTGGTACGGCAATACTTTTAGCAGATGCAATAAATCGTGCTTGCTCTAACAAATACACATATGTATATGATAGACATTCTAATATAACTCCTAGAAAGAGTAATGAAATAGGCTTTTCTTCTATTCGTGGGGGAAGTGTAATAGGTGAACACAGTGTGATTTTTTTAGGCGAAAATGAATCTATAGAAATAAAACACACTTCTTATTCTCGTGAAATTTATGCAGAAGGTGCTATTTTAGCTGCAAAGTTTATCCTAAAGCAAAAACATGGTTTATATAACATGGAAGACTTAAAAAAAGATATGGTTTTGTAATACCATATCTTTAAAAATATATTTTTATTTAGCAGAAACTTCCTCTACAGGATAAACACTAACTTGTTTTTTGTCTCTACCTAATCTTTCAAATTTAACTTTTCCAGTTATTTTTGCATATAGTGTATCATCACTTCCGATACCTACATTTGTTCCTGGATGGAATTTTGTTCCTCTTTGTCTTACTAGAATATTTCCAGCTGGAACAACTTGACCATCTGCTCTTTTAAGACCTAAACGCTTAGACTCACTGTCTCTACCGTTCTTAACGCTACCTTGACCTTTTTTATGAGCCATATATGTTCAACTCCTTTCGTCAATTAAAATTTATATTATTCTTTTACTGCTGTTTCTTTTTTAGCTGTTGTTTTTGCAGGAGCTTTTTTCTCTGCTTTTGGCTTTTCTTCTACATTTTCAGCTTTATCTTGATTTGCAGTCTTTATTTTTGTAATCTCTACTTTTGTGTATGGTTGTCTGTGTCCTTGTGTTTTTCTGTAGTTCTTTTTTGCTTTGTATTTATATACGATAATTTTTTTGTGTTTACCGTGTGCAACTACTTTTCCTTCAACCTTTACACCTTTTATATATGGAGAACCTACTTCTACTTTTTTATCGTCAGAAACTAGGACTACATTATCAAATGTAACTTTTTTTCCTTCTTCTGCTTCTAATTTTTCAAAGAATACTACATCTCCTTCTGATACTTTGTATTGTCTTCCACAGCTCTCAATAATTGCGTACATAACATGTACACCTCCTCTTATTTGCAATACTCGCTAAGCATAAAATACTAGGTAGTTAGATTTTATATTACTAACATTTCGTTACCCGACTCAGGCGGCTTACAGGTAAATACTATATCATAAATAATGCAATTTGTCAACTATAGTTAAAAATTTACTAACAAACTTTATTCTTGTCAAGTGAAAAGTTAAATGCAATTATGAGAATAGTAAATAGATTTTAGTCTTACACATACCATTAATGTACAAC
>CANQCV010000026.1 GCA_947591045.1 uncultured Clostridia bacterium
GAAAAATCCTAAATTATGGACTTTTCTCTTATACAGTCAATTTTTTTATTAAATGGAATTTAACTTTTTAACTAACTATTTTCTACTTTTTATGTCACAGTTGTATATATTATTCATTATGATGTTCATCATCATCATGTTTATGTTTTAAGCCACATTTTTCTTGTATTTCTTCTTCTGTTAATTTTCCTTCTTTTCTGTAATAATCTGCTATTGCCTCGTGAATAGCCTCTTCTGCCAAAACAGAACAATGTAATTTAACAGGTGGAAGGCCACCTAAACTATTTACAACATCTGTATTTTTTAATTGCAATGCCTCTTCCAAAGTTTTTCCTTTTATCATTTCTGTTGAAATACTACTTGTTGCAATTGCAGCACCACATCCAAAAGTTTTAAATTTTACATCTACAATAATTCCATTTTCTACTTTGATAAACATTTTCATAATATCTCCGCAGACTGGGTTACCTACTTCTCCAACTCCTGATGCATCATCTATTTTTCCCACATTACGTGGATTTGTGTAATGGTCTACTACTTTATCTGTATAATCCATTATTTTTTCTCCTCCTTTTCCAAAAACTCTTCCCATAATGGTGACATTTCTCTTAATCTACTTACTATCTCCACTAAATTTTCTATTAAATAATCTACTTCTTCTTTTGTATTGTATTTTCCAATAGAAATTCTTAAAGAACCATGGGCAATTTCATGTGGCAAGCCTATTGCTAAAAGTACATGTGATGGGTCAAGTGAACCTGATGTACAAGCACTACCACTTGATGCACAAATTCCTTTTAAGTCTAAATTTAAAAGTAAGCCCTCTCCCTCAATAAATCTAAATGAAATATTGCTGTTTCCTGGTAATCTTTTTTCCATATCTCCATTTATTTTAATATATGGTATTTTCTCTTTTATACTCTCTACAAAATAATCTCTTAATTCTTTTATTTTTTTGTTATGTTCATCTAAATCTCTATATGCAATTTCTAATGCTTTGCCAAGTCCTACAATTCCTGGTACATTTTCTGTCCCTGCTCTTTTATTTCTTTCTTGATGTCCTCCATTTACAAATTTTTCAAATTTAACTCTTTGTCTTACATATAAAGCACCAACTCCCTTTGGTCCATAAAACTTATGTGCAGACATAGAAAGACTGTCTATATTTAATTTTTTTACATCTATCCTTACACTTCCTACTGCTTGAACAGCATCTGTATGAAATAGTACATTATTTACCTTTGCAATTTCTCCTATTTCTTTTATTGGCTCTATTGTACCAATTTCATTATTTGCAAACATAATAGTTATAAGTGTTGTTGTAGGCTTAATTGATTTTTTTAATTCTTCTAAATCAACAATACCATTTTCATTAACATTTAAATAAGTAACTTCAAATCCCTCTTTTTCTAGTTGTTTGCATGTTTCAAGAACTGCAGGATGCTCTATTTTAGAAGTAATAATATGATTTCCTTTACTCTTGTATCCGTATGCAATTCCTCTTATTGCTGTGTTGTCACTTTCACTTCCACCTGCTGTAAAATAAATTTCTTTGCTGTCGCAATTTAAAGTTTGAGCAACAATTTGCCTTGCATCTTCAATAGCCTTTTTGTTATCCCTCCCTATTTTATATATAGATGATGGGTTTCCATAGCTTTCTGATAAATATGGTAACATAGCTTTTACAACTTCTTCGTCAGTTTTTGTTGTAGCACTATTATCAAAATATACTGTATCCATAGTTTCCTCCTTTTTCCTATTAAATCAGTAGGAATTATATCGCATATTTCCTAGTATGTCAATAGGAATTAAAAATTATTCAGATATTAAATCTTTTAAAGTCTTGCTATCTACATATTTTTCAATAGCATCATCTAAGCCTTTCCAAAAATCATGTGTTTTACAATTTTCTTTTTTTACACATTCACCATTTTCTGTCAAACAATAAATTGGTGTCAAATCTCCCTCTGTTGCTCTTAATATATCTCCTACTATATATTCTTCGGGTTTTCTTGCAAGTCTATAACCGCCCATATTTCCTCTTGCAGTTTCTAAATATCCTGCCTTATTTAACATAGCAATAATTTGTTCTAAATATTTATTAGATATTTCTTGCCTTGTTGCTATATCTTTTAGAGATATAAAATTCCCGTTACTATTCATAGCTAAATCTACCATAACTGTTAAAGCATATCTTCCTTTTGTTGATACTTTCATACATTTCCCCTCCAATGAATTATTATACTATTAAATTAGTAGGAATTGCAAGTACAGTATTAAAATAAACTTACCATATATAGTATATATATAATTAGTAATATTGCTCCTTTAAATCTAGTAATTGTATTATCTTTTCCAATAAAACTAAATGCTCCAATAAGTAATATTGAATAAGATAGCAATAGTAAATTATATAAAAATGAAATTGAAAATTTAAGTGGAGTAATAATAGCTCCAATTCCTACAATTAAAAAAGCATTTAAAATACATGAACCAACTAAATTTCCAATCGCCAAATCTTCTTCTTTTTTTATAACTGCTACAACAGATGTAATAAGCTCTGGTAGTGCAGTTCCTATTGCTACAATAGTAAGCCCTATTATCCTTTCGGAAATTCCATAATTACTTGCTATTTTAGATGTTTCACTTACTACTAAATCACCACCATATTTTAAGGCTATAACTCCAATTAAGACAAATAAAACTGAAGAAAAAATATTTTTCGTTTTCACATGATTTTGTTTGTTTTCTTTAATTGCTTGACTTATATCTTTAAATTCTACAAAAATTGGATATAAAAAATATAGACAATACATTACTACTAATATAATTCCATCTATGCGAGTTATTACATTAGGCGTGCTACCCAATATTCCTAATGCTAAGCCAAGTATCATAATCGTTGATAAAAAGGCAACTGGTAAATGTATAAATCTCGTTTGTTTATCTATTTTTATAGGTTTAATAATAGATACTATACCCAATATAAGGAGTAAATTGCACAAATTACTCCCTATTGCATTACCTATAATTAAATCTGTTGCATTGTTTTTGGCAGAAGACATTGTTATTACAAGTTCTGGCAATGATGTACCTATTGCCACAATAGTAAGTCCTATTAATATTTCTGGTATATGAAATTTTTTAGCAATATTGCTAGAACCTTTTACTAATAAATCTGCTCCTAAAACTAGCAAAACAAAACCTATAATTAGCATACAAAAATTCTCTCCTAATTATTTTTATATATTTTTTACATTAATTTGTATTTTATTTATATTTTTTCATTTAATATGATTATCTTAAAATTCACATAACATATATTGTTTTTTTATTATTTATATGCTATAATTTTAATACTAACTCGTTTTTACGAGATATAGAAAGGAAGGGTTTAAATGAAGTTCCAAGTTGAAGAAGGTACCTTTCGGGTAAGTTCGACCAACGGCTATACTACAATCGTCCGGATAACTCCTGACGGCAGTATAACCCTCAAGCCAATCTCTGATGGAAAAGATTTTCCTGATGGTTTCGACCGCGTTGCGGAATCTGTCGTGATTCTGCGTGACATTATCGACCAGGTTTTTGACTCTAACTGAAATTTCTGGACCTTTGTGTCCAACCCTTACTCTAAGTCCCACCAGTCTTTCTGGTGGGACTTTAACTTTGTGTTTTATTCTGTTCTAAGTGCAATAACCGGATCTTTTTTGCTTGCAATTTTAGCTGGTATCAATCCTGCTATTGAAGTTAAAAACATACTAAGTGCAACTAAAATAACTCCCGCTATAAATGGCACTTGTGTTATAACATGTACATCTGTTAGCACATATATTAAGTTATTAATTGGTATTGTAAGTAAAACTGTAACTCCAATTCCAATTAAACCTGCAATTAGTCCAACAATAAGTGTCTCGGCATTAAATACGCGTGAAATATCTTTTTTAGATGCTCCTATTGCTCTTAATATTCCAATTTCCTTTGTTCTTTCTAATACTGAAATATATGTGATAATACCTATCATAATAGAAGATACAACAAGTGAAATTGAAACAAATGCAATTAAAACATAACTAATAATATCAATTATTTGATTAACAGATTTCATCATTGTTCCGACTAAATCTGTGTAGTTTATTGTATTTTCCTCTTTTCCATTATCTTTCTGCATTTGATTATACTCTTCTATTGCCTTTGTTATTTTATCTTTTGCCTCAAAATCTTTTGGATAAATACTAATTGAAGATGGTTCATCTAAATTAATTGCTCCTAATTTTTCCATATTTTTTTCATAGCTTGCATTCCTGTTTTCTGAATATGCCTGCATTAAATCTGCAATTTCTTCACTACTTAACCTTGCCATTGCCATTTTTTGCTCAGTCGTTAATGAATTATAATCAAAAGCTTTATCATCATCTTCATCTGGAAACTCTAAACCAGAAAATACATTTACATCTTTATCTTTCTTTTGCTCTTTTACAATTTTTGAATCATTATTTTTGTTAATTAAATGTTCTTTTAATTCTTTTGTATAACCAATTCCACCAGACATACCCATAGCAACTGTTTGGTCGTTTTGCTTAATGATTCCTACAACTTTAATTTCTTCTGCATTTTTTATTTTATCTTTCATATATTTTTCATCTTCTGATTTGTCCATCCAAACTCCATTTTCCTTTTTGTAATAATCAGAATTTAAAATTAGTTTATAAGATAAATCTAAAAGTTCGTCATAGGTATATACAGTTTTCTCCGATTTTTCTATTGTCTCTCCTTTTTGTATTGCTTTCATTTTGTCTTTTAATTCTTGTTGGTCTTTTAAGCCCAAAGTATACAAAGTATAATCACTAATTTCATTATTATGACCTACTATTAAAACAACCTCGTTATATTTTTCTGGCCATTTACCTGCTAGTAAATCATATTGTGTCTTTAAAAGGTCCCTGTTATCTAACATTTCTGTCCACACATTATTTTGTGATATACTTACAGAAGAAGAAAGGTTTCCAATACTAGAATTGTTTCGTGCCTCTATTAAATCTCCCATTCCCATACTATCTAATACTGTACTTGGGTTTACTTTAATAATCTTTTTTGAATCTTGTTTATATAAATTAATATTTAGATTATAGCTATAACCTATTGCATTACTGTTATTTTTAATTCCATTATCAGTAGTTTCTATATATTTTTTAAGTTCCTTCAAATTATTTGTCTCAACTTTATTTGAAAGAATACTCATCATTTCGTCCATAATGTCAGAAGAATATATTTTTCCATCTTCTATTTCTTCGTCATCTTCTACTTCTCCTAACATAGCCTCCATCATACTAGACATATCTATTGTTGCATTTTCTATTGTTAATGGATATGAAGACAAAGTATCTTCTTCTACTTTATTTATATAGTTTTGTATTCCTGTTGAAATTGCCAAGATTAAGGCAATTCCTATAATACCAATACTTCCAGCAAAAGAAGTTAAAATAGTTCTTGTCTTTTTAGTCATAAGATTGTTCAAACTTAAACGAAATGCTGTAAAAAATTTCATAGAAGTTCTTTTTTTCTTGGTTTTTTCTTCTTTTTCTTCTACATGTTCTTCAACTGGATTTGAATCTTCTGTAATCTTGCCATCTAATATTTTTATAATTCTACTAGAATACTTTTCTGCTAAATCAGGATTATGTGTTACCATTATAACAAGCTTATCTTTTGAAATTTTTTTCAAAATTTCCATAACTTGCACACTTGTTTTTGTATCTAACGCTCCCGTTGGCTCATCTGCTAAAATAATATCTGGGTTATTCACTATTGCTCTTGCAATAGCAACTCTTTGCATTTGTCCACCAGATAACTGATTTGGTTTTTTTCGAATTTGATCTTTTAGTCCAACTTCTTCTAGTGCTTTAATTGCCCTTTGCTTTCTTTCTTTTTTAGAAATACCAGATATTGTTAAAGAAAGTTCTACATTAGATAATATACTTTGGTGTGAAATTAAATTATAGCTTTGGAAAACAAAACCTATCGAATAGTTACGATAAGCGTCCCAATCTCTATCTTTAAAATCTTTTGTTGATTTTCCGTTAATAATTAAATCTCCTGTTGTATACCTATCTAAACCTCCAATAATGTTTAGTAAAGTGGTTTTTCCACAACCACTTTGCCCTAAAATAGAAACAAATTCAGATTTTCTAAACTCTATGCTAACTCCCTTTAAAGCCTCTACCTTTTCATTTCCACTTTCATATGTTTTTGTAATATTTTTTAATTTCAGCATACTAAACGCGCCTTTCTATTTATGAATTATACTCCTATATAATATACAAAAATCCCTGTTTTATTTCTTCTATTTAATCTTGTACTAATTTATATAAACTTTTTAATGGTATTTTCTTTTCCTCTGCTATTTTCTTCATACTTTCGTATTCTGGATAAATGTAGGCTTGACCATTGTTTACTACTCTTTTTGCTTTTATTTTGCCATATTTAGTATCAATATCTACTATACTTCTTTCAAGTTCTGTTCTATATTCAAATCTATAACGAATTCCAATCGTTGTAGTTTCTTTAAAAATAATATCTTGTAGCTTAAACACATCCTCTTTTTTACAAGCAACTGTAAGACGATAAGCTGGTCTATTTTTCTTCATAAATATTGGTGTAAAAAATACATCTAATGCACCATTTTCAAATAGTTTTTCCATCGTATAACCTAAAACTTCGCTACTACAATCGTCTATATTTGTCTCCATTATAGCTATATTTTCTTGACCAGACTCTATTTCACCATAATACACTTTTAATACATTAGGTATCTTTAAATCTTTAAAACCTGCTCCCCAACCAATTTTTTCAACTTTCATAACAGGCAAACTTGTAAATTCACTTGCAAGTTCAGAAATAATTGCAGCCCCTGTTGGTGTTACAAGTTCAGTATCAATATCAATTTGTCTAAACTTTACATTTGAATTTGCAAAAATTTCACTTGTTGCAGGTACTGGTACAGGTATTGTACCATGTGCACACTCTATAAAGCCATAGCCATCATTAACAATGCTTGAAATAATTTTGTCTGGATTAATTTTATTTATTAAAATAGCTGTTCCAACAATATCAACAATTGAGTCTATTGCTCCTACTTCATGAAAATGTACTTCTGAAATAGGTTTATTATGAACCTTTGATTCTGCATTTGCAACTCTTAAAAAAATTCTCTTTGCTAAATCTTTGCTTTTTTCATCAATATCGCTATTATCTATTATTTGGTAAACATCTTGCAAATTTCTGTGTTCATGGTGATGTTCATGTTCCTCGTGATGTCCCTCATTTTCCTCATGATGATGGTGTTCATGTTCTAAAATAACATCAACATATGTTCCTGTAATACCATTTTTTACTTTTTTTGATATTTCAATTTTATATCCATCTACATTTAGTTTATTTAACTCATTTAATAGGTATTGCTCGTCTCCTAAAATTTCTAATAAACTTCCGTAGAGTCATATTACCACTAATTCCACTTGAACAATCAAAATACAATGCTTTCATATTTTCTCTTCCTTTTTTTAATTTTCAAACATACTTGCTACATCTTTTAAATAATCTGATACTTTTAAATGCTGTGGACAAATTTTTTCACATCTATGGCAACCTATACATTCTGATGCTTTTCCATTTTCTTTTGTATGTACACCATAATAAAAAGCACTGTTAAAACTATCATATTGCTTTTTAGCATTATAACAAGCAAACAAATCAGGTATAGAAATATGTTTTGGACATCCATCTATACAATATCTACAAGCTGTGCAAGGAATTACATCTAACTTATTTAAGATACCTCTTACTTTATCTACTGCATCAAATTCTTCTTTTGTATCTCTTGGTTATCTGGCTGCCAAACAGTCACGAATGGCAGTCTCACTTCTTCCCCCTATATATCCATGAGCAGTATCAAAATAATTAAAACCCTCTTTCATATATAAGTCAATCATTTTGTTAAACTCGTCATAATCAACTTCTTCACCTTTCATTGGTAAGCGCATACAACCAAATGCTAATTTTTTCTCCATTACATTTACCTCTAATTAATATTTATAATTTCATAGTTTGTTGTTCCAATTCCTAATTTTTCTGCATGCTCTATTGTGTGAATTCCATGCTTTTCTTCTATACGGTTTATTAGTCTTTGTTTACCTGGGTCATTTGAAGCATATACCATATCTAAACTTGCTTTATCAATAGCAACTGGGTCAAGAGATGCTGTTATACCAATATCAGCCATACAAGGATCTTCTGGGTCACTATCACAGTCGCAATCAATAGAAAGATTATTAATAACATTAATATAAACAATGTTTCCTTTCATATAATCAATAACAGATTCGTCTGCCTCTGCCATAGACTCTAAGAAATGGTCTTGTTCTGGCAAATTAGCCCATAACTCTGCTGGAACTTTTGTCTTTCCTGCTGTGTGAATCCATGCTTTTCCATTTGAAGACCCAACACCTATTGACATATTTTTAAGTGCTCCACCAAAGCCACCCATAGCATGACCTTTAAAATGAGAAAGCATAAGCATTGAATCATAATTTGCAAGATGTGCTCCTACATAGTTTTCTTTTAAATGCAAGCCATTTCTTACAGGTATTGCCATATCGCCATCTTCATCCATAATATCAACTTTTGCAATATCCGTAAATCCATGCTCTTTAATAGCTTTCCAATGTTCTTCTGTAGTATTTCTTCTTCCGCTATATGCAGTATTACATTCTACTATTGTTCCATTTAGTTTATTTACTAAATCCTTAATTAAATTTGGATTTAAGAAATTATGTCCTCCTGGTTCTCCTGTTGAAATCTTAACAGCAACTTTTCCTGTTAACTCCTTTCCAACTGCGTTATAAATTTTAATTAAACTCTCTGGTGTAATATTTTTTGTAAAATAAACTTTTGATTTTTCCATAAAAAAACCACCTTTCTTTATATATATTTTGTACTTTTTATCGTCAATTATCCAAATTTGTAAAACATTTACAGTCTATATCATATCATTATATTTTCTTAATTTCAATATCTTTTGTTATATAAAATAAAAACAGATAAATAATTTATCTGTTTTTACTTAACATAAAGCACGACACGAAAACCAATGTCAAAGAATAAGCTATTTGTCCCATGAGAGCCACGGCGTAAGGAAACAGGAGCATCGGTGTTCACGCTGATAAAGCTACCCCCACGAAAAACTGCGTACTTCGCATCGGTTGCTGCAATAGACGAGCTTGTGTTATGGTGTCCTGTCTCTGTTGTCCACTCATACATATTTCCTGCCATATCATATATATTTTTTAACATGAAGTTACTTATTGCTCCTGTTGACATCTCTACTATTCCTGATAATGTATAACTTTCTGAAGTATAATTATTACCATTTATGTAATCTGCTGCTACATATTTATTTGTCCCATCATTTTCAGTTAAATTTACTTTTCCTAATGCTCGTGAGCCTCTTCTGTATTTATTCGCTACTACCCATCCTGTTGTTCCAGTTTTTTCACTTTTTACTGTTGCATATACATGTTGTGCATAAAGTGTATTTTGGGGTAATGTTACACCTGTTGTATTATAATAATTTCCATATTGTGTACTCTCTGATGCTATTTTTGAATAACTTTCACCTAACCAATCCACCGTTCTGTCCCATGCTATTCCATCTATTAATTGGCTTGTTACTCCATAGGAACTTTCTGCTCCACTATACATGTTTTTTGATACTTCTACCGCATTTGTTTGATTTATATAATTCCATGCTTGCATTCCTTGCTTACTTACTGGTTTTAATTTTGTTCCATTTTCTTGCGATACATTTTTTGATTTATTTCCATTACTGTTGCTATCTGTATAATATGGCATTGTTTCTTTATTACTTTCATTATTTACAGAAAATGATGCATTATCTGGCACTCCTGCCTCAAACCTTGCTACATAAAAGCCACCATTTTCTTTTACACTTTTTGTATTTGTTTCTACATTTGACTCTTCTTTCCAATCATTCCATTTTCTATAATAATATGTTTTCCATGGGTTATTTCCACTATCTGTACAATTACTTTCCTGCGCGTCATCTACTATTTCCGTATTATATACATGCTTTTTATACTGTTCTTCTGTACATGGTACCCATACAAATTGGTTTCCTTGTTTATCTTCTATTACTATTCCATCATTTACTTTTGTTCCTATATCTGTCCTTACAAAAAAGCCTCTTGGTACTACTATTTTGTTTCCATTTACATCTTCTGCATCTACTGTACTTTCTAGTACTACATTTGAAGTTCCTCCACCCAAAGTATCTACTAATGGTAGCCCATGTGGTCCTACTCCTGTTTCTTTCATCATTTCTTCTAACATTGTATTTAAGCCCTCTGTTTCTCTCTTAGCGCTTTCTTCATATGCATCTCTTGCTTGCTCTGCCTTTTTTATTAGCCCATTTTCTCCTACAACCATATTTATACTTACTGTTGCTAGTATTATTAGTACGATTATGGTTACAACAAGGGCGATTAGTGTGATTCCTCTTTCCTTTCTTTCTGTCATTTGTTTTCTTTCTTTCATTTTGATTTTCCTCCCATCTTGGGCGACCGATGGTCGCCCCTACATTTAATTTTTTTATTTTTTTCCCTTTTTTCTTTCCTCGGGTGACCAATGGTCAGCCCCTACATTTAATTTTTTAATTTTTTATTTTTTTACTTTCCTCGGGCGACCAGTGGTCGCCCCTACAATGAAATATTGCTAGTTTCTATTGTGTATCTAAAAATAAAAATGCACGCAAAAAAGACAGGCTGTTTATTTTTACATAAATAGTCTGTCTTCATATATCACAAACAAAGCGATTCTTTCGCTTACCTCTATTTTACTAAATTGTAGCTCTCTCTCTCTCTCTCTCTCTCTCTTACAGCCTTA
>CANQCV010000027.1 GCA_947591045.1 uncultured Clostridia bacterium
CATATAGTTTCAAACAAATTATCAGGTAATTTATTTTTGGCTTTCTTAAATTCAGTAGTAGTCTTTTCCTTTTTTCTGATAATATTTAAAAGACTATTATTTAATTTTTCCATAACTTAGCTTTTCCTTTCTTAAAATCTTCTATTCATATATTGGGCTAATTAATTTTTAAAATAAACTTTACTTGCTTACTTTTTTCCTTTAATATTTTCAATTTGTTTTGGGTTTTTTTTAGAATTTTTTAATTTTTGAAAATTTGAAATTAATTTTAAAAAAATTTTTGGTTTAATTTTGAATTAACTTTTAAAAGTAATTTTGAAATTAAAATACTTTCTTGAATATATGTTTTTTCCAACAAAAAAAGACATATATTTTTAATATTTTAAATATACATCTTTTTTTCTTATTTTGCAACAATAATCGTATTACATTTTTCGACAATTTATGACATTTAGCAGAATAGGGACTGTCACTTCTATGATATTTTTTAGAAAAAGTACTGTCACTTTTTGACATTTTTATTGCTTAATATAAAGCACGACACGGAACCCAATGGTGACATAGGTGAAAGTCGTCGTATCGACGCCATTGCGACAGGAAACAGGATAGTTGGTGCCGTAGCCGCTAAAGCCGCCCCCACGAAGAACCGCGTACTTCGTACCGGTTGTTGTAGCAGATGAACTTGTATTATGGTAACCTGTCTCTGTTGTCCATTCATACATATTTCCTGCCATATCATATATGTTTTTTAACTTGAAGTTACTTACTGAACCTGTTGCTAATTCTATTATCTTTGAAAATGTATGTGTTGTTGTGTTATAATTTGAACCGTTTGTATAGTCTGCTGCAGTATATTTTAATCTTCCGTCTGTATCTGTTAAGTTTTCTGCTCCTAATTTTGGTTTTCCCTTTTTATATTTATTTGCTATTACCCATGTTGTTGCTCCTCCTGTTTTTGCAGTTGACCATACATGTTGTGCATATAATACATCTTCTGATAATTGTGTTGAATTATTGTTATAGTTTCCGTAGTTACTACTTTCTGATGCTATATTTGTATAGCTTTCACCTAACCAGTCTACTGTTCTATCCCATGCTATTCCGTCTATTAATTGGCTTGTTACTCCATAGCTACTTTCTGCTCCACTATACATGTTTTTTGATACTTCTACTGCATTTGTTTGATTTATATAATTCCATGCTTGCATCCCTTGCTTACTTACTGGTTTTAATTTTGTTACACTTTCTGCTGTTACATTTTTTGATTTATTCCCATTACTAGCATCTGCCGTATAATATGTCATTGTGCTTTTGTTACTCTCATTATTTACAGAAAATGAGGCATTATCTGGCACTCCTGCCTCATATCTTCCTATATAAAAACCACCATTATTTTTTACACTTTCTTTGTTTTTGTCTATATCTGACTCTTCTTTCCAATCTACATATTTTCTATAATAATATGTTTTCCATGGGTTGTCTCCATCATCTGCTTTTATTTCTTTTGTATCGTCTTCATTTGGAGTTTTATACTCATGCTTTTTATACTGTTCTTCCGTACATGGTACCCATACAAATTGGTTCCCTTGCTTGTCTTCTATTACTATTCCGTCATTTACTTTTGTTCCTAAATCTGTCCTTGCAAAAAATCCCCTTGGTACTACTATTTTATTTCCATATACATCTTCTGCATCTACTGTACTCTCTAGTACCACATTTGAACTTCCTCCACCCAATGTATCTACTAATGGTAGCCCATGTGGTCCTTTTCCTGTTTCTTTCATCATTTCTTCTAGCATTGTATTTAAGCCCTCTACTTCTCTCTTGCTACTTTCTTCATAAGCATCTCTTGCTTGCTGTGCCTTTTTTATTAATCCATTTTCTCCTACTACAATATTTATACTTACTGTGGCTAAAATTATTAATACGATTATGGTTACAACAAGGGCTATTAATGTGATACCTCTTTCCTTTTTTCTTATCATTTATTTTTCCTCCTTTATCTCGGGCGACCAATGGTCAGCCCCTACAATAGTTATTTTCTTTTGCAATGTAATCAATAATATTTTTTGAATAGAAAAAACATTATAATTACATTACACAATTCGTACATTTATAAAAATGCACGCAAAAAAGACAGGCTATTTTTTCACATAAATAGTCTGTCTTCGTATATCACAAACAAAGCGATTTTTTCGCCTATCTCTATTTTACTAAATTGTAGCTCTCTCTCTCTCTCTCTCTCTCTCTCTCTCTTACAGCCTTAAGGCTTTTGCAAGTTTTCATTTGTGTTTTTTCTCCTCTTTTTACTTGTTTTTTAATTCATTTTACTTTTATAGTATACCCATATATTTTACATTAGTCAAGTATTTAACACAATTTTTCTAGTATATAAATTTTATTTTAAATTGTATTTAAAATTTTTGTATTTTTTTCCACATTTTTATTTTATTTTTCTACATATTTTTTAAATTATGTAGAAAAATATTAGAAGTTTATAAATTATTTTGAAAGGAAATTTTGTATTATGAAAAAATTTTGGATTTTAATTGCTGTTATTGCAATTATTTTAATTTTATTTGTAACATATCGTTTTATAAATTCAAATAACAGTAGTTATAACGATAGTCAATATAGTGCTCAAAGAACTGCAATAGATAGTAACATTCAAAATGGCCAAAACAATTCTGCACAGCCTACTGAAACTGAATTATATAGCTTTTCAACACCTATTAAATCTAAAGATGATAATAGATTAACAAATATTAAAATTACATGCTCTAGAATAGATGGTACTATTGTAAAATCACAAAAAGAATTTTCTTTTTGTGATGTAGTTGGACAGCCATCTTCTGATGATGGTTATAAACCAGCTGATGCTTTTGGAAAAGATAATAAAATTATAAAAGCAATCGGTGGTGGTAATTGTCAAGTAAGTACAACTGTATACAATGCTGCTCTTGGAGTAGATGGACTAGATATAACAGAAAGGCATGAGCATGACCGTGATGTTGCATATATTAAAGACGGAAAAGATGCAACTGTTGCTTATGACTATTTAGATTTAAAGTTTAAGAATAACAATGATTTTGATATTAAGTTGCAAAGTTTTGTAAAAGACAATAAAGTTACAGTTAAAATTTTTAGAGTTAGTTAAAAAGATACTCTTAAATTAGAGTATCTTTTTTATTTTATCTAAGTAAGCAAAACCAATTTTGATAGATATAACTTAAGATGTTAGAAAAAGTCTTTTTATTAATCTCTTCTGGACAAATGACATTTGTTTTGCCCACTTCTTCTCCCTCTAACATAAATGTAACTTCTCCTATTTTTTGTCCCTCATGAATTGGTGCTGATATATTGTCTTGTACATTTATCACTTGCTCAATCTCTTTTTCTTTGCCTTTCTTCATTAATATTCCAACATCTTTTTCTAAAATTAAATCTGTGCTTTCTTTTACTCCTTTTGTTACAGTTACTTCTTTTAAATTTGTACCTCCTTTTGCAAGTAGTTTATATTGATAATTACTAAATCCATAATCTAGCAATTTTTGTGCTTCTGCAAATCTAATTTTTGTTGAAGGTGCTCTCATAATTACCGCAATTAAAGATAAATCATCTCTTGTTGCACTAGCAGATAAGTTATATAGTGCAAGTGATGTCGAGCCTGTCTTTAAGCCTGTTGCTCCTTTATAGTTTCTAATTAGTTTGTTTGTATTTACAAGTTCTGATTTACCATCACGAAGACTATCCATCCATATTGTTGTGTAATTTGTAATACTTGGATGATTATTTAATAGTTCTCTTGACATAAGAGCAATATCATATGCAGATGTAACATGACCTTCTTCATCTATTCCATGACAATTTTTAAAAGTTGTATCATTCATTCCAAGTTCTTTTGCCCTAACATTCATTTTTTCTACAAAAGATTCTTGACTTCCACATAAATATTCTGCCATTGCAACAGTGCAATCATTTGCCGAAACTACACAAATTGCTTTTAACATCTCATCTACTGTTAATTCTTCCCTTACATCAAGCCAAATTTGCGATCCTCCCATACTTGATGCTGTTTCTGTGCAAGGTACTTTATCTGTTAATGATATTTGTCCGCTGTCTAATGCTTCCATAATAAGCAAAATGCTCATTACTTTTGTAACACTTGCTGGTCTTAATTTTTCATGACTATTATGCTCATACAAAATCTGTCCAGAATGTTGTTCTATTAAAATTGCTCCTCCTGATTCTAATTGTAAAGTATTTTCCGTTACTGTATCTGCATTTGTAGTAAGTGCATTTGCACTTGTAGTTGCTGTTATTGGTTCATTATTATTAGACCATACATATATACTATCACCACTTGCAAAAACATACGAAAACATAAATAACATTATAATCATCAAAAATGAGCTAATACATTTAATATACATCTTTGTTCTTCTCATAAAAATACCCCCTACTCATATATGTTTAATATATATTCGGGAGTATTTTATTTATACATCAGTATTATTCATTTTCCTCTGGTTCTTCTGATTCGTCATCATCATCTTCTTGTACTTCATCATACTCATATTCATATGGAGCTTGTTTTTGAACTCGGCTTCTTCTTGGTCTTATCCTATTTATATTTTGTACTGTTTCGGCTAAATCTTCCATTGTTTCTTTTGCCTCTTTTCTTTCTCTTTCTGCTTTTTTCATTTCTTCTTTTTTCTCTTCTTTTTTATTTTGCATAGACTTGTTTAGATATGAATTCATTTTTTCTATTAAATCTGGGACATAGTCAAGTAACTTGTCTACTGCTGATGAATGGCATACCGGCAATAATTTTACATTATTTTGTTGTACTACTAAAAAAGCTACTGGTGAAATGCTTACACCTGCACCTGAACCTCCTCCAAATGGCAAACGGTATTGTATAGATTCTTCTTTTTCCCTCTTATTATATTCGTCAATAGTTTCTCCTTTAAATTCACTACCACCTGCTGCAAATCCAAATCCCACTTTTGAAATTGGAATAATTATAATATTATTACTTGTCTCAATTGGTTCTCCTATAATAGTATTAACATCTATCATGTCTTGTATACTATTCATAGCTGTAACCATAAGACCTTCTATTGGATGTTCGCTTTCCATCATTTTTCTTCCTTCCTTTCTTAAACTGATAATATAATATATTGATAATATGTACCAATTTTATATTAATTATACAGTCAAATTTAATTTCATAAGCATTATTGTTATACAATGGCAAAATTTTGTAATAGTATTTATCTTTTTGATATCTTTTAATTAAATATGGCAGTATTATAGATATTAATGTACTAATAACAGCTACAATAAAGCTAGTTAATATAACATCTTCTGTTCCAATTTTTAACTCTAAATTTAAATATTCAATTTCTGCTTTTAATTTTTTTAATTGTAATAAATCTCGTAGTTTAAAATCTTGCTCTAATTTTTTCAAATCAATTTTTCCCAATTTAATTTTTTCATACATTTTATTAAATTTCTTTTCATCTAGTTTTAAACTAAACCACTTTATATAATTAAATAGACAAAAAGAAATATTTACTTGTGTTTTTTTATTTGGATTTTTAAGAGATTTTTCTTTTACATTAGTTATATTTGATGCCTCTAAATTACTAATTTTTATTTTTAATGTAGAAAGTATTATCATGCAAATTAGTAAAGTAATAATTATTACAATGGCACAAAAAATAAAAACTAATATCATGTATAACCTCCTTTTGCCTAAGTTATCTTGATATTAGTTTTTCCAAATTTTATCATTTTAAACAAATATTTCATGTATTATGCATTTTTTCTTTTTTCTACTTCAATATTACCAAATAATCTTTCTTGTGATGTTAAAACTTTGCTTCTTCTTGATAGCTCTAAAAGTCCTGTAAATGCAGTTACGATTTCAGGTTTAGAACAGCTATTTTTTGAAAACAACCTATTAAATACAAATTTTTTATGATGTAGCAATTCTCTAAACATTGCCTTTACTTTTTCACCAACAGTATAAGTCTCTGTAATTGCGATTTTTTCTATATTTTTTGCATTTTGATTTAAACGATTTGTGTTTTTCTCTACAATAAGAGAATATGTATCTGAAATTAAAGTTTGATTATAGTTTTCTTCTAATTTTTGTTTTGGAAGTTTTATTTCTTCTGGCAATTTAAAAACATATTGTCCACTTTGTTCATAGTATTGTCTCAATGTTTTAGTAATTTCTTTGTATTTTTTATATTCCATGATTCTTCTTAACAATTCTTCTTCTGTAAGTTCTTTTTCTTCTTCTATTTGAGATGGAAGAAGATTTTTTGATTTTAAATATAAAAGAGTAGATGCCATTAACAAGAATTCACTTGTAACCTCTAGATTCATTGATTCCATACTATCTATATAGTCAATGTACTGATCTGTAATTTCTGACAATTTAACATCAGAAATTTTCATTTTATTTTTGTCAATTAAATGACATAATAAATCTAATGGTCCTTCAAAGTTTTGTATTTTTATCGCGTATTTTTTTGTTTCTAATGTTAGTAAATTTTGCATTATTCTACCTCACTTAAAGCTTCTTTTATATTATCTGATAAGTATCCTTTTTTTAACAAATATTGTTTAATCTCGTCTAATTCGCTATTAGTTTGTTTTTTATAGAATATATTTTTTATTGCCTGTAATTCATAATCTGTTAATTCTTCTATATGGTTAGAAATATATTCTTCTATTATATCACTACTTAACCCTTTAGCAAGTAGTTTATACTTTATTTCTTTTACGGACAAGTTTTTTAAATTCATAAATTCTTTAACTGCCCTTTGTATATAGCTTTCGTCATCTATATAACCTGTTTCTTTTAATTCTTCTATTATGTCGTCTAACATATCTTCTTCTATACTAAGACTAAATTTTTGTCTAATTTCATTTTCTGTCCTTTTTTTATACATAATATATTTTAAGACTTTGGTTTTTAGTTTATCATATTCTGCGACATAATCTAGTTTTTCTTGCATTTTTTTAACTCCTTATGGGAGGGCTAAAATAATCGCCCTCCTACATTGCAATATTTTTATTTATTCTTCTGGCTGAATATCTTCTTCTTCGTCTGTTTCTTCTTCTCCTAGACTCTTTTCAAATGCCTCGTTAAAGTTATCTCTTATTTGTTTTTCTATTTCTTGTGCTACTTCTTGATTATCTATTAAATATTGTTTTACATTTTCTCTACCTTGTCCAATTCTTTCTCCTTTATAGCTAAACCATGAACCACTTTTTTCAATAATATCTAGGTTTACAGCAATGTCTAATATGTTTCCCTCTTTAGATATTCCTTTTCCATAAACGATATCAAATTCTGCCTCTCTAAATGGTGGAGCAACTTTATTTTTTACGACTTTAACTTTTGCTCTATTTCCAATAACTTCCCCATCTTGTTTAATGTTCTCTATTTTCCTAATATCTAGTCTTACAGATGCATAATATTTTAAAGCTCTACCACCTGCTGTTGTTTCTGGATTTCCAAACATAACTCCAACTTTTTCTCTTAATTGATTAATAAAAATAACTACACATTTTGATTTATTAATAACACCTGCTAGTTTTCTTAATGCTTGTGACATAAGTCTCGCTTGTAAACCAATATGTGAATCTCCCATGTCTCCATCTATTTCAGCTTTTGGAACTAATGCTGCAACTGAATCGACAACAACTACATCTATTGCTCCGCTTCTTACTAATGCCTCTGTAATTTCTAATGCTTGTTCTCCTGTATCTGGTTGAGATACAATTAAATTATCTATGTCAACACCTAAATGTTTTGCATATACTGGATCTAATGCGTGTTCTGCATCAATAAATGCTGCCTCTCCACCCATTTTTTGTGCCTCTGCAATCATATGTAGAGCAAGTGTAGTTTTTCCTGAAGATTCTGGACCATAAACTTCTACTATTCTTCCTCTTGGAATCCCTCCAATTCCTAATGCAATATCTAAGCTTAAAGCTCCTGTTGGTATTGATTCTATTTCTAATGATGTTACATCTCCTAATTTCATAACAGAACCTTTACCAAATTGTTTTTCTATTTGACCTAGTGCTGCTTCTAATGCTTTCATTTTTTCTGGATTTTGATTATTCATATTTTTTCCTCCTCTAATTAAACATCTGTTTGTATTGTTATTATATATTAAAATAAAAATTTGTCAATACTTTTTTTAAAATTTTTTATTGTCTATACCATTTTCCTAAATTATAGTATGCAGTATAGTTATTAGGATTAAATTCTCCTATTAGTTTCATACTATAAATTACTTTTGCTTTATTTCTATATAAGAAAATGTATGGTACTTCATCTTCATAAATCTCGACTAATCTTTTGTATTTTTCTTTCATTTGGTCTTCTTCTCTTATTTCTTTTACTTCGTTTATAATTTCTTTTACTTCGTTATTATCATAATTTGCAATATTGTCATTTGCAAAAAAGTAAGATAAATCAGGATTGTATCCGTTATAAATTCCTGTTATTATCATATCATAATTTTTGTTTTCTAAATAATTTTTATAACTTTTATTAGATACTTTATTCACTACTACATTAATTCCTATATCTTCTAATTGCTTTTCAATTAGTTCTGCAACTTTTACTCTGTTTTTATTTGAACTATCTACTACTAAATTTAATCTAATTGTTCTTGTAATATAATTTTCTGTTTTCTGCCATCTTTTATATCTGTAGGTCCAGCCTGCATCTTCTAAAACCTTTTTGGCTTGTTTTTTATTGTATGATGTTTGACTTTCCTTAAAATATAAATAATTTCCATAATCAATAGGGAATGAAGAAATATAATACTCATTATCATATACTGATGAAATAATTTTCTTTTTATCTATTGCATAATTTATAGCTTGTCTTACTTCTTTATTCTTTAAAATAGTATCTTCACAATTTATACTAATGAAGTCGACTTCTCTTCCTTTATAATCTTTGCTTGTATATCCTATTGTACCTATATAGTCTGATATATTAATATTAGAAGTACATATAAGGTCAATATTTCCGATTTTAAAGCTGTTATAAACATCTCCCATTGAAGAATAAAAACGAATTTGAATGTTTTCTATTTTTCTTTCTGTATCATTTGCACTATGCCAGTTTTCATTTTTTACAAGTTCCATAGAGTCAATATCTGCTGATTTTACTTTATACATTCCAGAAGACATTGGAGCAAGCCTAGATTTAAAAAAATCTTCTTCATTTATAAATTGTTTACTGCTTATAATTGGAAATATTAGATTATACTCAAAAAAGTCTTCTTTTTCCTTTAGATTTATTCTGATTGTTTTTTCATCAATGGTTTGAACTGAACTAATATTTTCAGCATTTGTAGAATATATAGATTTTCCTTCTTTTAATTTTTCTATTGTAAATTGTACATCTTGGCTCGTAATGCTACTGCCATCTTCCCATTTTAAATTGTCTTTTAATGTAACTATATATGTTTTATCATTTATTTTTGAATATTCATTTGCCAAGCAATATTTTAAATGATAATCTTCAGTTAAGCTCATTAAAGGTTCATATAAAATTGTAGATAAATTAATAATATCTCTATTTTGTGAAATGATTGGATTTATATTATCAAAATTTGAGATTCCTAGTCTCATATTAGTTAATACTTCTACTTTTGAAGCACTTGTATCTAATTGCTCATTTTCGTAAGATACATTCTCCTTTTTGTATATTGTATAAATAGCAAATCCAATAATAAAAATAACAAATAAAATAAAAATATACTTAATAATACTAGATTTCATAATTCCTCCATCATTAATGTATAATATACATCATTTGTTAGAGTTTTTCAATAATAATTTTTTAATAAAACAAAAAGGGCATAAGAATATACTATAATAATTCTTTGCCCCCTTATATGAAATTATAAACTTAATTGTTATTTTCTTGATTCTACAATTAATTTAATTCCTGTACGGTCTTCGCCTTCAACTTCTACCTCTGCAAATGCTGGTATGCAAACCAAATCAACTCCTGCTGGTGCTACAAAACCTCTTGCTATTGCAATGGCCTTTACCGCTTGATTAAGTGCTCCTGCTCCTATTGCTTGCATTTCTGCTTTGTTAGATTCTTTTACCAAACCTGCTATTGCTCCTGC
>CANQCV010000028.1 GCA_947591045.1 uncultured Clostridia bacterium
AAAAAAACACGCAAAAAAGACAGGCCATTTATTTTCACATAAATAGTCTGTCTTTAAATATCACAAACAAAGCGATTTTTTCGCTTAACTCTATTTTACTAAATTGTAGCTCTCTCTCTCTCTCTCTCTTACAGCCTTAAGGCTTTTGTAACTTTTCATGTCCTACTTTTCTCCTTTGTTTATATGTCTTATACACTTAAAGTATATTTATCTTTTTTTATTTTGTCAATAGTATTATAAAATTTATTTATAAATTCTTTTTATGTGTTCTACTGCATTTTTTTCTAATCTTGATACTTGTGCTTGTGAAATTCCAATTTCAGATGCAACCTCTATTTGTGTTCTTCCTTCAAAAAATCTTTTCGAAATAATCATTTTCTCTTTATCATTTAATTTTTTCATAGCCTCTGCAATAGTAATCGTCTCAGCCCAATATTCGTCAGTGTTCTTTTTATCGCTAATTTGATCTTGTATATAAATATTATCCATATCGCTTTTTCCAGTAGGTTCTTGAAGTGATACTGGTATCTGTATTGCATCTAAACTCATAATAATTTCTTCTTTTGGAATTTCTAAAATCTTAGATAATTCTTCTACTGTTGCCTCTCTGTCATTTTCTTTTAAAAATTTTTCTTTTTCTTGTAATACTTTATATGCTAAATCTCTAATAGAACGACTAACTCTTATTGTATTATTATCTCTTAAATATCTTTTTACTTCTCCAATTATCATTGGAACAGCATATGTCGAGAATTGGCAATTTTGACTTAAATCAAAATTATCCATTGCCTTAATTAGTCCAATACAACCTACTTGAAATAAATCATCTGCATTTTCTCCTCTTGCATAAAACCTTTTTATTACACTTAAAACTAACCTTAAATTACCATTAATAAACCTTTCTCTTGCCGATTTATCTCCATTTTTTATCTCTAACAAAAGCTCCTCTTTTTCTTCATTTGATAGTACAGGTAACTTTGAAGTATTTACCCCACATATTTCAACTTTGTTAATCATGAAATAAAGTCCCCCCTTTTATGTACAAGACTGTTATTTCATAAATTTATTTTAGTCCAATTTCCTACCATTAAAGAAAAAACCTCCTTCAGATTTAATGATATTTACATTATTTCCAAATTTGGTTTTTTTATACTTTTAAATATTATCCTATTTTGCTTGAGATGTCTTTTTTCATTTTATTAATAATCTTCTTCTCTAATCTTGATATGTAACTTTGAGAAATTCCAAGCATATCTGCAACTTCTTTTTGTGTTTTTTCATTACCGCTTATAAAGCCAAATCTCAACTCCATAATATTTCTTTCTCTGTTACTTAATTTTTGAATAGATGCTCTAAGCAAACTTTTATCTACTTCGTCTTCTATACGCCTAGAAGTAATATCTGAATCAGTTCCCAATATATCAGAAAGTAAAAGCTCATTTCCATCTCCATCTTGATTTAATGGCTCATCTATTGAAATTTCTCCTTTTATGCGGTTACTTCTTCTTAAGTACATTAAAATTTCATTTTCGATACATCTAGAGGCATATGTAGCAAGTTTTATCTTTTTATCAGTATTAAAAGTATTAATTGCTTTCATAAGTCCTATAGTTCCAATAGAAATCAAATCTTCTAGTCCCACTCCTGTATTTTCAAATTTTTTTGCAATATATACTACTAACCTTAAATTTCTTTCTACCAAAGTTTGCCTTATTGTTTCGTCTCCTTTTGCTAACTTATCTAACATTTCTGTTTCTTCTTCTGTCGTAAGTGGTGGTGGCAAAGTTTGACTTCCTCCAATATAGTAAATCGGTAAGTCCTCTATTTCGTCATTTCCTATATATCTTACATATAGTGTATTAATACTAGATTTTAATATCTGTAACAAGTTCATTTTCTTCTCTCCCTTCTAGCATATCTAAACCGATTAGGGCAGAATATGCATTTGTTTTGCTTAATCTTTGGTTATATATACATACAATAACATTTTCATTTTGTATTTCATCTATATCAGTTATAACTGTTACTTTATCTACTTTAAAACCAAGTAACATTCCATTTTGCTTTCCTATAGAACTAAATGGTATTATTCTAAACCTTTCTTTATAGCAAATATTTTCTTCTGTTTCTTGCCAAGTACCTTTCATAATTTGTTCTGTATAGTTTAATATCATAGGTGGCAGGATTTCTTGAAGTTTATCTCTTTCTACTACTATAACAGGAATTTTTGTAATTGGATCTTTTAATTGATTTCCTGTATCTAACATTGCTTTCATGCAAGTTTTTTTGTCGTCTAATGTAATTTCAATATCATATAAAAGTCCCTTTTTACTTAATCTGTTTCTTACTATCTTAAATGCTATATGTACAAATACAAATCCTACAATAGCACCCAACAATGCTATTTTTACAGGATATGTTCCAATATATACTCCATTTATAATAAATATTTCCTCTGGCTTTACGAAGTATAAAAGTGCAAATGCACAGCCACCGAAGACAAAAGAAACAAGATAAAACATCACCAGCTGTTTAAGTAGGATTTTTAAGCCTTTTGGCATATATGCAATATACACCATACATACAGATAATCCTATTTTAAGTATCATATTAGATGCAAAAGGAAAAATTTGTATATATGACACAATAGCATAAACCGCACCTAAAACAGCAGATAAAACAAGTTTAATATGATGTAATTTCAGTTTTAGTAAAACTCCTGTCGCAAGAAGTATAATATAATTCATACATACATTTTCTACAAAAACAATATCTAAATAAACCGTCATTGTATCACCTAATGTTTTATATCATTTTAAAACATTCATATTGTACAACGATTTATCGTAAAAAGTTGTCATTTCTTAGCCACGAAAAAAAGAAATAATCTACAAATTAATATTTTTCTCTTTTTAAGGCAACAAAAAAAGACAATTATATAACTAATTGTCTTTTTTATTGTATTATTTTTATTTGTTTACAGTTTTATTTTTTCTAAGCCATGATGGTATGTCTAAATTGTCTCCAGAATTTGAATTATCTGTCGTTGTAGGAATTGAATTTAATTTTTTATCCCATGCTTTGTCTATAATATCTCCAACTGGAATATTTGACATACTGCCAGGCTCTTTTTCAAATCCTGTTGCAATTACAGTAATAACAATATCTTCGTCTAGACTTTCATCTATAACTGCACCAAAGATTATATTTGCCTCTGGATCTACACTACGCTGAATTAACTCTGCTGCTGTATTTACTTCATGTAATCCCAAATTGTTTCCACCTGTAATATTTATAATTACACCTCTTGCTCCTTCTATTGAAGTTTCTAGTAATGGACTTTGAATTGCTTGTTTTGCAGCATCTTCTGCTCTATTTTCTCCTGATGCTCTACCAATACCCATATGTGCCATACCTGTATTTAACATTATTGTTTTAACATCAGCAAAATCTAGATTTACTAAACCTGGTATTGCAATTAAATCTGATATACCTTGAACACCTTGTCTTAATACATCATCTGCCATTTTAAAAGCTTCTACAATTGATGTTTTTCTATCAATTACTTGTAGTAATTTATCGTTTGGAATAACTACTAATGTATCTACTTTTCCTTTTAGACTTTCTACTCCGCGTTCTGCTTGTGATAATCTTTTCTTTCCTTCAAAAGTAAATGGTTTTGTTACAACACCTATTGTTAAAATTCCCATTTCTTTTGCTGCTGCTGCAACTATTGGAGCTGCTCCTGTACCTGTTCCTCCACCCATTCCGGCTGTAACAAATACCATATCTGCTCCGCGTAATGCCTCTGCAATTTCTGCTTTACTTTCTTCTGCAGCTTGAGCTCCTATATCTGGGTTAGCTCCTGCTCCTAAACCTCTTGTGATTTTTTCTCCTATTTGAATTTTTGATGCTGCTTTTGAAAGAAGTAGTGCTTGTCTATCTGTATTAACTGCTATAAACTCAACTCCTTTAATTCCAGAATCTACCATTCTATTTACTGCATTATTTCCAGCACCACCAATTCCTATTACTTTAATTGTAGCTGTTCCATCTAACATTACATTCTCTTCACCGCTATCCACTAACATAAAGCTCTTCCTCCTCTAAAATTTTATTTTTCTTTATAAACTTTTAACAAACTTACGAATAAAAGAAATCTTTTATCCTTTCTAATATGTTTCGCAATATATTTTCTTTTGAATTTGAGTCTATACTACTTGAAACAGTCTTCGTAAATGGTCTTGATGCAATATATCTTACTAAGGCATATGCTGTTCTATATTCTGGTCTTACAGTGCTAATCAATCTGCCTGTAGATATTTTTACCGGTATGTTTAAAATTATCTTTCCTGCCACATCACTTTTGTTTATATTTGTAATTCCTTGACCTGTTAAAATAACATTATTTATTCTTGGTTTAATTCCTTGGAGCATTATATCTCTATTTACCAATGAAAATATTTCTTCGATTCTTGCTTCTATAATATCTATTAACTCTGAACTTCTAATAACTCTTTTATTATCATCTTTACATGTTGATAGTAATATTTCATTATCATTATCTATAAATGATTTTAAGGCTAGTCCATATTGTTTTTTTAACTTATCTGCCTCTTCTTCTGAAATGTTAAGTACTAGTGCAATATCATTTGTGATGTTGTCTCCTCCTAATGGAATTGTGTTTGTATATGTATATGATAAGCCTTCAAATACTCCTATATCAGTATTTCCTGCTCCAACATCTAATAACATAACATTATCATTTAATTCATTACCATCTAAGACTAAACTTCTTTCAGCAAGTGTCACCGGAACCAATCCATCTATATCAATATCTAATTTTTTAAAAATATTAGATAATTGTCTCATATATTCTTTATCAGCTAAAATTACTTGAGCCTTAATAGTAAAGCTTGAACTTAAGCTTCCAACTGGATCCTGTACAGTTTTTCCATTGTCTAAAACAAATTCGTCTGTTACAATATCTATAATTTGCTTTCCCTCTGGAATATCTATATCTTTTACTTGTGATATACCGTTAAATACATCTTTTGTAGATATTCCGGCATATTTATCCTTGGCTTCTTTTAAAATACTATTTTGTACAATAGTAATGTACTTTCCTGGTATGGTTAGGTAAGCCGAATTTATTGTTAAGTGATTTTCTGATTCTGCCTCTTTTATTAGTTTAGATATCGCTCTTACAATTTCTTCTTCATCTACAATTTTGCCTTTTTTTATGCCATTACATTTGCAAGTTGCTGTGCATAGTATTTCTATTTGACTAAAATTGTTCACTTCGCCAATAACTAAGCTTACTTTTGAGGTACCAATGTCCATTCCTACGATTATATCTCCGATTGCCAAAGTTCATTCCTCCATTTTTTTGCTTCTAATACTCCATTAGAATATTACAATTTTGTAAAAAAGTCAATAGAATTTGTAATATTTTTGTAATAAATTTGTAATATTTTTGTAATATAAATCTAATTTTGTTTTTCCTTTGCATTTTTCTTTTCATCTCTATATTTTATAAACTTTGCTAAATAATATCTTCTAATGATAGCCAAATTGTTAAACATTCTACCAACGAATACAACAATAGCTGCAAGATATATATCAACATTTAGTTTTTGTCCTAAATAAGTAAGTAAAATAGAAAGTATGGCATTACCAAAAAATCCTGAAATGAAAACTTTTAAATCAAAAGTTTTATTTAGAATAGATGAAATTCCACCAAAAACCGAGTCTAAAGCTGCAATAATTGCAATCGCTAAATATCCTGAATATGTATATGGAACAATTGGACTATTTAGGCCTATTAAAGCTCCTATTAAGCATCCAACAATAATTGCTATAAAAATCATTTTTCTTCCTCCTTTATTTGCATGTTTTTATATGTCATTTCTCCGTTATATCTTGGTATTTGAATCTTGCTACTGGTCTCCATTTTCACTTTTTTATCATCATTTTTGTATAAGTCAATAAAACCACTATCTTTCATGTTTAATATACTTGTTAAATAGTCTTGATTTCCTATTGCCTTTACAACATAAGGAGCCTCTAGTCTTTGGTCTCCAACTAAGATATATGAAAAGCCACCTAAATCTACAATATATGTTGTATTTATAATTCTAATATCATTAATTGAAATAGCCTCTGCTCCTGCATATTTTAATTCATTAATTAAATAAATTAAATCTCCTGCTATAATATCTTCATATTCTCCATCATCTAGAGTAACTACCACGCCTTCTCCTGTTACATTTGTTTTACCAACTGCTAAATTAGATTGTTCTAGTTCTTCATCTATTAATTTTGATGCTTTTACATCTTTATCTATTGCCTCTTTATATTCAGCAATTTTTTTATTTGTATCTTCCAAAGTAGCTGCTGTTTCTTCATATTTACTTTTCCATTCTGCTAAGGTTTGTCTAAGTTCCGCTTCTCTCATATTTTCTATATCTGTAATATCTGTCTCTTCTATAGTCTTAAACTGCATAAACATAACACTAATAAGGCATATACATACAACACATATAATAGCAGCAACAGCTAAATTATTTAACTTTTCCTTCTTCATAAATTAACCTCCCTTTTGCCTTATTTTTTATCTACAGTTTTCATATATTTATAATTAATTGTTCCACTATATTTATTAATTACAATATCGTCTTGTTGCTGAACAGATTTTACATTTACGCCTCTGTCTGACATTAGCTCTAAATATGAACCAGACCTTATTATTTGTCCATATAATAAAGCTTGTGAGCCAATTGCTTTTATTGTAAAAGGTGAGCCAATTCTTTCTCCATTTATTTTAATAATATTTCCCTCACATGTAATTGAAGATGTATTTATTATTCTTTGTCCATTTATTTCAATTGCCTCTGCCCCCGCATTTCTTAATTCATTTAAAATGCTCATTAAATCATCATTATGAACCAATTTATCACTCGAATCTTCCACTGTTAAAATTGAACTTCCCGATTTTCCGTCTTGTAACTCTATTACAATTCCTGCCCCTGTTACATTAGTAAGTCCCAATAAAGTATTGTTATGTTTTAGTTCTTCTTCTTTTGCAGATGCTGTTGTATCATTTTGTGTTGCCTCAATTCTGACTCTTTCCAATTCCGCCTCAGCTGTTTTTAGTTCTTGAGATAAGTTGTCTGTTTTTTCTTTCCATTTTAGCACATTATCCCTTAAGCCATTATCTCTTAGAGTTTGAGATGCTGTAGAATTTGCCGTATTCATTGTTTTAATTTGTATTACAATAGCACATGTTAAAACTAAACACATAATTCCCAAAGTTATTGCAATCTCTTTTTTATTCATATAGTGTCTACCTCCTCTATATTTTCTCCCTAAAATATGGTTTATTTTTTTCGTCATTTAAGTTCATATTTAAAATGATTTCGCCTTCCTTATTTGCCTCTTTTTCATTAAACATCAATATCCATGACATTTTTGTACCTAAATTAGATGCATCTCCCAAATAAACTGTTTTTTTATTTTTTTGTAGTGTTAGTACATAATTATCTTCATCTGCAATATTAATTTTTGTAATTAAACTTGTCAAGTCGTTACTGTTTGCAGCTTCCATTATTCTTAATACATCTCCCAATTTTCTTAAATCTATTTCATTTAAACGACTTGCTACTCTTAAATTTTCTTCTGCAGTTTTAATTCCAGTAATTTCTGTTAAGCCTGCATTATTGTTGTTAGATATTTCTAATACATATCCTTGATTATTAATAACAGCATATACATTTGCAAATTGTATTACAAAACTTGCCTTTCTTTCTTCTACTGCAATTTCAATAGTATCTGGTAATTTTCTAGTAACTTTTACTGTGTCTATATATGCATTTTCTTTTATTCCATTTGTAATAATGTCTTTACGGCATTTAAAAATATTTTCTTCTAATTGTAGTCCAGATAAACTAATAATCTCGTCTGTCGATATCTTTTCATTACCTACTACACTAATTGTTTTTACATTAAAGATTGGAGAAAGTAATGCAAAAATTATACCTCCTATTATAATTAATAATAGAGTAAGCCATTTAATAACCCTAAGTACAGCTTGTCTTTTCTTTTTGGCTAGTTGTTGTTTTGGAGTAAGGTTATTTTGTTTTTTAGCTTGTCCGCTTTTAGGCTTATTTTGTTTTGGTTGTTTTGATTGTTTTGATTGTTTTGTTTGCTTTGGTTGTTTTGATGTTTTTTTATTTTCTTGTTTATCTACAGGTTCTATTTTTTTTAGCCCGATAATAATTTCTTCATCAAAATTAAATTTTTTATCTTTGGTACTTTTACTTTCTGCTTTATTTTCTGTTTTTGGCTTTTTATTTTTAGAATTACCCTTTTTAGGGTTATTACTTTTTGCTTTTTTTTCAAAAGAAAATAAGTCCACAGTTTTTTCTTTTGCCATTTATCTATTCACCCTCTTCTTTATAAATGCTTGCTCCTAAATGTACTAATTTTTCGTCTAAATTTTCATATCCTCTTAAAATATATTGTATATCTGTAACTACAGTTTTTCCTTTTGCCATAAGACCTGCAACTATTAAGGCTGCTCCCCCTCTTAAATCTGTACTCCTTACACAACTTCCTGACAATTTTCTAACACCTGTAATTACTGCTGTTTTTCCCTCTATTGCTACTTTTGCACCCATCTTTTTCAATTCTGGTATATAACGGTAACGGTTTTCAAATATATTTTCAACAATCATAGAAGTGCCTCTAGCAGTTGTTAGCATACTTGCAAACACAGATTGCATATCTGTTGGAAAACCTGGATATGGCATTGTTTTAATATCCACTGCTTTTAGTTTTTTAGGTGCCTCTATATAAATTGTACTTCTTTCTTCTTCTATATTACACCCGCACTCTCTTAATTTATTTAAGATAGGACTAATATGAGTTGGTTCTACATTATTTAACCTTGCTCTTCCTCCTGTTGATGCTACCATACAAAGTAATGTTCCTGCCTCTATTCTATCTGGCATAATTGTATAGCTTATATCTTTTAATTTTCTTACACCTGTTATTTTAATTACATTTGTGCCAGCACCTTCAATCTTAGCTCCCATTTTATTTAAACAATTTGCCAAATCTACAATTTCTGGTTCCATTGCAGCATTTGTAATCTTAGTTATTCCTTCTGCATAAACAGCAGCTAAAATAATATTTTCAGTAGCTCCTACACTTGGAAAATCGAGGTCGATATTTGCCCCTATTATTTTATCACATTTGCATATAATAAATCCACCCTCTTCGGTAATATTTATTCCTAATTTTTTAAAACTTTCTAAATGCAAATCAATAGGTCTTGCTCCAATATCACATCCACCTGTTTGTGATAGTTTGTGGGTACATGAATTTTAAGTGAAAGGCTAATCCTCCGTTTTCATAGAGTTCATTATACATCATATCATTTAAGTTGTACAAGTCTTTTTCTTCTTTTGTTATTTCTTTTGGAGCAAATACTACTATTTTATCAAATAGTCTTGATAATTCTTCTTTTGTGAGTCCATTTTTCTTAATATCATCTATTGCTTTAAATATTAAGTCCTCTTTATCTTCTAATTTGTTTAAAGTATTGAATTTGCTTTCTACTTCTTGCAATTTTTCTTTTTCATATTTTATCTTTTTTTCTAATTCTTGCTTTTTATCTATATATATAAACTCTGGTATTAGGTCATTTAACTTATCCTCGTATACTTGTTTAAATTGTTTTTCTAATTTTTCTAACGTTTGTTTAGATTTATTTAAATCCTTTTCAAGTGATGATTTATTAGTTGATATTGCTTTTGTGTTATCCATTACGAAACTTTTAAATTCCGGATTACT
>CANQCV010000029.1 GCA_947591045.1 uncultured Clostridia bacterium
TTTTATATTATTATGTTATCATAAATTTCTTTTTTTTACTAGATTTTGAGAAGATATAAATTGATAAAAAATAAATTAAAAAGACTTTAAAAAATGCAACATTTTTAATACCTTTTTGGAATTTATCCAGTAGATAGATAAATTTTATTCTTACTAATTTATGAAAGGAGCCCACAAGAATCCTAAATTATCTAGAACAGCAAGAAGTAAAAAGGCAAGAAAGCGATTAGGTGAATTAATTACTGATGTATATTTTGATATAAAAAGAGATAGCACTATACCAAATGTCAAAGTATTTACGGAAGAATGTTCAACAGAACTAAATAAGTTTACTGAATTTAATGAAGAAAGAGAAAGAAGAAAAATAGAAATATTGGCAGATGATTATACATTATTTCCGAACATAGCAAAAGAATGGCTTAAATGGAAAAAGAAACAAGTCAATTCCAGTACAAATAAAACAATAAGGTTAAAAATCGTAGAAAATGCTTATAAGGATATTACTTTATATGATGATGAAATGAATATTATAGGACATATTATGGCTGATAGAGATTTAAAAACAACTGAAAGTTATCGTAGTATACCAATGACACCAAGACTAAAGGAAATACTACTAAACTTAAAAAGAGAAAAATAAGAACATGACCCACCATCACAATCAAAGTTTGTGTGTGGGTACCTAGGAATATTGTTGTTTCACAATAAAAACTCTCAAATTAGCTTGAGAGTATGGTGCACCAGGAGGAATTCGAATCCCCGACCTCTCGGTTCGTAGCCGAGTGCTCTATCCAGCTAAGCTACTGGTGCATAACTATACATATTATTATACTTGGTATTTTAAAAATATTCAATAGAAAATTCAAAAAAAACTTGCAAATAGCAAAAAAATGTGCTATTATATATAAGCAATTAAAAATATAAAACGAGGTGTAGCGCAGTTGGTAGCGCGCGTGGTTTGGGACCATGAGGTCGCAGGTTCGATCCCTGTCACCTCGACCAAGAACATTAGAGTATCAAAGATAACAAAGAAAGCTTGATACTCTATTTCTATATAATTATCAAATTTTTATTACATTAGCTTTTTATATATTGATATTTATATATAATATGTTATATAATTATAAAAAAAATGGGAGGGATAATTATGGAAAAGTCTAATAAAAATTTAAGTATAGCAATAATAGTACTTTTATCAATTATTGTTGTTGCACTTATTATAGGAATCGCATTGGTATTTTTCAAATATGAAAAACTAGAAGATAAATACGAAGACATGGAAGATAAGTATACATCAGAAAAATATATTGATAATATGGATACAAGTGATGGAGAAAGTGTAAGCACAGAAGATAATCAAAGTGATACAAACAATAATGATAGCTCTGCAAATAGCAGTGATAAAACAACAAACACAAATAGTTCTACAAGCAGTAGTAACAAAACAACAAGCACAAATGGTTCTACAAGCAGTAGTAATAAAACAACAAGTACAAATAGTTCTACAAGTAGCACTAACAATACAACAAGTACAAATAATAGTAGCTCTAGCAAATATATTTCTAGAGACAAAGCATTACAAACAGCATTAAATAGTTTAAATGTATCTAAAAATTCTATATATGATTTAGATATAGAATTAGAGAATAAAGCAAGATATCAAAAAGTAGTTTATGAAGTTAGTTTTGATTATAATAATTATGAATATGAATATTATATAGATGCAACAAGTGGAAAAATTTTAGATTCATTCAAATCTAGAGATTAATAAGGATTCCCTAACTAAAATTAACCATGCAATTACAAATATGACTAAAATGTAATAAAAATGTAATATTTTTGCCATAAATTGGCTTAAAAAGCTTCCGTAGTAAGTCGGAAGCTTTTTTTGTAAAAGTTGGAAAATATGGCAAATACTGATATTGACACTATTTATCGACAAAAGTAAAATAAATAGTAGAAGAATATTATTTATATATAGGAGATAAATAGGTGTCTTTTTTAAAAAGAGAGAAATCCTTAAGGGAAAATAACTTAAAAGTAAAAGTATCAATTGCAATAATAGTTGCAATCTTATTTGCATGCCTATTAACAATAATATTAATTAATCAAAATTTAACAGTAACAAAAACAGAAGAAACTACAAAATTAGATAGTGTAACTACGATAGGAGAAGAAGATACAAAAATAGGGGAAATAGCCAAAATATCTTCTGCTCAAATTATAAAAAGAGTAACAGGAACAGCACCATGGGACGACGATGATGCAGCCGGAAACGATTCGTCAGAAGAAAACAATATAGTTCGTTCATTTGACCAAGTAACATGGACATTAGAAAACACAATGGCATTAAAGGAAAAAGTATCAGAAGAAAATTACAAAGGTGGAGTAATTGAAATAAAAGCAGAACTTCCTGAAAATTGTGCAAGTGTAACAACATGGGATTTAGAATCAATGAAATGGGCAGAAAACGCTAATGTTTCTGAAAATGGAAGAATATTTACAGCACATTACTCTATGTCTAAAACAGAAGTAACGGTACCAGGAAAGCAAACTTTGGTATTTGTATTAAAAGTTTTAGGAGCTCCAAATGCATTAGATATTAAACCAACTTTTACTGTGGGATTAGTGGGAAATTTAGAAAACGAAAAGGTTATAGTTAATGAAGACGATAGCGTAAAAGTAAGTGCATCACCAAACTATAATATAGTATTGGGAAGTAATACAGGAAGTCTTAGTAGCAAGACAACAGTAAATTATGATGGTAAAGAAACTCCTGGAAGAATGTATGGCTTTGGGTTTAGGGTTGAACTACTTAACTTATCTAAAGACAAAGGTTTAAAAGGAATAGAATATCCAAAAGGAGATATTACATTTGATATAGACTTAAAATTAGAAAGAAGTGGCTTTCAAGATGCACAACAAGAAGATATAACAGATAAGTGCACACCTATACTATGGAACTATAGAGCAAATGATTGGAATCGAGGACTACAAGGAAATGAGCTAGGAAGAGATATGTATACTAGTGGAAGCGGATATTCATTATATATAAGTGGTTTTCCTCTAGGAGTAAAAGGTGATAGAACATACACTGTAAATAATTCGCGGAAACATAAAAATGGAACAACAAGGTGCAAAAATAAAAGTTACAATTTCAAATTATGAAATAGATGGCATTTTCCCAATTTATGATGCAGGTTATAATGGAGAAGTAACAAGAGCCCCAATAAATTATACAGAAAATATTGGTATTTTTAGTGTAGGATATTTTCAGGTACTTGTACCAGATAACGAAGAAAGTTTAAAAGGAGATTGTAATTATTATTTTACAGTTTCAGATTCAAATATGAATACGACATCAATTTCTGATACAACAACTACAACTCAAATGAAAAAGGATGATGATTCAATAAGAACGAATCATCACATATATATTCCAGGAACTTATGACCAAGATATTATGCTATATGATATTAATCACAGAATTATAGAATCAAAAATTTTTATAGGAGATGGATACTCTGTTGTTGGACAAACAATATATGGTGATTTTAAATTTAATATGAGTCTTTCAGGAGATACAGTAGCTTTAGATGCATGTAAATTTATTAAATTTGATGGAGATGCATTTGAACCAATTCTAATTAATAACACACAAAAATATGTAAAGCGAAGTTTTGTAGGAGATATGGAATTTAATGTTTGGTATGTAACCAAAAAAGATGGAACTAATTGGAAAGACCAAGAGGATATGAATAATGGAAACATAGAAGATATGGAGATATATGACAATATATCAGATATTCCAAAGGGAAAAATTTGTGTAGGAGAATTTTTTGAATCAAAAGGAGGAGAATTAACAAGAGAATCAGGAGATAATAATGTAGTAGAAATTGCTTTAAAAATAAAAGATACTGCAACTATAGGTAAAATTTATGGAATAACTCAAAGAACTAAAGTATGGGAAACAAAGCTAGATAGAGATACTTACACAGTTACTAAAAAAGGAGTAGAATTTCCAAAAGCCACATGGGATTCAGGAAACAGAAACTATATAAAAACAGAATATGACGAAAATGGACAAATAAAATCAGGAACACATAATGGTGGAAGCAAATACGGGGAAAGTGTATTAGTAATAGGAGCGAATTTATCTATAACAAAACAGATTGTAGAAAAGAACCAAGATGGAAGTGAAAAAGCAAATTATGACCTTGGAAAAAATGAAACAGAAGTAGAATATGCTTTAACACCAGCACTACAAAATGGAAAAAATATAACAGGGGTAAAATTACAAGTAACAGAAACTTTACCAAAAGGCTTAATTTACATAGAAGGAAGCAGCAATAAAGGAGAACCAAAAGTAACTAAAAATTCGGATGGAACTACAACATTAACATGGTACATAGAAAATTGTTCAGTAGGAAAGGCAATAGAGCCAATTACATATAAGGCACATATGGATGACCAAACAATAAATGGAACACAATTCGAAACAATAACAGTTGTTTCAGAAGTAATAGAAGATGGAAAAGCATCAAAAATAGGAAATTCAAGAGTAGAAGCAAGGACTGCTAAAAAAACGATAAGTGTAATAAATCTATCAAGTTATAGTTTATTTAAAACCACAGAAACTCCAGTAATAGAGCTAGATGGAGATGTACAATACAAAATAACCGCTATAAACAAAACAGATGATGCAATACCAGATTTTCAAGTTTTAGATATATTGCCATATAATGGAGACGGAAGAGGCACAAACTTTAGCGGATCATATACAGTAAGTAAAATAGATATAAAACAAACAAAAGATAATGGACAGCAAGTGTTAAAAAATGATAATTTAAAACTATATATTACAACTAAAGAAAGTGTAAGAAAAGGAGTAACTGCAAAAGATACAGATTTAGGACAAGATGCAAATATATGGGAAGAAATAAGTCCAGGAAGTGCTATAAATAAAAACATAGTAGCATATGCAATAGTAGGTAAAGTAGCAGAAAGAGTAAAATTAGAAGCGGACATACATATAAAAACAGAAGGAAATAAACCAGAAGATTCATACAGAAATTCAGCAACAGCACAAACAAATAAAAATACAGAGGCAATGGAAACACCAATAATAATAGTACAAGATATAAAAAGAAGAATAGAGGGATATGTTTGGTTTGATAGCAACAAAAATGGCTTAAAAGACGAAGACGAAAGTTATATGCCAAATGTAGAGCTAAGCTTAAAGACAAAATCTGGAGAAGATGCAATAGATGTAAGAGGACAAAAAATAGAACCAATAAGAACAGATGCAAATGGATATTACAAATTTGAAGATATGGTTAAAGGCGAATATAAAGTATTAGTAAAAGTAGAAAATAGCAAACATGAAATAACAAAGAAGAAAGTAGGAGAAAATGACGAAATAAACAGCAAATTTAATGCAGATGGATCAACAGATACAATAAAAAAATTAAATCAAAGTACGGAACCTGTAGAAGAAGAGAAAAATGTAAATGCAGGAATAACATATAAAGATGCAAAAGTAATAGTGCATCACTATATAGAAAATACGAAAATATCATTAAGTAATGATGTAACAATAGACGGAAAAATAAATGACTCATATATAACTCATATGGCAGATGATATAGAAAGTAAATATGAGTTAGTAGAAATTCCAGCAAATGCACAAGGAGTAATGGAAGAAGAAGAAACTGTAGTTATATACTATTACAAAATAAAGTCTGCAAAAGTAATAGTGCATCATTATATAGAAGGAACAATTGTAAGTTTAAGTCCAGATGAAACAATAGATGGAAGGGTAGATGATTTATATACAACTAAACCTGCAGAAGTAGGTGTAAACTATAAATGTGTAAACAAAAAACCAGAAAAATCACAAGGAGTAATGACAGAAGAAACAATAGTAGTAACATACTACTATAGATTAGAAGAGCCAATAATAGAAAGTAGTATAGAAAAAACAGGGGCAAAAGAAATAACAAGTTCAAAAGACGAAGTAGAATATAGTATAAAATTTACGGGAAAAATAGAAAAATATCTAGGAGAAGGAAAAATAAAGATAGTAGACTACCTACCATATAAAATCGATAAAGAAAAATCAAGTTTAGACGGAGGAATGTATGATGTAGTGAGTCAAACTATTACATGGGAAGAAGATTTAGATATTACAAACATAAAAAATGAAAAAGATAGCTATAAAATAGAAATAACAAAAAATATAAAATTAGTATATAAAGATATGGATATAACACAAAGAAATATGACAAATAAGGTAGAAGGCAAAATAGAACTATACGGAGCCGAAGGAAATGACCAAAAAGAGGCAGAACATAAAACAGATGTAAATATAAAAGGAAAAGTAATAGCAAAATATGTGGATGAGGAAACAGGAGAAGAAATAGAAAAAGAAGAAGAGCAACAAGGATATGCAGGAGAAAAATATAAAACAGAAGAAAAACAAATACCATATTATGATTTTATAGAAGAAAAAACACCAGAAAATAAAGAGGGAACATATGTAGAAGGGGAGCAAATAGTAACATACTACTATAGAAAACAAAAATTTAATATAGGCGTAGAAAAGAGAGTTAAAGAAATAAAAGTAAATGGTAAGGATATAGGAAAAGGAAAAAATATATCAAAAATAGAGGTAGTAGGAACAAAAATAAATAAAGCAAAAGTAGAAATAAAATATGAAATAATAGTAAGAAACACAGGAGAGATAGACGGAACGGCAGAACTATTAGAAAAGTTACCACTAGGATATAAAATAGCAGAAACAAATCCAGAATATTGGGAAGAACAAAAAAACGGAAATCTAAAGACAAAAGTAGAAGTAAAAGCAGGAGAAGAAAAAAAGTTAGAAGTAGTGTTAAGATGGAAAAACAGTAGCAATAATTTAGGAACAAAAACAAACACAGTAGAAATAATAGGAACTGAAAATCCATCAGGGCATGAAGAAGAAACAAAAGAAGATAATACAGCAGAGGCAATAGTAGTAATGAGTATAAAAACAGGGGAGACACAAAATATAATCATAATATCATTTGTAACAGTATTAATAATATGTGGCTTAATAATTTACTACATAGAAATAAGCAAATATATACAAAAGCTAAAATAAAAGATAGCACAATACGAGATTATTTTGTATTGTGCTATCTTCTTGTCATAATTCATATTTTTTATATTCTCCATTTTGATAAATAAACTTGTCACCTTTTTTAGCTGTTTCATATAAATTTTTTGGAAAGTCTATTTCCTCAATTTCTTCCAAGCTCCCGCCTGACTTACTATTTAAATCATATAACCAAATTCTTCCGGAATATTTTTCATTTGCCTCATAAATATGTCCATCTACTCTTTTGCTATCTAAGTATTGGTCTTGCTCTTTTATTTTTTCTTTAATCATATTGTTTATTTGATTTTCAATAACCACAGTATCTTCGTTTTCTAAAATGAAACTCTCTCCATGTTTTCTTAAAACACTTCCTAAACTTGCATCTTCAGGCAAATCTTCTATTTTCTTCGTAATTACTTCATGACTTTTATTTGGCTCACAAACACATAAATTATATGCATTTTTTTCGTCAGTATCTACATCATATATATAGTACATTTGTCCTTTATCTTGGGTTTTTAAACCATAATCTTGTAAGATATTTGCTCTTTCTACTAGCATTTCATCTTTATATTTTGAAATTATCTTTTTGTTATCTATTTCTAAATTATCTACGAGTAAATTATTCCAAGTAGTATCTGCCCTAGAAGATTGAGGTTTAGTTGCCAAATTTTTTTCTAAATAATTTGATAATTCTTTTATAAAATTTTGCACAAGTTTATTCTCCTTTAAATTATTAAATAAATTATTTACAATGTCTAAATTCAATATATAATCACTCCTTTGTTTTTGACTTTTTTTAAATGGAAATATACTATTTTGACTTAATAGTATTAAGAATTAAACTTAAAAGTAATTATATATTGTTTTCCACAAATTTACAATAGCTTTATTAATTTATTTTTCTGCATGGCTTTCTCCTGTAGCATAATTAATAACAATTCCTGGTTGAACATTATAGCAATAAACATTAAAATGAACTCCTTTGCCACTATCTTCAACTGACCATGCTTCCATTTCTACTCCGCTTGCCAAAAGATTGTTATCCTCAAAAATAGGTGTTACACGATACAAAACATGGTTATTTTCATTTTCATTTAAGTATTCTGCCACTTTGTTTTCAAATGGTAACATTCCCTCTGTGTTTAAATATCTTGTTCCAGTTATTAAATTGTTTTTATTTGCATTTTCTCCTGCAAGTTGCCAGCCAATTAAATGACAACGATTGTATAGATATTTATCTTTTATTAAATCATCATATCTTTTTTGTACCCATCCAGTTGGCTTAATTCCTCCAATTTCTTCCCTTTCTTCACCCTCTTTTGGCATAATTTCTTTACAAATATTAGCTACAGCTACACCATTTCTTCCTAAAATATCTAATTTGCTATATTTCTCAAACGGATCCGTTGTATAGTCTTCTTCTGTAAAGTATGGAATATTATTATTTATTTCAACATAAGGTTTTTCTAAATATTCTGGAATCGTAGACAAATCAAATATATCATTTTGATTGTTTACTGAATTTTCAGATATATCATTTTGGCTTATATATCCATAAATTAAAATACACATTAATAAAATTGTTGCAAAAATAGATTGCCAAATATTTAATTTTTTACTTTTCCTCGTTTTGTACAACTTCTTTTTCATACTTTTTCCTCATTTCTCATCATTATATTCGGTTATATCACAAATAAAAAAATCTTACAACTCCAATTTATAAGCTTATACAATAATCACTTAATATAAAGTTTTTCATATTATTATAATGGGTGATCTTTATGGAAGAAACAAATATAGTTCAAACCAATATTTCATATACATATGAGATTATGATAAATGATGTAAGTAAGTTAAAAGAAAGATATACTTTTTTAGAAACTGGAAATATAGGATATAGTGTTTTGGGTAAGCCAATTCCATATATCCGTATAGGAACAGGGGAAAAAGAGGTAATGTATAGTGCGTCTTTTCACGCAAACGAATGGATTACAACAGTGTTATTAATGAAATTTATAGAAGAATTTTGCAAAGCATATGAGCAAAATTCAAATATATATCAATATAATGCAAGAATGATATTTGAAAATACATCCATATACATTATTCCAATGGTAAATCCTGATGGAGTTGATTTAGTAACAGGTGCAGTACCTGAAAATACGAAGATTTATGAAAATTATCAGTATATAACTAGGAACTTTCCGGCTATTGCATTTCCAAGTGGTTGGAAAGCAAATTTCAATGGTGAAAGTTTGATTAACTTCCACCTCTATTGTCAAAGACAACAAGGTTCTGGGGTACCCAACTTGTAATCTTTGATTACTAGTTGGGTCAGGTTCTTATTTTAAAAATTAATGTAGTTTAAACTACATTTTCTTTATTATCTAAAATCTGTTCAATTGGAGTAAAGTCATCTATATTTTCACTAATTGTATTTAATGGTGCAAAATTAAATGTAA
>CANQCV010000030.1 GCA_947591045.1 uncultured Clostridia bacterium
CTAAATTGTAGCTCTCTCTCTCTCTCTCTCTCTCTCTTACAGCCTTAAGGCTTTTGCAGTTTTTCATTTGTGCTTTTCTCCTTTACCTCGGGCGACCGATGGTCGCCCCTACATTTAATTTTGTAATGGTCGTCCCTACATCACATATTTGTGATTGGTAGTCCCAGTTTTTTTCTGTTCTTGTACGCATTTAGTATATCCATATTTTTCTTTAATGTCAATGTTTAATATTCATTTGTAATATAATTGTAATATTTTTTAAGTTTTGTGTGTAAAAGTTTTAGTTTAAAACATAAAAGCCTATATTTAAATAAGTTGCAAATATTACCCATAACAAATATGGAATCTGTAATATACCTGCTATTTTATCCTTTTCGTAAAATCTAACTATCATTATTAAAATAGCTATTAAAAGTGCCAATATCCACAAAACTGAAAAGAATCTCCACTTAAAAACAAAAAAGAAAATTGACCATAGTGCATTCATAGCAAGTTGTAAATAATAAATAAAATCTATCTTTTCATCTGTTAAGTTATTTGCTTTTAACCTTCCATAAGATATTCCCATCAATACATACAAAATAGTCCAAACAATAGGAAATAAAATACCTGGTGGTGCAAGTGGTGGCTTTTGTAGAGCTCCATAGTCCATAAAACCCGATATAATAAAACCTACTATCGCTCCAACAATTAATGGAACTAAAATTGATTTTACATACACTCCTATTTTACTCATTTATTTTCCTCCTTACTTAATTGTATGATTTTAAAAAAATTTTAGAATATTTTTACATTTTTAAGTAAATAATAAATTTAAAAATAAATAGGAGGTAATTATGGACGAAAATCAAAATTTAAATATTTTAGACGAAGTTAACAAAGGTGCAACAATGGGAATGGATGCTATATCTTATGTTTCAGAAAAAGTAAAAGATAACGATTTTAAAGAAGTATTAGACACAGAATATAACAAATACAAAAAAATATCTCAAAGAGTAAATGATATATACTCTCATTATAGTGAAAAAGAACCTCATGAAACAACTGCAATGAACAAAATGATGACTTGGTATGGAATTCAAATGAAAACAATGACTGATGACACAACTTCAAAACTTTCTGAACTACTAATGCAAGGTACAAATATGGGAATTATTGAAGGAAGACGATTACTTAATCAAAACGAAGATGCAGCTCCTGATGTAAAAAACATTTTAAATGATTTTGTTGTTATGCAAGAAGATAGTGTAGAAACATTAAAAAAATATCTATAGAATAAAAAATAGGTATGTGATGCTAAAACATACCTATTTTTTTATTTTTGCAATAAAGAAACCTTCAAAAAACTCATTTGGACAAACACATATTGTTCCTGGAATTTTTACAGGAAGATAAGGAATGTCTTTGCCGTTTTCTATTTCAATTGGAATAATACTAGCATTATGCTTTTTTAATACCTTTTCTATAATTTCTTCATTTTCGCAAGATAAGATAGAACAAGTAGAATAAACCATTTCTCCACCAGATTTTAAAAGCCTTAAGGCTTTATCTAATAAAGCTGTCTGTACCTTACAAGATTTTTCAATTAATTTTTCTGTAAAATTTTCTGGTATATCATTATTTAATGTTATCGTGCCACTTCCACTACAAGGAGCATCAAGTAAAATTTTTTCAAATGAGAAAAAATCATCTAAATTTCTTGCATCTTTATTCATTACAAAGCAACATGTAACACCTTGTTTTTCTAAATTGTATTTTAATCTCTCACTTCTAATCTGATTTATCTCACATGCTGTAATCATTGAGTTATTATTTGTAATTTGAGCTATCTGTGTAGTCTTACTACCTGGTGCTGCAGCCATATCTAATATATTTTCTTTTTCCTGTGGATTTAATACTATTGGTGGCAACATAGAAGAAAGACTTTGTAAATAAATATGTCCCTCTTCATACATGCTTAATTTTCTAATCTCACTTTCATTTGCGTTTTTTATAACTAACGCATTTTCATTCCATGCTACTTCTTCAAATTCTATTCCTGAACTACCTAATTCTTCTTTTATTCTTTCTTTTGTAGTCTTTATAGTATTTACTCTTAAAGTAACATATCTTTTTGATTCATATCCTTTTAAAATTGTTTGTGCTATATCTTTGCCATATTGTATATCCAACATATTAACTAAAAAATCAGGAACCTTTTCCATATACTCCTCCGACTAGAAAATATATTTACAGTATAGCAATCTCTTATTTGTATGTCAATATTATTCTTTATTTGAAATATGTATATCCTCTACATCTGCGTCTAGTTCTCTTATTATTATATTTTGTATCTGTGCAACCTGATTTTCTTTTAATTCCTTTGATTTTACAATAACATTAATACTTTTATCATTAATAAATATAATTAAGTCTTCAAAACCTTTTGTTTTAAGTAAATTTTCTGTTATCATAATTGCATTTTTTTGTTCGTTAATTCTTGTAATTTCCTTTTGTGCGGTGTTTTTCTGTGTTTCACTAATAGTAGTTTTTTCTAATATTTTTTGGTAACTCTCTATCATTTGTGAATACATTGTATCTCTTTCTAATCTTGACTTTGTAAAATATTCATCTACTGCAGTTTCAGTATTTGTTTGTACAGTTTCCTGAGTATTTTCCTCTGCATCATTTCTAACAGCCGTGCTAATAACAGCCGTATTTTCTTCTTGTGGATTACTGCTTGCAAGTTTAGCATCTCCTATTGCTGCCATCTGCTCAGCATCTGTTAAAATGCCTGTTTCAATAGCGCTATTTGATTGATTATTATTTGTAAAATTTAAGTATCCTGCTGCAATTAGCATTATAGCTATCACAGCAACAACAACTTGATTTTTCTTAATAAATTTCATTTTAACCCCTCTTTCTCAAAATATGGTTTTAAACAAGTAAAGTTATTTTTTCATTTCAAAAACTTGTATCTTATGTGTTGCAAGTCCTGTTGCAGCTTCTACTGCTTGAATAATATTTGTTTTAACAGTAGCACTATCTGCACCTTGTGCTGTTATAATTGCACCTTGTATTGTAGGGCTAATAACACTTTGGGTAATAGGCACTTTTTCACCATTTTCTTCTTTATATATAATTTGTGTACTAGTGTCTGTTTCTAATATCTTTCTTGTACCCCCTTCCTTATCTGTTTCTTCTGTACTTTTTTCAGATAAATCTTGATTATATAGTGGAACTGTTTGGCTTGTTTGAGAATATGTAAGCATAACTTTTACACTTCCTACTCCATTTATATTAGACAAAATTTCTTCTAATTCCTTAGCTGTTGAATCTTCCTTTAAAGTCACTTCTAATTCTTCTACGCTAGATGCTAGTTTCTTATTTTTATCCAAAGTAGTTTCATCTTTACTAGAAGTATCATCTTTGTTCCATATTACATTAATCACAATAACAGTAATAATTAAAATAATAAGAAAAACAACTAAATTCTCAATTTTCTTTTTTTGTGGCTCATCTTCCTTTGTCTTAATAAGTCCTTTTAATTTTTCTATTAGCATATAATACTACCTCCTAATTAATAATAATATTTTTTTCGCTAATTTCATAAACACTACTTAAATATTCTTTTATTTCTTTTTGCTCCTTACTTGATAACTTACTTTTTGTATCACTCTCTGCTATTTCATTTACCTGTGTATTTGAAATAGAAATATCAATTTCATTAACTACTTGTATATTTGTATCAGACTCCTCTTTTGGCTCTTCTTTATCAATAGTAAGATTAATCTCATTTAAAGTATAATTTTCGTCGTGACTTACATCTAAATATATTTTCGTTACATGATAGCCTTTTGTCTGTAATTTTGTTTGAATATCTGCTTTTAAATTGCCAATATAAATATCTCTAATACTTGCATAATTATTTTCCTCTAGCAAATCTTGCGTGCTTTGCTTTTCGTCAATAACATTAATATATTCATCTAAATTTATAATATCTGACACGGCAAGAGACTTACCTGTGAATTTTGTAACTATGGGAGAAATTATTGTAAAAAGAATATAAACACCAATTACTACTTTAATATATTTTTTACTACTTCCTTCTGGTAATATCATTTCAATAATTGTTGCAATAATCACAGCTATAATTATTGCCTCTGCCCAATCACTTAACCAATCAATCATAAGCCCTCCTATCTATACATAAGCCCACTATTTGATATTTTAACCACTAAAGTCACTCCAATAATAAACATAACAGAAACACTACACAAAATAGCAAGTAATGTTTTAAAAGTATCTCCCATTTGTTCTAAAAGCTTTGTAATTTTCTCATCTGCTATTGGCTGACAAATTGCTGAACCTAAGTAGTATATAACCATCAAAGTTGTTAGCTTAATAATAGGCATTAGACAAATACCAACAATAACTATAACACCTATAATTCCAACTGCATTTTTTAAAATTGAGCTACACCCAATAACAGTATCTACGGCATCTCCCAAAATTTTTCCTACAACAGGTATAAAACTAGATACAGCAGCTTTTGTAGTTTTTGCTGTAATTCCATCTACATGACTACTTAAAGTACCTTCCAAAGATACAACACCAACAAACAGAGTTAAAACTACACCCAAAATCCATACAACACTTGATTTAAAAAACTTCGAAAGTTTATCTACTTGTACTTTATCCGAAACCTTAGACACTATTCCGCAGTGCAGTAGCAATTAAGACAAGTGGCAAAATAATGGAATTTATAAAATTTCCCATAAAAGTAGTAATAAATAAAATTATTGGCTGTAACATTCCTGCTGATGCAATACTTCCTGTTGTTACAATTAATGTCATTAGTATCGGTATAAGGCAATTCATAAAACCAACTAAATTTTGTATAGAATCTTTTATCATATCCAGAACTTGTACAAAATTCGTCATTACTAATGTCACAATTAAAATATATTGTACATAATAGGTAATCTGAGAAACACTTTTATTTTCCAAGCCATCACTAATGCTTCTTAAAATGCTATGAATAACAATGATAATAATTACACTGCCAAGTACCGTAATAGAACTAATCACTTCTTTACCAAAAGCTTCAATAATGCCTTTAAACAGTTTATTATTATCAATTTTTCCTGTTAAGGCTGATGTAAAAAGTTCATTTATATCAATATCTTCATAAATAGATGATGTATAATTATTAGCCTCTTTTAAAAAAGAAGAAATATCCAAAGAATCTTTTTGAGACTCTAATATAGCATCTGTCGAAACAGTTTCTTGCGAATTTTCTTCTGCATAACTAATTGGAGAAAATAGTGCAAATATAACTACAAACATCAAACCCAGTTTTTTCATTAGTTTCCTCCTTTTCTTACATTTATGGTAAAATTTTTATGATTGTTTCTAAAAGGCTTGCAATAATAGGTATTGACATTGAAATAATAATTACTTTTCCTCCCATATCTACCTTGTTTGCTATTGCTGTTTCTCCTGTATCTTTGCAAATACTTACTGCAAATTCTGTTAAAAATGCAATTCCTGTAATTTTAATTAGTAAAACAAGAAATTCGTTGTTAATAGCGGTCTTTTGTGAAAGATTTGTCAGTAAATTAATAATTGCAGAAATCTTATCCATTATTAAAATTAATATAATAGCTCCTGCAATTAATGAAACATAAACTGTAAATTCCGGACGGTATTGTTTTATAATGATTATAATTATGAGTGCGATTAACCCTACTCCTATAATTTTTACAATATCCATATTTTACTTCCTCACTTTATAGCCCAAACATGGTTCTAACTGTTGTAAATAAACTACTAATTTCTTTAATTACCATTGTAAGTACAATAACTAAACCTGCGAGTGTTGTCATCATTGCTTGGTCTTCTCTTCCTGCTCTTACTAAAACTTGATGTAACACTGCTACTAAAATTCCAATAGCTGCTATCCTAAATAATAAACTAATGTCCATATGTATCCACCCTTTAAATTAAAAAATTTTTAACTATATAAAAATAATCACTAGTGCTAAACCAATAATTCCGCCTAATGTTCTATACATCTTTTCATTTTTGTTTTTCTCACTTTCTGCAAGTTCAATTTGTGTATCTAAAAAACTGCTTACAAGTTCAATTTCACTAATTTGACCTTCTGCATCAGTTTTTCCAAGTAATTTTCCTAAATCTTTTAAAACTGCTTTATCTTCTTTATTCATAAAAAAGCTCATATTTTCAATAGTTTCAACCCATGCATCTCCTGCTGATTTTTGTTTCATTTGCATACTTGCATTTTGAAATATATTTTTTACCTCTCCATCAGTTTGTTTTGAAATTTCTTCAAATATTTCTGGTATAGATTCATATGTAAACTTTATTTTAGTTTCAAACATATTAAGCGCATTTTTCATATCTTTTAATGTTTTTAATCTATTTATGTATTTTTTTGCTATTAGATTTCCTATTGATAAACTTGATATAAATACCAATGTTAATATAAAAAATTTTACAAAAATCATCCTATCTTCCTTTCTTCTTTTTCATATTCTAAATAAACATTTCTATTTTCACCAATACATAATATTCTTTCTATCATGTTTGTTTTATATAGCTCTGATAAAATTGGATTTTTGATAATGTCACTTGCACCAAAACCATGTGCTGTAAAGATTCCTTTAACACCAGAACAAACAGCATATTTTATGGCTTCCACATCTTCTTTTGTTCCTATTTCATCTGCTACAATTACTTTTGGGTTCATTGAACGAATTAACATTTTCATTCCAATAGCCTTTGACACATTGTCTAACACATCAGTTCTTTTTCCAATATTGTTTTGTGGCATGCCCCTGTACATTGCTGCAATTTCCCCTCTTTCATCTACTACACCAATGTTAATTCCTTTAAATGAATATTCTTGAATTCCGTCACTTAATCTTCTTACTAAATCTCTTAAAACAGTGGTTTTCCCTCTTCCTGGTGGTGAAACAATAATCGTATTATAAATTGTATTATTTTTCGTATCTAGCACATACTGCAAAATAGAGTTACTGCACCCTATAATTTGTCTTGCGATTCTAAAATTTAGGCTATAAATATGTGAAATATTAATAACTTGTCCATCTTTTACTACAATATTTCCTGTAATTCCTATTCTGTGTCCGCCTTTAATAGTAATATATCCATTACAAATTTGACTTTGATATGTATGAATAGAATTATCACAAATTTTTTGCAATATCTGCAAAATCTCCTCTGTACCCACAATACAATTTGTTTGCAATTCATCTTGTCCTATTTTTAGAAAAATTGGTTGCATATTTCTTATTCTAATTTCTTCTAAAAGTCTTAAATCAAATTTTGCTAAATCATTTTTAATATGTAATGGAAAATATGATAAAATCTCTTCCATAATGTTTTCTCCTACAAAAAAAGTAGCATATATTAATATATATGCTACTTTTCTTATTTTTAGAACCTATTATAGATTTATTCTTCCCAATTATGATATACATTCATGACATCATCTAGTTCTTCTAGATTATCAATTAATCTTTGCATTTTTTCTCCATCTTTTTCATCAAGTGTAATATATGTTGATGGAACCATTTGAATTTCTGCCTCTAAAAATTCAAGACCTTGATTTTCTAGTGCCTCACGCACAGTACCAAAATCTTCTGGTGCTGTTGTAATTTCATAACACTCGTCTGTTGCCTCAAAGTCTTCTGCTCCATTATCTAATGCTAACATCATCATATCGTCTTCTGATAAATTAGTTGTTGTTCTATCTATAACAATAACTCCCTTTTTAGAGAATAAATATGATACACAGCCAGATGTACCTAAATTTCCACCAGCTCTATCAAATGCATGTCTTACATCTGCTGCTGTTCTATTTTTATTATCTGTACTTGCCTCTACAATAACTGCTACTCCGTTTGTTCCATATCCTTCATATGTAATTTCTTCGTAATTTTCGCTATTTCCAGAACCTGCTGCTTTCTTTATAGCATTATTAATTGTATCATTTGGCATGTTTGCAGCTTTGCATTTTGCAATAACATCTTTTAATTTAGAATTACCAGCCGGATCAGGTCCACCTGCTTTTACTGCTATTAATAATTCTCTTCCTAATTTTGTAAATATTTTTCCTCTTGCTGCATCTGCTTTACCTTTTTTGGCTTGGATATTATGCCATTTGCTATGACCTGACATTGTTAATTCCTCCTTTTATTTTTCTTGTATGTAAACTTTTTACTTATATATAATAACATACTTTTTTCTTTTTGGGTAGCCCTTTTACTTTAATTTTAAAATTTATTAAAATTGTAATTTGTCACATAACTATTCATTTGGTATATACCAATAATCATTTTCCATAACAGCATTGCTTGGTATATTTTTCATAACATTAAAACTTTGTATTATATCAGGGCAACTACATATAATTATACACCCTATAAAACA